>JAUNGM010000017.1 GCA_030524545.1 Eubacteriales bacterium
ATCCTGCATTCTTTTTTAGTGTATATCTCAGCAGTAGCTGTGAATGGTAACAAATAAATAGAAATAAGAAAAAAATATTCCATTAATCTCTTGACAATATAAGGAAATGGAGTATAATCAAAAACATAGAAGTTCATAATATGAAATTGAGTTCCATAATATGAAATGATTAAGCGGAATAAAATTCTCATACGAAATGAACAATAAAAGACCGAAACATCAGGGCCGGGCAGAAGACAAGAAAAAGGTGTAATTTGTAACAAAAACAAAAAATGTTAAGGAAAGCAGGGTTAAAAAATGAACGAAGTATTGAAAAAAATTCAGGAAATCGGAATTGTACCGGTAGTTGTTTTAAATGATGTCAAGGATGCTGCTCCTCTGGCAAAGGCACTTTGCGAAGGCGGACTTCCATGTGCGGAAGTAACCTTCCGTACCGCAGCAGCAGAGGAATCCATCCGTATTATGAGCGAGCAGTATCCGGAAATGCTGGTAGGTGCAGGAACTGTTCTGACCACCGAGCAGGTAGACAGTGCAGTGGCAGCAGGTGCTAAATTTATCGTAAGCCCGGGTCTGAATCCGAAAGTAGTAAAATACTGTGTAGATAAAGGAATTCCGGTAACTCCGGGAACATGTACGCCAAGCGAAGTAGAGCAGGCTATCGAACTGGGCCTGGAGGTTGTAAAATTCTTCCCTGCAGAACCTGCAGGCGGCCTGGACATGATCAAGGCTATGGCAGCACCGTACGTAGGAATGAAATTCATGCCGACCGGCGGAATCAACCCGAAAAATGTAAAAGAATACCTTGCATACGACAGAATCCTTGCATGCGGCGGAAGCTGGATGGTAAAGGGAAGCCTGGTAGATGCAGGAGAATTTGACAAAATTAAAGAACTGACACAGGAAGCAGTAGAAATCGTAAAAGAAAGCAGAGGAAACAAATAATGAGTAAAAAAGTCGTTACATTCGGAGAAATTATGTTGAGACTTGCACCGGAAGGATACTACCGTTTCGTGCAGGCAGAAAAGTTAGGAGCAACCTTCGGCGGCGGCGAAGCCAACGTAGCCGTTTCACTTGCCAACTATGGCTTTGATGCATCTTTTGTAACCAAGCTTCCGACCCATGAGATCGGACAGGCAGCAATCAACTCTCTGAGAAGATATGGTGTAGATACCACCCGTATTGCCCGCGGCGGAGACCGTGTAGGAATCTACTACCTGGAAAAAGGTGCATCCCAGAGACCTTCCAAGGTTATTTATGACCGTGCAGGATCCTCCATCTATACTGCATCCTCTGAAGATTTTAACTGGAAGGAAATTCTGGACGGCGCTGAATGGTTCCATTTTACCGGCATTACCCCTGCACTGAATGATGATGTGGCAGCCATCTGCCTGGAAGCCTGCAAAGCAGCCAAAGAACTTGGTGTGAAGGTTTCCTGCGACCTGAACTACAGAAATAAGCTGTGGAGCAAGGAAAAGGCCGGACAGGTCATGGGCGAGCTCTGCAAATATGTAGATGTCTGCATCGCCAATGAAGAAGATGCGGCTGACGTATTTGGAATTAAGGCAGCCGATACGGATGTTACGGCAGGAACCGTAAACCATGAGGGATACAAGGATGTTGCAAAACAGCTTGCCGATCGTTTTGGATTTGAAAAGGTTGCCATTACCCTTCGTGAGTCTATTTCCGCAAATGACAACAACTGGTCTGCAATGTTATATGACGGAACAGACTACTACTTCAGCAAAAAATACAAAATGCACATCGTTGACCGCGTAGGCGGCGGCGACAGCTTCGGCGGCGGATTGATCGCTGCAGCATTAAGCGGATATGATTCCCAGGCGATCATCGAGTTTGCCGTAGCAGCATCCTGTCTGAAACACTCCATCGAGGGTGACTTTAATATGGTATCCATGGACGAAGTTGCAAAACTTGCCGGAGGAGACGCTTCCGGCCGTGTCCAGAGATAATAAACATCATTACCTGCTTCCGGCGGGGTGATGTACTCCTTAACCTATTGTAACTGTAATACACTGGCAGTTACGACCATTTTACACTTTACGCCATGTGAAAAAGGACGGTTCTTCTGAAAAGAGGCCGTCCTTTTTCAGAAATAGGAATCATTACGGAAATGATAGAGAATACTTAGAATAGAAAAAAGGAGAACAGGTATGAGTGGAAAAGAATTTGATCTTTTGTCCCTGGGGGAAATTTTATTGAGACTGTCACCGCCGAATAATGAGCGGATCGTGAGAGGAGATCTTTTTGAGAAACAGGTAGGAGGAGCTGAGCTGAACGTGGCATCCGGCGTTTCCCTGATGGGGCTGCGCTCGGGGATCATTTCCAGGATTCCGGACAGCAGCATCGGGATTTTTGCAAAAAATAAGATCCGTTTCTGTGGGGTCAGCGACGATTATCTGATCTATGATAAGGGCAGGGATGCCAGATTGGGGATTTATTACTATGAAAACGGCGCATATCCAAGAAAACCGGGTGTTGTCTATGACCGCCAGAATTCTTCCATGACAAGAATCGATATTGACGAATTTGACAGCAGTATTTATCAGTCAGCACGCTGTTTTCATACCTCGGGAATTACTCTGGCGCTCAGTGAGGCGTGCAGGAAGACCGGAGTGGAGATGATCAAACGATTTAAAGAAGCGGGCGCATTGATCTCCTTTGATGTGAATTTCCGTCTGAATCTCTGGTCAGGGGAAGAAGCCCGGAAGTGTATTGAAGGAATTCTGCCGTACGTAGATATTTTCTTCTGTTCTGAAGATACGGCACGTCTGACGTTTGGCAAGGAAGGAGATCTGAAGGAAATTATGGAAAGCTTTGCCGGCGAGTATCCCATTTCTGTTATGGCTTCTACCCAGAGAACGGTTCACAGCCCGAAGGTGCATAGTTTTACATCAGTCATCTATGATGCGAAGGCGAAAGTATTCCATGAAGAAAAGCCATATGAAAATATTGAAGTAGTAGACCGGATCGGCAGCGGAGACGCCTATGTGGCTGGTGCTCTTTACGGGCTGCTGAGTGAGGACGGCTGCTGCGAAAAGGCCCTGAAATACGGCAATGCCAGCAGTGCGGCCAAGAATACCATTCCGGGAGATATGCCGTCTTTGAATAGGGGCGAGATTGAAAATATTATCTGTGATCATGCCAATACGGGGTATAAGAGTGAAATGAACCGATAAGCGGCTCATAAGGAACCTTCCAAAAGTTGGGAATATGTCAGACGAATTTGAAATGCATAGTGGTAAATTCTCCCCTGATATGCTAAAATAGAGCAGTACAATCTTGGGGTATGCGGGATTGTTCAGCAATAGCAGGAGCGGAGAATTGGAATGTATCAGTTTGAAAAGGTAAATAAAAAGTTACTGGGCTCACAGGTGGAAGATGAGCTGATGAATTTTATATTGGAGGAACCGCTGGAGGTGGGGCAGAAAATCCCAAATGAATTCGAACTGGCGGAGAAATTCGGCGTAGGCAGGAGTACCATACGCGAAGCAGTGAAGGGTCTGGTATCCAAGGGAATCCTGGAAGTGCGCAGAGGTTCGGGAACCTATGTGATCAGCACCAGCTCTCTGGAGGAGGATCCTCTGGGATTGTCCAGATTTCAGGATAAATATAAGCTGGCCCTGGAATTGTTTGAGGTGCGCCTGATGCTGGAACCGGAGATTGCCTCCCTGGCTGCGGAATATGCAACTAAGGAAGAAGGAGAGCAGCTTAAAGTATTGTGTGACGAGGTGGAGCGGCTCTACAGAGAAGGAAAGAACCATACGAAAAAGGATATCGAATTTCACACATGTATTGCCAGATGCAGCAAGAACCGGGTGGTGGAAACGCTGATTCCGGTGATCAATACAGCGGTCCTGACCTTTGCAAAGCTGACACACAGGACTCTTATGCAGGAAACGATCGAAACCCACAGAGAAATTACAAATGCTATTTTGAACAGAGATTCGGTGGGAGCCAAATGTGCCATGGTCATGCATCTGACCTATAACAGACAGGCACTTATGAAAGAACTGCAGGAACATCAGGAAAAGTCAAAGAAAAAGGGAAATACATCAGATGTATCAGGGGCGATCTGAGAAGGCTGAAAAGCTGCGGATGGAACGGATATAGTAAAATTAAACAAAAAAGGCGGGTTTACAGATAGGTAATCCGCTCTTTTTTTGTGCGAAAAGTAGAAAAGAAGGAAAAGACATCAGATGTATTGACTTTATATAGGTGAATATATATAATAAAACCAAGATAACATAAGACGTCAGATGTTATAAAGAACAAAGAAAAACGTATGAAAGGAACATGGTTTTTACAAAAAAATTGTGTGTTCAGGATGAAGGAGGTACAATTATGGCTGCAGAAACAACTGCAACTTTGGACCCGACGAGATTGATCGTGGCTGCTGTGGTGGGTCTTGTGTTATTATTGGTGTTGATCATTAAATTTAAGGTTCAGGCGATGGTTGCTATTTTGGTGGGAGCTATTGCAATCGGGCTGATTTCCGGGATGCCTTTCGAGAATATCGTGACAGCGGTGAATGATGGTATCGGAAACACGCTGAAGGGTATTGCACTTCTGGTAGGGCTTGGTTCCATGTTCGGTGCGATACTGGAAGTGTCGGGCGGTGCACAGACTCTGGCCGTTACTATGGTAAAGTGGTTTGGAGACAAAAAGGCCGCATGGGCTTTGGGTATTACAGGTCTTGTTATTGCAATGCCGGTATTCTTTGATGCAGGATTGATTATCCTGATTCCGCTGGCATTCTCACTTGCAAAAAGAACCAACCGGTCTTCCCTGTTTTATGCAATCCCCCTTCTGGCAGGACTGGCAGTCGGACATGCATTTATCCCTCCGACACCAGGCCCGGTACTGGTAAGTACGATGCTGAATGTAGATCTTGGCTGGGTAATTATGGTAGGTATTGGCTGCGGTGTTGTTGCCATGATCGTGGCAGGCCCGGTCTGGGGTTCTATCTGCGGTAAGAAATTCATGATTCCTGTTCCGGAGCATGTGGCAAATCAGGCAGAAATTGATGAATCCAAGCTTCCGAATTTCTGGACCATTGTTGGAATTATTCTGATTCCTCTTGTACTGATCATCCTGGATTCCTTTGCAGGGGTAATTCCGGCGCTGGCACCGGTGCAGCCGATTCTTGGCTTCCTTGGCGAGCCGTTTGTGGCACTGCTGATCGCAACCATTGCGGCTATGGTGATTCTGGGAATCAAACATGGATACAAAATGGATGAGCTGGAAAAAATCATGACAAAATCCCTGGAGCCGACCGGACTGATCCTTCTGGTAACTGCCTGCGGCGGCGTACTCCGCTACATGCTGCAGTATTCCGGCCTTGGTGATGTAATCGGAAATGCCGTTTCCTCAGCAAATCTTCCGATCGTAGTAGTAGCGTTTATCGTAGCAGCACTTGTAAGAATCTGCGTAGGATCCTCCACTGTGGCTATGACCATGGCAGCAGGAATTATTGCGGCAATGCCGGAAATCGCCAGTCTTTCTCCTCTGTATCTGGCCTGCACTACAGCAGCCATTGCAGGAGGCGCTACCGTATGCTCCCACTTTAATGACTCCGGCTTCTGGCTGGTAAAATCCCTGGTGGGAATGGACGAAAAGACAACCTTAAAAACCTGGACGATTATGGAAACGCTTGTTGGCGGAACCGGATTTATCGTTGCATTGATCATCTCCTTCTTTGCATAAAGAAGTGGATTTAAAAAGAAAATATAAAAAAGATAATTGGAAAGGGGCATGAATGATGGAATTAGTAAGTCAGAAAATGCGTGAACTGGCACCGGAGCTGGATCCGCTCCGTATCGGAACCGGATGGAAGCCGGAGGATTTATCAAAACCGCAGATTTTTATTGAGAGTACGTTTGGAGACAGCCATCCGGGCAGCGGACACCTGGATATCCTGGTGGAAGAGGTACGAAAAGGTGCAGAAGAGGCAGGCGGACACGGCGCAAGATATCACTGTACCGATATCTGTGACGGAGAAAGCCAGGGCACGGACGGAATCAACTTCAGCCTTGTAAGCCGTGAGATGATCGCCAACATGATTGAAATTCATGCCAATGCCACTCCCTTTGATGCAGGTGTTTACCTTGCAAGCTGTGATAAAGGTCTTCCCGGAAATCTGATGGGCCTGGCCCGCGTGAACATTCCGGCTCTTGTAGTGCCGGGCGGTACCATGAATGCAGGACCGGAAATGCTGACTCTGGAGCAGCTTGGCATGTACAGTGCCAAATACCAGAGAGGGGAAATTGATGAAGAGAAGCTGAACTGGGCAAAATGCAATGCCTGCCCAAGCTGCGGCGCATGTTCCTTCATCGGAACTGCCTCTACCATGCAGATCATGGCGGAAGCACTGGGACTGGCTTTGCCTGGAAGCGCCCTGATGCCTGCCACCAGCCCTGACCTTCTTGCTTTTGCAAGAGAAGCTGGAAAACGTGCGGTAGAACTGGCTCATGAGCCGGATATGCGTCCCGGTGATATCGTAACCATAAAGAGCTTTGAAAATGCAATTCTGGTACATGCGGCTGTTTCCGGAAGCACCAACTGCCTGCTGCATCTGCCTGCCATTGCCCATGAATTTGGAATTGAAATTACAGGCGATACCTTTGACCGTCTTCACAGAAATGCCCGCTATCTTCTGGATGTACGTCCTGCAGGACGCTGGCCTGCAGAATGCTTCTACTATGCAGGCGGTGTTCCGGCTATTATGGAGGAGATTAAGGATTATCTCCATCTGGATGTAATGACTGTGACAGGAAAGACGCTGGGAGAAAACCTGGAGGAGTTAAAGAAAAACGGTTTCTACGAGAGATGTGAGAAATGGCTGCAGGATTTCAACGAAAGATACGGTGTTTCCCTGAAGAAAGAGGACATCATTCGGCCATATGATAAGGCAATCGGCACGGATGGAAGTATTGCAATCTTGAGAGGGAACCTGGCGCCAGAGGGGGCTGTCATCAAGCATACGGCATGCCCGAAAGAGATGTTTAAAGCGGTTCTGAATGCAAGGCCGTTTGACAGTGAGGAAGAGTGCCTGGATGCCGTCCTGAAGCATAAAGTACAGAAAGGGGATGCGGTATTTATCCGCTATGAAGGCCCCAGGGCAAGCGGAATGCCGGAGATGTTCTATACCTCTGAGGCGATCAGCAGCGATAAAGAGCTTGGACGGAGCATTGCCCTGATTACAGACGGACGTTTTTCCGGTGCTTCCACAGGCCCGGTGATCGGACACTGCAGCCCGGAAGCCGCAGACGGCGGCCCTATCGCACTGGTAGAAGAAGGGGATCTCATTGAGATTGATGTAGTGGAGCGCAAACTGAATATCATCGGCATCCGCGGCGAGGAGAAAACACCGGAGGAAATCGATGCAGTTCTTGCAGAGCGCAGGAAAAACTGGAAACCAAGAGAACGAAAATATAAAAAGGGTGTACTCAGATTATTCAGTGAGCATGCGGCAAGTCCGATGAAAGGCGCCTATCTGGAATATGAGGATTAAATGATTACCGGGGAGAGCGGCAGGAACTTCTTTTGGAATGATAAAGATGAAATGATAATGAAAGAGCACCGCAGAATCGGATGAAGATTCTGCGGTGATTTTTCATAGCATGAGAAAATGGCAAGACCATTTCTGTGAGTCGTGGGTTTTTGCTGTATCATAGTTTTATTAGAATGGGTCGTACCGGGGAACCGTCCAGGCCATCCATTTTAAGGGGCTGGGATGCAAGGAAATAGGTTCCGGGCTTTGTCTGGCTCAGATCCAGGCCTTCCAGGATTACAATTTCGGCTTCAAGCAGGGTGCAATGAATGATCTGCTGAGTACCGTCAGCGCCAACCGTCTGTCCTTCCACACCGATCAGTTCCAGTCCTTTGGAAGCCATCATATCTGCAGCTTCCGGGGTTATAAGGATTTCTCCTTTGATCAGAAGCTTGCTGGTGCCGTCAAAGAGCCATTCTGCGGTCTGTTCCGGAGAAACCGGGCCGACTGCTTCCACCACTTTGCACATCCCAATCACCTTGGAGAGCGGGATTTCAGAAACACCTGCTCCATCGGGGACAAAGTGCTTCGGAGCATCCAGATGGGTTCCGCAGTGGCTGCCCATGGAAAGATGAGTCAGATTGCAGGAATCGCCGTCTGCGATTGATTTAAAAGGTTTTTTCTCAGGCACCGGATCGCCGGGATATACGGGACTGGAAAACAATTCTTTTGCAATATCAAAATATTCAAACTTATGAGCCATAAAATCCTCCTGTATGGGTTCGTATTCTGTTAATGTCAGGGTAGCGGAAGGATTCTGGTTTGTCAAGAAAAATCCGCGGAGGGATACGGACAGTAGGCATAATGCACAAATTATATAGGATGCTGTTTTGCACTATTTTCACAAACTTGTTTAAAAGTAAAACTTTTCTTTTGCAGAACAAGCAAAAAAATGATAAAATGATAACAGAAAATATGCAGCTTTGAACTCCTTGTATCAGGTATCTGTTGTACAGGGAGTTTTATTGTAGAAGCTGCTGCGGCTTGTCTGGAAAGGATGTGGAAATATGTTTGAAACAGGAGATTATATCGTTTATGGAAACACAGGAATTTGCCAGGTAATGGGTGTCACTACCATGAATATGGATGGAATCCCTAAAGATCGTTTGTATTATATCCTTCGTCCGGATGGACAGATTGAGGGAAAGATTTTCACCCCTGTAGAGAACGGAAAACTGGTCATGCGCCGTGTAATGACAAAGAAGGATGCGGAAGACCTGATCACGGAAATCCCGGAGATTGAGACTTTGGATATTGCGGATGACAAGCTGCGGGAAGAAAAATATAAAGAATGCCTCAGAAGCTGTGAATCCAGAGAAATGATCCGGATCATCAAGACCATTTATATCCGTAAAAAAGAGCGTTTTGCCAAAGGAAAAAAGGTAACCGCTACGGATGAGCGGTATCTGAAACAGGCAGAGGACAATCTTTACTCAGAGTTATCCATGCTCCTTGGAGTACCCAAGAATAAGATGGAGAGCTATATTACTGCAAGAATTAACAGGAAGTAGAAGGAGAATGAATATGGCACCGGGAAAGGTTCGTATGGAGGCTTTCCCGTTTTTTTTATATTATAGAAATTTCCTATAATATCAATCAAAAAAAGTCTTGGAGGTGCAGATGTGATTCAGTACGGATTTTTACCAGAAGAAGTCCGGTAGCCGTCAGGGCTTTCAGTTGGATGTTCTGGGAAATGGTAGTCGGCTTGACCATTTTTTATGTAAGAAAACAAATGATTCTTATAAAATTAAATTTCCTATTGACAAATACTGTGAAATGATTTATTTTGATAATCAAAATACTTTAAAATCAAAATAATTAATTCATCAACAAGAATAACAGGAAAAAATTATGACAGGAAAAATTTGCGGAACTGGTTCCTGTGTTCCGAAAGCGGTATGGGATAACCGGAAGCTTGCGGAGCTGGTGGACACCAGTGATGAGTGGATAAGAGAGAGAACCGGGGTTGCCAGGCGGCATATTGCAGCGGAACAAGAAACCACAGCGTATCTTGCCTCAAATGCCGCGCAGGCTGCCCTGCAAAACGCCGGAATAGAGGCGGAAGAACTGGAACTGATCATTACAGCAACAATTTCGCCGGGGGATATCATGCCGGGTACCTCCTGCGAGGTGCAGAAGCTTATCGGTGCAGTCAATGCCACATGCTTCGATCTGAATGCTGCATGTACCGGCTTTCTGTTTGCGCTGAATACGGCACAGGCCTATATTGCGCAGGGGATTTACCGGACGGTTCTGGTCATAGGTGCGGAAACACTTTCCAACCTGACCAACTGGCAGGATCGGTCTACCTGCATTCTGTTCGGAGATGGAGCAGGAGCGGTTGTCTTACGGACAGAAGAAACAGGGAGGTTTGCACAGGTTACCCATTCCATAGGGGAAAAAGGCGGTGTACTTACCTGTACCAGCAGAAACCAGAAGAAATACGAAGGCAGCCCGACAGCACCGGAAACTTACATGCAGATGGACGGCAAGGAGGTATTTAAATTTGCTGTGTCAAAGGTACCGGAAGCCATTGAAGAGCTTTTGAAAAGGGAGCAGATGGATACCAGCCAGATCGATCATTTTGTTCTTCATCAGGCAAACGAACGAATTGTCCGTTCCGTTGCCAAAAGGCTGAAGGAAGATATGAAGAAATTCCCGGTAAACATGGAAGAGTATGGAAATACCTCTTCCGCCAGCATCCCCATCCTGCTGGATGAACTGAACCGCAGGGAAATGTTGAAACGTGGGGAATATCTGGTCCTCTCCGGCTTCGGTGCAGGGCTTTCCTACGGTGCAAGCCTGATGGAGTGGTAAAAAAAGAAAACGGCAGAGAAGCAGAAAAAGGCCACTGCCGCAGTCATAGATTTGAAAAACAGATAAAAAAAAGAAAAGGAGAACAAATCATGTTAGAAAGAATCAAAGAAATCACAGCAGAAGAATTAGGAGCAGACATCAGCACAATGACAGCAGAGACATCCTTTAAAGAGGATCTGGGAGCAGATTCCCTGGATTTATTCGAGCTTGTTATGGCATTAGAAGAGGAATACGGCATCGAGATTCCCTCCGAGGATCTGGAAAATATCATTACCCTTGGAGATGTGGAAGCCTATATCCGGAAAATGAAATAAGAGCTTTAAAGATTGTGAGGAAAGAACCTTATGAAAACAGAAATAACCCAATTACTTGGAACGGAATATCCCATTATTCAGGGAGGGATGGCATGGGTAGCGGAATACCACTTGGCAGCCGCTGTATCAGAGGCAGGCGGCCTTGGAATCATCGGGGCGGCAAACGCTCCTGCGGACTGGGTGCGCCAGCAGATCCGAGAAGCGAAAAAACTGACGGAGAAGCCTTTTGGAGTGAACATCATGCTTATGAGTCCCTATGCGGATGAAGTGGCAAAGGTGGCTGCGGAGGAAGGCGTAAAAGTGGTCACCACAGGTGCCGGAAGCCCGGAAAAATACATGAAAATGTGGAAAGACGCAGGAATCAAGGTGATTCCTGTGGTGGCATCCGTAGCACTGGCCAGGCGTATGGAGCGCTGCGGCGCGGATGCTGTGATTGCGGAAGGAACCGAATCCGGCGGCCATATCGGTGAAACCACCACGATGGTGCTGGTTCCCCAGGTGGCAGATGCGGTAAATGTTCCGGTCATTGCAGCGGGCGGCATTGCAGACGGAAGAGGAATCGCAGCGGCCTTTATGCTGGGTGCACAAGGCGTTCAGATGGGAACTCATTTCATTGTCACAGAAGAATGCCAGGTACATGAAAATTATAAAGATATGATTATCAAGGCAAGAGATATTGATACCAGAGTAACAGGACGGACCACAGGCCATCCGGTACGTGCACTCCGCAACCGGATGACAGGGGAATACCTGAAAAAGGAAGCGGAGGGAGCCACCTTTGAAGAACTGGAGCTGCTGACTTTGGGCGGTCTGCGCAAAGCTGTGGTGGACGGCGATGTAAAGACCGGAAGTGTCATGTCCGGCCAGAGCGCAGGCCTTGTAAAAGAAAAGCTGACATGCAAAGCGCTGATTCAGAAGCTGGTAACGGAGACAGAAGAACTGCTGAAAGGAACCTTCCTCTATGAGTAAAACAGCATTTATTTTTCCCGGACAGGGCGCGCAAAAAGCCGGAATGGGAAAGGATTTTTATGAAACATATGAAACAGCAAGACAGGTTTATGACCAGGCATCCCGGTGGCTTGGATTGGATATGAAAGCACTATGTTTTGAAGAAAATGGCAGGCTGGATCTGACGGAATATACCCAGGCCGCCCTTGTGACAACCTGCCTTGCCATGGAAAAAGTTGTGGAAGAACAGGGACTTTATCCTGACGTAACGGCAGGACTGAGCCTTGGAGAATACTGTGCCATTGAGACAGCAGGAGGAATGAGTCTGGAGGATGCCGTTACGATCGTTCGTAAAAGAGGAATTCTTATGGAACAGGCCGTTCCTGCAGGACAGGGAAGTATGGCTGTGGTCCTTGGCATGGAAGCAGATACCATTGAGAAGATCACGGATATCATTGAGGGCGTTTCCATTGCTAATTATAACTGCCCGGGACAGATCGTGATCTCCGGTAAAAAAAATGAGGTTTCTTTGGCATCAGAAAGGCTGAAGGAAGCCGGTGCAAAGCGTGTGCTGCCCCTGAATGTCAGCGGCCCGTTCCATTCTGCCATGCTTACGGAGGCGGGGAAGGAGCTTGGAAAAGTTCTGGAAAAAGCGGAGCTTTCCCCTCTGAAAATCCCTTATGTTACAAATGTAACCGCACAATATATAAACAGCATCAATGAGACAAAGGCTCTTTTGGAAAAGCAGATTTCCTGTTCAGTCAGATGGCAGCAGAGTATGGAAGCTATGATTGCAGACGGCGTTGACACGTTCGTTGAGATCGGTCCGGGAAAGACCCTGACTGGCTTCCTGCGCAAGATTGACAGAACTGTACAGATATATAATATCCAGACTGTGGAGGATCTGGAAAAGGTGGTAAAAGCAGTGAAACAATCACAAATTTCCTGATAGATAGAAAGCAGAGGCATGGAATGACAGAGAAAAAAGTAGCAGTTGTGACAGGCGCAGCCAAAGGAATCGGCAGGGCCATTGCCCTGGAACTTGCAAGGACAGGCGCCTTTGTCATTATTAATTATAACGGCTCCGCAGAAAAAGCGGAGGAGGTAAAGAAGCAGATTGAGGCAGAGGGCGGCGAAGCTGCTGTGTATCAGTGCAATGTTGCGGATTTTGCTGCATGCGGAGAGTTTTTTAAGGCCATTGTGAAGGAGTACGGACGGGTGGATATCCTGGTAAATAATGCAGGGATCACCAAAGACGGACTTTTGATGGGCATGAGTGAGGAGGATTTTTCCGGAGTCGTAGATGTGAATTTAAAGGGAACCTTCCACTGCATCCGCCATGTTTCCAGGCAGATGTTAAAGCAGAGAAGCGGAAGGATCATCAGCCTTGCTTCCGTGGTAGGAATCAGCGGAAATGCCGGACAGGCAAACTATGCGGCTTCCAAAGCAGGCATCATCGGTCTGACAAAATCCGCAGCTAAGGAGCTGGCAAGCCGGGGCATTACCGTAAACGCCATTGCGCCCGGATTTATACAGACGGACATGACGAAGGTACTGCCGGACAAAGTGAAAGAAGCAGCAGAGGGCATGATCCCCATGGGGACCTTCGGCAATCCTGAGGATGTGGCAAAAGCGGCAGCTTTTCTGGCTTCCGACGGAGCGCGCTACATCACAGGCCAGGTTCTTTGTGTTGACGGCGGCATGGCTATGTAATCTTATTTTTTGGAGGTAAGAATGAAACGAAGAGTGGTAGTGACAGGGCTTGGGGCAGTCACCCCCATCGGAAATGATGTGGAATCCTTCTGGAAAGGAATCAAAGAAGGGAAAGTGGGCATCGGACCGATCACCAGATTTGACACCACAGACTATAAAGTAAAGTTGGCTGCAGAGGTAAAGGATTTTGTTGCCAAAGACCGTATGGATGCAAAAGCTGCCAGGAGGATGGAGCTTTTTTCCCGGTATGCAGTTGCTGCTGCTTTGGAAGCAGAGAAACATGCGGGGCTGGATATGGGAAGGGAAGACCCGTTCCGTGTAGGGGTCATCGTAGGCTCCGGTATCGGAAGCCTTCAGACTGCGGAAGCGGCAGTGAAGAGAATTGAGGAAAAAGGGCCTGCAAAAGTAGATCCGCTGATCGTTCCCAAAATGATTTCCAATATGGCAGCAGGAAATATTTCCATTGCCACGGGAGCAAGGGGAAAATGTACAAACGTAGTAACGGCATGTGCCACCGGAACCCACTGCATCGGAGATGCTTACCGGGCAATCCAATACGGAGATGCGGATGTGATGTTTGCCGGAGGAACAGAAGGGGCTGTCTGCCCTGTTGCAGTGGCAGGCTTTACGAATCTGACTGCACTGACCACAAGTACAGATCCCCTGCGGGCCTCCATTCCTTTTGACAAAGACAGAAACGGTTTTGTCCTGGGAGAGGGTGCAGGAATCGTTGTTCTTGAGGAACTGGAGCATGCCAGGGCCAGGGGAGCGGAGATTCTGGCGGAGGTAGTGGGATACGGCGCGACTGCGGATGCATTCCACATTACTTCTCCCATTGAAGACGGCAGCGGAGCAGCAAGAGCTATGACAGATGCCATGAACGAGGCGGGAATAAAGCCTGAGAATGTGGATTATATCAATGCACACGGAACAAGCACCCATCATAACGATCTTTTTGAAACGAGAGCAATTAAGGCGGCATTTGGCGAGGCTGCAAAAGAGGTAAAGATCAACTCCACAAAATCCATGGTGGGACACCTTCTTGGAGCAGCAGGCGGCGTGGAATTTATCGTTTGTGTCAAGAGTATCCTGGACGGATTTATTCATCAGACTGTGGGAACTCTTCATTGCGAAGAAGAGCTGGATCTGAACTATATGCTTGGTGGATCTGCAGAACAGGAAGTACACTATGCCATGAGCAATTCCCTTGGATTCGGCGGCCATAACGGCAGTATTCTTGTAAAAAAATATGCAGATTAGAGGCCGCTGGAAGAAGACAGGAATTGCTCTGATGATGGAGGAAACAGAAAATGGAATTTGAGCAGATATTACAGATCATAGACCATGTATCCGATTCAAAGCTGACGTCCTTTGAGTATGAAGGCGACAATGTAAAACTGTCTATGAAATGTGGAAAAAAGACAAAAATCATTGCAGATGGTGTGGATAAAAATGGCGGAGATCAGGATGGGAAGTCCGCAGGAAAACCGGCCGTACAGGAAGGAAATCTGGTGAAATCTCCGCTGGTGGGAACTTTCTATGCAGCGCCGGCCGAGGACGCAGTGGCTTTTGTAACCGTGGGTGATCAGGTGAAAAAAGGCCAGATCCTTGCCATTGTGGAAGCAATGAAGCTGATGAATGATATTGAAAGCGAGTTTGACGGCCGAATCGCAGAAATCTATGTGGAAAACGGCCAGTCTGTAGAATACGGGCAGCCCTTATTCCGGATTGAATAAGGCAGGTGCAGAGGAGGATTGGAAATGAACAGTTTAAACGTCAAACAGATCGAGGAGATTCTTCCTCACCGCCATCCCTTTTTGCTGGTGGATTATATTGAAGATTATGAGCCGGGCATATTTGCCGTTGGATATAAATGTGTGACCTACCGGGAGGATTTTTTCCGCGGACATTTTCCGCAGGAGCCGGTAATGCCGGGAGTCCTGATCGTGGAAGCACTGGCACAGACAGGTGCGGTAGCCATCCTTTCCAGGGAGGAAAATAAGGGAAAAATCGCATATTTCGGAGGCATTGATAAGTGCCGTTTTAAACATAAGGTAGTTCCGGGAGACAGGCTCCGTCTGGAGACAAGGATCATCAGGCAGAAAGGGCCTGTGGGAATCGGTGAGGCAACTGCCACCGTTGACGGCAAACTTGCAGTAAAAGCAGAGCTGACATTTATGATTGGATAAAGGTGTGGTTATGATTCGAAAGTTATTGATTGCCAATCGGGGCGAGATCGCAGTGCGGATCATCCGGGCATGCAGGGAGATGGGGATTGAGACAGTCGCTGTTTATTCGGAGGCGGACAGGGAAAGCCTTCATGCGCAGCTTGCGGATGAGGCCATCTGCATAGGACCCGGCCCCTCGGCAGAAAGCTATCTGAATATGGAACGCATCATGAGTGCGACGATGGTATCCGGTGCGGATGCTATTCATCCGGGATTTGGTTTCCTGTCGGAGAACGCAAAATTTGCTGCCTTTTGTGAGCAGTGCGGAGTGACTTTTGTAGGGCCTGATTCAGAGGTGATCCGTAATCTCGGAAATAAGCAGATCGCAAGAAATACAATGGCAGCCGCCGGCGTTCCGGTCATTCCCGGGACAGATCATCCGGTAGAGGATGTGGAAACCGGAAGACAGGATGCCATGAAAATCGGCTATCCCGTAATCATCAAAGCAGCTCTCGGAGGCGGGGGAAAAGGGATGCGCACGGCTTATCAGCCGGAGGAATTCGACCTTGCCTTTCAGACAGCACAAAAAGAGGCCCGGATGGCCTTTGGGGATGGGACGATGTACATTGAACATTATGTAGAGCATCCGCGCCATATTGAATTTCAGATTCTGGCAGACAGCCGGGGGAATGTGATTCATCTGGGAGAACGTGACTGTTCCATCCAGAGAAACCATCAGAAAATGATCGAGGAATCCCCGTCTGCGGCAGTTTCTCCGGCCCTTCGGGAACGAATGGGAATGGCTGCTGTGAAAGCTGCAAAAGCCGCCCATTATGTCAATGCAGGAACTATCGAATTCCTCCTGGAAAAGGATGAAAGGTTTTATTTTATGGAAATGAATACCAGGATTCAGGTAGAACATCCTGTGACGGAATGGGTGACAGGAATTGACCTTGTGAAGGAACAGATCCTGATTGCGTCAGGAGAGCCGCTGAGTATACGCCAGGAGGATGTGAATATCCGGGGCCATGCCATTGAATGCCGCATCAATGCGGAAAATCCGGAGAAGAATTTCCGCCCCTGCCCCGGAACTATTACAGATCTGCACCTTCCCGGAGGGCAGGGAATCCGGGTCGATACGGACATTTATCCAGGCTATACCATTCCGCCGTACTATGATTCCATGGCAGCAAAATTAATAGTTCATGGGGAAACCAGGGAAGAAGCAATCGCTAAAATGCAGAGTGCCCTGGGAGAATTGATCATTGAGGGAATTGACACAAATGTGGATTATCAGTTTGAGATCATCAATGACCCGGATTATCAGGCGGGGAATTTTGACATAGAGTTTCTCAGCAGTTTCAGGCAGAAATGAGCCGTCCGGAAGGAAGGTTTTTCCTGCGGAGTAAGTTTTTATGCGATGGTAGGAGTGAATTTTCATGAAGTTTCAGCATATGTTTAAAAGAACGGTAAAAGAACCGCCGAAATCCCCGGTCTTTGAACGGCCGGAGATACCGGACGGGCTTTTAAAAAAATGCAATGCATGCAAGTCGGCCGTTTTTGTGGAAGAGGTAAAGAAAAACAATTATATCTGTCCTCACTGCCGGAATTATTTCCGTGTACATGCCCGCCGCAGGGTGGAAATGATCGCGGACAGGGACAGCTTTGAAGAGTGGGACAGTGAGGTGGTATCCGGGAATCCGCTGAAGTTTCGCGGCTACGAGGACAAGCTTGCTGCGCTTCAGGAAAAAACAGGGCTTCCGGAGGCAATTCTTACAGGGAAGGCATTGATTGAAGGGCTTCCGGCAGTGCTGGGAATCTGCGACGGGCGTTTCCTTATGGCAAGCATGGGAGAAGCTGTTGGAGAAAAGATCACAAGGGCAGTGGAACGTGCCACGGAAGAAAGGCTTCCTGTCATTCTCTACGCCTGTTCCGGCGGGGCAAGAATGCAGGAGGGAATCGTTTCTTTGATGCAGATGGCAAAAACAGCCGCTGCAATTAAGCGCCACAGTGATGCAGGGCTTCTGTTTATCAGCGTACTTACCGATCCTACCACAGGAGGCGTTACAGCAAGCTTTGCCATGCTGGGTGATATTATCCTGGCAGAACCCGGGGCTCTGATCGGATTTGCAGGCCCTAGGGTCATTGAACAGACCATCGGGCAAAAGCTTCCCAAAGGCTTCCAGAGAGCGGAATTTCTTTTGGAGCATGGTTTTATTGATGGGATTGTGGAGAGAGAACAGCAGAGAGAGACACTGGCACTTCTTGTAAAAATGCATCAGCCCGTTTCGGGCAAAAGGAATCTTCTGACAGGGGAAGACCAGGATGCCCTTTGGGAGAATAGTTTCGGGCAGGAACTGCCGTTTACGGAGATGGATGCCTGGGAGCATGTACAGCTTGCAAGGGATAAGGAACGGCCTGTGGGAACGGATTATATCGAGCGCCTTTTTACGGACTTTGTGGAGATGCACGGAGACCGCTGTTACGGAGATGACAGGGCAGTGACCGGCGGCGTTGCATTGTTTAACGGGAACCCGGTGACTGTCATTGTCCAGGAAAAGGGACACGGAACGAAAGAAAATATCACGCATAACTTCGGGATGGTCTCTCCGGAAGGATACCGTAAATCCCTGCGCCTTATGAAGCAGGCAGAGAAATTCGGCCGTCCGGTCATCTGTTTTGTAGATACGCCCGGTGCATTCTGCGGCCTGGAAGCTGAGGAACGCGGTCAGGGGGAGGCGATTGCCAGAAACCTTTATGAGATGTCGAATCTGAAAGTTCCGATTTTGTCTATTGTCATCGGTGAGGGAGGCAGCGGCGGTGCCCTGGCTCTTGCTGTGGCAGATGAAGTTTGGATGATGGAGCATGCGATTTATTCCATTTTGTCTCCGGAGGGGTTTGCCTCTATTTTGTGGAAGGACAGCAAAAAAGCCATGGAAGCTGCCAGAGTGATGCGTTTGACTGCCTGGGATCTGAAGAAACTGGGAATCATAGAACAGGTGATCCGTGAGGAGGTTCGCCTTTCCGCGGAAAACATGGAACCGGTGGTCAGGAAGCTTCAAACTGGAATCCGTGCCTTTTTGAAAAAATACCAGTCCTTAGATACAGCAGCCCTGACGGAACGCCGTTATACCCGTTTCCGCAATATGTAAGCGAAAGCATATGGAATCCTGCAGATACTGCAGGATGAGACTTCGAAATCTGAATAGAAAAAACTTTCCGGCCGTATGGAGTAAAATCCGTACGGCCGGATTTTTGCTGTCTTGCATAGATAAAAACGGGTCGGTGAAATATAAAAAATGTTAATATATTAAAGGAAAATAATTTATTTTTTATTATAAAATGACTATGTTATACTTTATACTATAAAACTACAAGGCATGTCAAGAAGAAGATTGAACGTAAGGAAGCAAGGTGTTACTGTTTACGCCTTCGGAGTGAACAGTAACAGCAATGTAAACTGAAAAACAGCAGATGTTATCTGGAAAGGAGGCAGCAAAATGGCTGTGAGATTTCTAGTAGCCGGAGACAAGGCGGTGTCCGTAGAATTCGGAAGCGAGATCAGCCTGGAACTGAACGCGCGGGTTCGTATGCTCCAGAAGGAATTACAGGATAACCCCTTGCCGGGTGTTACGGAAACCGTACCAACCTATTCCTCACTGATCGTACATTACCGTCCGGAAATGATCCGTTACCGTGAGCTGGTGAAGGAGCTGGAAAAGCGTATGGAGCGTATGGCCGGCGTGACCGTGGGTACAGAGTATATTAAGGAGGTACCGGTTCTTTATGGAGGGACATTGGGCCCGGATCTGGAGTATTGTGCGGAACTGGAGCATGTATCCACAGAGGAACTGATCCGGATGCATTCCGAACATGACTATTATGTGTACATGCTGGGATTTGCACCGGGACATCCGTATATGGCAAGATTCGAAGAACCGTTTCATTTTAAAAGAAGAGAATCTCCAAGGGTCAGGATTCCGGGAAGGTCTATCGTAGTACAGCAGAATCTTTCGGATCTGATTCCCTTTGAACAGCCCTGCGGATGGAATATCATAGGTTCTACTCCGCTGGATATCTGTAATTTTGCCAAAGAAGACCCGTTTTTGCTTCAGGCGGGTGACTGGGTAAAACATATTCCCATCACGGAGAAGGAATATGAGCTGATCCGCAGAGATGTGGAAAACGGCACTTACCGCGTAAAAACATATGAAAAGGCGGTGCAATAGTATGGGTATTTTTGTAGAAGACGGCGGCATTCTGACTACCGTACAGGATGAAGGACGTTTTGGCTATCAGCAGTACGGCGTATCTCCTGCAGGCCCAATGGACAGCAGGTCATTCTATCTTGCCAATATCCTGGCAGGAAATGATAAGGGAGAAGGTGCACTGGAGATTTCCTTTATGGGCCCGAAGCTCCGCTTCCGGAAAGGAAATGTCATTGCCATTACAGGAGGAGATTTATCTCCGAGGATCAACGGGGCAGAGATCCCCATGTATCAGGCAGTCGCAGTGGAAGAGGGCGACGTGCTTTCTTTCGGCGGAATGAAAAACGGATGCAGGGGCTATATCGCGTTTGCAGGCGGACTGGATGTTCCGGTAATCATGGGAAGCAAATCTACGCTTCTCAGGAATAAACTTGGAGGAATCGAGGGAAGGAAGCTCCGGCAGGGAGATGTGATCGGTTTTACAGATCCCAGGCCTGTTCTTCCGGATATGGAAAAGAGAAAGATTCCTCAGGAGATTTTTCCAACAAAAGAAGTTGTGCTACGTGTTGTGACAGGCCCGCAGGATGATGAATTTACAGAGCGGGGCCTGAAGAACTTTTTCTGGCACAGCGGTGTGATCAGCAATGAATATGACCGTATGGGCTGCAGAGTGGAATGCGACCCCATTGAACATAAAGGAGACGGAAACATTAACACGGACGGTATCTCTCTTGGATCTATCCAGGTGCCGACCAACGGAAAACCAATCATCATGCTGGCAGACCGCCAGAGTACCGGCGGATATGCAAAGATCGGAACGGTTGTGACTGTGGATCTTCCGCTGCTGACACAGAGCATGCCGGGCATGAAGATTCGTTTTATCAGAGTGAGCCTGGATCTGGCTCAGGATTTATATATCAGACAATTGAACATGCTGAAAGCGTTAGAAGAAAAATTAGGACAGAATTAGTACATAAAAACTGGGACAAACCAGAATAAATCTAAAAAAATCAGGAGGAAACAGCAAAATGAAAATTGTAGTACTGGATGGTTACACCGAAAATCCCGGTGATTTAAGCTGGGAAGCACTGGAAGCATTAGGAGATGTTACCGTATATGACAGAACCTCCTATGTAGAGTCAGATTTGATCGCAGAGCGTATCGGAGATGCTGGGATCGTGGTAATGAATAAGACTCCGATTTCCAAAGCAACGATTGACAAATGCCCGAATATTAAGCTGATCGCCGTACTGGCTACAGGTTATAATGTCATTGATTATAACTATGCAAAAGAAAAAGGAATTCCGGTTGTCAATGTTCCTACTTACGGAACACAGATCGTAGGACAGTATGCACTTGGACTTCTTCTGGAAATCTGTTCCCATTACGGACACCATGACCGGACCGTAAAAGAAGGCAAATGGGAAAGCAATGCAGACTGGTGCTACTGGGATTATCCAATGATCGAGCTGTACGGAAAAACCGCAGGTATCATCGGACTTGGCCGTATCGGCCAGGCGACAGCCAGGCTTCTGAACGCACTGGATATGAATGTGATCGCTTATGATGCATATGAGAGCGAGGCCGGAAAAAAACTGGCAGAGTATGTATCCCTGGATGAGCTGTTTGCAAAATCTGATGTGATCTTCCTTCACTGCCCGCTGTTCCCGGAAACCGAGGGAATCATCAATAAAGAAAATATTGCAAAGATGAAGGACGGCGTGATCCTTATCAATAACAGCCGAGGACAGCTTGTAGTGGAACAGGATCTTGCAGATGCACTGAACAGCGGTAAAGTTTATGCAGCAGGCCTTGACGTGGTATCTACGGAGCCGATTAAGGGAGATAACCCGCTGCTGAAAGCAAAGAACTGCCTGATCACTCCTCATATTTCCTGGGCAGCTCAGGCATCCCGTCAGAGAATTATGGATATTACTGCTTCTAATATCAGGGCATTTCTGGACGGAGAACCAGTAAACGTTGTAAATAAATAAGGAACTGTCCTGCAGGCAGTATCCGGCAAAGTGCTTTTACACATTGGCATGTATCTGTGGAGGGAAGGAACAGATACAGCAATAATAAAAAATGGGAGGAATTTACACATGTACCAGATCGATTTAAACAGTGACATGGGAGAAAGCTTCGGCGCCTACAAACTGGGAGGAGACGAAGAACTGATCAAGTATGTAACATCCACGAATGTTGCCTGCGGTTATCATGCAGGTGATCCGATGGTCATGGAGAAGGTCGTAAGAATGGCAAAAGAGCGTGGCGTTGCCGTAGGGGCTCATCCGGGATACCCGGATCTTATGGGGTTTGGCCGCAGAAAGATGGTTCTGAGCTTTGATGAAGTAAAGAATTACATGAAGTACCAGATCGGCGCACTGATGGCCTTTACCACAAGCCAGGGACTGAAGTTGCAGCATGTGGCACCCCACGGCGCACTGGGGAACCTCTGCCAGTATGACAGAGATACTTCCAGGGCAATCTGCGAGGCAGTTTATGAAATTGATCCATCCATTATGATCTTCTACTGTGCAGGCGCGGTTCTTGGAGAAGAAGCAGAGAAGATGGGCCTGAAGACTGCATCCGAGATCTTTGTAGACAGAGCTTACATGGATGATCTGTCCCTGGTTCCGCGTAAGATGGAAGGCTCCATGATCACGGATGAGGATTTTGCGATCGAGCGCTGCATCCGCATGGTAAAAGAAGGAAAAGTAACTTCGATTAACGGCAAAGAACTGGAAATCAAAGGCGATACTCTCTGTGTACATGGTGACGGCCCGAAAGCCTTCGCTTTTGTAAAGAGAATCCGTGAAGCATTTGAACAGGAAGGAATCGCTGTCAGAAATTTCGGCGTATAAAACTGTGGAAAATGCTGAAAAAAAAATGAGCCTCCGCATTTGGATTTGGCAAAGAAATATAAAAATTATTGATTTTACATGAAGAAATTATTCATTTTTCTTAATAAGATTTGTATGCTATATTGAAATCGCAAAATAAAATTCGGCTTGTAAGTATTCAAAAGAATCCTTACAAAAGAGGAGCGGAGGTCACAATGAAAGAAAAGAAAGAAATGACAGTAGTCAAAAAGATGATGATCGCCCTTGTGGGCGGTCTCGCAGTCGGATTGCTTTTCCTGTTCCTGAGGGAAAACGTAATCTCTGAAGAGGGCTGGGTAACAGTCAACAAACTTCTCTTCCAGGATATTACTGTGGCAGAGGGGGTTGGAGCCATCGGTATTTTTTACATAATCGGACAGATTTTCATGAAAGGTCTGCAGATGGCGATCGTACCGCTGGTTTTAGTATCTTTAAGCCTTGCAATGTGCAGTATTTCCAATTCCACAAAGCTTGGACGTATTGCAGGACGTACCTTATTAGGATTCTTCGGATTCTATGTATGCGGTGCGGCTTTAGGATGCTTAGTTGCATTCGGTGTAAAGTCTCTTGGGCTTTTCAATGTTACACTTCCAAGTGAAGGTATTGCGGAAGCGGCAACGATTGACGCATTTAACCCGCTTGCCGTTGTTGTTAATGCGGTTCCGTCCAATATTGTAAGTGCAGCCAGCACCAACAACAGCATTCTTGCAATCGTAGTAGTAGCTATTATCCTTGGCCTGTGCCTGAACCAGATGGGCGAAAAGGCAGCACCGCTGAAGAACGTATTGGAAAACCTGAGCGATGTGATCAATATGTACCTGTCATTCCTGATCAATAAAGTAGGACCGATTGCAATCTTTTGCCTGATTTCCAGAACATTTGCAATTTATGGTGTAGAGTATCTGGCTCCGGTAGCAGCTTATGTGGTATCTGCAATGCTGACACTGTTTGCCTTAGTTGTGACGCTGTATCCGCTTGGCATCTGGATCACCACCGGACTGAATCCGGTGAAGTTCTTAAAGAAGATCGCAAAAGTCGGCGTATTCGGATTTTCCACCAACTCTTCCGCAGCCTGCCTGCCGCTGAATACAAGAACATGTCTTGATGAACTTGGATGCAGCAAGGAAATCACAAGCTTTGTACTTCCTACAGGTATGACGATCAACATGAACGGCACAACCGTTATGCATATGTTTGCAGTTACCTTTATTGCAACAAGTGCAGGAATTGAGGTTACACCGGCGAATATGATCGTTATGGCATTCTTATCCATCTGTGCGGCAGCAGGAACACCGGCAATCCCGATCGCAGGAACGACTATGATCTTTACCGTATTATCCGGTATGGGCTGGACAACAGAAGCCTGCCTGATTGGTTATGCACTGATCGTTGCGATCAACCGTCCGGTTGAGATGGCGCTGCTTCCTCTGAATGTTATCGGAGATGCTGCTGTTAACGTTATCGTAAATGCAAAAGAAGGCGAACTGAATAAGAAAATGTATAACAGCTGATAGCTGAAATTAATAACTGTGAAATTCATAACTGAATGAAAAGCGGCCGGAATTTAACCGGCCGCAGAAGTTTATTTATCTCAGGAGGAAATCGATATGAATTATACCCCAGCAAAACGAATGGACTCTCTTCCGTTTTCCGGTATCAGAGCCGTAATGGAAAAAGCTACAAAAATGCAGCAGGCCGGAGAAAAAGTCATCCATATGGAGATCGGCCGTCCGGATTTTGATACACCGGAGAAAATCAAAGCAGCAGCAAATGAGAGCCTTGCAAAAGGAAATGTTTTCTATACCTCAAACTATGGGACACCGCAGCTTCGTCAGACCATCGCAGAGTTTGAAAAAGCGAAAAACAATATTGACTATGACCCGTCAGAAGTTCTGGTTACCGTTGGTGTTGGTGAGGGTACCTATGCTGCCATGGCTGCATTCCTCAATGAAGGCGATGAAATCCTGGTACCGAATCCTGTATGGCTGAACTACATTCATGTACCGAGTTCCCTTGGTGCGGTTCCTGTAACCTACAGCCTGAGAGAAGTGAACAATTATCAGATTGATTTTGAGGAGCTGGAAAGCAAGATCACAGAAAAAACAAAGATGATCGTGATCGTTGACCCAAGCAACCCCACAGGCGGTGTATTCTCCAGGGAAACCCTGGAAAAGCTGGCTGATATTGCCGTCCGCAATGACCTTCTGGTTTTGTCTGATGAAATCTACGAGCAGCTTGTTTATGACGGAGAGAAGCATGTAAGCATTGCATCCCTGCCGGGCATGAAAGAAAGAACGATCAAATTAAGCGGTATGTCAAAAGCATACTCCATGACCGGATGGAGACTTGGTTACATGTGCGCACCGAAGGAAATTATTTCCGCATGTGTACGTGTACATCAGTACACCATTACCTGTGCTTCTTCTTTCGTACAGGAAGCATCCGTTACAGCCCTGAAGGACTGCGACGAAGATGTGGAAGCAATGAGAAAAGAATATGAGCGCAGAAAAAATTATGTAGTCAAAGCCCTGAACGCCATTGACGGCATCAGCTGCAATGATCCGAAAGGTGCTTTCTATATCTTTGTAAATATTAAGAGTCTTGGAATGTCTTCTATGGAAGTGGCAGAGTATCTGCTGGAGAATGCCAAGGTTGCAATGGTTCCCGGTTCCGCTTTTGGTTCCGAGGGAGAAGGATATCTCCGTCTTTCCTATGCATGCAGCTATGAAGATCTGGTAGAAGCATGCGGCCGCATCAAAGAGGCTGTGGAAGCATTAAGAAAATAATACGATATCAATTACTATTTCTTTGATAGATTTACCCCTCGATCGACATACCCTGACGGTGAGGTTCCGGGCAACAGGTGAAAGGATACCGAAAATATTGCCCGGAACCTGCCGCCGGGGTATGTTGTTTATTCCTGTAAAGCAAGCGTTTAGATAGCGTCGATCTCTTCAAAAGCAGTTTCCCCGGATTGGGAGGAAAGAGAATCTTTGTAAAACAGGCTCTTTCCGAAGACCTGGCCGATGGGAATCCGGATATCCCGGTTTGATAAAAACTCATCAAGCAATGTTTCAAACAGAGATACTGCGCGTTCGCTTGTAAGCTTGGGATATCTGTGGGTGATCTTATAGCAGACGCGGTTGGGTGGCTGGTTTTTCAGCCTGCTGACATAAATCGGGCGGTAATGGGAAAGCTCGATCACAGCCGACTCGGGAGCAATGATCCAGTTGGTGGGATCCTGCCAGAGCCGGTTCATCAAAGTGATGGTGTCAACAGCGATGTGAGGCCGCGAGGATGCTGCAAGCCATCGGTCATGCCAGATCTGGAAGTTGTTGTCCCAGCTTAAAAACAATTCCCTGGAAGCATCCAGCTCGTCCGTATGTACCAGAGGCCTGGCAATGGCCGGACGGTCAGATTGTACCAGATAGAGCTTTTCTTCATACATACGTTCCGAGATGATATTTTTATAATGGAGATGATGATAAACAAATCCAATATCAATGTCGTGATTATTAAGAAGATTATAAAGCTCTGAGGACTGATGGGTGCGGATGTTCAGATCCATCCGGTAGTCCTTCCGGAGAATCTGGCGGTACAGCGGAGCCAGCAGGGCGGTATTCAGACTGTCCGTACAGCCTACGATAAGAAACATCTGCTCCTGATTAAGCTGCAGTGTCTGTGTCTCTTTCCACAGAGAGATCCAGCGCTCTGCAAGAGTAATAAACTCCGTGCCCTTTGTCGTCAGTTCGACCTGTTTGTGCCCCTTTTTACGGATGATCAGGGGAAAACCAAGCTCGTCTTCCAGAGAGCGCAGCCTGTGGCTGACCGTAGGCTGGGACAGAAAGAGAAGCTCTGCGGTTTTGGTGATACTCTTGGTATTTACAATGGTCAGAAAGGTTTCAATCTCAGAAAGATTCATAAGCAGCCCCTCCAGGTTTATCGGTGTATTAATTATAAAAGTTATTTATATTATACAGAGAAATTATTCGTTTTTCAATTATAAAATTATATGGTATGATGCAATCAGAAAAAAATAAATGGATGATTTTCATGAAAGTTCAGGAAACATGAAAAAAATAAAAGAGAGGTATTCGTTATGGCAGTTGGATGTAGAATCAGAAGAAATTTTGAAAGACCGGCAAAAGAATTAGTGGAAGCTTTCCGCGGAATTCCGGTAGCAAACATTGATGACAATATGGGAAGAATCGCAGCAGTAGACCAGAGCATTTTCCCGCTGAATCCTGATGCACGTATTCTCGGAACCGCATTTACCGTGAATGCCCCGGCAGGAGACAACCTTTTGTTCCATGCAGCACTTGATATGGCAGAGCCCGGTGATGTGATCGTTCTGGCTAACAAGGGAAGCCTGAGCCGTTCCCTTTGCGGAGAGATCATGAGCAACTATGCAAAGAGCAGAGGCCTTGCAGGAATTATCATTGACGGATGTGTTCGTGACAGCCGCGGACTTCGTACTATGGATTTCCCGGTATATGCAAAAGGCGTTACACCAAACGGCCCGTACAAAAACGGCCCCGGGGAAATGAATTTCCCGGTATCCTTTGCAGGAATCGTGATCAATCCCGGTGATATCATTGTCGGAGACTCCGACGGCCTTCTCGTGATCGATCCGAAATATGCAGCAGAGATCGCAGAAAAAGCAAAGGCAACAAACATAAGCGAAGAAGGGCAGCTGAACGGCATTCTTACAGGCAAGGGCTGGCCGCGTCCATGGGTACAGGACAAATTAAAAGAAGTTGGCTTTGAATTCGTAGACTAATCCATATATACATAAAAAATATAAGAAACGCTCGGTTTTATCGTATCGTCCATAAATGATTTGTATCAGAGTGTTTCTTATATTTTTACTCCATAATATAGAAAATATAAATAAAATAACTATATAAAATAAAAACAATTTATAAATGGAAGGGGAAATTACAATGGGAAACAAAGCTTACAATCCGTATGAAAACATGCTGAGTGTATTGGATCAGGCAGCAGGAAAGCTTGGACTGGCAAGAAGCGACTACGAAACACTCCGCTATCCGGAGAGGGAACTGACCGTATCCATACCGGTGAAGATGGACAATGGAGAGATCAAAGTATTCGAGGGCTATCGTGTACAGCACAACAGCTCCAGAGGACCTTACAAGGGCGGTATCCGGTATCATCAGGATTCCAACCTGGATGAAGTAAAGGCATTATCCGCATGGATGTCCTTCAAATGTGCGGTCGTAAACATTCCTTACGGCGGCGCCAAGGGCGGCATCAAGGTTGATCCGAGAGAGCTTTCCCGTGATGAACTGATTCGCCTCACAAGAAGATACACCACCAGAATCCTTCCGATCATCGGACCGGATCAGGATATCCCGGCTCCTGATGTGAATACAAACGGTGAGGTTATGGGCTGGATCATGGACACCTACAGTATGTTCAAGGGACATTCCGTTCCGGGCGTTGTTACAGGCAAGCCTCTGGAAATCGGCGGTTCTATCGGAAGACCGGAAGCGACCGGACGCGGTGTGACAATCATCACACTTCAGTGCCTGAAGAACATGGGACTGGATGCTGATGCCCAGACATATGCAATCCAGGGTATGGGTAATGTAGGCGGTACCGCAGCAAGTATTTTCTATGAGACAGGAAAGAAGATCGTTGCGGTAGGTGATTACTCCGGCGGCGTATACAAAGAAGACGGACTGAATATTCCTGAAATCCTGGCTTTCCTTTCCGACAGAAAGAACTGCCTGAAGGACTATCAGGCAGAGGGCGTAGCCCACATTACCAACGATGAGCTGCTTACCTGCAAATGCGATGTACTGATTCCGGCAGCCCTTGAAAACCAGATCACAGAGGAGAATGCAGACCGTATCCAGGCAAAGGTGATCGTTGAAGCTGCCAACGGACCGACAACCGTAGAAGCTGACGAGATCCTGAATAAAAAGGGAATCATCGTAGTACCGGATATCCTGGCAAATGCCGGAGGTGTAGTTGTATCCTATTTTGAATGGGTACAGAATATCCAGAGTATGGCCTGGGATCTGGATGAAGTAAACAAAACGCTTGAGAAAATCATGCTGAAAGCCTATAATGATGTAGACAATATGGCAAAAGAGAAGAACAGCACAATGCGTATGGGTGCTTATATGGTAGCGATCAACAGAATTGTTACTGCAGGAAAGATGCGCGGCGGCCCGATCTCTATGGCATAATCAATCGGAAGAACCGGGGTGGAGGTTCGGCCTTCACTTAGGGATACCTGCAGGGCAGGCACCGGATTATGGCAGATTGTGCTGAAAGAAAACAGAACCGGAGGAAATATGAATGAAGGAAACACTGATTATACTTGGAACCGGTAATGCTACCGTGACAAAATGCTATAATACCTGCTTTGCAGTGAAAAAAGAGGACGAATACTTTCTGGTGGATACCGGCGGCGGCAACGGCATACTGGCCCAACTGGAAAAAGCGGAGATTCCGATGGAGAAGATCCATAACATCTTTATCAGTCATGAACACACGGATCATATCCTTGGTCTTGTGTGGCTGATCCGCATGATCGCAACCCGTATGAAAAACGGAAAATACGAAGGAAATCTTGATATTTACTGCCATGAAGAATTGAAAGAGACGATTCTGACCATCGTGCGTCTGACTGTTCAGAGCAAATTTTATAATATGATCGGACAGCGTATTTTCTTCCATACGGTTGCGGACGGCGAGGAACGGGATATCATGGGATACCATCTGACATTCTTTGATATCCGCTCCACAAAAGCCAAACAGTTTGGTTTCACCACGACCCTTGCCAACGGGAAGAAATTCACCTTTATCGGAGATGAAAATTATCAGGAGCATGAAGCGCCTTATGTAGAAGGGGCAGACTGGTTCCTGCATGAAGCTTTTTGCCTGTATGAGCAGCGTGATATCTTCAAACCATATGAGAAACATCACGCAACGGTCAAAGAGGCCTGTGAGGTGGGAGAGCGTTTCGGCGTGAAGAACCTGATCCTGTATCATACGGAAGATAAGAACATCAGCAAACGGAAGGAACTGTATACAGCGGAAGGCAGACAGTATTATTCCGGAAACCTGCTGATTCCGGACGATCTGGAGACATTTGAACTGTAAAGGATATGGTATGGCCGGAGAGGGTCTGATGGATTCTCGGTCCGTGTACGGTAAGGTGCCTGTAATGCGACGGGTTAAGCATTACAGGCACCTTTTTTACAGGAAACAATTAAGCGGAATAAACGATCTTGCCGCCGCAGATCGTATACGCAATCTTTCCCTGCAGTTTCATTCCCTTAAACGGGGTATTGGAGGATTTGGAAACAAAGGTTTCCGGAATCCATTCTTCGTCAGGATCAAAGATAACAAAATCTGCAGGAGCGTTTACTTCGATCGTTCCGCCTGGCAGATGATAAAGCTCTGCAGGATTCGAGGTCATTTTTTCTAATAACTGCATCAGCGTTAAATGTCCCGGTTTTACCAGGGAGGTGATGCCCAGGCTGAACGCCGTTTCCAGGCCGATAATGCCGCTTGGTGCAGAAGTGACAGGGCGGGATTTTTCCTCTTCGCTGTGCGGCGCATGGTCTGTGGCAATCAGGTCAATGGTGCCGTCCGCCAGTCCTTCAATGATCGCCTGACGATCCTTTTCCGTACGGAGAGGAGGGTTCATTTTGGCAAGGGTGCCGTGAACAAGGACGGCTTCGTCCGTCAGAGTGAAATGATGAGGGGTTGCCTCCGCATGGATGTTGGCACCGAGAGCCTTTGCCATGCGGACAAGGGCTACGGAATTCCCGGAACTGATATGCTGGATTACCGTATGCGCACCTGCATGAAGGGCAAGCATACAGTCACGGGCAACCAGTACCTCCTCTGCCACAGCAGGAGATCCGCCGATTCCCAAAGCCTCGGAAACCTTTCCGCGGTTGATTCCGTTATTGGTGATAAAAGCAGGATCTTCTTCATGAAGGCTGATGGGAAGGTCCAGGGAAGCAGCCATTTCCATTGCTTCACTGCAGAGCTTTGCGTCCTTTAAGGGAATGCCGTCATCCGTAAAACCGCAGGCTCCCGATGCCTTTAATTCTTCCATAGCAGTGAGGGATTCTCCTTTCAGCCCGTGGGAAACGGAAGCGGTCTGGTAAATGCGGATATTCTCTTCTTTGGCACGTTCCAGAATATCCTTCAGCACAGGAACACAGTCCACAACAGGAGAAGTATTTGCCATACAGATGACGGAAGTAAAGCCGCCCCTGGCTGCAGCGAGGGAGCCTGTATGCAGATCCTCCTTATAGGTAAATCCAGGATCGCGGAAATGCACATGGGTATCGATCAGCCCCGGTGCAATGGTGAGCCCCCGGATATCCAGGATCTCTTCACCGGCCATGGCCGTAAGTTCCCCGATTTCCCGGATGATACCGTCAGAAATGCGGATATCTGCCTGTTTTGTTTCGTTTGTGCGTGGATTTACGATAAGTCCGTTTTTGATGATCATATATGAAGTCTCCTTAATATAAATGATGATGATTCCTTTGTGAAAATAATTTAAGAATGAATAGCCTGTTTATGATTAAAACCAGTATAGGGAATCCGGGAACAGGATGTCAAGGGAAAAATTGGGCAAAATGCCGGAGCAGCGGAAATGCCCTGAGAATGATATGGAAACGGCCTGAAAAATAGAAAATGATTGACAAACGCAGCTTTGTATCTTACAATAAGTCCAGATTTTATGAGAGGGGTGGAAAGATGAGGAGATAATCTGCTTTTGAAAACATGAAGCTTATTTGTTGCAGTATGATCGTGGAATGATACTGCTTAGTCATGTTGCCAAAAGTGGATTATGTTCTCATAACCCCTCTTTTTTGATGCGCAAAACAGGATGCGGCCATAACGCTGTGAAGCAATGGTTTATGTGCGTTCCTGCAGAAAACAGATGTAAGGTTTGGGTACACGATTCGGGATCATTTGGCAGCAGATGGTTCCTTTTTTATGGAACCGGTCAAAGAGAGGATGAGGAATATGGCACAGATCTGTGTATCGGATCTTACATTTTATTATGAAAACAGTTTTGACAACATTTTTGAGAAGGTATCTTTTTCTATTGATACGGACTGGAAGCTGGGATTGATCGGGAGAAACGGGAAAGGGAAAACAACTTTTCTGAACCTGCTGCTGGGAAAATATGAGTATCAGGGAAGTATCAGCACTTCGACAGTTTTTGATTATTTTCCGTATTCGGTTTTACCGGAGGATTACGGGAAATGTGCGGTGGAATTTTATGAGGAACTGAAGGCAGGAAGTGAATTCTGGCGGATTTTATGTGAATTGGAGAAGCTTGAGGCAGACGCGGAGATTTTGTACCGGCCGTTTGAAACCCTGAGCCACGGGGAGAGGACGAAGGTGATGCTGGCCGTATTGTTTTCCGGGGAAAATGAATTTCTTCTGATCGATGAGCCTACCAATCACCTGGACCAGGCTTCCAGGGAAATTGTAAAGAGGTATCTTGGAGGAAAAAGGGGATTCATTCTTGTATCTCATGACAGGGATCTTCTGGATGCCTGTGTGGATCATGTACTGGTATTAAACCGGAATTCCATTGAGGTGCAGAGCGGAAATTTTTCAAGCTGGTGGGAGAATAAAAACCGGAAGGATGCCTTTTCCCAGAGAGAAAATGAAAAGCATAAAAAGGAGATCGTGAAGCTGAAAAAAGCATCTGAAAGGACAAAACAGTGGGCGGACAAAAACGAGGGAACCAAGATCGGATTTGACCCTGTAAAAGAGCATGACCGCTGTATTGCAACAAGGTCTTTTATCGGTGCAAAGACGAAAAAGATGCAGAGCCGTGTAAAGCAGATGGAATACCGGATCGACAGGGAGATTGAGGAAAAGGAAGGGCTTCTGAAGGATATCGAAACGCCTGCGGAGCTGAAGCTTTCTCCTTTGGAGCATTATAAAAATGTGCTTATTTCCGCAAAAGAATACGGGCTGAAATACCAGGATGCAGAAACTCCTGTTTTTGAAAATCTGAATCTGGAGGTGCAGCAGGGGGAACGGATCTTCCTCAATGGGAAAAACGGCTGCGGGAAGTCAAGCCTGATCAAAGCAATTCTGGCAAATGCAGCAGGAAATGCAGCAGGAAATACAGTGGAAAATGCAGCAGGAAATGCTGCGGAAGATGCAAAGTGCGGGCAGAAGCCGGTGAATCCGGCGGCAGAGACGGGAACACTCCGCATTGCTCCGAACCTGGTGATATCGTACATTAACCAGGATACCTCCTTCTTAAAAGGAGATATCAGGCATTTCTGCAGGATACGGAATCTGGAGGAAAGCCTGTTTTGTGCGATTCTTCGCCAATTGGATATGGGACGGGAGCAATTCGCAAAGAATATGAAGGAATTTTCGGAAGGACAGAAGAAAAAGGTTCTGATCGCCGCCAGCTTAATGACACCTGCACATCTGTATATCTGGGACGAACCGCTGAATTATATCGATGTATTTTCCAGAATGCAGCTTGAAAAATTAATACTGGCCTATCACCCCACCATGCTGGTGGTGGAGCATGATGTACGGTTCCGTGAGCAGATCGCTACCAGAGTGATTGAAATGTGAGGCTTACTGTTTATGCTGAAGGCATGAACAGATAACATGTGGGGAAATGATGCGGGCATCAGATGTTACAAAAGAATATGCACACCGGACAAAACGTGCTAAAATAGAAATACAGCGTAATGCGAAACTTCAGTTAAGAAGGAGAATATTTATGTATACAATAACAGCACATAAAGCCACTATTTCTGTTCCGGAATTTATAGAGAAGTTTGTGGATGTTCCTACATTTCTTGAGGCATGTAAGGCATGTCCGAATTATGGTCACATCTGGTCCTGCCCGCCCTATGATTTTGACGTGATGGAATACTGGAAACGCTTCAGAACCCTGGAGCTTCAGGCAGTAAGGATCTTATTTGACAAAGAGGTTACGGAAAGATCTTATACAAAAGAAGAGCTGGATTCCATCATCAATCAGGTGATTCCCGCTGAAAAACAAAAGCTGACGGATCAGCTCCTTGCCATGGAAAAGGAGCATCCCGGCAGTATCAGCCTTTCCGCAGGAAGCTGCAGTACATGCAGAAACGGATGTACCAGGCCCTGCGGCGCTCCATGTCGGTATCCGGAGGGGATGCGTTATTCCATCGAATCCCTTGGCGGAAATGTGGGACTGACGATCGAAAAGCTTCTCGGGCTGCACCTGGAATGGATGGAAGAGAACCGCCTGCCGCACCACTTTGTGCTTGTCTGCGGACTGCTGCTGCCGTAAAATACGGTAATACGGCGGTTGGCTCCCATAAAATACGGAGGTTCGCAGCCATAAATACGATTACGAAGTAAAAGGAAAAACGGAGAACATACCATATGAAGATCAAGCTCATAGCCAGCGACCTGGACGGAACGTTTTTGACAGACAAAAAAGAGATCACCCCTTTGACAAAAGAAATCATTGAAAGAGCAGGAAGGGAAGGTATCCGGTTCGTCCCTGCCACAGGACGGGCATTTAGTGCCGTACCAAAAGAGGTTCTGGCACTTCCCCATACGGAATATGTGATCACGTCAAATGGAGCAGCCATTTATTCCATATCAGAAAAGAGAAGAGTTTATCAGTGCCTTCTGGACGGAGAATCCGTAAGGGCCGTACTTGATCTGGAAATGCCGTCCGGGATTGCGATGGAAGCCTTCCTGGACGGAGTTCCTTATTCAGAAGAACGGTACATATCCCATGCAAAAGACTACGGCGCTACGGAGTATGGTGCGGTTTATGTGAAAAATACGCGCCGGCCTGTAAAAGATATCCGTGCTTTTATCAGGGAACACTTTGAAGAACTGGACAGCATTTCCTTCCTTTGTGCAGATGCAGAAAAACGAAATGCACTGCGCGAATGCCTGGAAACGCAGATTCCGGGAATCTACGTAACCTCGTCTGTTTCCCATATGCTGGAGATCGGCAATGCACACGCAGGAAAAGGAAAAACGCTGCTGTACCTGCTGAAACTTCTTGATATTTCCCCGGAGGAAGCCATGGCATTCGGGGACGCGGACAATGATGTGGATATGCTTCAGGCAGTGAAATACGGGATCGCCATGAAAAACGGTACGGAGAACTGCAAAAAAGCTGCCTTTGCCATCACGGACAGCAATCATGAGGATGGCGTTGCAAAAGGGATTCAACGGTTTTTATAAAATAGTATTATAGAAGAGATGGAAGAAGACGGCATCCGGAATTCCCGGTGCCGTCTTTTTTTTATGATATAGGAAAGTTCTCACTTTCCTATATCATAAAAAAGCACTTCGTGCAATGATGCGCACTCGCACGAGAGGAAAATATTGCTTTGCAATCGTGCTCGGCGCGGCAAAAATGTGCTTCTTTGGAAGAAATGGAAACCGCGAGGATGTGCGAAGCACATTTTTGTTCCGTTCAGGTCATCAATCTGACATTTTTACAATGAATCTGATTTCTCTTTCCGTGCATTTCAGGTAACATGTGGGCATAGCAGGCAAGTGCTGTATCTTTTATTAAATTCAGGAGGATAGTTTTATGGAAAAGATACATTACATGGAAAAAATACATTTCATGGATGAGAGCGGAACTTTTTCAATAAAAAACCCGGAAAATTATAGTGCCCTGTACTTTCCCATTGCGGGCGAAAGCGGCCTGAAAAGCTCTGTGACGCCGAACCTGGGCGGCGACAGCAAGCTTGATCAGGAAACCTTTTTGCTGGAACCGGTCAGTGTAGAAAATCTGCACAACAACCGATCTACCAGAAATTTCTGGTGCTGTGTGGAGAACCTGGGATGCTGGTCAGCAACAGGGGCTTCCGCAGAAGAAGAGTCAAAAAAATTTACGGACGGGCAGGATGTAAGTGAACTGACCGCAGGCTTTATGTGGCACACCATAAGAAGGGAGTCCGTGAAATATCAGCTTGCATCTGAAGTGACTTCGTTTGTTCCTGTCCGGGAAAATGTGGAGATCATGCGCATCAGGATCCGAAATACGGCGGAGAAGCCTCAGAAGATCACACCTGTGGCTGCAGTTCCGATTTATGGAAGAAGTGCGGACAATATCCGTGATCACAGAAACGTGACCTCTATGCTTCATAGAATACACACGGACAGGTATGGTGTCCTGGTGAAGCCTACCATGTCCTTTGATGAAAAAGGGCACAGAAGGAACCATCAGATTTATTTTGTGGAAGGAATGACAGGAAACGGGGAGGCACCGGTTTCCTTTTATCCCACAGTGGATTCGTTTCTTGGGGAGGGCGGAACCTTTACCCACCCGAAAGCTGTTTACAGGAATCTTCCGGGGGCATCTGAGGGAACGGAAGCAGCAGGAAAGGAAGCCATGGGCGGAATCCGGTTTGAAACGATCGTCCTCGGGCCGGATGAAACAGCGGAATATCTGATTTTCGCAGGTATCACGGAACAGGAAGAACAGGCAGGGAGAATCCTTTCCCTTTATGGTTCTTCCGAAAAGACGGAGCAGGCGCTGGAAGAGGTGAAGGAATACTGGCAGAAAAAAGTGAATGTGGCCTACCATACCGGTGATGAACGATTTGACCTCTTTATGCGCTGGGTCAGCTTCCAGCCATTGTTAAGACGGATTTACGGATGTTCCTTCCTGCCGCATCATGATTACGGAAGAGGAGGAAGAGGATGGAGAGATCTGTGGCAGGACTGTCTGTCGCTCCTTTTGATGGATCCCGGTGATGTGCGGAAAATGCTTCTTGCCAATTACGGCGGCGTACGGATAGACGGGACAAATGCGACGATCATCGGACATGAGCCCGGAACCTTTGTGGCAGACAGGAAAGGAATCAGCCGTGTCTGGATGGATCATGCCGTATGGCCTTTTATGACGACCAGGCTTTACATAGACCAGACCGGGGACATCGGAATCCTGACAGAAAAGGCATCTTATTTTAAAGATTCCCAGGCCATGCGGGGAACGGATACGGACAATGCGTGGAATGAAGCGTATGGAATGCAGCAGAAAACGGCCGATGGCAGTATTTATCACGGAAGCATTCTGGAACATCTGCTGATTGAACATCTCACTGCATTTTATGAGGTGGGAGAACACAATGAAATGCTTCTGCGCGGAGCAGACTGGAATGATGCCCTGGATATGGCATCTGATCACGGGGAAAGTGTGGCTTTTACCTGCGCATATGCAGGAAATATGAAGGAACTGGCACTCTGCATTGCACTGCTGCGGGATAAGCTGTCCTGTACGGAAATCGAGCTTCCGGAAGAAACCGCACTCCTTCTGAAGGATGACAGGGAGCTTTATGAGAATATACAGGCAAAGCATGAGACACTGCGGGAGTATCTGACTGCCTGCAGACATGAAATCAGCGGAAAGATGATTCGTGTATCTGCGGATGAGCTGATCGGCAATCTGAATCACAAAGCTGACTGGATGATGGAGCATATCCGCAAAGAGGAATGGATCAGCGGTGAAAACCGGGAAGGCTGGTTTAACAGCTACTATGACGATCATAAAAATGCAGTGGAAGGATTTTTTGAAAAAGGCGTCCGGATGATGCTTACAGGCCAGGTATTTGCTGTGATGAGCGGTACGGCCACAGAGGAACAGGTTACCGGAATATGCAGAAGTGCGGAACATTATCTCTACGATCCGGCAGTTGGCGGTTACCGCCTGAATACGGACTTTCAGGAACTGAAGTTTGACATGGGAAGGATGTTCGGGTTTGCGTACGGAGAAAAGGAAAACGGTGCGGTATTTTCCCATATGACGGTCATGTATGCCAATGCTCTTTACAAGAGAGGCTTTGTCAGGGAGGGATATCAGGCATTAAGAACCCTGGCGGACACTGCACTGGATTTTGAAACCAGCAGGATCTATCCCGGAATTCCGGAATATTTTAACAGCGAAGGAAGAGGCATGTATCACTATCTGACAGGTGCGGCAAGCTGGTACATGATGACAATGATCACAGAGGTGTTCGGTGTGCGCGGCGCAGCGGGAAACCTTACAGTTCACCCGAAGCTGTTGAAATCTCAGTTTGACAAAGACAAAAAAGCAGGAATCTGCCTGACCTTTGCCGGGAAGGAATTTGAAGTAATCTTCCATAATGAAGTATTGCTGGAATACGGTGCATACCGGATCGGCCGGGCAGATTGTGACGGAGTCCCGATGAAGCACACAGATCGTGAGGCAGTTATGGACAGAGCGGCTGTAGAAGCCCTGGGAGAGGGCCTGCATCAGATTCATGTAAGCCTTGTTCCATGAAAGAATGTGTCAGAGAGGAGAAGAAAAAATGCAGTATGGCTATTTTGATGATGAAAACCAGGAATATGTGATCACCAGGCCTGATACGCCTGCTCCCTGGGCCAACTATCTGGGTTCACCGGAATACGGCGCTGTGATCTCAAATAATGCGGGAGGATACAGCTTTGCAAAGTCCGGCGCAAACGGACGTATTATCCGGTATGTGTTTAACAGCTTTGACCAGCCGGGGCGGTATCTGTATATCCGTGATAACGAGCAGAAAGACTACTGGTCTGCCTCCTGGCAGCCGGTTGGCAAGGATCTGGAAAACTACAAAAGCGAATGCCGCCATGGAACAGGTTATACCAGAATGGCTGCGGATTACAGCGGCATCCATTCGGAAGCCCTGTATTATGTTCCGATGGAGAAGGAATATGAGGTCTGGAACCTGAAGGTGACGAACCTATCCGAAACAGCAAGAAGCTTAACGATCACCGGGTATGCGGAATTTACCAACAACAGCAACTATGAACAGGATCAGGTAAATCTCCAGTATTCCCAGTTTATTACAAGGACATTATTTGAGAAGAACCGCATCCGCCATCTGGTTCACGGCAATCTGGACGGGCTGGAAGAAGGCAAGGATGTGGATGATAAAATCGTGACTGAGCGCTTTTTCGGCCTTGCAGGAGCAGAGGTTTCTTCTTACTGCGGCGACAGGGAGAAATTCCTCGGAAGATATCATGGATATGGAAATCCGGCAGGTGTGGAGAGCGGCTGTCTCGGCAATGAGTCAGGCTATAACGAAAACGGGTGCGGGGCACTGGCCTGCGAAATACTGCTGGCACCGGGTGAAACCAGGCATGTGGTATTTGTTCTCGGCATGAAGTCCGGCGCAGAATCGGAACTGATCCTGGGAAGCTATGAAAATCCGGAGAAACAGTGCGAAAAAGAGCTGGGAGAGATTATTTCCTATTGGCACGGCAAACTGTCGCATTTCCGGATCAGGACACCAAGCCCGGAATTTAACACCATGATCAATACCTGGAATGCCTATAACTGCTTTATGACCTTTATCTGGTCCCGGGCTGCATCCTTTATCTACTGCGGCCTGCGCAACGGATACGGGTACCGCGATACCGTTCAGGACATTCAGGGAATCATTCATCTTGCCCCGGAAATGGCTGTGGAGAAAATACGCTTCATGCTGTCTGCGCAGGTGGACAACGGAGGCGGCCTGCCCCTTGTGAAATTCACGCACAATGCAGGACACGAGGATACCCCGGATGATGCATCCTATGTAAAAGAGACGGGACACCCGGCTTACCGGGCGGATGATGCGTTATGGCTGTTCCCCACGGTTTATAAGTATGTTTCCGAGTCGGGAAATCTGGCCTTTATAGATGAGGTGATTCCCTTTGCAAATAAGGATGAGGGGACTGTCTATGAGCATCTGAAGAGAGCCATTGATTTCTCCATGAATCATCTGGGAATCCATGGAATGCCTGCCGGCCTGTATGCAGACTGGAATGACTGCCTAAGACTGGGAAAGGACGGAGAGTCTACCTTCGTGGCGCTTCAGTTCTACCTGGCAATGACGATCCTGAAGAAATTTGCAGAGTATAAAAAGGATGAAGCCTATATCCGGTATCTGGAGGACAGCCAGGAGAAGCTGGGCGGAATTATCCAGGAACTGTGCTGGAATGAGGATCGTTTTATCCGTGGCTTTACCGAAAAGGGTGAGGTTATCGGAAAACGTACGGATCCGGAAGCAAATATCTGGCTGAATCCCCAGAGCTGGGCAGTGATCAGCGGCCTGGCTTCAAAAGAGCAGGCGGACAAGGCTCTGGATACGGTCTATGAGAGACTAAACACAGAATACGGTGCGATCCTGATGGATCCGCCCTATCATGAACATGCCTTTGACGGGGCGCTGGCTGTGATTTACAATGCGGGAACCAAGGAAAATGCAGGAATCTTTTCCCAGTCTCAGGGATGGATCATTCTGGCAGAAGCACTGCGCGGACATGGAGACAGGGCGTTTACCTATTTTATGGAAAATGCGCCTGCAGCACAGAACGACCGTGCGGAGATCCGGAAACTGGAGCCGTACTGCTATGGACAGTTCACAGAAGGAAAGGCAAGCCCGCATTTCGGACGTTCCCATGTACACTGGCTCACCGGAACGGCGTCTACGGTAATGGTTGGCTGCGTAGAAGGAATTCTTGGAATGCGTCCTGATTTCCACGGCCTGCGGATCGCTCCGTCCATACCGAAGGAATGGGATGGATTTGAAATCGAAAAGGATTTCCGGGGATGTCATCTGCACATTTCCGTTTCCAATCCGGGACATGCGGAATCCGGATGCCGGAAGCTTTTGGTAAACGGAAAGGAAATGGAAGGAGATTATATTCCGGCAGAACTTTTAACGGAGCAGACGGAGATCCAACTGCAGATGTCATGATTTTTATATAGAGAATGAAAGAAAGAGAGTTTTCATAAGAGAAAACCGGGCATCCATTATGCCTCGGTGGTGCCCGGTTTATCAGGAATTGTAACTGTCCAGCCTGTGCAGTAATACAGGTCGCGGTATTTCTTCGGAGTCATTCCCACAAGCTTTTTAAAAATCTGGATGAAATGGCTCTGGGAGGAAAAGGAGAGATAATTGGCAATCTCAATCAGGCTGTAATCACAGAATTTCAGAAGATTCTGCGCCTTTTCAATTTTTTTCTCCCGGATGTAGTCACTGACGGAAATACCGACCTCTTCTTTGAACAGGCGGGAAAGGTAACTGGTGCAGAGGCCCGTGTGCGCAGCGAGATCCTCGATGGTGATCCGCTCCTTAATATGGGCATAAATGTAGTCGATACAGGCAGTGACGGGCTTGGAGGTTCCGGCATTTTTCTTAAGAAGCCGCATTTTTCCGGTAAAATCAAGAACCATGCGGTCATGAAGGCGGGCGACCTCCTGGATGGAGTGCAGCGGATCCAGCTTCAGGATATAAAAGTCACTGAGACGGAAGGCCTGCTCCATTTCCATTCCGGCCTCCACACAGAGCCTCGTGATCAGGGCTGTGGTGATCACAAAATGATACTTCAGGTTTGTCACCGGGTTCCGGGAAAGGATTCCCACACCTTCCGATTCGGTAAAGCGGTTCTGTTCGCAGTTATGGCGTACTGCGTCAATATCGCCGGAGCTGACGGCCTGATAAAAGGCAATTTCTTCATTTTGGGGACGGTGTGTGCGTTCTTCCTCATTGTTTATTGTTTCGTGGACGTACCAATCCTGCAGCAATCCCATATGAAAACTCCTTTCCTGCCATATTTTGTGGGGCAGATAAAAAATTTTGTATATTATATCATGAATTTGATATTTTTACAATTAATCTAATATATTTCCAGACAGGGAAAAGATAGAATATAGCCATCAACGGGACAACAGGAAACCCGTTAAAAAGAATAAAAAAGATAAAACAGGAGGAAACAGGTATGAAGAAAAAGTTACTTGTGATGCTGCTTGCAGCAGCCGTAACAACCGGAACTATGGCAGGAAGCGTGTACGCAGGGGATGAAGGAAAGGTGATCAACATCTATTCATGGAATAACGAGTTCCGTGAGCGTGTAGAAGCCGTATATTCCGAAGTAGAGAAAACTTCAGATGACGGTACGGTAACCACGTTAAAGGATGGTACGGAGATTCACTGGATCATCAATCCGAACCAGGACGGCGTTTACCAGCAGAAGCTTGATGAGGCACTGCTGAGACAGGCAGATGTTTCTGATGATGAAAAAGTGGATATTTTCCTGTCAGAGACAGACTATGTAAATAAATATACGGATGCAGACGCAGGCGTTGCAATGCCGCTTACGGATCTTGGCATTGATCCGGAGACAGATCTGGCAGACCAGTACAGCTTTACCAAGACAACCGCATCCGACCAGGACGGCGTTCAGAGAGGCTCCACATGGCAGTGCTGCCCGGGACTTCTGGTATATCGCCGCGACATCGCAATGGATGTATTCGGCACAGACGATCCGGAAGCTGTCGGAGAAAAGGTAAAAGACTGGGATACCATCAAAGCAACTGCTGAAGAACTGAAGGCAAAAGGATATTACACATTCTCCTCTTATGCAGACACCTTCCGTCTGTACGGCAACAGCATTGAGGAGTCCTGGGTTGCTCCGGGAGAGACAACCTTAAAGGTTGACCAGAAGATCATGGATTGGGTAAAGGATTCCAAGGAATGGCTGGATGCAGGCTATTTTGACAAGACTGTAAAAGGTCAGTGGAATGATGACTGGAACAAATCCATGGGTTCTGCATCTAAGGTGTTCGGTTTCCTTCTTCCGGCATGGGGAATCGACTTCGTGTTATCCAAAAACTGGGACGGCGACGAAGGTGCATGGGCTGTTACAAACCCGCCGCAGGAATATAACTGGGGAGGCTCCTATGTACATGCCTGCGAAGGTACGGACAATCCGGAGCATGTAAAAGATATTATCCTTGCTTTAACTGCTGATAAAGAAAACCTGTTAAAGATTTCCCGGGAAAAATCAGACTTTACGAACACTCTGAGCGGCATGCAGGAGGCTGCATCTGATGATGAGAACTTCTCCTCCGCATTCCTTGGCGGACAGAATCCGTTCAAATATTTTGCTCCTGTTGCAGAAAACATTAAGATCGCACCTCTTTCTGCTTACGACCAGGGCTGCGTAGAGCTGATTCAGAATACATTTGGGGACTATTTACAGGATAAGGTTGATTTCGATACCGCAAAAGCAAACTTTGAAACAGCAATCATAGAGCGTTATCCGGACATCACCGAAATTCAGTGGGCAGAATAATCAGGTACCGTCTGCGGGGCATGGCTATGTCCCGCAGTGTTATGGAAAGGGATGAGATCTTATGACGAAAAAACGAAAAAGTATCAGCTATGCAAAATGGGGCTATATTTTTATTCTTCCGTTTTTTTTATGCTATTTCATTTTTTCTTTGATTCCTCTGGCAGATACGATCAGGTACAGCTTTTTTGAATACTATCGTTCTGGAATCAAGGAAATCGGACCTAATTTTATCGGCATGGAAAACTATGCCAGCCTTCTGCAGTCAGATATGCTGAAATATGGAATCAATACCCTGATCCTGTGGGTGATCGGGTTTATTCCCCAGATCGTTGTGGCTTTGCTTCTTGCCGTATGGTTTACCGATATCCGCCTGAAGATTCATGGGAAACAGTTCTTTAAGGTAGTCATTTACCTGCCGAACCTGATCATGGCCTCTGCATTTGCCATGCTGTTCTTTACCATGTTTTCCACCAACGGTCCGATCAATTCCATCCTGATGGGAGCAGGGATTATTAAGGAACGGATCGATTTTATGGGAACGGCATTCGGTACAAGATCGCTGGTCGGCTTTATGAATTTCCTGATGTGGTTTGGAAATACAACGATCATGCTGATGGCAGCCATTATGGGCATCAGTGTGGATATCTTTGAGGCTTCCGAGCTGGACGGCTGCAACAGTCTCAAGAGATTCTACTATATTATACTGCCTCTGATCCGTCCGATCCTTGCCTATACATTGATCACAGCGATCATCGGCGGACTTCAGATGTTTGATGTTCCTCAGATCCTGACAAACGGACAGGGTAACCCGAACCGTACATCCATGACCCTGATCATGTTCCTGAATAACCATCTGAAGAGCAAGAACTACGGTATGGCAGGCGCCTTATCTGTTTACCTGTTTATTGTCAGCGGTATCCTGTGCTTCTTTGTATACAGAATGACAAATGACAATGACCCGGATGGCTCCAAGGCGGCTGCAAAAAGGAAAGCAAAAGAAGAAAGAAGAAGGAGGAGATAACTTATGAAATCGAAAAAGCCAAATCGCGTGCAGAGCATCGTTGCGCATATCGTGCTGATTTTGTTATCGTTTATGTGCCTGTTCTTCTTCTATATTCTGATCGTGAACTCCACCCGTTCGCATGCGGACCTGCAGAAGGGATTTTCGGCACTGCCGGGAAAATATTTCCTGCAGAACCTGAAAAATGTTGCAAATGACGGTACTTTCCCGATGTTCCGGGGCATTTTAAACAGTCTGATTGTATCCGGCTGTACTGCGGCAATCTGTACTTATTTTTCGTCACTGACTGCTTACGGCATTTATGCGTATGACTTTAAAATGAAAAAAGCCGCATTTACGTTTATTATGGCAATTCTCGTAATGCCGACACAGGTTACGGCAATGGGCTTTCTGCGTTTGATCACCAAAATGGGAATGTATGATTCCCTGCTTCCCCTGATCATTCCGTCCATTGCATCCCCGGCTGTATTCTATTTTATGTACAGTTATCTGCAGTCCTCCCTGCCGCTGTCTCTGGTGGAAGCTGCGAGAATTGACGGCTGCGGAGAGTTCAGAACCTTCAACCAGATCGTGCTGCCGATCATGAAGCCGGCGATTGCGGTACAGGCAATCTTTACCTTCGTCGGTTCCTGGAACAATTACTTCGTTCCTGCACTGGTCATTCAGTCCAAGGATAAGATGACGGTGCCGATCCTGATCGCAACACTGCGAGGCGCGGACTATATGAACTTTGACAGCGCCAAGATCTATATGATGATCACTGTGGCAATTGTTCCGATTATTATCGTATATCTGCTCTTGTCAAAGTACATTATCGCAGGTATTACCCTTGGCGGTGTAAAGGAATAAATGTGCGTTGCTCTTTTGTTATGAGAGTGTTCCTGCTCTGGGAAAATATGGTTTTCTTCGGGGCAGGAACTTTTTTTTGGAGGGGTATCTATGAAATATGGAAAGATATTGTCTTTTGCTATGCTTGCAGCGGTTTTGTCCGCAGCTGTATCCGGGACGGAAGTATGTGCGGCAGAAGAAGAGACACAGGAGGCTGTTGTTGAAGATATGATAGGAGAAGATATCAGTATACCGGAAGGTTATCATCTTGTATGGGAAGATAATTTTGACGGAGATTCTCTGAATGAGAATGACTGGAATTATGAATGCCATGAGCCCGGCTGGGTGAATAACGAGCTTCAGGAATATGTAGAGAGTACGGAAAATGCCTATGTAAAGGATGGAGAGCTTGTGATCCAGCCAATCAAGCTGGTGGATGAAAACGGCCGGGTCAGCTACACGTCGGGAAGAGTGAACACACAGAACAAGCAGGGCTTTCAGTATGGAAGGTTTGAAGCCAGAATCAAGGTTCCCAAGGGACAGGGATTTCTTCCGGCTTTTTGGATGATGCCGGTAGATGAAGGGTTTTACGGACAGTGGCCCAAGTGCGGAGAAATTGACATTATGGAGGTCCTTGGAAATCAGACGGACTGCCAGTACGGGACGCTGCATTACGGAGAGCCGCACATGCAGCAGCAGGGCTCCTATAAGCTTGAGGATGGTGATTTTGCGGAAGAATACCATGTGTTTGCCTGCGAATGGGAACCTGAACCTGGCGAGTTTCGGTTTTATGTAGATGATGAACATTATTATACGGTAAATGACTGGTTTACCAAAAAGGAAGGCTGTGAGGAGGAACCATATCCGGCACCCTTTAACCAGCCGTTTTATATCATCCTGAATGTTGCAGTGGGCGGCAACTGGCCGGGCAACCCGGATGAAACCACCGCTTTTGATGAAACCGCGGCAATGAAGGTGGATTATGTCAGAGTTTACCAGAAGGACAGCTATGATGAAAATGTGAAAAAACCGGAAAAGGTTCTGGAATTACGGGATGCGGATGCCACAGGAAATTATATCATGAACGGAGATTTTGCTGAGGCAGAGGATCTTTCCGATGAAGATGGCTGGGTATTTCTTCTTGCAGGTCAGGGAGCGGCAGAAGCACAGATCGCTGAGAATGAGCTGTACATTGCAACAGAGAACTGCGGTGAGCTGGACTACAGCGTACAGTTTGTCCAGGCAGGGCTTCCCATGATACAGGGGGACAAATACAAAATCTCCTTTGATGCGTATGCAGATGAGGACAGAACTGTGATCGTAACGGTTTCCGCACCGGATGTAGGCTGGATCCGGTATTTTGCGGACACGAAGGTAGAGCTTAAAAAGGAAAAACAATCTTTTGTCTTTGAATTTGATATGACAGAAGAAAGTGATGACAACGGACGGCTGGAATTCAATCTCGGAAACCAGAATTCTGCGGCAGGAGTTCATATCAGCAATGTGCGGGTGGAAAAGGTTACGGACTAAAAGGAAGAGAAGAAAAAGGCTGTAAAAGAAAAAGGTTATAAGAGAAAAAGATTATTATAAAAGAATAAAGCGTTTGCCGGTAAAACATCTGCCTGAATGATTCGGGCAGATGTTTTTGGAAGTTGCTGCAAAAAAACAATAATTTGTCCCTGAATCTTCCATATTTTCCCTATATATTTGCCGGAACAGGAAGATTAGAATGATAGGATAAGAAACAATAGAAAAGGAGAAGCACAGAAATGATTCGGTTATCATCGTTGATCAGTGACGGGATGGTATTGCAGAGGAATGTAAAGAACCGCATCTGGGGATATGGCGTACCGGGCAGAACCATAGAATTATTTTTTAAAAGTTTTACGGCTAAGTATGAGATTGGCAAGGATAGATATTTTGAATTTGAGTTACCGGAGGAACCTGCGGGAGGACCGTGGGGGATGCTGCTGTGTGACGGAGAAGATTCGGTGGTGATTCGTGATATCCTTTTTGGAGATGTATTTCTTCTGGGCGGGCAGTCCAATATGGAGCTTCCCATCGAACGGGTCATGGAACGGTATGGTGATGAGATCCTGCAGACCTCAGAGGATGAGATCCGTATGTTTGAGGTTCCGAAGGAATATGTTTTCGGCGGAAAAAGACAGGAGCTGGAAAAAGGCTTCTGGACAAAGGCGAGGGGTGAGGAACTGCAGCTTTTCAGTGCTGCAGGCTATTTTGCTGCAAAAGAACTGCACGACCGGGAAGGAATTCCTGTGGGGCTTCTGCAGACGGCTGTGGGCGGAACTCCCGTTAAAGCATGGTGCAGTGAAGAAACCATTGTCCGCCTTGGCTATGACACAGAAGAAATTGCCGAGTGCAGACAAAAGGGTTATCCGGAAAAGACGATAAAGGCGGAAGAGGAACGGGATCTTCTCTGGCGCAGGGAAGCATTAACCATGGATGCGGGCGGTGAGGAAACAGAGAAAGGAAGCTTCCGTGTCCCGGGTTTTTTTGAGGGAACCGAACTGGAGCATGTTTACGGCGGAGTGCGTTTTGCGAAAACCATTACGCTGGCACAGGAGGATGAGCCGGAGAAGGGAGAGGCCCTGCTTTATCTCGGCGCAATTGTGGATGCGGATATGGTATGGGTTAATGGGAAACAGATCGGGGAGACACCATACCGTTACCCGCCCAGAATCTACCGGATACCGGAAGGAATTCTTCATGCAGGGGAAAATGTGATTGAAGTGAAGGTTCTGATATTTGGAGAAGGCGGCGGCTTTGTGCCGGGAAAAGCGTATGAGCTTTGCTATGGAAAAAATAAGGAGAAGAAAGCAGTGCTTGCCGGAGAATGGGATTACGAAATCATACACAGGATGGAGGAACTCCCGCAGATGACCTTCTTCCAGTTTAAGGCATGCGGGCTTTATCAGGGAATGCTTTACCCGATCCGTAAATGGAAAATAAAAGGCTGCTTTTTTTATCAGGGAGAATCCAACACCGGAAGGCCGGAAACCTATGAGGAGGAATTCCGGGCAATGATCGAAGAGTGGAGAGAACTCTGGGAAATGCCGGAAATGCCTGTAATCTTTGTTCAGCTTGCGGGATTTTCCGATGGAAAGCTGCATACAGAAGGAACAAACTGGGCTGTTCTGCGTGAGGCACAGAGAAAAACAGCGGAAATGCCACATACCATGATGGTACAGGCATACGACCTGGGAGAATATAATGACCTTCATCCCACAGACAAGAAGACCGTGGGAATCCGTGCGGCGCTTGCGGCGGAGAAGATGATTTACGGCAGGGAGGTTTTCTGTCAGAATCCGGAGCTTACGGAGATGGTGCGAAGCGGAAACCATGTACAGCTTACCTTTGGCCCGTCATGTATCGTGCTGCATACGGAAAAAAGAACGCCTGACTTAAAAGAAGTGCCCGGAATTTGCCTGAAGGAGGAAGGCGCATCAGTCAGAGGATTTGAAATTGTACACAGGGACGGAAGCCGTACCGCTGCAGAGGGAAGACTCACAGGTGCACGTACCGTAGAAATAGCAATGCCTGAGGACGCTGATGGAATTTCCTATGCATGGAATGACTGTCCGTGGGAAGCAAATCTTTACAGTGCTGAGGAGCTTCCGGCAGTACCCTTTACAGTTGCCGTACATTCGGAGGGAACAGGGAGCATCAGGTTTTAGAAACAATGTTTTGGGAGAAACGGAGCAGGTTATGAGAATATTCGGCAATGGAAAAGCAGTTCCTCTTTTTGTGGAAAAAGATGCCTTTGAAGGAGTCCGGAGAATTGCCCGGAAGGTAGCAGGAGATATAAAGCTGGTATCCGGTACAGAACCCCTGGTCTTATCCGAAGGCGGAAAAGAAATCAGGGAGCTGATCCTTTTTGCCACGGTGGGCAGGAGTAATCTTCTGGAAGAATTAGAAAGCAGAGGAAGGATTCAGACAAAAGTAATAGAAGGAAAGCGGGAGGTATTCGGTATCCGGCTTCTGGAAGGGAAACACTGCCTTGGAGATTCGGAAGAATTTGCAGGAGTGGAACAGGCGCTTGTTATTTACGGAAGTGATAAGAGGGGAACCATTTACGGCATGTTCCGCCTCTCCGAGATGATGGGAGTCAGTCCGCTGGTATTCTGGGGCGATGCGGTGCCGGTGCACAGAGAAGTTATGGAGCTGGATGGTTCTGTGGAAATGGTCTCCAAAGAGCCGTCCGTACGCTATCGGGGCTTTTTTATCAATGATGAATGGCCCTGCTTCGGAAAATGGACATTTCATCATTACGGCGGTTTTACGGCAGAAATGTATGATCAGGTGTTTGAACTTCTGCTCCGCCTGAAAGGAAATTATCTCTGGCCTGCGATGTGGACCTCTTCCTTTGCTCTGGACGGACCCGGGCAGGCAAACGAAGAACTCGCAGATATTTACGGAGTGATCATGGGAAACTCTCATCATGAGCCTTGTCTGAGGGCAAGCGAGGAGTGGGACATTTACCGGGGAGAGGACAGCATTTATGGAAATGCCTGGAACTATGTAAAAAATAAAGAAGGACTTCTGCACTACTGGGAGGACGGACTGAAGCGGAGCGGAAAGTTTGAAAATATCATCACTATCGGCATGCGCGGGGAGCGGGACAGTACTATGGAAGGCCCCCAGACCACCGAGGAGCATATTGCACTTTTGAAAGACATTATTACGGAGCAGAAACGCCTGATCAGACACTGTATAAAAAGAGAAAACGGTGATGTTCCCATGCTGCTTGCCGTTTATAAAGAAGTGGAACATTATTTTTATGGTGAGGAAGGAATTCCGGGGCTTAAGGATTGGGACGGCCTTTCTGATGTGATCCTCATGTTCTGTGAGGATAATTTCGGCCATATGCGGTATCTTCCGGATGAAAGGATGAGGGCGCATCAGGGCGGCTTCGGCATGTATTATCATCTGGATTATCATGGGAGTCCCATTTCTTATGAGTGGATCAACAGTACACGGCTTACGGCAATCTGGGAGCAGATGACTCTTGCCTATGAATACGGGATTCGTGATGTATGGATGGTGAATGTGGGGGATTTAAAGGGAAATGAATTCCCTTTGTCCTATTTTATGGAGTTAGCCTATGATTTTGGTACGTGGGGAAGCCTTGCACCGAATCGGACAGGGAAATTTACGGAAAGATGGATCGAGACTCAGTTCGGAAGCCGTATTACGGAGAAACAGAAGAAGAAACTAACCGAAATCCTTACGGAGGGAACGGCGCTGATTGCAAGACGCAGGCCGGAGGCCCTGAGAGAGGATACCTACCACCCGGTTCATTACGGCGAGTCAGACAGAGTGCTGGAGGAAATCCGGTGTGTGACGGAAAAAATGACAGAACTGGAGCAGGAGCTTCCCGGGGAGAGCCTGCCGGCATTTTACAGCATGATCTATGACGATCTGAGGAAGGGCCTGAATCTGATCTGTATGCAGATTTATGCAGGAAAAAACCGGCACTATGCAAGGCAGGGCAAAAAGATTGCCAATCTTTACGGTGAGAAAACGGCAGAATGCATTGCCGGGGACAGAAGCCTGGTGAAGCAGGCTATGGAACGTATGAACGGAAAATGGTACGGTATGGGGACAGGGAGTCATGTGGGGTTCCGGAAATGGAATGAGGATGGCTGCCGTTATCCTGTCAGAATGTATGTGGAGCCTTTTGAAAAGCCCCGCCTGACTGTTTCCAGAGAAGACGTGGAGCGTATTCTGGTAAAAAATTACGGTACCTGTGAATCCATGGAAATCCGTGATTTTCTTTATGCAGGAAATCATGAGGTCAGGATAGAGATCGCCAATGACGGAATCGGAAGCTTTCACTGTGAGACAGAGGCAGAGCCCTGTAAGTGGCTGAGGCTGGAAATGGCGGACAGGGAGATAAAAAACCAGGAAATCCTTCGTCTGATCTGCTGCCGGAATGAGCTTCCGGAGGAGGAAGAAATCTGCAGGGTACGGATTTCTGACGGAGACGCGTCGGTGGAACTGAAGGTTCACGGAAAAAAAGTAAGGACAGAGCAGGTACCAAAAGGTACTTTTTTTGAACGTAACGGTGTCATTTCTGTTTTAGCAGAGCATTTTGCAAAAAAGCAGACGGGTACAGGACAGAAAGCAGAAGGAAGAATCCAGATTCTGAAGGATCATGGGCTTTGCGGAAGCGGCATCCGGGCAGTTCCGTCAGATCTGAATTGCGGATGTGAAGAAGGACCGTCCGTCTCTTATCTTGTTATGGCAGAAGAAGAAGGAATCTATACGGCGGAAGTATGGACGGCTCCCTGCAATCCTGCCGCACCGGGAGATCGTCTGTGCTTCGCTGTACGGAGTATGTCTTCAGAGGAAAGCTGGAAAACCGTGTGTACGGTTCCAAAGGGATACCGGGCCGGAGAGCCGGAGGATGCCTTTTGGTCTGCCGGCGTGGTGGAGCAGATTCATAAAGCCAGGGTGCCGCTGTTTTTCCGAAAGGGGGTAAATGAGGTACAGTTAGGCTTTTTAAACGGCATTCTTGTCGTGGAAAAGCTTCTTTTTTACAGGGAAGGTGCGGCATTAAAAAAATCCTGCATGGGGCCGGAGGAAAGCTGGCGTAAATAAACCGCCAAAGGGATGCGGGAGCTGTGAGATTGGAGAGATATCGGAGACAGGAGGAAGATGTTATGCACAGATTCATGCAGGTATTGGAAAGCAGGATGAACAACTACAATCTGAAGAAAAAACTTCATATTCTATATATCTTCTGTATGCTGATTCCTCTTATTATAACGGACAGTGTGATCATATATATTGTGGTTCATTCCGAGCAGGTGAAGCAGCAGCATGTGATGGAAAATGCCGCCAGCGCCGTACAGTACAGTCTTTCCGAAAACGTGGAAACTGCGGCGTCAAAGGCCAAGAATATTTATATGAATGAGTTCATAGATGATTTTTTGAACCGGCAGTATGAAAGACCGCTGGATTATGTGGAGGGATATCAGACTTTTTTAAAGGACTCCCTGTTTGAAACCAGCATGGGAGTGGATAATACTCTGGTCACTATTTACGCAGACAATGAGACCATCATCAATGGGGGATATTTCTGCCGTATTTCGGAGATACGGGAAACAGAATGGTACAGGTACCTTCAGGAATCCGGCAAGGACGCAGTATTGTATTTTTATTATGATGATTGGAAAAGCCCGGCAGTACAGCCAAGACGGAAAGCGGCTTTTATCCGGAAGATGAATTTTTTCGGCCGGAAGGGCAGCGAAAAAGTTGTAAAGGTTGAGATGGATTACAGCAGCCTTGTGCGTGACCTGGATAATCTGAATTATGAATCTTTCATCTGCATCTGCAGGGACGAAAAGGTTCTGATTTCCAATAATGGACTGAATTATGTGGGACAGCCGTTTCAGGAACTGGGCGAGAAACGCCGGCCGGGATATCAGAAGGAGATCAATGCCTATGGGGAGAATCTGCAGATTCTTGTTTACCCGGCGGATACAGGGGCCTGGCCGCAGATCCGGGAGCACATGCCGCTGATTCTTCTGCTTGTACTGGTGAACGCTGTGATGCCCTGGATTTTGATGAGGCAGATCAACTGTTCTTTTACTGCCCGTGTGGAAGAACTGAGCAGGGCATTTGACAATGTGGATGAAGAGCGGCTTCAGGAAATTGACTGTGTACGGGGAAGGGATGAGATCGGCCGGCTGATGCAGAACTATAACCGTATGGCAGTAAGGCTGAATGAGCTGATTCAGACTGTGTATAAAGACCGGCTACGGGAGCAGGAGATGGATATCGCCAGGCAGAATGCGGAGCTTTTGGCTCTTCAGAGCCAGGTGAATCCCCATTTTCTCTTTAATGCTCTGGAAAGTATCCGGATGCACAGTATCCTGAAGCAGGAATATGAGACTGCGGATATGGTGGGCAGGCTGGCGGTCATGGAACGGCAGAATGTGGACTGGAGCACGGATCTTGTAGAGGTCAGCAGGGAGATGGAGTTTGTGGAAGCATATCTGGGGCTTCAGAAATACCGGTTTGGTGACAGGCTGTCTTATGAACTGGATATTGAACCGGATTGCAGCGGGCTTAAGATTCCGCGGCTGACGATGGTGACTTTTGTGGAAAATGCCTGCGTGCACGGAATTGAAAAGAAGGCGGTGCCCTGCTGGATCTTTGTGCGGGTCTATCGGGAAAATAGTCATATATGCATTGAGGTGGAGGACACAGGCTGCGGAATGGCTGCGGAAAAAATTGCGGAGCTTAAGGAAAAAATGGAGAATGCCAGTATTGAAAAGCTGAGGAGAAAAGGACGTGTAGGAATCGTCAATGCATGTCTGAGGCTGAAGATGGTAACAGATGGCCGGGTACGCTTTTTCATAGAGAGTGAAGAAGGGGTGGGAACTACCATACAGATACTGATACCGACGGATGCTCTTAGTGGAAAGAGGGAACTGGAATTACAGGAGAAATAAGAGAGGCAAAGGAGAAGAAAAAGATGCTGCGGGTTTTGCTTGTGGATGATGAGCCGTTTATTGTACAGGGGCTTATGGTGTTTATTGACTGGAAACAGGAGGGCTATGAAATTGTATCCATTGCCTCCGACGGAGCGGAAGCTCTCGATTATCTGAAAGAAAACGAAGTGGATCTGATCATCGCAGATATCAAAATGCCGGTTATGAGCGGGCTGGAGCTTCTGGAAAAGATCCGTACGGAGAAACTGTCAGAAGCATACTTTGTAATCCTGAGCGGATACAGTGATTTTTCCTATGCGCAGCAGGCCATCCGCTTTGCCTGTATGGACTATGTGCTGAAGCCTGTGGAAAAAGAGGAACTGCTGCGGGTTCTGAGGAAAGTGGCAAAAATATCTGAACACGCAAGGGAAGATGAGCAGAACAAGCAGAAGCTGGAGCATGCATTTCTGGCCAGGAATCTGATCTCCCTGCTTTGCGGAAAATATGACGAGGTAAATCTGGAATATGTAAATAGCCATATGCGCCTCTCAAAGGGTGTCCGGTATATTTATCTGGAATCATGTGAGTCAGAGGAAGTACAGGAGCATGAGGAAGGGGAGCTGCGTAAGCTGCAGCGAAGGCTGTATCAGGCGTGCCTGGATTTTCTTAAGGAAGACAGTACCCACTGCATCTTAGATGTATCACTGAATGAAAAAAACTATGACATTGGCTTTATTTACTGTGATTACATGGCAGCAGATATGAGCTGTACGGAAACAGAGTATCTGAGCAATCTTCAAAAACAGTTGGAAACGGCTATCCAGCATTCAGTCAGAATGCTGGTCGGCAAGAAGGTGGCGGATATTTCCGCATTGGCAAAGTCTTATAGTACGGCCTGTGTGCTGAACTCCCTGGAGGCATTCCGTACGAAAAAGAAGATGTATTTCTATGAGGAAGAGGTACAGATTCATCAGGGGGGGATCCTCCTGTGCAAGCAGAGTCTGGATGCTCTGATCGCGGCGATTGAACAAAATGACAAAGTCCATATTCGGAAAAGCGTCGAACATCTTTACGAGGAGATGCAGCAGACGGGGCTTGCAGGAGATACGGTGAAGCTGAACATCAATTATCTTTTATTTCAATTGATTCATCTTGCCACGGAGCAGGATGACTGTGTGAATCAGGAGGAAATCCTTCATTACATTGGAGAGAGTACGTTTGAAGAGGGAACGATCAGAGGAAGCAGTGTGCATCTTATCCATTTTGCCATGGAATATGCGGAGTATATGGCACAGCTCCGCAAAAATATTTCCAGAGGAGGCATTCTTTCGGATATTGAAAAGGAGATCAGGGAAAATTATGCGGAAAATCTTACTCTTCGGGAACTGAGCCGGAAATACTTTATCAACAGCGCCTACCTGGGACAGCTTTTTCGGAAAAAATACGGACAGTCTTTTAAGGATTATCTGAATAATTACCGAATGGAGCAGGCTGCCCAGCGGCTTCTGCGTACTGATGATAAGATCTGTCAGATCGCCCAGGATGTGGGCTATAAGGACTGCGATTATTTTATCAACCGGTTTATTTCTGCCAAAGGCTGTACTCCTGCCAAATTTCGAAGGCGGGGGGGGGTATTTGAATAAGAAAAAAATAAAAAACAGGATCAATTATAGAAGATTCTATAGTTTGTCCTGTTTTTATATATTCTTTCTCCGGTTGAGGATATCTTCAGATACGGTAAAATAAAAGCATCTAATAAATCTTTGCAGAGATGAGGAAAAAGAAAAAGGAGGACGGGGTTCGTGAAGAGAAAAAAATTCGTATCCCTGCTGCTTTTGGCAGCAATGACAACGGCGCTGGCCGGAACACAGAGCGTAAAGGCTGATGATGAAATTAAGGAGTTTACTGCATTCTTTGCAGTTCCTGGTGCGGAGATCAATGATGACAATGAAATCCAGCAGATGATTGCAGAGATCACCGGAGCAAAATGTAAAGAGACATGGCTTACCGGTCAGACTGCACAGGAGGCTGTGGGAACTCTGATCGCAGGCGGTGAGTATCCGGACTTTATTGAAGGAAATGAAGGAACCACACAGCTTTATGATGCAGGTGCACTGGTTGCACTGGATGATTATATTGACAATTATCCCAATATTAAAGAATTCCTGACAGAAGAGGAATGGGACAAGCTTCGCCAGGATGACGGCCATATTTACTGGATCCCTCAGTTCAGCAATATCTATGGAGAAGAAAAAGCAACTACACATAATGATGAAGCATTCTGGATTCAGACCCGTGTTCTTGAATGGGCGGATTATCCGGAAATCCATACTATGGATCAGTACTTTGACCTGATTGAGAAATATAATGAGGCAAATCCTGAAATGGAAGACGGAACTGCGAATATTCCTTACACAATTCTCTGTGACGATTGGCGTTATTTCTGTCTGGAAAATGCATCACAGTTCCTGGACGGATATCCCAACGACGGCTGTGTTATGGTAGATCCGGAAACTTTAGAGGTTATTGACTACAATACCACACCGACTGCAAAGGCATATTTCGGAAAGCTGAATGAAGAATTCAAGAAAGGGATCGTAGACCCGGAATCCTTTACACAGACTTATGATGAGTACATTGCAAAACTTTCCACAGGACGTGTGCTGGGTATGATCGACCAGTGGTGGGATTTTGCTTATACTGTAAATGATGCATTAAAGCAGCAGGGACTGGACAAGCAGGGATGCAACTATGTTCCCCTCCCCATTACCATTGAAGAAGGTATGAAAAACCAGTGGCATAACTCCGGCGGTGTCCTGAATGTTTCCAGCGGCCTTGCGATCACCACAAGCTGTGAAGACGTGGAAGGCGCGCTTCAGTTTGTAAACGATCTTCTTTCCCAGGAAGTGCTTGACCTTCGCTACTGGGGCGTGGAAGGCGTAGATTACGAAGTAGATGAAAACGGCGAATACTACCGTACGGAAGAGATGAGAATGACTGCAGCCGATACTGCTTACAAAGCATCTCATATCTGCAATTACTCCTATTTCCCGCAGTATTCCGGAACAAGCCGCGACGGCATCAATGCAATGCAGCCGCAGTTCCAGCCAAAGGAATTTTATGACAGCTTATGTGATGATGTGAAGAAATGCTTTGCCGCATACGGCGCAGAGACATATGTAGATATGCTTGGCACAAGTGAGGCTCCTGGCCCATGGTATCCAATGTGGTCTTACTCCGGCACTATGACAACAAATACACCTGGCGGTATGGCAAGACTGAAGATCGATGAGATCAAGCATGAGTACCTGCCGAAAGTGGTTATGGCTGATGATTTCGACAGCGCATGGGAAGAGTACATGGGCGTTTATGATAGCTGTGACCCGCAGTCCTTCCTGGATGAAATTCAGGCAGAGGTAAACCGCAGAGTGGAAGAAGCCGCAAAATATCAGTAAAACATAAAGAAATCTAAGGCAGGCAGATGTCAGTCCATGTAGTGCATGACAGACTGGCAATCTGCCTGCCGCTTTTTAGGAGGGACTATGGCTGCTATAGCAAAAAGGAAAAAAGAAAAAATTACGGAGCCGAAGGTAAAAATCACCTGGAAAGAAGTAAAAAGCCAGAAAACACTGCTGATCTGGTCGGCATTTATTGTACTGTATGGAATTATTTTCTGTTATCTGCCTTTGGGAGGATGGCTGATGGGCTTTCAGAACTACCGGCCGAAAGACGGGCTTCTCCATTCTCAGTTTGTAGGATTGGCAAAATTCCGTCAACTGTTTTCGGACGCGACCTTCCTCCGTGTTATCCGGAATACGCTGGCCATGGGCGTGATCAATCTGGCTGCTACTTTTTTCATGGCAATTTTATTTGCAATTCTGCTCAATGATATAAAATCCAAGGGCGGAAAGAAGGTTGTGCAGACGATTTCCTATCTGCCTCATTTCCTTTCCTGGATCATTGTAACCGGTATTCTTCATGATGCCCTTTCCGGAACCGGTATTGTCAATGAACTCCTTTTGAAATTTGGTGTTCTGGATCAGCCTCTGAATTTCTTTGCCCATCCCAAATATTTCTGGCCGATCGTAGCATTTGCCAATGTATGGAAGGAAACAGGCTGGAATGCGATTATCTATCTTTCTGCGATTACCTCGATCGATCCGTCTCTTTATGAAGCTGCCAGCATTGACGGTGCAGGAAGATGGGCAAAAATCAAGTACATTACATTGCCCGGAATCAGGCCGACCATTATGATCCTTCTTCTCATGAACGTGGGAAATGTCCTGAATGCAGGCTTTGAAATCCAGTATCTGCTTGGCAACGGACTGGTACAGAGTGTTTCTCAGACAATTGATATCTATGTATTGAAATGGGGTATCAGCCAGAATGACTTTGCAATCGGTACTGCGGCGGGTATCTTCAAGAGCTTTGTCAGCATTGTGCTGATCGTTATTGCAAACGAGATTGCAAAACGATACGGCGAAGAACGGCTGTTTTAGGAAGGGAGAGATCAGATTATGCAACTGTTTCACAAAAAGAAAAAAACATCAGTCGGGGATACCATTTTTGTTGTATGCAACACGTTGTTTATGATATGCTTTGTATTGATCACACTGTATCCGATACTGAACACGTTAGCCATTTCGTTCAATGATGGAACGGATGCACTGCGCGGTGGAATTTATCTGTGGCCGAGAAAATTCACCCTGAAGAATTATATTACGGTTCTTCAGAAGGATAACCTGGTTACAGGCGCTTACATTTCCGTGGCAAGAACTGTGATTGGAACCCTGCTCAGCCTGGCATGCAATGCGGTCCTGGCATTCATTGTCAGCAGAAAACGCTTTATGTTTAAAAAACAGTTATCCTTATTCTGGGTGATCACCATGTATGTAAACGGCGGTATGATTCCTACTTTCCTGTTGTACAAGAATCTGGGACTGACCAACAGCTTCTGGGTATATGTCATTCCGGGTATGTTCAGCGCTTTTAATATGCTGGTCATCCGTACTTATATGAACGGTATTCCGGAAAGCCTTGAAGAATCCGCACAGCTTGATGGTGCAGGCTATACGACTGTTTTCTTAAAAATCATTTCTCCCCTTTGCAAACCGGTATATGCCACCGTTGCTTTGTTCGTAGCAGTGGGACAGTGGAACTCCTGGTTTGATGCGATGCTTTACAATCGTATGAGCAGCAACCTGACGACACTGCAGTATGAGCTGATGAAGCTCCTGTCTTCTGTTACCAATCAGGGTAATTCCGTGGAGGCTATGAAAAATGCCGCAGGTGCAGTGACACCTACCTCAGTCCGTGCGGCAGCCACGGTACTTACCATGCTTCCCATCGTCTGCCTGTATCCGTTCCTGCAGAGATACTTTGTAACAGGACTTACCATCGGCGGCGTAAAAGAGTGATAAGATTATGAAAAAAGGAGCGTTTTATACAGGAATCTATCCCAATCTATTTGCACTTGCCGGATATCCGCAGGAGGAAATCGAAAAGAGGAAGGAAGAGATTTTTCAGACTCTTTTTTATGGAACGGATGAAGAGCGGATTTATCATCCTGCAGAAGACGATATGGGGTACATGGAGGATACAGGTAATCTTGATGTACGTACGGAAGGGATGTCTTATGGCATGATGATGTGCGTGCAGATGGACAAAAAAGAAGAATTCGACAGAATCTGGAAATGGGCAAGAACGTATATGTATATGGAGGAAGGCGATAATGCCGGATACTTTGCCTGGTCCTGCGGGACGGACGGTACGAAAAATGCTTATGGCCCGGCACCGGACGGGGAGGAATTTTTTGCCATGGCCCTGTTTTTTGCTTCACACCGCTGGGGTGACGGAGACGGAATTTTTGCATACGGTGAAGAGGCAAAAAAACTGCTGTACACCTGTATCCATAAAGGGGAAAATGGAGAACCCGGACGTGCAATGTGGGATTCCGGGAATAAGCTGATCCGTTTTATTACGGAGGTGGATTTTTCCGATCCTTCCTACCATCTGCCGCATTTCTACGAACTGTTTGCAAGATGGACCTGTGAGAAAGAACGTTCTTTCTGGGCGGAAGCCGCCTGTGCGAGCAGGGAATATCTGAAAAAAGCATGCCATCCGGTGACAGGTCTCTGTGCGGAGTATGCGGAATATGACGGTACTCCCTGTACGCAGGGACAGGATATCTGGGGAAAACACGACTGGTATTATAGTGATGCCTACCGTACCATTGCGAATATTGCTTTGGATGCTTCCTGGTTTGGGGTGGATGAATGGAAAGCAGAAGAGGGAAAACGCTTCCTGAAGTTCTTTTGCGAAACTGCAGGGGAAGAGCATCAGGACGGGATTTTTGCCATTGACGGAACGGTACTGCCGGGAAAAGCACTTCATCCTGTGGCGATGACGGCGGTAAATGCCCAGGCTGCCCTTCTTGTATGGAATGAACATGCACGTTCCTGTATCCGGAAATTCTGGGATACCCCGCTTCGTACAGGAAAAAGGAGATATTACGATAACTGTCTGTATTTCTTTGCATTTCTGGCATTAAGCGGAAATTATAAAATTTATTAAAGATTTATGAATGATTTATGGATGAATGATTTATGAATGGGAGACAATAGTATGTATTTTGCAAAAAATCCGATTCTTCCGGGCTTTCGTCCGGATCCTTCCATCTGCAGAGTGGGAGAAGACTATTATATTGTAACATCAAGCTTTGCTTATTTTCCGGGTATACCTGTTTATCACTGCAGAGATCTGGCGCATTGGGAGCAGATTGGAAATGTTCTTACAAGGCAATCCCAGCTTCCTCTTGAGAATGCCGGGCATTCGAGGGGAATCTATGCGCCGACACTGCGTTATCATCAGGGAATCTTCTACATGATTACGACCAATGTTTCTCATGGAGGCAACTTTATTGTAACAGCCGAGAAACCGGAGGGACCATGGTCAGAGCCGTATTATCTTGGAGACGAAGCCGAGGGGATCGATCCAAGCCTGTTCTTTGATGAAGATGAGGACGGAACCGTTCATTGTTACTATACAGGGACAAGGCCTAATCATAAGCATGGGGTGCGCTATAACGGAGACTGGGAAATCTGGGTTCAGGAGATTGACCTGAAGACCATGAAGCTGACAGGAGAAAGCAGGAAAATCTGGAAGGGCGCCATGCACCATGTTATTTGGCCGGAGGGTCCGCATCTGTACAAGAAAAACGGGTATTACTATTTGATGAATGCGGAGGGCGGTACAGGATCGAACCACAGCATTACGATTTCCAGAAGCAGAAGTGTATGGGGACCATATGAAGGAAATCCCAATAATCCGATTCTGACGCACAGGCATCTGGGAAACGCTTACCCTGTAACAGCAGTAGGCCACGGCGATCTGGTGGATGACGGTCACGGAAACTGGTATGTGGTAATGCTGGGTTCCAGAAAATGCGAAGGCTATGTGAACACGGGGCGGGATACATTCCTGGCAAAAGTGACCTGGGAAGATGACTGGCCGATAGTGAATCCGGGGGTTGGAATGCTGGAGCCTGCGGTGGAGCTTCCGGGAAACCCGGAGGAAGTAAGTCCAAAGAGCCGGGTTTACCATTTCTTTGAGAAAAAGCTTCCGGCAGACTGTATGACGCTTCGGGAACCTCTTTGGGAAAAGTATGACCTTTTTGAGAGAGAGGGATATCTGAGGCTGCCTGCCCTGCCGCAAACTCTCCGTGAAAAAGCATGTCCGGCTTTTGTGGCCGTGCGGCAGGAGGAATATGGTTATCTGGCATCTGCAGGAATGGAATTTCAGCCCTGTGAAGAAGGGGAAGAGGCGGGACTTGCCATCTTATGTGATGAGGATCACCAGATTCGTTTTTCCAGGGTGTTCTGCGACGGTAAGGTGCAGATGGTTCTTTGCCGGTGTCTTGGGGCTGAAGAAGAAATCATCGGAAAAGAGGAAGCGGAGGAAGGACGGATCTCTCTGGAAATCCGGGGAAGAGGGCAGAAAGCGGATTTCTATTATAAAGTAAATGGAAAGGAAAGAAAGCTTCTGGCTGCTGATGTGGATATGTCCGGACTGAGTACGGAGCTTGCAGGAGGGTTTACCGGATGCTGTATCGGAATGTATGCTTCCTCCAACGGGAAGGACTCGGCAAACTATGCAGATTTTGCCTGGTTTTCTCTGGAAAATTACTGAGATCATTCATGATCATAGTCATATAGCGTTGTATAAATAAAAAAGCATTTTGGTCTGTTCGTGTCTGGAAATTCGGGAGGGAATTTTCAGACACGATTTTATGTATAAAAAGGAATATCTGAGAGGGAATATCGATTTAATATCGATTGCCTGCAATTTCCGGCAGAATAGGCATTGAATTCCTGGTTTTGATGGATTATAATAAATACCATAGACGGATAGAGTCTGAAAAACATATGATAAAGGACGGTGAACAGAATGGACAGTTGTGATAGTCGTAGTCGAAGTAGATGCAGAAAAACAGAAATAAACGAAGCATTCAAAGGGACTGACGGCAGGAAACGGCTGGATGTTCTGTTTTGATCTGACAGACTGTATAGTGGCTTTCTTTCGCATTTCTGTTTTTTTCCCAAACCTGAAGGAAACGGTACTGTGAGTAAGTACGGTTTCATTATTGCTGTTTTTGAAGATAAAAAGGTTTCCGTGGAGAACGTTGTTCTGCATCTTTTTTTGATGTGCATTTCCTGCTGTTTATGGCTGCGGCAAAAAAAGATAAGGAGGTTCGAGAAATGGAGAAAGAATTACAGAAGATGGAAGCTTCCCAGGCAGACGTAATGACTGCCCTGAAGCCGGATTACAAAAGCGAGATCCTGGCGATTATCCGGAGCAATGCTTCCCCGAAGGTTATGTGCAGTAAGCTGGATGATTACCACGAAAATGATCTTGCGGAGGTTCTGCCGGATCTGACTTCGGCGGAGCGGCGAAAGCTCTACAGAATTCTGGATATGGACATGCTGTCCGGTATTTTTGAGTATACGGAAGAACTGGAAGCGGGGCAGTATCTTGGAGAAATGGATCTGAAGAAAGCAGCGGCAGTGCTTTCCAGTATGGAAGCAGATTCCGCAGTGGAAGTGCTGCGGAAGATCGAAAAAGACAAACGGATGCTGCTTATTGAATTGATGGATGAGACTGTGCGGGGGAATATTGCGCTGATCGCATCTTTTGATGAGGACGAGATCGGAAGCCGGATGACGACTAACTACATCGTGATTCCGAGGAATCTGACTGTGAAACAGGCAATGAGTGAGCTGGTGGAACAGGCCTCCAGGAATGACAATATTTCTACGATATTTGTTGTGGATGAAAATGAAACCTTCTACGGTGCCATGGATCTGAAGGAGCTGATCATTGCCAGACAGAGCGACTGCCTTGAAGAACGGGTAATGACTTCTTACCCTTATGTCTACGGACAGGAAACCATTGACGACTGTATCGAAAAACTCAAGGATTATTCGGAAAATTCCATTCCGGTGCTGGATAACAACAATCATCTTCAGGGTGTGATCACATCTCAGAACATCATTCAGCTGATCGATGATGAGCTGGGAGAAGACTATGCGATGCTGGCCGGCCTGACAGCGGAGGAAGATCTGAAGGAGCCCCTGAAGGAGAGCATGAAAAAGAGGCTGCCGTGGCTTTTGATTCTGCTGGGGCTTGGGATGGTGGTGTCCTCGGTAGTGGGAATCTTTGAAAGGGTGGTATCTCAATTGACTCTGATCATGTGCTTCCAGTCTCTGATTCTGGACATGGCGGGAAATGTGGGCACCCAGTCTCTGGCAGTGACGATCCGTGTGCTGATGGATGAAACCCTGACAGCCCGGCAGAAGCTTGGGCTTGTTGGGAAAGAGGTTCGGATCGGCGCATGTAACGGAATCATCCTGGGGATTCTTTCCTTCGGGGCGATCGGCTGCTATATCTGGTTTTTTAAAGAAAAAACGCCTGCATTTGCATTTGCTGTATCCGGCTGCATCGGAGCGGCACTGATCCTTGCAATGGTAGTTTCCAGCATTGTGGGAACCTGTATCCCGCTGTTTTTTAAGAAGATTCATGTAGACCCTGCTGTTGCATCCGGCCCGCTGATCACGACGGTAAACGACCTGGTTGCCGTAATCTCCTATTATGGGTTAAGCTGGATGCTTCTGATCCGGGTGATGGGGCTGGCAGGATAGAGCTGCGGCAGTTCCGGGTATTGGTTCTATTCTTAAAAATTCATAAATTTCAAGTAGAAATTACAACTTCCCGGAAAAGTATGCTATAATGTAGAAACTTAGGAAACAAAACAATAGACATAATGGAGGAAGCAGTTATGAAAAAAAGAAACATGATCAGTGCTATCGTATGCAGTGTCTGCCTGGTAGCTGCGAATGTGGTTCCGGCCATGGCAGATGCCGTGAAGGTAGTTACCCTCGGCGCTGATCTGACCGACGATCAGAAGAATACAATGATGAGATATTTTAAGGTGGACAGCAGCCAGGTGCAGATCCTGACGATCACCAATCAGGATGAGAGGGATCATTTAAGCGCGTACGTTCCGCTGGAACAGATCGGAAGCAGAACCGTGAGCTGTGCTTATGTAAAGCCAACCCAGTCCGGCGGCATCAAGGTCCGTACAGCGAATCTGAACTGGGTAACCTGCAATATGATCGCAACGACACTTTCCACATCCGGTGTGACGAACTGTGAAGTTGTAGCCGCCTGCCCGTTTGAAGTATCCGGTACGGGCGCCTTGACAGGAATCCTGATGGCATATGAGACAGCCAGCGGGGAAAAGCTTGATACCACGAAGAAGGAGCTTGCTACCCAGGAAATGGTAGTGACCGGCAATCTTGCCCAGGACGTTGGCCAGGATGATGCCACGAGTATTATCAATGAAGCCAAAATGCAGATCCTTTCCGGCAACGTTCAGAATGCAGACGAAATCTACAATATTGTGGTAAATATCGCAGAACAGAACAATATGCAGGTAAGCAGTGACCAGCTTGATACGATCGTATCCCTTCTGGAGCAGATCGCACAGCAGAACTACAATTATGATGAAATGAAAGAAACTCTGGAAAACGTAGAAGAGAACGTAACCGGAGAGGCCGGCACAGACGGCGGCGATGACTATGTGGAAGACAACGGTGATGATGCCAGTGACGGAGAGAGCATTGTAAATGACCTGGATGAGAGTGTTCTTGGTGAAGATGTCATTGCAGGCTCCACAGAGGATCCGTCCCTTGCACAAGAGACACAGACGGCATCCGGTGAGGATGGCTGGTATGTAGAGGAGACCGGTGAAGACGGCAGTGACGGAACCGAGGAAGTTCCGGAAGATGAAAGTGTTGATGAAACTGTAACAGAAGGTGAAGAAGTACCTTCAGAGGAAGGGGAAGAGATTCCGGACGAAACAGTTGGCGGAACTGAAGAGATTCCTCAGACAGAAGGAGAAGAGACATTGAGCCCGGACAGCCTGAGCGAAGATGCAAGAGCACTCTATGACCGTGCAGAGAAATTTGCTGCCGGTGAATATGAGGGTGATGCCGCTGCTCTTCAGGAAGTTATGGACGGAGCAGCAGTAACCGTAACTCTTGACCAGGAAACAGGTACCAAATTAAAAGAAAAAGTCCTGAAAAAATATTTGGAAATTCTTGTTGACGGCGGAATGTCCTATGTTGCGGCTGACACAGATCTTTATATGACACCGGAACTGAACCTGCTGAACAATGAGATGATGAAGATTTTCGGACTGACCGTAGATGACAGCGGCGAGGAAGATATTCTGGTAAATCAGACAGCAGAAGACAAACAGGTACTTTATGACGATACGATGATTTTCTTTGAAAGTCTTTATGGAGAGAGCGTAAAGTCCTATGAGGAAGTGCTGGATAACACTTCTGAAGAAGGAACAGAAGAGTCCTATGACGAAACAGAAGGCTATTACGAAGAAGTACCGGATGAAACAGCAGAAGAAATTCCGGCAGAATAATCCCATCTGACTTACAGACAGGGCATTGCATATGATTTATGCAGTGTCCTGTTTTTTCACCCCGTAATACAGGCTCCTCCGGAGCGGGCGCTTGCGCGGCAAAGTATACCCATACGGGCATCCCGTAATACAGGCTCCTTCGGAGCGGGCGCTTGCGCGATAAAGTATGAATTTTTTGTGATTTGGGGGGACGGTTACGGGAATGACTGGAAAAAACAAACATTCTGTGATAGAATGTATGGAAATGCTGTAACTGTTCAGCAGGCAGTATCTATTGAAAGAAATGAACAGATACGAAATATTGATAGAGTACAGAGAAGACCGGGAGGAAAAGAAAAATGAGTTTGGCAGTGGTAACGCTGAAAAAAGGAGAAGGCAGGATCCTGAAATCCGGCGGAATGTGGATTTTTGACAACGAGATCGCCAGTATTATGGGAAGCTTCGTAAACGGGGATGTTGTTCTTGTAAAAGATTTTGACGGATATCCTCTTGGGCGGGGCTTTATCAATACAAACTCTAAAATTACTGTGCGGCTTCTGACCAGGGAGGAACACCAGGAGATTGACCGTGAGTTTCTTGAACGGCGTGTCCGTGATGCGTGGGAATACAGAAAGAAGGTTGTGGATATCAGCAGCTGCAGGCTGATCTTCGGAGAGGCTGATTTTCTTCCCGGGCTTGTGGTAGATAAGTTTTCAGATGTTCTGGTGGTTCAGTCTCTTGCCATGGGAATTGATCGCTGGAAGGAAGAGATTGTAGATTTGCTGAAAAAGGTTCTGGCAGAAGACGGAATTTCCATTCGCGGAGTTTATGAGCGGAGTGATGTGAAGGTACGCCGCCAGGAGGGAATGGAGCTGTACAAAGGCTTTATGGGACAGGAGTTTCCGACCCTTGTGGAGATTGAGGAGAATGGCGTTAAATATCAGGTAGATGTGAAGGATGGACAGAAGACCGGATTTTTCCTGGATCAGAAATATAACCGTCTGGCGATTCAGAAGCTCTGCAAAAATGCAAAAGTGCTGGACTGCTTTACCCATACAGGCTCTTTTGCGCTGAATGCCGGAATTGCCGGGGCAGCAGAGGTTCTGGGAGTAGATGCCTCCCAGCTTGCGGTGGATCAGGCAGCAGCTAATGCGAAGCTCAACGGTCTGGACGGCAGAGTGAAATTTCTCTGTGAAGATGTTTTCGAACTTCTTCCGGAGCTGGAAGAAAAAGGAGAGAAGTTTGACGTGGTAATCCTGGATCCGCCTGCTTTTACCAAGTCCAGAAGTTCTGTAAAGAATGCGGTGAAGGGCTACCGGGAGATTAACCTCCGTGCAATGAAGCTTGTAAAGGACGGAGGATTTTTGGCTACCTGTTCCTGCTCCCATTTCATGACCTATGAACTGTTTACACAGACGATCGGCCAGGCTGCAAGGAATGTTCATAAACGGCTCCGGCAGGTGGAATACAGAACCCAGGCACCGGATCATCCGATTTTGTGGGCAAATGATGAATCCTACTATCTGAAATTTTATATTTTCCAGGTATGCAGTGATAAATAGAAAAGGATTGCTGCTGTCTGCTGCTATCGGACTGCGGAAGACAGCGGCTGCCTGAACGAGAAAGTGAGGAAGAAGCATGAGTTTTCGAGAAGTAAAAGCAGAAGAACTGAATATGAATCCTTTTACCAAAATCGGTAAGGAGTGGCTGTTGATTACAGCAGGAACAGATGAGAAATGTAATACAATGACCGCAAGCTGGGGTGCAATGGGTGTTATGTGGGGCAAAAACGCCGTAACCGTATACATCCGTCCGCAGAGATACACGAAGGAATTTGTTGACAGCGAGGAGACTTTTACAATTTCCGTTCTTGGCGCTGATTACAGAAAGGCTCTGAATTACTGCGGAACCGTGACTGGACGGGGCATTGATAAGATCAAAGAAGCCGGACTGACTCCCTATGCGGTAGACGGTACCGAAGGAATTGCCGAAGCGGATATGATCATGGTCTGTAAAAAAATGTATCATGATACCATTAAGCCGGAGTGCTTTCTTGCAAAAGAACATGATACGAAGTGGTATCCGGACAAGGACTATCACACCATGTACATTGCAGAAGTGACAAAAGTCCTGGTAAAAGAATAGGCACATGTACGAGAATTCATGTAGGAAAATGGCCGGGAATCAATACGATAAGGATTTACAGGCAATACAGAAAGAAGGTATTTCATGAGAGAAAAGTTTATCAAATTCATGCAGGGACGTAACGGAGTGGATGATTTTTCCAGATTTACGATGGGAGTGGCGATTGTTTCCATTATTCTGGCTATTTTTACGAGAAATGGAAGCTTTATCGGCGCACTGCTGGATACGATAGGACTTTTGGCAATTGTTTACACATATTACCGGATTTTATCAAAAGATATCCCAAGACGTTATCAGGAGAATCAGAAATATTTAGAGAAGACAAGTAAAATCCGCATGCGTTTCCGCAAAGAGAAGAATCTGATGGAACAGCGGAAAACTCATCATATTTATACATGTCCCGGCTGCGGTCAGAAGATTCGGATTCCAAGAGGCAAGGGAAAGATTGAAATCGATTGTCCGAAATGTCATACGAAATTTGTTAAGAAGAGCTGACGGCGGTACGGAAGGAATACTTTCCGGCATGGAGAATGCCGGATGAACCGCTGCGAGTGATATGCATGGAGGAAATATGTTCGGTTATATAGTAATGAATAAGCCGGAGATGAAGTTTAAGGATTTTGATGTCTATCGTTCCTTTTACTGCGGACTCTGCAGGGAACTTCGGGAGAAGTATGGAATTGCAGGGCAGATGAGCCTGAATTATGATATGACTTTTGTGATCCTGCTGTTGAGCGGGTTGTATGAGCCGCCTGTCCGTAAGGGAACGACCCGCTGCATCATTCATCCGGTGATAAAGCAGCCGGTAAGGAAAAACGAAATTACGGAATATGCGGCTGATATGAATCTGCTCCTTACCTATTATAAATGCATTGATGACTGGAAAGATGAGAAGAAGCATCTCCGTCTGGCCTATGCCAAACTTTTGGAGGGCAGCAATAAAAAGACAGAAGCCGCCTATAAGGAAAAAACGAAGAAGATCGTTTTTTATTTAGATCAGCTTTCCGAATGGGAAAAAGCCGGAGAAAAGGATATTGATAAAATGGCCGGCTGCTTTGGCAGGATTATGGAAGAAATTTTTGCATTCAGGCAGGATAACTGGGAGCCGACTCTTCGGAGGATGGGATTTTATCTGGGGAAGTTTATTTATCTTCTGGATGCGTATGATGATGTGGAAAAAGATGCAGAAAACGGAAATTACAATCCATTTGCAGAGGATTATATAATGGAAGGGTTTGAAGAGCAGGTGCGGCAGATTCTGATGATGATGCTTGCCGAAGCCTGCAGGGAATTTGAAAAACTTCCTATTATAAAATATGCGGATATTCTGCGGAATATTTTGTATTCCGGCGTGTGGTGCCGTTTTCAGGCGGTGTCTGCAAAGCGCAGGGAAGAACAGGAGAAGAATCATGTTAGATCCATATAGCGTACTTGGCGTGTCCAGGAACGCCTCTGATGAAGAGGTCAAAAAAGCATACAGGCGTTTGAGCAGGAAGTATCATCCGGATGCCAATATTAATAATCCCAATAAAGATCAGGCAGAAGAGAAGTTTAAGGAAATCCAGCAGGCATATGACCAGATCATGAAAGAGAGGGAGTATGGCGGCGGAGATACGGGAAGTTTCAGCGGCTTTGGCGGTTATGGCAGCTACAGGGGAAATACGTACCAGGATGAGGAAGCCATACGCAGGCAGGCGGCTGCCAATTATGTACAGAATGGCCATTATCAGGAAGCACTGAATGTTCTTTCTTCCCTCAGACAGCGAAACGGGCAGTGGTATTATCTGTCCGCAATGGCGAACATGGGCATGGGAAATAATGTGAAGGCCATGAGCGATATCAGGGAGGCAGTGCGCCTGGAACCGGATAATGTCCAGTATCAAATGCTTCTTCAGAGAATGGAAGGAGGAGGTACCTGGTATCAGGAGATGCAGAATCCTTTCGGCGGAATGCCTGCGGAAGGCGGCGATCTGTGTATGAAGCTCTGCCTGGCAAATGTGGCATGCAATCTGTGCTGCCCGGGAAGATTTTTCTGTATATGATATTACACCCAGCCATGCGGCAGATGTCTGCGCTATTACAGTAATTACGCTTTTTCGCGGTGAAGTAATTACGCTTTTTTGCGGTGAAGAATTGACAATTTGTTTTGAAAATAATAAGATAATAAATGGTGTATATGACAAAGAAACATGAGGAGGAAATGACAATGAGTATTCGTATTGGTATTGTAGGATACGGCAATCTTGGACGGGGGATTGAGTGTGCCATTAAGCACAATCCGGATCTGGAACTGGTTGCTGTTTTTACCCGCCGTGCTCCGGAAACCGTTCAGATTCTGACTGAAACAGCAAAAGTTTGCCGTGTAGAAGATGCGGAAAGTATGAAAGACCAGATTGATGTAATGATCATGTGCGGAGGAAGTGCAACAGACCTTCCTGTACAGACACCGAAATTTGTTCAGTGGTTTAATGTAGTTGACAGCTTTGATACACATGCCAAGATTCCGCAGCATTTTGAGAATGTGGACAAGGCGGCTTGTGAGAATGGTCATGTGGGAATTATTTCTGTTGGCTGGGATCCGGGAATGTTCTCCCTGAACCGTATGTATGCAAATGCAATTCTTACCAATGGCAAGGATTATACATTCTGGGGCAAGGGCGTAAGCCAGGGTCACTCCGATGCGATCCGCCGCATTGACGGGGTGAAGGATGGCAAGCAGTATACCATTCCTGTAGCATCTGCTCTTGAGTCTGTACGTAATGGAGAGAATCCGGAACTGACGACCCGCGAGAAGCATACAAGAGAGTGCTTCGTAGTTGCGGAGGAAGGCGCAGATCTGGCCCGCATTGAGCAGGAAATCAAGACTATGCCGAATTATTTTGATGAATATGACACAACAGTACATTTCATTTCAGAGGAAGAGCTGAAGCGTGACCACAGCGGAATCCCTCACGGCGGATTTGTGATCAGAAGCGGCAAGACCGGCTGGAATGATGAAAACAGCCATGTGATCGAGTACAGCCTGAAGCTGGACTCCAATCCGGAGTTTACTTCTTCCGTGATCGTTGCTTATGCAAGAGCTGCATACCGTATGAGCCAGGAAGGACAGAAGGGCTGTAAGACAGTCTTTGATGTACCGCCTGCATATTTAAGCGCACTGGATGGAGCTGAGCTGAGAAAGCACTTACTGTAAGCTGCTGTATTGAACGCAGAAGTTTGTTGAAATGTTACAAAAATATGAATGATTTTTCGGAAGGATGAAACTGCTTTTGCAGGATCATCCTTTTTTTTTATCGGCTGAATGGAAGAAGTCTAACAATTTTATTGCAGAAATGAGACTTTGCTGTTGACGGGGGTTTTTGATTGGTATATAATGGGGTCATAAACTTGTAATAAGATTGTAAAGATTTTGCGGGGCAAGTTACAGAAACATGGAAGCATGACAATGTAAAAAATGAAAAAGGAAGGTAAGTATGCAGAACGTATGTAAAAAGTTCAGAATCTGTGGTGTGCTGCTGTTGATGATTCTTTTTGTGGCAGGTGCAGCAACGTTTGCTACATCAAAAGAGGTACAGGCGGCAACAAAGAAAACTGGCTTTCAGACCATTGGCGGAAAAACATACTACATAAAGAAAGACGGAACAAAACAAAAGGGATGGCTTACCCTGAATGGGAAGAAATATTATTTTGATACAAAGACAGGTGTACAGCAGAAGGGCTGGATGACAGACAGCAAGGGACGCAAGCGCTATTTTACCAGTAAGGCAGGTGCTATGGTCACAGGCTGGCTGTCCAACAGCAAGGGGCAGAGACGCTATTTTGACAAATCTACCGGTATCATGAAGACCGGATGGATGACTTTAAGCGGAAAGAAATACTATTTTTACAGCAAATCTGGTATTGCAGCCACAGGTTGGCTGACAGACTCCAAAGGAGTGAAGCGCTACTTTACCAGCAAGTCCGGAGTAATGGCTACGAGCTGGCTGACGGACAGCAAAGGTAATAAGAGATATTTCAGTATCGTCACAGGCGGTATGCTTACAGGCCTTAAGAAAATCGGCAATGCGAAATATTATTTCTATGCCAATAGCGGAGTCATGGCCACAGGCTGGCTGACAAGCAGCAACGGAAATAAACGGTACTTCAGTACGGTCAACGGCAAGATGCTCACAGGTACGAAGACGATTGGCGGTAAGAAGTATACATTTGGAAGCGATGGAATTCTGATTGAGGATTCCGGTGTGAATATCGGCAAACCAACGACCTCTAAGACGATCAAGAATTATCTCCTGGGTGCGATTCAGCCGGTAGGACAGGCTCTCTATGTATGGGGAGGCGGCTGGAACGATTCCACCCGCAAGGGTGTCAGCCCCACATGGAAGTCGTGGTATAATAAGCAGACCAGCAGTTATGATTATAATGACTATCGTGACCTGAGTACGACAAACAGGGCGAAAGGCCTTGACTGCTCCGGTTTCGTAGGCTGGGCGGCATATCAGGTAATGCAGACCAAATCCGGCGTAGGCAGCGGTTATACGGTTGTTTCCGGAGAGGTTGGTTCTTCTTATAAATCCAGAGGATGGGGAAGTATCATTACCCAGTCCCAACTGTCCGCTACCAACTGGAAACTCCAGCCGGGCGATGTGGGATATAATTCCGGACATACCTGGATTGTGATCGGTCAGTGTAAAGATAAGAGCGTTGTGATTGTTCATTCCACTCCGAATGCAGGGTGTCAGATTTCCGGTACTCCGACACCAAGCGGGAATTATTCCAGTCAGGCAATTGCTCTGGCAAAGCAGTATATGTCCAAGTTTACCGGCTACAATAAGTATGATTACCATACTTCCAGCGGTAACTATATCCGGAATGGTAACTATCTGCGCTGGAACAGAAGCACTCTGGCAGACCCGGACGGCTATCTGAACAAGACAGCGGATCAGATTCTGAAGGATCTTTTTAAGTAAGAATTGTAATAAATGAGATTGTAACTATTTAAGAACAAATAAAAAGAGGATTACCGAAGAAGCCGGCAGTCCTCTTTTTATTGTTGCGTTAGCGTTAATAAATGTTACAAAATATTAAACTTTTTGTTCGTTTATGCTTGCATTCTTTGTAATCATGTGTTAATATGTAAAAGAAGTTAAGAAAGATATTACAAAAATATTACATAGTAAACACAAAGTTATGAGGGTGATAGACATGAAAAAAAGAGTTGTATGTTTGACATTAGCACTTATTATGAGCGCAGCACAGGTTGTAAGTGTCAGCGCATCCAGAGAAGAGGAACTGAGAGAGGAACAGGCATGGACTTATTCTCAGCTTGATGCTACCTATGCACAGCTTGATAATCTGTACTACGCCAAAGAACAGCTTCAGAATGAAATCGCTTCCCTTGATGCTAACCTTGTAAACGTTATGGTTTCCATCAATGTATTGGAAGGGGATATTTCTAATAAAGAATCAGATATCGCACAGACGCAGGAAGATCTGGGAAGAGCACAGAAGGCTCGCGACAAGCAGTACGAGGCAATGAAGCAGCGTATCCAGTACCTTTACGAAAAAGGCGGAAATGACGCATGGTTCCAGATGATGATGAATGCGGACAACCTGTCAGACCTTTTGACAAAAGCCGAATATACTCAGAAGATGTATGATTATGACAGAGAGAGTCTTGAGAAATATGTAAATACCATTGAACAGGTAAAGCAGCTTGGTGAGAAATATGCACAGGAAAAAGCTGAACTGGAGGGAATGAAACAGGAATACGAAGCAGAGTCCGTAAACCTTCAGAATGCACTGGATGAGAAACGTGCCCAGTCTGCAAACTGCGATGATGAAATTGCTTATGCACAGTATATGGCAACGGAATATTCCAATCTGATCAATGAACAGCAGGCCGAGATTGAGCGTCTGGAAGCGGAAAGAATCGCAGCAGAGGAAGAAGCAAGACGCCAGGCCGAGGCGGAAGCCGCAGCAGCTGCTGCAGCAGCGGAGGCAGAAGCAGCAGCCGCACAGGAAGCAGAAGTGGAATATACGGAGCCGGAAGCTGTTTATGATGAAGAAGGCAATGAAGTAGATGTTGAGGAAGCAGCAGAGAATGGTGATGTTGTTTATGATGAAGAAGGCAACGAGGTAGATGCTGCGGAAGTTCTGACTGCAGCCGAAAGTTCATCAGAATCTTCCTCCTCAAATGATTATGATTATGAATATGATGAGTACGGCAACGTAATTGATACTGCAAATACAGTAACCGATACATCTGAGTACACAAGCAGCGGCTCAGGAGAAGGTTCTTCTGTTGTAGATTATGCAACACAGTTTGTTGGCAACCCATATGTCTGGGGCGGAACAAGTCTTACCAATGGTGCTGACTGCTCCGGTTTTGTCCAGAGTGTTTACTCCAACTTTGGTGTTGATCTGCCAAGAACTTCTTATGAGCAGCAGAATGCAGGTACGGAAGTATCTTATGCAGATGCACAGCCGGGAGATTTGATCTGCTACGGCGGTCATGTGGCAATTTATATGGGTGATGGCAAGATCGTTCATGCATCCAACTCCACAGATGGTATTAAGGTCAGTGATAATGCAGCATACAGAACCATTCTTTCTGTAAGACGTCTGGTTTAATAGAAATTACATAGGCAAGTGACAAGGGCTGTCCGAGTGGACAGTCCTTTTTTGGCGGACAAACATACGATAAAAAAACGTCTGGCGGATGTTTCGGGAGTTTTGACAGGCATCCGGCAGGGAAGATCAGACGGAAAATATCCCCCTGGGGGGCTTGCCGGGAAAAAGGGACTTTTTTATAATAAACAGGTATTTATGAAAAAACGAGGTTAAACCGATGAATCTGAGAGACGAAATACATGATTACTGGACGAATCGTGCGTCCGGTTATTCTGAATATAATCAGCAGGAGATGGCAGATGCAAGGCGGTCTATGTGGAAAGGGAAGCTGTTGGAATTGCTTAAGGGACAGTTCCCGGGCAGGGAAGCGTCAGAAATAAGAATACTGGATGTAGGCACTGGCCCGGGCTTTTTTGCGATTTTGCTCGCGGAAGCAGGGTATCAGGTGACAGCCGTGGACTACACGGAAGAAATGCTGAAGGAGGCCGGACAGAATGCAGGCAGTCTGGCAAAGCAAATTCGCTGGATGGTGGGAGATGCCCAGAATCTGGAACTGGAAGACGGGCAGTTCGATGCAGTAGTGACCAGAAATGTCACCTGGAATCTGCCGGATCCTGCTAAAGCATATGGAGAATGGTACCGCGTTCTGAAAAATGACGGTGTTTTATTCAATTTTGATGCGGACTGGTACGGACATTTATTTGATGAGAAAAAGAGAGCTGCTTATGAGGCTGACCGCAAAAGAGTAGAAGAGGAGCAGCTGGAGGACTATTACGGCAGCACGGACAATGATAAGATGGAGGAAATTGCAAGGCAGGTTCCCTTGAGCCGCCTGAGACGTCCGCAGTGGGATATAGAGGCTATGCGAGAAGCCGGATTTCGGCATGTGGAATGTGATGAAGAGGTGTGGAGAGAGGTCTGGACTGAGGAAGAGATTGTGAACAATGCGTCCACACCGGTTTTTCTGCTGTCAGGAATAAAATAGACGAACGCCGATAATGATGGAAGGGAAGAAGGAAAGGGAGAGCCTATGGAATCTATGGAGGTACGAAAAAAAGAGGATATATTTTGTCTGTGCGGACTGGAAGCTGCGCCCGGTGAGCGCGTCAGCGGATGGCTGAAGCTGGGAGACGGAGAATTTGAACTTCCTGCTACGATTCTTCACGGCGAACGAAAGGGTAAGACCGTGTTGATCATGGCCGGCATTCATGCTGGAGAATATGTGGGAATACAGGCGGCGGTCGAGCTTGCCCGGAAGCTGAAGATTGAGAAAGTGACAGGAACCATCATTCTTGTAAAAGTGATCAACAGACCTGCCTTTGAAAACAGAAAGGGCAGTATGGGGCTGACAGACGGGAAAAACCTGAACAGAGTATTTCCGGGAAATCCCGACGGAACAGAGATGGAACGGCTGGCTTACGCTGTTGACCATGAAATTTTTCCGGCTGCAGATTACTGTATTGACCTGCACAGCGGTGATGATTATGAGGAGCTTACGCCGTATGTCTATTATGCCGGAAGGGCATCCGATGCTGTAGTAGCGGCCTCCCGCCAGATGGCGGAACAGGTGGATGTTCCTTATATGGTAAAATCCAATGTAGTTTCCGGCGGTGCCTATAACCATGCAGCCTCCCGGGGCATTCCAAGCATCCTGATCGAACGGGGCGGAATGGGACAGTGGAGCAGTGAGGAATCCAGATCTACCAGGCGTGATGTGAGGAACATTTTGTGCCATCTTGGCATTTATCAGGGAATCAAGGATTACCGGACTTATTATCCGCTGGATGTTGCGGATGTGCGTTATCAGGATGCTTCCCAGGGAGGATTATGGTATCCCCGTAAAAAAGCCGGAGATATGGTGCGCAAGGGAGAACTCCTTGGAGAAGTCCGGGATTATGAAGGAAAGATAAAGGAGGTCAGCACTGCGGAATTTGATGGTGTGATTCTTTATCAGACAAAGACACTGCAGGTACTGGAAGACGGCCCGATGATCACGTATGGCCGTATTGTAAAGGAATATGATGAGCGCAAAGACCGGATCGTAAAATACTGGGGAAAACGGAGCGAAAGTTTTCTGGAGCAGCGTCGGGCGGAGCTGCACAGCACGATGGCAGAGCGCTGGCTGAAGGAGATCCATAAGCAGACAGAAGCTTTGGAAACGGTATGCGGAGAAAAAGGACAACTGAAAATTCTCGATGTGGGCTGCGGCACAGGCTTTTTTACGGTACTGCTGGCAAAGCAGGGCTATGAGGTCATCGGAACGGACCTGACACCGGAGATGGTGGAAAATTCCAGGAGACTGGCAGAGGAAGAACAGGCGGACTGCAGATTTCTGCAGATGGATGCGGAAGATCTGGAATTTGCGGATGAGACCTTTGATGTTGTGATTTCCAGAAACCTGACATGGACGCTGCCGGATGTGGAACATGCTTATAAAGAGTGGATCCGCGTCCTGAAAAAGGGAGGAATCCTGCTGAATTTTGATGCCAATTACGGAATGAGTGATTTTGCGGATACGGCCGGTCTGCCGAAGACCCATGCACATTATACGGTAGGGGATGAGATGATGCGGGAGTGCGAAGAGATCAAGCGCCAGCTTCCGATCAGTTCCTACAGCCGTCCGGCATGGGATGTGGAGGCCTTAAGCAGAATGAAGCTTCAGGAGTTTTCCATTGACCTTGGCATCAGCAAAAGGATTTATATCGAAAAAGACGAATTTTACAATCCGACACCAATGTTCCTGCTGTGTGCAAGAAAAACGGAGTAATACGGTGCGGGATGATAGGAGAAAGCACAGAAGGAATGATGAAAAATGCGGGGGATGGGATACCATCCCTCTTTTTTTGCGAAAAGATGGAGTTCCGCTGAAGAACTGTTGAGTAAGCGCAGAATGGATTTCTATGACAAAATAGAATGCGTTCATTATCCCCCTACGGGGCTTGTATCGGTGGGGTAAGACAGATATACTGTAAGAGCTACTAAAGTTTAAGTGAATCTGCATAATGAAAAGGAGAAAAGAGAGCATGAAATTGAGAAAAATCACCAGTCTGTTGTGCGCACTGGCCATGACAGCGACCCTTTTGACTTCAGGAGCATTCACAGTCAGTGCGGATGCATCGGACGGCAGTGTGGTAGTAACCATGCCGACAACCTCCGAACCGGAATCCGGCTTTGATCCCTCTTACGGATGGGGCGCAGGCGAGCATGTACATGAGCCTCTGATCCAGAGTACCCTGGTGCGTACGAATAAAGAGCTTGGAATTGAGAATGACCTTGCAACAGAATACAGCTGCAGCGAGGACGGTCTTACCTGGACGGTGAAGATCCGTGATGATGTAAAATTCACGGATGGTGAGCCGCTGACAGCAGAAGATGTTGCATTTACCTATAATACCTGCCGTGACAACAGCTCTGTGAATGACTTTACCATGCTGAAGGAAGCAGTGGCAGTAGATGATACTACCGTGGAGTTCCATATGAACGAAGCGTATTCCATCTGGCCGTATACCATGGCAATTGTGGGAATCGTTCCAGAACATGCTTATGATGAGAATTACGGACAGAATCCCATCGGCTCCGGCCGTTACATCATGAAGCAGTGGGACAAAGGCCAGCAGGTAATTTTTGAAGCTAATCCGGACTACTATGGAGAAACTCCGAAGATTCAGAAACTGACGGTCCTCTTTATGGAAGAGGATGCAGCTCTTGCAGCAGCTATGTCCGGAACGGCAGATGTGGCTCATACGGCAGCATCCTACAGTGACCAGGAGATCGAAGGATACAGCCTGCTGAATGTAGAAACCGTAGACAACCGCGGATTTAATCTTCCATGCACGGAACCGGAGGACAAAGACGGTGTGACACACGGCAATTCCTTTACCGCAGATGTAAATGTAAGACGTGCCATTAACCTTGCCATTGACAGGGAAGAAATGATCGACCACGTATTAAACGGTTACGGAACCATTGCCTACAGCGTCTGCGACAAGATGCCCTGGTACAATGAGGAAGCTGTAACAGAGTACGACCTGGACGCTGCCAGGAAGCTGATGGATGAAGCCGGATGGACAGAAGGCGAGGACGGCATCCGCGAGAAAGACGGAGAAAAAGCCGCATTTACCCTGATGTTCAGCAACGGTGATTCTGTCCGCCAGGCACTTGCAGAAGATACGGCGAATCAGTTAAAAGAACTGGGCGTGGAAGTGACGACCGAAGGCGTAGGCTGGGATACTGCCTATGACAGAGCACAGTCCGATGCACTTGTATGGGGCTGGGGCGCTCATTCGCCGATGGAGCTTTATAACATTTACCATACCATGAAGGATACAGGATCTGCGGAATATTCTCCCTATGCCAACGAAACCGTGGACAAATATATGGACGAAGCTCTTCAGAGTTCTGACCTGGAAGCATCCTATGACCTCTGGAAAAAAGCACAGTGGGACGGAACCACCGGTATCACCCAGGAAGGGGACATTCCGTGGATCTGGCTGTGCAATATCGATCACCTGTACTTTGTACGTGACGGTCTGAAGGTAGCTGACCAGAAGCTGCATCCGCACGGACATGGCTGGTCTATTGTAAACAATATTGACGAATGGGAATGGGAGTAATCAGTCTTGATGAAGAATCATCTCATATTTGCAGGAAAAAACCTGATAAGAATGATATTGCTTTTGTTTGCCGTGAGCGTTGTTACCTTCGCCCTGGTATCCGCCTCCCCCATTGACCCTCTGCAGGCCAATGTGGGGCAGGCGGCCCTGGGGTCCATGAGCGAGGCGCAGAAAGAAAAGCTGAGGTCTTACTGGGGCGTGGACAAGGATCCTGCGGAACGGTACATGAACTGGGCAAAGGATGCGGTAAGGGGGGATATGGGAACCTCCCTTCTTTACCGTCAGCCTGTGACAAAGGTAATTGCTGTAAAATTAGCCAACTCTCTGTTTCTGATGGGGTTGGCTTGGATTATTTCCGGGATTCTGGGATTTCTCCTGGGAGTGATTGCCGGAGTATGGAAAGGAAGCTTTGCTGACAAAGTGATCAAAGGGTATTCCCTTGTGATCGCCAGTACGCCCGCCTTCTGGCTTGCGCTGCTCCTGCTGATCGTTTTTGGAGTCTGGCTGAAGGTGCTGCCCATCGGATTAAGTGTCCCGATCGGTGTGGAGGCCGGCGGTGTTACTTTTCTGGACAGGGTGCGTCATGCAATCCTTCCGGCAGTGACCTTAAGCATTACGGGAATTTCCAATATTACCCTGCATACCAGGGAAAAAATGCTCGACATTATGGAGAGTGATTATGTCCTTTTTGCCAGGGCAAGGGGTGAGAACACGCTCAGTATTATGAAACGCCATGGGCTCCGCAATGTTCTCCTGCCTGCAATGACCCTTCAGTTTGCTTCGATCAGTGAGATTATCGGCGGCTCTGTGCTGGTGGAGCAGGTGTTTTCTTATCCCGGTCTCGGGCAGGCTGCGGTTGCGGCAGGAACAGGCAGTGATGTGCCTCTTTTGATGGGGATTACGTTGATCACTGCGGCAATCGTTTTTCTCGGCAACTTTATAGCAAACCTTCTTTACGGCGTGGTTGATCCGCGTATCCGGAGAGGAGGGAAGAGAGAATGAAGAACGATCCGAAAAGAACAGGTCAGGGAAGAACAAATTCAGGAAAAAGAAACCGGCAGAGATCAGACGGACGGAAAATGAATCAACGGCAAAAAGCAAAGGTGCTTCTTGTCATCTCACTGCTTTTTCTTGCAGCAGTGGCGATTTCCGGAAGATTGTGCCATGAAGCGGCAATGGTGACGGATTTTTCCAGAAAGAATCTTTCTCCCTGCCTGCAGTACCCCTTTGGTACGGACTGGCTTGGAAGAAATATGTTTTACAGGACGCTGACAGGTTTATCCATGAGCATTCTGATCGGTGTCTGTGCGGCGGGTGTCAGCGCAGTGGTTGCTCTGATCATGGGAATCGCTGCAGCAACCCTGGGCAAAAGGGCGGACTCGGTGATTACCTTTGTCATTGATATGGTGATGGGCATTCCGCATATGCTGCTTCTGATCCTGATCTCCTATGCAATGGGGAAAGGGCTGAAGGGTGTGATCACGGGAGTGGCCCTGACGCACTGGACTTCTCTGGCACGTCTGATCAGAGGAGAGGTGATGCAGTTAAAAGAGAGTGAGTATATCCAAATTGCAGCAAAACTGGGACAGAGCAAGGCAAAGATCGCGGTGAAGCATATGCTGCCTCATCTTCTTCCGCAGTTTCTGGTGGGACTTGTGCTTCTGTTTCCCCACGCGATCCTTCATGAATCCAGTATCACGTTCCTGGGATTCGGACTTTCCACAGAGCAGCCTGCCATCGGAGTGATCTTATCAGAAAGTATGAAATATCTGATCATGGGAAAATGGTGGCTGGCACTGTTTCCGGGAATGATGCTGGTGCTGACAGTGGTCTTGTTTGACCTGGGAGGCACGGCCCTTCGGAGAATCCTGGATCCGAACAGTGTACACGAATAGGAGGAACTTATGAGTTGTATCAATAAAGAACATATCCTGGAGATTGATGAACTGTCCGTTTCCTTCTTACAGTATGAAAACAGCAGGGGAAGCCGTCAGATCGAGCTTCCGGTCATTTCCAAACTGTCTGTTTCCGTGCATGAAGGGGAGATCGTGGCAATCGTGGGCTCCAGCGGTTCCGGCAAAAGCCTTCTTGCCCACGCGATCCTGGACATGCTTCCCTATAATGCAAGAACAGGCGGCAGGATGTATTTTGAAGGCCAGGAACTGACAGGAGAGCAGATACGGAAGCTTCGGGGAAATAAGATTGCCTTTGTCCCGCAGAGTACCACTTACCTGGATCCTTTGATGAAGGTGGGAGAACAGGTGAGCGGAAGCAGAAAAGATCAGAAGAGGATAAAAAAACAGAAGGAGCTGTTCCGCAGATACGGGCTTGGAAGGGATGTGGATACAAAGTATCCCTTTGAGTGTTCCGGCGGAATGACCAGGCGTGTGCTGCTGACCTCCGCGCTGATGGGAAATCCGAGACTGATCATCGCGGATGAACCTACACCCGGAATGGATCTGGCACTGGCGAAGAAATCCATGGAGGATTTCCGGGCTTTTGCAGACGAGGGAAATGGGGTGCTGCTGATTACCCATGACATTGAACTGGCATTGGAGGTGGCTGACCGGATCGCTGTATTTTATGCAGGGACTACCATAGAGGAAGCATTGGTTTCTGATTTTGCATCTGAAGAAACACTGCGCCATCCTTATACAAAGGCATTGTGGCGTGCGCTGCCTCAAAATGGCTTTCAGCCGTTTCCGGGCGTGCAGCCCTATGTGAAGGATATGCCAAAAGGGTGTCCCTTCGGGCCGAGGTGTCAGGAGTATTCTGAAGAATGTCAGGGTGAGATTCCCATGCAGCGGGTTGGCTGCGGGACTGTCCGGTGTGTGAAATACCACGGGGAGCCGCTTGCTGTTTCAAAATATGAAAATCACTCTAAGGCAAATCAAATGGCAGGAGGCGTATCATGATTCTGGAAGGGAAAAATCTGACATTCTCCTATGAGGATAAAGAAATTTTTCATAATGTAAATCTTCAGGTAGAAAGCCATGAGCGGGCGGCTGTCTTAGGCCCCAGCGGTTTTGGAAAGACAACCCTGTGCAAGGTGCTTGCAGGCTACCTTTCCCCAAAATCCGGGGAAGTCCTTCTGGATGGCAGGCCGCTTCCGAAAAAAGGGTACTGTCCTGTGCAGATGATCTGGCAGCATCCGGAACGCGCGGTAAATCCCAGATTGAAGATGCGGGATACTCTGGCAGACGGACAGCAGATTGAAGAGCGGATCATCCGGGGGCTTGGTATTGAGGCCGATTGGATGAACAGGTATCCCCAGGAGCTGTCCGGCGGGGAACTGCAGCGTTTTTGTATTGCCAGGGCGCTGGGAAAAGATACGAAATTCCTGATCGCAGACGAGATCAGCACCATGCTTGACCTGATCACCCAGAGCCAGATCTGGAATTTTCTGCTGAAGGAAGTACAGGAGCGGGAAATCGGTATGATCGTGGTATCCCACAGCGAACCGCTTCTGGATAAAATTGCGACACGCAGGATACACTTTTAAAAATAATAAAAGTTAGATTTTTTCCCTCTGAGTGGCTTTTGCAAAATGGTCTTTTCGTGGTATGATAAGGATGAACAGGTTGGCCGGATCAGACAGGAGGGGCATATGGAGTATGTATATAAAGAAATACGCGCAAGCAGGAACTCACGTTCCCTGATGGAATATGCACAGGAATTGGAGAAATGCTGCATTAATCACATGCAGTGCATGAATGAACTGAGAAATTTTGCGGCAAACTGCGGTTTGAATGAGACGGAACACTGCCTTGAAAATGCATTAAGGGAAATGGAGAAAAGTGAGATGTGGCTGAGAGCTGCCGTTTCCAGTCTGAAGAATATCTAAAATGATATCAGTCAAAAGCGTTTTGTTGAACAGAAGGGAAAGAATGTAAGCTTTGCTATGTGGAGAATGCCTAAATAGGAAAAACATTTGCTGTCGGACGAGGTGTCCGACAGCTTTGTTTGGCTTGAAAGAAGTTTGATTTCCTCATATAATAAAATTAGAGAGATAAAAGCACAATGCAGGCAATCAATACAAATAATGAAAATATAGGGTATGATTTGGAAAATTTGGCAGAGTGGTAAATGAAACATAGCTATAAAGGTGTTTTCAGAAAGGTGGTAATGCAATGATTCCATTAAAGATAGATACATTACTCGCGGGACAAGTAGTAGAACAAGACCGAATTGAGTATAAAGAAGGTTGGAATCCGAATGATATTGTTCATACAATCTGTGCCTTTGCTAATGATTATAATAATATGAATGGCGGCTATCTTGTAATCGGGGTACACGCAAATGATGGAGTCCCTGTCTTACCTCCAAAAGGATTGGCTGTTACAGAATTGGATTTTATACAACAGAAGATATTTGAATATTGTAATCAGATCTCGCCGCGTTATATTCCGAGGATTGAGGTTGTCAATTACAAGAATTCTGGAATATATTTGATATATCTGTGGTGTACGGCCGGGGACAGTGGGCCGTATCAGTCACCTATAGATGTTTATTTAGAAAAGGGAAAGAAAATTGATAAAAGGATGCAATACTGGATTCGTCCAGCATCTTTGACAACGGTTGCAAAGAGAGATGAAATTGCAGAATTGTTTGATAAATTTAATTCAGTTCCATACGATGACCGTGTAAACAGAAGAGCAACCATAAAAGATATCCGTCGTGGTTTTTTGGAAGATTTTCTTCATGATAGTAACAGCACATTGGTAAATGATATTAATACAAGTACAATGGAAGAACTGCTTGTTTCGTTAGAAGTTGCTGATGAAACCGATACAGAACTGGACATTCGTAATATTGGTGTTCTGATGTTTGCAGAAAGACCGGATAAATTGATTCCGGGTGCACAGATTGATTTGGTAAAATTTAATACAGAAGAAGCAGAAGGTTCCGATGATTTTATTGAAAAGACATTTTATGGACCAATTTGGAAACAAGTAAAAGATGTATTAGATTATATGAAAACGAATGTGATTGAGGAAAAGGTTGTCAAGATACAAGGCCAGGCTGAAGCAGAGAGGTATTTCAACTATCCATATAATGCATTGGAAGAGGCTGTGGTTAATGCAGTATTTCATAAATCTTACAGAGAGCCGGAACCAGTGGAGATAAGAATATATACAGATCGTATCATGATTATTAATTATCCGGGACTGGCAAAATGGATTAATCTGGAAAAATTTTCGGCAGGTAAAGCAAGAGCCAGGAAATACAGGAATCGTAGAATTGGTGAACTGTTTAAAGAAATTGATCTATCGGAAAAGCAAGGAACCGGAATTACGAAAATACTTAGAGAATTGAAAAAAAATGGTTCTCCAGCACCAGAATTTGATATGGACGAAGACAGAACTTATCTGGAAACAACAATTCATATTCGGGAGGGATTTGATTACAAAAGGATGCCCGAATCAATGCCCGAATCAATGTCCGAATTAATGTCCGAATTGGATCAAGCACGTATGAAGGTGATATTGAAGTATTTGGATACAAACTCAGAGATTAGTAGTGTATTTGCTACAAAGCTGTTGGAGGTTCAGCCTAAAACAGCTTCACGACTTTTGGCAAAGGCAGAAAAAATAGGCTTATTAGAGAGTCGTGGAAAAACAAGAAATAAAGTGTATCTGCTAAAATAGCAGAATGAAAATCTTGGTAGGATTAAAGTAAAATCAGGGAGCAAAGAGAAAATGGTCGATTTAAAACAACTGCAGTATTTTGCGGCATGTGCCCGGACGGGCTCCATCAGTAAGGCGGCGGAGGTTCTGTATACGACACAGTCCAGTGTGAGCAAGGTCATTAAGGCGATGGAAACATCCATGAATGTAACGCTGTTTGAGAGGTATGCCAAGGGAATCCGCCTGACACGTGAGGGGGAGCATGTTTATAAGTATGCATGTCCTATTCTGGATCATCTGGAAAAGCTGCAGGCATTTGACAGGCAGGAGGAAAAAGAGGTGCTTTTGGTATCCTGTAACCCAAGCTCCTGGTTTGCGGATATGTTTGTGCAGTTTTATCAGAAGAATCAAAAGGAGAGCATTCATTATCAGGTTTATTCCGCAAGCAGCAGGGAGATTGTGGATCGGGTGCGGGAACGCAGCGATGATGTGGGATTTGTCTATGTGATGAAAAATCAATTGCCTGCATTTCAGTATTTTCTGGCAAGGAATTATCTGGAATTCACTGCCTTAAAAACGACGGATATTACCCTGTATCCAGGGGCGGGACATCCTTATTGGCAAGAGGAGGGCAGACAGATGACCCTGTCCGGCCTGAAACTGATCCAGCGCTTCCCGGATGAATTTTCACCGGACAATTACTGGGACATTTCAGACGAAAACGGCGATACCGCCGCTGATGCGGAGACAGTGATCACTACCAACAGCGATTATATAATGGAAAGGATTCTTCATGTAAGCGATCTGGTGAATATCAGCGGGGGCTATCTGGCAGAGGAACCCTGGAGAAAGGTAACCGGCGAGGTTCCTTTGTCAGGAAATGAAAACCAGGTTTTGTTCGGCTATGTAAAACGTCAGAATGAACCGCTCTCTGCATGGGCAGGGAAGTTTGTGGATTTTTTGAAGGAGAAGCTGGGAATATGACTGACGGGCAGACAGTCTGTTCGGAAGTTTTGCATTAAGAGAATAGAGTAAAAGGAATGGATATCCATTCCGAAATAGAATGGCACTATAACCCCCAGGGCGGGTTGTGGTGCTTTTTTTCATTTGCTAAAATAAAAAAGATTTAAAAACAAAGTGTGAACAAATTTGGAAAAAACTGTAAACCGATGAAGGGGAGGAACAAAGAGAACGCTTATGGGAAAGTACATAATAAAACGATTATTACAGCTCATCCCGATACTGATCGGAATTACATTTCTATCTTTTGCCATGATGCGGCTGGCCGGCGGAGATGCGGTAACTTATATGTATGAAAATACCGGCACGGCGGTTTCACAGGAAATCATTGATGCGGCAAAAGCGGAATACGGGCTGGACAAGCCGTTTCTGGTTCAATATGCCAACTGGTTTGGAGGAATGCTGACAGGCGATATGGGAGAAAGCTATGTTTCCCATAAAGATGTGTTTGAAACATTTGTTTCAAAGCTTCCTGCTACTTTGCTTCTGACACTGTCCTCTATTCTATTGACTGTTGTCATTGCAATTCCCCTTGGAATCTTATCTGCTGTGAAGCATAACAAATGGGTGGATTATCTGATCCGTTTTCTGAGTTTTATGGGAAATTCCATGCCAAATTTTTTTGCGGCGCTTGTACTCATGTACTTCCTTTCCATAAGACTGAACTGGCTTCCGGTCATAACAACGGATAACACAGCAGTCAGCCTGATTCTTCCGACATTGACACTGGCGATTTCCATGGCTTCCAAATACACCAGGCAGGTAAGGGCTGCGGTTCTTGAGGAACTGAATAAGGACTATGTGGCCGGAGCAAGAGCCAGAGGTGTCCGTGGTAAGGTGATCATCTGGAAGAGCGTTATGAAGTCGTCTATGCTTACGATTATTACCCTGCTTGCATTATCTATCGGAAGCCTGCTCGGCGGTACGGCGATCGTAGAAAACATCTTTATGTGGGACGGCGTGGGAAAGATGGCAGTAGATGCCATTACCATGCGTGATTATCCTATCATTCAGGCCTATGTGGCATGGATGGCAATGATTTATGTAGTGGTGAATCTGGTAACGGATATCATCTACCATTATCTGGATCCCCGCGTACGCCTGGGAGGTAATGGAGCATGAGTGAAGAAAAAAAGATTACAGTCCGTGAACAGAAAATCAAAAAGAACCATATGAAAGCCAAACTGATATTTTTCCTTATACTCGCAGGAGCGCTTCTGCTGATTGCGGTCTTTGCCAAATATCTATGTCCTTATGATCCCTATGCACAGAACCTGATGGATGCACAGCTTCCGCCAAGCTCTGCACATCCTTTGGGTACGGACCGCTACGGACGTGATATGCTGTCCCGTGTCATTATTGGAAGTACCACGAGTATTTTTGCAACGCTTGTTCTGGTTGCGGTTATTACCGTAGTGGGAACTGCAATAGGGATCCTCTGCGGATGGTGCGGCGGAAAAATAGATACGGTTCTGATGCGTATTTCCGATCTGTTTCTGGCATTTCCGGGGCTGGTATTTGCTCTTGCGGTAGCCGGCGTCCTGGGAGGCGGCGTACAGAATGCGATCATTGCGTTGGGAGTGATAAGCTGGCCGAAGTTTGCGCGTTTGGCAAGAAGCCTGACTCTGACCGAGAAAGAAGCCCCTTATCTGATGGCTGCCAGGCTGTCAGGAAGCAGCATGCCGAAGCTTCTGTTGAAACATATTCTTCCGAATATTGCCGGGCCGATTCTGGTTACGTCCGTTCTGGATATCGGTACCATGATGATGGAGCTGGCCGGACTTTCCTTTCTGGGCCTTGGCGTAAAACCGCCGATGGCTGAGTGGGGAAGTATGATCAGCGACGGTCGGGTGATGCTTCAGACAGCACCGTGGATGGCTTTGGCACCCGGCGGAGCGATCTTTGTAACAGTTATGATCTTTAATCTGCTTGGTGATACGATCCGTGACTATATGGATCCGAAACAGAGGAATAAATAATCAGGAAAGATATATTGAATACCAGAGTATGCATAAGAATCCAATGACTCGGTGAAAATGCAGTTTATTAAGAATATGAGAGTCCGGCAGGCGTTTTTTCTGCAGGAAAATGTGATGCCGGACTCTTTATAGATACATGATTATGATAAAGAAAGTTGAGGAATGAACATGAAGAAAAAAATTCTTACAGTCCTTTTGACATCAGCGCTGGTTGCTTCTATGGCCGCGGCACCTGTATTTGCCGATGGGGAAAAGGCATTCGTTTATGGAACTACCGGTTATGGCGTGGAAATGGGAGATGAAGGTTTGAATCCACATAATAACTATTCCGGATGGAGTGCACTTCGTTACGGCGTTGGGGAAACACTGTTTAAGTATAATGACAATATGGAGATTGAACCGTGGCTGGCTACGGATTATGAGTTTGTAGATGATAATACTGTTAAGATCACTCTCCGCGACGATGTTCAGTTTAGCAGCGGACGTACGATGGATGGAGAAGCTGTAAAAGAATGTCTGGACCATCTTCTTGCAGTGCACGACCGTGCTCCGAGCGACCTGAAGGTTGACCATATTGATGCTGACGGTATGACGATTACGATCTATACGACTGAACCATGCCCGGCAATCATCAATTATCTTGGTGATCCGTATGGAGCAATCATTGATATGGATTACGGTACGGACGGTGTGGAAGGTGATTCTGCCGGTACTGCTAATGTTGCAGGTACCGGCCCGTACATAGCTTCAAAGGTTACGGATACTCAGATTGATCTTGTAAAGAATGAGAATTACTGGGGCGGAGAAGTGAGCGTTGATAAAGTGGTTGTGAAGACCTTCAGTGATGCCAGTTCTCTGGCGGCTTCTCTGCAGACAGGTGATATTCAGGGGACATACGGGCTTTCCTATGACAGCTATGCATTGTTTGACGGAAATCCGGAGTATACCATTAATTCCTGTGCGACAAGCCGCTGCTTCTTTGGACAGTTTAACTATGATTCTGAGATCATGCAGGATGAGGCAGTGCGTAAGGCCATCTGTATGGGAATTGATAAAGAGGGATTTTGCACAGTTCTGATGCAAGGGAGGGGAATTCCGGCAAAAGCAGCATTCCCTGACAGCTTCAGTTATGGTAATGCAGCGGTAACTGCTCCGGATTATGATCCGGAAGGCGCTAAGGCCGTTCTGGAGGAAGCCGGATGGACAGATACAGACGGTGATGGATACGCAGACAAAGACGGACAGAAGCTGACCGTACGCTGGCTGACTTATCCGGGACGTCTGGAACAGCCGAAGCTGGCAGAATATGCCCAGGCAACTCTGAAGGAAATCGGAATTGACGTAGATGTAAACTGCACACAGGATCATTTAAGCATCCTTGAGACTGGAGATTATGATGTATATGTAAGCTCTCTTACCACTGCGCCGACCGGCGATCCGGAATATTTCTTTACCACATGCGCGCTGGAGAGCTCAGCAAAGAACCGTTCCAATCATAAGATTGAGGAAGTGGAAACCCTGTACGAGCAGCTCCACCAGGAATTTGACGCTGCAAAAAGAGGTGAGCTTGCCATCCGGATGCAGCAGGCTATGCTGGATGAAAGCGCAATCTTTTTTGTATCTCATCTGAACATGGGTATTGTTACAAGCTCTAATGTAACCGGTATGGCTGCACATCCGTGTGATTATTATGAAATTACTGCAGATCTGAATGTAGAATAACGAGGAGACTGCTTATTATGGAACCATTGCTGCGGGTAGAACATGTTACTATTTGTTATAACGGAAAGCCTGTTGTCCGGGATATCAGCTTTAACCTGAATCCGGGGGAAATCCTGGGTGTGGTTGGTGAATCCGGCAGCGGTAAAAGCACCATCATTAAGGCCATCATGGGCCTCCTGGGCGGAGGAGGCATGGTAACGAGGGGCGACATTTACTATAAAGGCCAGAATGTGGTGGATATGCCGCAAAAGGAGCAGCGCAGGCTTCTGGGACCGGAAATCGGGATGGTATTCCAGGACTGCAAAGCCGCCCTGTGTCCTATCCGCACCATTGGAGCCCAGATTTACGAGAGTCTGTTGGAACACGAAAGTATTACAAAAGAGAAAGCTTATGAGCGTGCCTGGGTTTTGATGAAAAAAATAGGCCTGGATGATTATAAGCGGGTATTGGACAGCTATCCTTTTGAATTGTCCGGCGGTATGAACCAGCGTGTGGGAATCTGTGCCGCCATGATGATGAAGCCGTCTCTGCTTCTGGCAGATGAACCGACCAGTGCTTTGGATGTGACCGTGCAGAAGCAGGTGCTGGAAGAGATGAAGCTGCTGCGTAAGGATTACGGAACGGCCATGATACTTGTCACCCATAATATTGGTGTTGTGGGGGCAATGGCTGATCAGGTTCTGGTGCTGCAGAATGGCAATATGATGGATTACGGCCCCGCAGATCGTGTGCTGAACCACTCGGAAGATGCTTATACCCAAAATCTGATGAATTCTGTGCTGCATTTACGGAGGGATTGATATGTCTGATACAATATTGCAAGTAGAACATTTAAAAAAAGTATTTATCACCGGAAAGAAAACATTTACCGCAGTAGATGACGTAAGCTTTACCGTAGAACGGGGCGAGTGCCTTGGAATCGTAGGCGAATCAGGTTCCGGAAAAAGTACCATTGCAAAAATGATCACCCGCCTTCTGGAGACTACGGAGGGCAAGGTAGTGCTGCTTGGAGAAGATATCACCCATGCCAGAGGCAAGGAATTGCGCAAGGCTTATCAGAAGATCCAAATGGTTTTCCAGATGCCTGTGGAATCCTTTGATCCTCGCTGTACCCTTGGGGACGGCATTGGGGAAAGTCTGAGAAATATAGGTATGAGTAAAAAGAAAGCCAGAAAAAAGGTGGAAGAGCTGCTTATTACCTGTGGACTGACATCGGAATTTGCAGACCGCTATCCTCATGAGGTCAGCGGAGGACAGTGCCAGAGGGCCGCAATTGCCAGGGCTCTGGCTGTAGACCCGGCGCTGCTGATCTGCGACGAGGCTACCAGTGCTTTGGATGTAACTGTACAGAAGCAGATACTGGAGCTTTTGAAGGAATTAAAAGAGAAGAAGAAGCTTTCGTTTCTGCTGATCTGTCATGATCTTGCCCTCGTCCAGGCCTTCTGTGATAAGGTGTTGGTACTGCATAATGGAAAGGCAGTAGAGACGGGGACAACGGATGAGATTATCAACTGTCCGAAAACAGAGTATACGAAGAAGCTGATTGATGCAGTATTATAAATAGATGGTATTTCTGTGAAGCTGTTTATCTCTGCTATATCTTGACTTTATAACAGGAATAGTGTATTTTTATATAAAAATACTTTGATTATCAAAATATTTTAATATAAAAATAGAGGAGATTTCTTATGAAGCCATTAGTGATAGGAAATAAAGCAGCACGTCTTCCCATTGTACAGGGAGGTATGGGGGTTGGAGTCAGTCTTTCGGGGCTTGCAGGGGCAGTAGCACATGCAGGAGGAGTGGGTGTGATCTCGGCTGCACAGATCGGATTTGAAGAACCGGACTTTTTGACAAATTGCCATGAAAGTAATTTGCGTGCCCTGAAGAAGCACCTTGCTCTGGCTAAAGAGCAGTCCAGGGGCGGCCTGGTAGGAGTCAATATCATGGCTGCTACTAAGGAATACGAAGCCCAGGTGCGTGCCGCATGCGAAGCCGGCGCGGATCTGATTATCAGCGGAGCAGGACTTCCTGCGGATCTGCCGGGAATGGTCAGAGGGTATGAGACGCAGACGAAGATCGCACCGATCGTATCCTCTGCAAAATCTGCAAGGGTGATACTGAAGCTGTGGGACAGACATTATCAACGGACTGCTAATCTGGTTGTCATTGAGGGACCGGAAGCAGGCGGCCATCTGGGATTTACCAGGGAACAACTGGAGAGTATTACCCGTATGGACTATGACAGGGAGATACGGGCAATCATAGAAGCAGTACAGGAGTACGGACGGAAATACGGCAGGCATATTCCTGTGGTTGTCGGCGGCGGAATCTTTGATAAGGCGGATGTAAAACATGCCCTGGAGCTTGGCGCGGACGGCGTACAGCTTGCCACGCGCTTTGTTGTTACCAAAGAGTGCGATGCTGCGCAGGCATTTAAGCAGGCTTATCTGGATGCAGATGCCTCTTCTATAGAAATCATCAAAAGCCCGGTGGGTATGCCGGGGCGCGCTATCCGAAACGCTTTCCTGGAAAAAGTCAGCCGGGGACAGGTACGTGTAAACCGCTGTCTTTCCTGCCTTGCCGCCTGTAATCCGGCGAAGGCTCCCTACTGTATTACCCAAGCTCTGATCGCTGCTGTCCGGGGGGATGTAGAAAACGGGCTGATCTTCTGCGGAACAAATGCGGCCCGCCTGAAACAGATGACTACCGTACCGGAGCTGATGGAGGAACTGACAATATAGATCGCGTTTACTATTCACAGGTAATATCCCGCGGGGTGTTTTGGCATGAATATGCCAAAATCCCGAGACATACAAGCCCAAATTCCATTGCCGAAGGCGTGAACAGTAACACATGACAAGCAGAGCCTGCTAAATTTGAATATTGTTTTATTGCAATTGTATGTAGTGTCGATTAAAATAAGAAATGGAAAGCAGAGGACTAAACAAATGAAGCAGAAATTTCTTGAACTTGGATTAGTATATAAGATTACGTTGATCATAGTCTGCATATTAGTCGTGCCGACATTTTTTATTGGCGCTTTTTATTATCAATCATACAAACAATCTTTATATGAGGAAGCAGATAAAAAAATAGAAGAAAGCATCAACGAGGTAAATAGTGCTATCTCGTCAAGTCTGAATGATGCGAATAGTGCGCTCAGTGATATTGAATATAGTCAGGAATTATTGTATTTCATGGATGAGATAAGCCAGCCCAGTGACCATGAGATTTCGATTTTCTGGGAAGACATACAGGAAGAATGGATCGATATAAGACAGATTTACCCCAATCTGTTTTCTTATATGTACGTATATTCCTCAAATGAGCAGGTGCACAGTGAGAACAACTGGAAATTCTCAATTCTTTCTTTAAGTGATTTTGAAAATATGGAAGAGGCGGATCGGCATCAGACAGCCTGGCATGGAAATGTTTATCGTATGGAAAGCAGCGCGCAGGGAACGGATCTGAATTTGGCGAATACAGAAGATATGATATTCCCTGTTTATCTGAACATCAGGAATGTGAGTTCGGACAAAATAATAGGAATTGTAGAATTGAGTATTCCCTTTGAAAAAGTAATTGATTCCAGAAATCTTCCAAATGAGACGTCCGGGGTGAAGTATATTTTTTCTGACAAAACGGGGAAGACAATTTATCAGTCAGAGAATTTAGGGATGAAACAGCCGCAGATTTTTGAAAATGAGCTGGTCAGTTTTGTAGATTCCGTAGAATGCAATGGAACGGTATATAGAATTTTACAAAAAGAGAATAAGGAAACAGGTATTATATGTACAGTATTGCTTGAGGAAAATATAATTGTACAGTCCGCCAGAGATATGATCTGGAAAGTTGGTGCTGTGGCAGCTGCTGGAATCATATTGATTCTTCTGATGACTTATATGGTAATCAAGAAGATGTTGAACAGACTGGTTGTATTAGATAAAGCTATGAAACAGGTAGAAACGGGAGATTTTTATATTCGTTTGGAAGAGGACAAGTATAACGATGAAGTATCCCGTATGAAACGGCGGTTTCAGCATATGGCAGACAGACTTCAGGCTGCGATCGATGAAATCGTTGCGAAGGAAAAAGCGCAGAGTGAAGCAGAACTTCGTGCATTACAGGCGCAGATCAATCCTCATTTTTTATTCAATACTCTTGAAACAATGCGGATGCAATGTGAGATAGACCGCTGTTATAAGGTTGGAAATGCATTAATGGCTTTGGGAGATATTTTTCGCTATACAATACGATGGAAAGGATATGAAGTCCCTTTTCATTTGGAATGGGATAATCTTCAGAATTATATTTCCCTGATGAAGCTTCGGTATGATGATGATTTTTCTTATGAGATGGAATGTGACGATACTTGTCGTGATGTTATGGTGCCGAAGATGTTCCTGCAGCCTTTGGTGGAAAATAGTTTTCAGCATGGATTTAAAGGTGTGCCGGCACCCTGGAAATTGGTGATTCGTGCATTTCAGGAAGATGGAAAGCTGGTAATTGATATTTTCGATAATGGATGTGGAGTGCCGGAAGAAAAGTTACAGCAGCTTCAGGCAGCTATGAAATGCAGAACATCCATGACACAAAAAGAGGAAGGACGTCAATCCATCGGAATCATTAATGTATTGCAGCGAATGGACCGAATTTGTAAAAAGGGAAGCGATATATTTATTGCCAATGGTGAGCAGGGCGGAATAAATATAGAAGTGAAAATAATGCTGGGGGAATAGCAGATGTTTCGAATCTTGGTAGCAGATGATGAAAAGGTGACGCGCAGGGGCATAGTTACAATGCTTGAGCGCAGTCTGAAAGAAGAAATTGAATTCATAGAAGCGTCCAACGGGGAGGAGGCTCTGCAGATCGTAAAACAACAGATGATTCATCTGGTCATTACGGACATCTGTATGCCATTGTGCAGTGGCCTGGAGTTTGTGGGACAACTGCGAAAAAATGATGATGATATGACGGTGATCATCATTTCCGGGTATGAAAACTTTGAATATGCGAAGCAGGCGGTGAAATTAGGCGTGAAGGACTATATCATGAAGCCTTTGAAAAGAGAAGAACTTCTCGGTCTTGTGGAAAACTGCATTGCTGATATCAGAAAAAAGCAGGTGGAAATGCAGCAGTTCTGGAAGAAATCACAGGAACAGGACATGCTTCGTAAAGAGTTGGAAAGAGAAGTTCTTTTATACATTTTGCAGGGGAATCATGTTCAGGTTGGGATACAGCGGCTGGAGCTTTTGAATATCAGATTTGAAGATCCCTTTCTGCTGGCAGCCGTCATTTCCTATGAAGGGAATCAGGTAACAGATGCGCAGATGGAGTTAACTGTGAAAACGATTGTGGATGAATGTCTGGAGGCGAGAATTAACGGAAAGTTTTATAATATGACAGACGATCATGGAAACATAGCGGTAATATTCCATTTTTCCGAGATGAGCCAGAAAAAATATATAGAAAAAACTCTTTTAGAAATTGTACACCTTATTGAAAAAAAGGGACGTATGAAAGCTCTTGCAGGAGTTGGAGAAATGGTATTTCAGCTTGAGGAACTGCATCGATCTTATAATCAGGCAAACATTGCTTCTGACTGCAAAATTTTTAATACCGGAGAGAAGCTAATTACATATGCAGCACTTCCAAAGAGCGTAAACGGAACAGGCATTGCTATAAACGGAATTGCAAATTACGTTGCGCAGGGAGAACAGAAAATTTTAGAAAAATTCCAGGATCTTTTAAAGCAGGGCAAATCCGTAGATACCATTTTGGAACTTCGGGAAAATTATGACAGTATTTGTAAATATTGCAATGAAAGACAGAAAAACAATGAAATATACGTTGGAAAACGATTCTCAGAGCTATGGAGCGACTTTGAACTCAGGCGTGAAATTAAAGAAATGATGCAATGCATGGCTGACATGGAGAAAGAAGATGCAGTGAGAAAGCGGCAGATCATAAAAGATATCACTGCTTTTGTCAGACAACATGTAACAGAAGATATTGATCTGAATTTCATAGCGGAAACTTTTGGAAAAACACCGGGATATATCGGAACGCTGTTTCGCAGAGAAAACAATAAGGGATTTAATGAATTTGTGACAGATGAAAGAATGGAAATTGCAAAAAAGCTGTTAAAGGATCATTCCATTTCTGTTCAGAAGGTCGGGGAAATGTGTGGATATTATAATCCTAAATATTTTTCGATTGTCTTTAAAAAAGCGGAGGGCATAAGTCCAAAAGCGTATCAGATGATGCAGAAGAGAGAGGATTAGCATTTGAAGAATAAAATTGTTTTTACTGCGTGTGCAGTTATTACTGTTTTGGCTTTGCAGGGATGTGCAGCGGCACAAAAAAAGACGGATATGCAGCAGAAATACGAAGATGCAGCAAACCTGAATGCAGACGAAAGTACGGTGAGTGATAATTCTCGGATTCGGATCGGAGTTACGCTATATAGTATACAAAACGAATATACAAAACGTTTTGCTAATGCAGCACAGTCTCAGGCAAAGCAGATGGGAATTGAACTGCAGTTATATGACGCAGGAAATCCAAACGTTTGGATTTCCTGCGATATCCAAACTTAAATAAAATCC
>JAUNGM010000041.1 GCA_030524545.1 Eubacteriales bacterium
TCTCATCAAACTGGATTTTCGATTCCAACCCGGGCAGATTTTCCTCTGAATCCATTGAAAGTGTTTCATTTCTGTTTTGGGGAAAATGAGCGGAAACACTTGATTTTATTGGCTTCTATCAATGTAACCTTATTATAACGTCCTCCCCATACCCAATCTCCTCATTAGGATACCTCCCAAACGCCGGCAGGGGGTTGGCTCCCCTTCTCAGATACGCCTTCACCTTTTCCCCGTACAAAAACGAATCATTCCCCTGCACGATTCCCCACTCCATCAACAATGCCGCAGCCCCGCTGACAAACGGTGTTGCAAAGGACGTCCCGGTCACGGGAGCATAGCTTCCGCCGGGAACCGGGGCGGTAATGTCCACTCCGGGAGCGGCCAGATCTGGTTTGCGGTAGATGAGATTCACGCTTCCTCTTCCGGAGAAATCCGCATAAGTATTCAGCCGGGAATCATAGGCACCTACCGTGATCACTCTGGCTGCTGTGGAAGGGATGGTCAGTGTTCCCTGTGCCTGGGGCAGGAAAAATCCTGTATTCGGATTCAGGACTCCTCCGCCGGGAAGCCAGAGATAATATTCGCCTTCCCTGATACTTCTTCCCCGCAGGATGATCTTCCAGACACCGCTGTCCACATAAGCTCCGCGGGGGATAAAATCAAAATAAATTTCCTGGGTAATCTGGAACGGGCCGGGTTTGCCGTAATAGATCAGAATTTCCGTATCTCCGGCACGGTATCTCTGCGGGCCGATCTCCTCATACAGCGGGCCGATTCTTGTTCCTGCCGGATGTTCCAGATAAACTTCCATCTCATCCGCATAGGCTTTCCAGAGCTGGACATTCAGCACAGCTTCAAAGGGACTTACCCCAAGTTCTATTTCCTGCGTCTCCTCACCAAGAACCTGACCTGCCGTGTGCAGATTATCATTTCCGTTATTTCCCGTCCCTGCACAGATTACAAGACGGCCCATATTGGACACATTATCAATGTATGTCTCCAGAAGGGAATCCCCCCTGTGAGAACCATAATTATTGCCAAAACTAAGATTGATTACCATCGGTCTGCCAAGAGCCAGTGCCTGACGCACCAGATAGTCAATTCCCTGCATCAGCTCTGTCGTCCTTGGAAAGGAATTTTCCCGGGGAATCCCCATCTTTACCGCAATAATATCGCTCTCATAGGCAACACCTCTGTTTACACCATTGGATGCCCGGCCATTTCCTGCCGCAATCCCAAGGACAGACGTACCATGCCCGCTGAAATCCCGCTCCGGGACAATCCGGTATCCTTCCGCAGGCGGAAGTGCCAGAGCCGCATTGATCATTTCTTCCGTATATTCCACGCCCATAGAATATCCCTGGGGCGGCCTGCGTGCCTGCACTCTGCCCTGACGTGCTTCCGTTCCGCTGTCTGTCTGATTTCGCCTCTCCGCATCCGGCTGTTCCCCTGCATCCGCCCCGGCGCTCTGATCCCACAGTCTTAAGATCCGGGTAGTCCCGTCTTCATTACGGAAATCAGGATGCCGGTAGTCCACGCCGGAATCCACAATGCCCATAAGTATTCCCCGGCCGGAAAGCCCTCCTGTTCCGATTCCCGGCAGCACGCTTCCGTCCTGTACGGAACGGATACAACTTGCCGTATTTGCCTGAAAGTCACTGAAATACAGCCTCTTCGGTTTCTCAATAAACTCCACCTGCGGTCTCTCGGAATATGTCTCAAGCAAACTCTCCGGAAGTGTCACAACTGCGTAACCGCCAAGCAGCGGCACCACTGTAATCCCATCCCCGGCAAGTCCGGACTCATCCCCGCTGTATTTCACAATCACATCCCAAAGCCGGAGTTCCTCATCATAACCCACGTTCAGATTCCAGGATTTTTCCCGCTCCTGTTCAGTGGAATCCATTGCAAGATTCAAAAGATTATCTATTTTCTGATCAGCCATAAGCATCCTCTATTTCCTTCTTGCTTTATTCTATTAGCAAATTCTGTTTTTGAGCATAGAGAATTTCCGGTTCTGATAGCCGCTTTGCATGGCATCCTGTCAATTTCGTTCGGATATGCGTGCAAAAAACCCGTAGAAATCCGCTCTTATGAGCAGATTCCACGGGTTTTCCATAGTGCCGGATATTGGACATACAGTCAAAAAATCAAAACCTCCGGCAGATGATTTTTGTGTTTCAGAATATCAATCAGCAGGTAGCGCCGCCGACAACATTTTTCTCAAGAATCTGTTTCTTATCGATCCTGCTGTTCAGCAGTTTATCCTGAACGTAATCAAAGCCCAGTCTTTCAATCGTATCTGCAAAACGTTCTCCTGAGATTCCCTCATCACGGAAGAACAGGATTGCACGCTCTACCACATCGATTGCCTCTTCCTCTGTTGTAAAGATCTTATCTAATGCGCGTCCTTCGGCTACCTTTTTACCCCAGCGGCCGCCGATATAAATCTTATATCCGGTCAGAGATTCATTCACCGCACCGAATGGGCATTTGCCTATGCAGCGTCCGCAGTGATTACATTCTTCCGGAGAAATCTGAATCTTTCCGTCTGCCATTTTTGCAACTTTGATCGGGCAGTTGTTCTGAACCTGGCATTTCTTACAGCCTTTGCACTTGGACAGATCAATCTCCGGAATGCGCTGGCCGATAATTCCAATGTCGTTCAGATCCGGTTTTACACAGTTATTCGGACAGCCGCCCACTGCAATCTTAAATTTATGAGGCAGAGACACGCCGTGATAGCCGATATAATACAGATCATGCAGCTTCTGGGAGAATGCGAAAGTATCGATCAGGCCGTACTGGCAGGTCGTACCCTTGCAGGATACCACCGGGCGTACCTTAGAGCCGGTACCGCCGGTCTCCAGGCCGGCCTCCTCCAGGAACGCAAATACTGCTTCCAGATTATCATAAGGTACCCCCTGGATCTCCAGAGTCAGACGGGTTGTCATCGTAACCTCACCGGATCCGAATTTCTCTGCTGCTTCCGCAACCTTTCTCTGCTCTTCGGAGGTCAGTTTTCCGTTCCGGGTAATGACACGCACATTAAATACATCCTCATATCTCTTATCCTGCAGGCATCCCAGGCCTTTGACACGCTTGATCTCCTCAGCAGAAAGCTTCTTGCCGCTGCGCGGTACTTTTACTTCGTTGAAAAATACACCTCCCTCCAGAACCTTTGTATTGGTATAGCCGTAAGCTTTCAGGCGATTCTGTAAGAAATAGCCTCTCTTGCCTTTGGTGCACACAAGCAGAAGCTTTGCGTCTTTTTCCAGACCTTCAATCGGCCCGTCAACAGACGCAAGGTCGATCCACCGGGCATTGGGGATGGACGGAGCCGGCTGCACATCCAGAACAGTATAGCCTGCTCCTGCACCTGCTGCATATTCCGCCGGACTCATGGAAGTGAGGACACCGTCAATTTTATTTTCCAAAATATAACATGCGGTAACAAACGGATGAATCGCAGTCGAAAATGGCGGTGCATAAGCGAAATCCAGGGTATCAAAATCATCCAGCTTCATCCCCTGAGAAATTCCCACAACCGCAATATCCGCCATCTTATCTACGGCTCCTGCGCCTAATACCTGAAGACCCAGCAATTTTCCTGTCGCAGTTTCCGCAGTCAATTTCACAACAAAGGAAGAAGCACCCGGATAGTAATGCGCCTTATCATCTACTACACAGATTGCAGAGGTTACGTCGTAGCCTGCAGCCTTTGCCTGTGCCTCTGTAAGGCCTGTACAGCCGCCATTCAGGCTTGGAAGCAGACGTACCACACCGGTTCCGAGGCATCCGCCGTAGCCATTTCCCATACCGTTCAGGGATTTTGCCATAGCACGGGCTGCCAGATTGGCTGTAGAACCCATAGCAGACCACTGAGCCTGTCCGGTCAGCGCGTTTTTCACCATGGCGCAGTCACCGACGGCATAAACATCCGGCAGATTTGTCTTCAGCTTCTCATCTGTAAGGATTGTTCCTTTAAACATTTCAAGGCCGGAATCAGCCAGAAATGCAGTAGCAGGGCGGATACCGATCGCCATGATCACAAGATCGGCGGCCAGTGTCCCATTATCGGTAATGACCTTCTCGGCTTTTTCTGTCCCCTCGATTCCCTTCAGAGTCGTAGAGGTCAGTACGCGCATGCCTGCTGTCTTGAGCTGCTTTTTAGCGTAATTTGCCATTTCTTCATCAAAGGCATTGGGCATGATCTGGGAAGCAGCGTCGATCACAGTTACTTCCAGCCCCTGGGCCATCAGATTCTCGGCCACTTCCAGGCCGATAAATCCGGCGCCGCAGACAACTGCTTTGCGGCATTTGTGATCTTCTATGTAAGCACGGATTGATACCGCGTCAGCGGGAGTCCGCACACAAAATACTCCCGGAAGTTCTACGCCCTCTGCCTGTGGCACAAAGGGCACTGCGCCCGTGGCAATGATCAGTTTGTCATAGTCTTCCGTAAATACCTCTCCGGAAGTTTTCTTCAGACAGACAGTTTTGGCGGTACTGTCAATGCCTGTTGCTTCACAGCCGGTAAAAACCTCTGCTCCTGTCAGTCCGGAATATTTCTGCGGCGTATTGACGATCAGACTGTCACGGGACGGGATATCACCGCCGATATAATAGGGAAGCCCGCATCCGGCATAAGAAATATCTTCTCCCCTGGTAAAGACTTTTACAACCGCATTCCTGTCGCAGCGCTTCAGCTTCGCAGCCGCTTTTGTTCCGGCAGCTACGCCGCCGAGAATTACATACTTCATAATATAATTTTCTCCTTTCGTTACCTTAAAAACACCCTTTTCCCCTATTATAATACTTGATATCCATAAAAGAAAATTGTAAAATATAATTCATAATATCGAGAAAACCTATAGATATAGATACGGAAACGTTGAGGGGAAATACATATGACAATTCGACATCTGAAAATATTTATCGCAGTAGCAGAAACCGGCTCCATGAGCACTGCTGCCAATCGCCTCTATCTGACACAGCCGACTGTCAGCCAGGCCATCCGGGATCTGGAAGAACACTATCATGTGCAATTATTTGAACGCCTTCACAAGAAATTGTTTATCACGGAAGAGGGACGGCAATTGCTGAACCTGGCCCTCATGGCCGTAGGCAATTTTGACAGTCTTGAGCTTTCCATGCAGCGTTTTCAGGAACGGATTCCGCTGCGTATCGGTTCCTCTTTAACCGTAGGCACCTGCCTGATGTCTAAGGTAATTTCCGATATGGAGAAAGACTATCCCAGAATGGACATCTATTCCTTTGTCAGCAATACGGCGGAGATTGAGCAGAAATTGCTCAGACGTGAACTGGACGTGGCAGTTGTGGAGGGAATCATCGAATCCCCCGAGCTGACCAGCATACCGATCGTGGAAGACTCTCTTGTGCTTGTATGCGGAAAAAACCACGAATTCTATCAAAAGGACATCGTATATGCTTCCGAACTGGAAGGCCGGAAATTTGCCATAAGGGAAAAGGGAAGCGGTACCCGCAAGCTGTTCGAGCAGTATCTTTCCACCCATAACATCCATATACAGACTTCCTGGGAAGCCAACTGCCCCCGCACCATTATCAATGCTGTCATCTATAATAATGCCCTTGCCGTTATGTCTCAAAGACTTGTAAAGCACGAATGCATGCACAGCTCCGTAAAGATCTTTCGTTACGAAACCGGAGAATGGGACCGTTACTTCAAACTGGTTTATTTAAAAAGGAACTCGGATCTCACAAATCCTCCCTGCAGTCCCGCAGGCGGCAAGGCTTCCTCTCCAGGTATCCAAAGCCTGCGGACAGTACTGGAACGCTACCGCACCTTAAACCACCCACGGGAAATTCCCGCCTGCATATTTAAAAATGATATCTCATGATCGTTTACCGGTATCTGCTGTCCGGTAAATGACACCCTTTTTTAATCAATTTCCGTGCATTTCTCCTATTCTAAAAGAAAGCAGCCGGTATATGCAATTGTGCCCCGACCGTAATAGTAGGTCATTCCATTGTCCTGACATACCTGTGTTACCAGCATCCCGTAGGCTTCCATGGAAGAAAACTTTTTTTCCGGGAACCTGCAGGGTGCATCCGGATAAGAGCAGGTTCCGCATCTGGTACAGCAGCCTGCACCGAGAGAAAGCATTTCCGGAAATTCGCTGATGAGCATATCATGAAGACGCACAAAACTCTTTTTGTGCTTTTCCTCTGTTTCCATCATTCCCTCCCCGTCAAATTCATCTTCCAGTTTTCCGATGGTCTGTACCAGAATCCCTCTGCGGTATCTGCGCACTTTCTGCTCACATTCCTCCAAAGTACCGCAGCCCGGCGGGCAGCTCCAGTTTTTCCCGTACATTTTGCAGGCATTGGATTCGCACATTCTGCGCACATCCGGCATCAGCTCAATCGTGCCAACATCTAATGGCAAAATCTTGCTGAAACCGGCTTCCTTTCCCAATTTCTCCAGATGCTTCCCGTCCATTCTCATTCCTCCCCTGTTCCGCATACATTCCCTTGTCTTTCCGGAAAGTTCAGTTCATCCACAAAACGCTCCTGAAAATCCGGCATAGAAACCAGCTCCAGAAATTCCGTTTCATGCGCCAGACGTCCGGCACAAGCATACGCTTTTCCTGACAGTAGAGCAAGCTTTGCCCCTTCTCCGGCCGCATTTCCAACAGGCACGATGCAGTCACGGAGTACCTCAGGAATCAGGCCGATCCGGCAGGCACTTTGAGGATTCATGTAATTTCCAAAGGCCCCGGCAATATATACCTGCTCAATCTCTTCCACTGCAATCCCCATCTTCTGCGCAAGAAGATACACCCCCGCCGCAATCGCACCTTTTGCAAGCTGTACCTCCCGGATATCCTTCTGAGTCAGATAAACTGCAGTTCCTTTTCTGCTGTGCTGCGGATCTGCCAGCAGATATGCAGGCTTTCCGTCCACCAGAATCGTATTCTTTGTTTCCTGCAGCCTGCCGGACTCATCGATCACGCCCATTTCCAGCAGGGAAGCCACAAGATCAATCAGTCCGGAACCACAGATTCCCGCAGGTTTTCCCCCTCCGATCACGGAATACCGCAGTTTTCCGTTTTCCGCCTTTGCATGATCAATAGCCCCCTCAGCCCCTCGCATACCGCAGGAGATCTTAGCCCCCTCAAAAGCAGGGCCTGCCGCTGTGGAACAGGCAATTCTGCGGTTCCTGTTTCCAAGAACCAGTTCACCGTTTGTTCCGATATCGATCATCAGCGTCATCTTTTCTTCCTGTTCCATATCCGTTGCCAAAAGGCATCCCACCGTATCTGCACCCACAAATCCTGCAATCACCGGAAGTACCGTCAGTCTTGCCCGGGGATGTGCCGCAAGGCCGTAGGCAGCGGCTTTCAGCAGCAATCCCTCACGGATCACCGGATGATAAGGCGCATGAACCAGGGAATCCGGGGAAATTCCCAAAAACAGGTGATGCATACATGTATTTCCCACCACACTGATCTGATAGACGTCCTCTTTCTCTGCACCTGCCATTGCACAAAGAGTTCCAAGCATTCTATCCAGTCTCGCACGGATGCAGGCCGACAGCTCCCTTCCCCCATGCTCCAGAGCATAATTTGCCCTCATGATCACATCTGCCCCATAGGCCGTCTGCGGATTCAGGCGGCTGGTCACTGCAAGCTGCTCTCCGGTGCGGCCATCCAGCAGATACCCTGCCACAGAGGTAGTCCCCACATCAAAAGCCGCCATCAGCACGGGACGCTTTTCTGCTTTCCTCATATCCAAAATGCGATCTTCAACCAGGATCACCTCTGATGTTTCTGTACCTTTGACAAAGGCCCCGATCCCGGAAGCCAGTTCCGGATCCGGCTGAAAATCCCGTTTCTCCCCCAGCGCTTTACAAAGGGCCTGGCACAGACGTTCCCAGTCAGAGATACGCTCTCCGCTCCTGCAGCCCGGCACCGTAACCTCACAGATTTTCAGCACCGGGGCAAACTCCGTTTTGCGCCCTGTTCCTGCGGTCAAGATCTTATGATTCACACTTTCCTGATGCGTCCGCACCAGACAATTCCGGCGAATCTTCGTACAGCAGGCTTTCACCGTTACCCAGCCGTTTTCTTCTGTATAACCATTGCCGGATATACTGCTGCCTTCTTTACAGTGATTCCCTTGGGTGCAACAATCCTCTTCCATGAAGTTATCCACTTCCGTCCGGACATCCGCCAGACATTTTCCACATTTTCCCTGCCCGCCGCAGGGGGCATCCACAGACAATCCGGCCATCCGCATTGCTTCTAAAAGAGAAGTTCCCTCTGTAACAGAAATTGCTTTTTGTTCTTTGATAAATCTGACCACATATCTTCCCAAACCCTCATCCCTCTTTCTCTGGCGGTTCGCTTTATGTCTCTATTTCTGCTGGTATTTCTGTAACTATTCCTGCATCTGTTTCTGCCGTTATTTCTACTTCAGCACTTCCAGAAATCCAAACGGCTCTTCATCCTGCAGGAAATGCATCAGCATATAGGCACACATGATCGCCACCTTCTCTTCCCGGAGGATTCGTTTTACCTCTTCCCTGTCGGCGATCACCACTTCGATTTCTTCACTGTCCTCCTGGGCTGCGGCACTGATGTCCCCGCTTGCATACCCATAAACCGTGGCACAGGACTCATCCGTCATGCCGATAGTGGTAAAATACGGCTTTTCATAAGCAGCATCCACTTTCAGAGGAGTCAGCTTCAGGCCGGTTTCCTCATAAAGCTCTCTTGCCGCTCCTTCGTGAAAATCCTCTCCCGGCTCCACCAGTCCTGCCGGAAACTCATAAATATAGTCTCCGATCGTATAGCGGTACTGCCGCACCAGTACGACCTTATCCCTCTTTTCTCCGTAAATGCTGTAAATGATCACGCCGTCCGGGGTATTTTTTTTCGTTTTCAGCTTCAATTCACTGATGCTTTTTGCCCTGGAGGCCACGAAATAAGACACCGGGGTATTATGGACGCTGGTCGCCTTTACGCTGTATAAATTTACGAATTTATTGTCAGTAAGCTTGTCTACACTATGTATCTGTCCCATTGCATTTTCTCCTCTCTGTATTCAGTCGGTACAAATGGCTCTCTTTTCTGTTATACTTCCAACAGCTCCAGAAGCTCTTCCCTGCTTAATCCGCCAAGGCCGCCTGTTTCTCCGCCCATCACCTGATCCGCAAGATTCTTCTTGGCTTCCTGCAGTTTCTGGATCTTTTCTTCGATAGTATGCTTGGCAATCAGCTTATAGACGGTTACTTTTTTCGTCTGGCCGATCCGGTGTGCACGGTCTGTTGCCTGATTCTGTGCCGCCAGATTCCACCACGGATCATAATGGATGACCACATCCGCCCCTGTAAGATTCAGCCCGACACCTCCCGCTTTCAGGGAAATCAGGAACACCGGAACCGTTCCTTCATTGAATTCCTTCACCATCCGAAGACGTCTTTCCTTGGAAGTGCTTCCTGTGATCGTATAGTAAGCGATTCCAAGCCTGTCCATCTCCCGCTGCAGGATCTCCAGCATAGAGGTAAACTGGGAAAACACCAGCATTCTGTGCCCGCCGTCCATGGCGCTCTGCACCAGATCCAGGCATGCCTCCAGCTTTGCAGCCTCCCCCTTATAATTTTCAAAACACAGGGAAGGATCACAGCAGATCTGGCGCAGCCTCGTCAGCTCCGCAAGAATCTGAAGCTTGTTCTTGTTAAATTCCTCCGTATCCTGACGGGCAATGCTCTCCTTCATGTGCAGCACCTGCGCGTCATACACCTTCTGCTGTGTGCCGTTCATTTTTACATAGCGATACTCCTCCAGCTTCTCCGGCAGATCCTTCAGCACATCCTCCTTCAGTCTGCGCAGAATAAAGGGCCCGGCCATTTTCTGAAGCCGCTTCATCGCCTTTTCGTCATCATTTTTTACAATGGGGGTTTCGATTTCTTTTTTGAACACCTCATAACTATAAAGGAACCCGGGCATCAGATAATCAAAAATACTCCAAAGCTCACTGAGGCGGTTCTCTATGGGCGTTCCTGTCAGCGCATACCGGATTCTGCCGTGCACTGCTTTTACAGCCTTCGCCGCGGCAGTGGTATGGTTTTTAATATACTGCGCCTCATCAATGATTTCATAAGCAAATTCTTTATCCTCATAAAAGACAATATCCCGCTTCAGAAGATCATAGGAGGTGACCAGCACATCCGCCTCTTCACTGGCTGCGATCTTTTTCTGGCGCTCCTCCTGCGTTCCCGTAATCAGCGAAACATTCAGGGCAGGGGCATATTTGGCAAATTCCTCTCCCCAGTTGAACACCAGGGAAGCAGGCGTCACTACAAGAGAGGTTCCCTTCCTGCCCTCTTCCTTTGCCGAGAGCAAAACAGCGATCACCTGAAGAGTTTTGCCAAGTCCCATGTCATCTGCCAGGATTCCGCCGAACTGCCAGGCCTCCAGCGTACGAAGCCACTGATATCCATCCTTCTGATACTTGCGCATGATCCCTGACAGGCTGTCCGGCTCTTTAAAGTCCGCATCCTTAATGGTTTTAAAGCCCTTGACCATTTCTCTGAATCGTCTGTCCCTGCTGCTGTAGATACTGTCATTTTCCTCCAGAAGCTTATCCAGATACAGAGAACGGTACATGGGAAGCTTCATCTTTCCCTTTTTCAGCTCTCCCGCTTTCAAATGCATGGAATCTGTAAGCTCCGCCAGCATTTCCAAAGACGGATCCTCCAGATTCACAAATGCCCCGTCCTTCAGCCTGTAATATTTCTTTTTGGTACGGTAGCTCTTCAGAATATCCAAAAGCTCCTCTGAAGGCACATCCTCTGTGGCAATCTCCAGATCCAGAAGCCCCGAAGATACGGATACGCCCACGGATACCCTGACACGGTTCACCACCCGGTGTCCCAGGAAACGCCTGGTACACCGCACTTCTCCCAGTTCCATCAGCTTTTCCGTTCCGTTTTTCATAATCTGGTAGATCAGGGCTTCATCCCCGCCGCAGCGCAGCTCCGCTCTTTCCGGATACGCCTGAGGAAACAACTGCATTGCATGAAACAGAATTTCTTCTTCCTTTGCACAGTCCCGGAAAGGTTCTATTTTTCTCCTTCCTTCTCTGGTAAAGACATCCAAAACAGAAACCTCTTTATCCCCGTACCAGGCGTATATCCTGCAGACAGCATCCTCCTCTTCCGCATCCAGATAAAAAACAAAACGTGCTTCCGGCATCACATAAGAACGAAATTTCTCCGGCTCTGTCTCTGTTACATCCACAATATCCTCAATCTGGGGCAAAATCCGGTTATAAAATTCCGACATCCTGTTCCGGCCCACACGGAAGGAAAACCTGTCATCCACAGATAAATCCGCCAGAGGCTCCAGCTTTTCCAAAAAACTCTTCTCTACCCGGTTCAAATGACTTTCGCTGATATAATAAGCCGTATCTGTTCCATAATACATCTCCGGAATACTGCCCTCCACATGAATTCCGTGAAACTCCGTTTCTCCCATGGCTGTTTCAGCCGAGATATTCATGGTCACTTTCGGATTTCGGTCGGCACAGGACAGGGTTCCCTTCTTTTTGGTACTGCTGTCTTTATCTTCAAAATCAATCACCTCATCTGCCAGGCATTCATAAAATTCATCCAGCCTCCACCCAAAGAGATTCAGATTGCTTCCGATGCTGTCTTTCCCTCTTCCATAGTAAAACCTGGAGGACTCCAGTCTCTGCTGAAACTCCGTTTCTTCCCTGACGATCCTGTTGATAAAGCGAATCCAGACTTTTCCCTTCTCCGTGAAATTGCTGAGTTTATGGTTAATCTGTGTATTGGATCCATAAACATCCGTAGCGGACGTCCGTACATTTTCACAAAAAACATCCAGTTTTTTGATCACAAACAGCTTGTTTTCCCCTACCTTGAAGGACAAAGTAAGCTTATCGTCTTTTCTGGTCAGGCGGGGGACAAGGCGAAGGCTCTCTTCCTGTGCAGTGCTGTCTGCCATAACCAGGTTTGCCCGCTTTGCATCATAGGCAGCGATCAGGCTCTGTCCCCGGATGTCTGTGGCATCTCCGATATTGTGGGAAGCCAGAAATTCCTCCATAAGCTTTAATGCTCCGGCTTTATACGGACACTTTGACTCTTTTATATTAAACTGGGAATAATAATCCGTACGGCACTTCGGACATTCACAGGAAAATCTGATGATCTCTTTTCTGTTGAACAGGAGCCTGATGGAAAACTCTCTGTTTTCCTTTTTTCCCACGGCGTCCATTTGTCCCAGGCGTTCACGATTCATGCCGTCAAAACCGGATACGATCTCTTTTAGCTGAATTCTTCCCTGACGGTACAGCTGTATCCCCTCAAGAGTCGTGTTCTTCGGTATCTTCATGGAATTCCGGATACTGGTTCCGTCAAAATACCTGTAATTTTCCAGTTTTTCAATATTTTTGCCGAAGCCTTCCGCTTCCGTAAGGTCTGTTTCACTTTCCCAGGAAGCACCCACAAGCTCATATTCTTTATTTCTCTGTTCCTGGCCAGACCTGCTCTCTTCTTGCTGCTGCCGCTTCTTCGGATTGCCGCGTAGTTTCTCTTCTTTCATTGGATATTCCTCTTCCTCCCTGTATTCCGCATCTTCATACCGGAAAATCCTTCAGATATATCCCTGCAGAGCGTGTCATCTCCCTTGAAAAATCAGAGTTGTATTTTCTCCTGCAAAATGCCTGCATCCATTCCCGGTAGGATTTGTTTCCTGCCTTTGGACCAAACATCTCCTCATGCTCCTCTGGAGACATCTGACGGTAGCCGTTTTCGTGTACAATGTGATCAAGTCCGGCTCTCTCCGGCTTCGGCCTGTCCATCTGCTGCCTGGTGGGATACCCGAAAACAAGCATCGCCGCCGGAAATACATAAGACGGCAGCTTAAGCAGTTCCCGATGAATTTCACAGTTTTCCATGATATCACCGATGTAGCAGGAACCAATGCCAAGGCTCCATGCCGCAGTTACCGCATTCTGTGCTGCAATGACAGCATCAGAAACAGCCAGCATCAGATCTCCTGCTCCGGGAAGACGCGGTTCACACTCCGTCTCCCGAAATGCCTCATACCATTTGCTGCAGTCCGCACAAAAAATCAACACCATCTTTCCCTTCGCAATAAAAGGCTGATGGTCGCAGGTATCTGCCAGCCTGTTTTTTATATCCTGATCCGTAATATCCAGAATTGTATAGAGCTGCTGGTTGCCCGCCGTAGGTGCCATCGCCGCAGCCTCCAGGATCAGCTTCCTATCCTCCGCAGATATTTCTTTATCTTCAAAAACACGGACGGATTTTCGTTCAAAAAGCTGCTTGATTGTTTCATTCATCTTTTTCCCTCCCTGTTCAAACAAAAAAAGCTTTCTGTATCATTCTACAATGCAGAAAGCTTTTTTGCAACCTATGCTATATTCATATTTCAGATCACTTATGCTATATTTTATTGCCGGATCAGTCGCCTTTCAATACCACACGGATTCTCTTATAAATAAAGAATACAATAATGGAAGTCAGCGTATATTTAAAAATGTTAAACGGAACAATGATCAGCACTGCAAAGCCGAGAAGATTATGCACGGAGCTGCGTACTGCCGTACCCATTTCGATAAATGCTTCAATCGGCATCCCGAATGCCTTGCCGTATGCAGGAAGAAGGATAAAGGCATTGATAAAGCATGCAACGATTGCGGTGAGGACCGTACCGACTGCCATTCCCACAACTGCGTGCTTCCTGCTCTTCACATTGTGATAGCGGTAGATCAGACCTGCCGGAACCACGAAGGTACAGCCAAAGATGAAGTTCGCCAGATCCCCCACGCCTGCAGTCATGGTTCCCTTAGTTACCAGATGCACCAGAATCTTCACCAGCTCCGTCAGGACACCTGCCAACGGCCCCATGGAAAAGGCGGCCAGAAGCGCCGGGATTTCTGAGAAATCCAACTGATAGAAGGATGGTGCCAGGAAGGGAAGCGGAAACTCCAGATTCATCAAAACACCCGCAACTGCTCCAAGCATGGCGATCTGCGTGATCGTCCTCGTGCGGCTTCTTTCCATTACATTTCCATTTCTTAATACCTGTTCACTCATACTATCTCTCTCCTTTTTTAGAAATTTTTCTTTACGAACCCAGGTCTCTTGCTGCTGCGTTCGTCCGTAAAAGAAAATTCCCGCCCGTATCCTTCTGATTACGCCTTCCGGTCATCAGCAGCCTGCACATCCCCTGCTGACGCAAAGCATCACTCTCAGATACAAAAAAAGGCCCCGGAAAATCTTCCCGGGGCATTGAGCACGTATGAAATAATCGTGTTCTTCTCTCATCCAGACTATACTGTCGGTTTTGGAATTTCACCAAATCAACTGCAAAGGCAGCTCGCGGACTATACCGCCGGTAGGGAATTCCGATTGTCCGTCGCCAGACCCGGTCACCCTGCCCCGAAGAATTTTCTTTTATTCGTATGATATTATAACGCTATATGATGCTGATTTCAATAGGATTTGCAAAATTCTATATTCTATTTCCTGCCTCTGAAGCCTCATTGCTTCTATTTCACTTCGAACTATTTTTTCGTCAGCCATTCCAAAACATTAATCTGTTTGATACCGTTATGAGATGTCAGAGGTGTATAGTCCATGGTTAAAAGGTATTTCGGATTATGGTCTTTAATTGCCTCAAGAGAGGAAAGCTCCCTTCTTAGTGTCTTCTCATCAAGAACTGACAGGGAAACCTGATAATATTCTTCCCCTTCACTGTTAAATGTAATAAAATCCACCTCTGTATCCCCCGTCTTGCCTACGTACACCTCATATCCCCTTCGCAGCAGTTCCAGGTATACGATATTTTCCAGGATATGTCCCATATCTGTCTGCCGTGTACCTAACAAAAAATACCGCAAGCCGATATCTGCAGCATAATATTTGAATCCTGTAGCAAGATGCTGCTTTCCCTTAATATCATATCTTCCAACTTTATACAAAATAAAACTGTCCGTCAATGCCGACAGATAGCTTTCTACTGTGGGAACGCTGATTTTTCTGCCTGCTGAGGTCATAGAATTTGCAATTTTCGTGGATGAACATACATTTCCGATATTATCAAACATAAAAGCTACCACACTTTCCAGCATGGATGGGTCAGAAATTTTTCTTCTTGTGACAATATCTTTCATCAGTATCGTATTATAAATCCCTTCCAGATACATGCGGATATCCTGTTTCCTCTCAAGTTCCAGTGTTCCCGGGAAGGAACTGTTGGTCAGGTAATTCATATAAAGCTGTGATGTATTCGTATTACCAGGGAACGCAGAAATATATTCCCTAAAGGAAAGGGGAAGCATTTTTATCTCCACATATCGGCCGGACAGCAAAGTTGCCAGTTCTCCTGAAAGCAGATATGCATTAGACCCGGTAATATACAGATCCACATTTTTCTTTACATACAGCCAGTCCACAGCCTCCTGAAAATCCTTGACCTGCTGAACCTCATCAAGAAATACATAATTCATTTTGTCACGTAAAAGCCGCCCGGATACATACTCATACAGCGCTTCAGAAGTACGTACATGGCGATAATCCCCATCTTCCAGGTTGACAGTAATAATCTGGGCACTGCTTACACCATTACACAAAAGTTCACTCTGATATATCTCAAACAAAGTAGACTTTCCACATCTTCTAATTCCTGTAACAACCTTGATCAGCTTCTTTTCCTTGAAGTTTAAAAGATCTTCCAGATATTCTTCCCGCTTTATCAAATGCAATCACCCCACTTTCTATATTTTATAAAGTAAGTTTATCACCTTCTTTAAAAAATGTAAAGTTTGTAAAATCGATTTTACAAACTTTTGCATTTTAGTATCTTTATAATACAGATTTCATATATTTTTCCCAAAATAAATTGATCTTATGCCAATACCTGTTCAAAAACAAGAAAGAATCCTGCTTTTATCCAGGAGATACCAGAGGAAATTCCTGGATAGCAAAAAAGAAAATTGCTGCAAAGCAGACCAGCCATCACCCACTTTGCAGCAATCTCCAAAATACCGTTGCTTCCTATCGGCTATTAAAGATTATTCTCAAAAAATGTACGGATTCCTTCGCACGCAGCATCCTCATCTGCGCCAGTGACCTCAATCTCCACTGTCTCGCCGCATTTGACACCAAGGCCCATCACTGCCATCAGCTTTGACGCATCTGCCTGTTTTCCGTTCTTGCCGAGAACGATCTTGCTCGCATATTTCTTAGCTTCCTTTACCAGCATTCCTGCGGGTCTTGCATGGATTCCGATCTCATCTTTGATCACATAGCTGAATTTTTTCATTTCCTCTGTTCCTCCTGATATGTTTTATATTTATTTCGTGCAGATCTTCTTTCTTAACAGGTCTCTCCCAGGCTCTCTCCGTTTGTCTCAATTACCTTTTTATACCAGTGGAAGGATTTCTTTTTATACCGTTCTAATGTACCCGTTCCGTCATCATTTCTGTCCACATAAATAAATCCGTAGCGCTTTTTCAGCTCTGCAGTAGAAGCACTTACCACGTCAATACAGCCCCATGTGGTATATCCCATGACTTCCACTCCATCCTCGATTGCTTCCCTCACCTGAAGCAGATGATCGTTCAGATACTGAATGCGGTAGTCGTCCTCAACCGTTTTATTTCCATTCTCATCTTCCACCAGAACGTCCGCTGCGCCAAGCCCGTTTTCCACGATAAACAGCGGCTTCTGGTATCTGTCGTAGAACATGTTCAGGACATACCGAAGTCCTTTCGGGTCAATCTGCCATCCCCAGTCAGATGCTTTCAGGGTCGGATTCGGAACACCGCCCAGAAGATTTCCGGTACCTTTTTGCTGTTTTTCCGGATCGGCAGTCGCACAGGTACTCATATAGTAGCTGAAGGAAACGAAATCTACGGTATTCTTTAAGATTTCCTCATCCTCCGGCTCAAAATGAATCTGAATCCCCTGTTCTCTGAAATAGCGTTTCATATATCCCGGATAGCATCCTCTTACATGCACATCCCCGAAGAAATAATTCTTATGCTCCATCTCCATTACCTCGATCATATCATCAGGGGATGGAGACAGCGGGTATGTGGGCATACTTAAGATCATACAGCCGATCTTTGCATCCGGCATCATCTCATGCCCGATCTTTGTCGCAAGGGCGCTTGCCACCAGTTCATGATGCACGGCCTGATACAGATCCTGCTGAGAAAGCTCTTCCTTCGGCGTATTGATTCCGCCGCTCAAAAACGGTGCATGGAGAATGGAATTAATCTCATTAAAGGTCAGCCAGTATTTTACTTTTCCTTTATAACGGGCAAAGATCGTTCTTACATAGTTCTCATAAAAACCGATCAGCTTGCGGTTCGCCCACCCATCATACTGCTCTGCCAGCCACAGCGGAGTCTCATAATGGGATATCGTTACCAGAGGTTCAATTCCGTATTTACGGCATTCATCAAAAAGGTCATCATAGAACTGAAGCCCCTTCTCATTCGGCTCCGTTTCATCTCCTTTTGGAAAAATGCGGCTCCATGCAATCGAAGTACGGAATACCTTGAAGCCCAGTTCTGCAAAAAGCTTCACATCCTCTTTGTATCTGTGGTAAAAGTCAATGGCAACCAGTTTCATGTTGTCCTGCGTAGGCGCTTCCGTTCTGCTTCCCCGGATTCCCTTCGGCATGACATCCTGGATGGAAAGCCCTTTTCCGTCCTCCTGATAAGCGCCCTCGCACTGGTTTGCCGCAACCGCTCCGCCCCACAAAAAATTTTCCGGAAATCTGCTCATTTTTTCTCCTCCATGGCGGATTTCCTCATCAGAAACCCGCCGTTCCTTAATCCTCTATTTCTTTTCCAGTATCAGCAGTACATCCTGTCCAAACGGATGCATTGCGATCTCCGTCTCTCCGTCCCGGATGCTCATATCGATATCTGCCAATCTCTTTTCATCCAGGTCAAGTGCCTTGCATGTATATCCTTCCATTTCCCTGCGGATGACCACCTTGGTATTGTGCGGAAGATAAATCAGCCAGGTATCTTCTGCCGCAGCCATGCGGATTTCCCCGGACTCGTTTCCAAGCAACTCATTTGCAGGAACCAGCTCACTGCCGCCAAGATGCATCAGAATGTTTTTGATCATTCCATAGTCCCAGGCTCCCGGGAATTTCAGAGCATCCTGCCATGGCAGCGGCTCGTCAAAGCCCTCACCCAGAACCGGATTCTTCGGGCAGTTCAGCTTCTGCCAGTTCCAGATACCATGAGCGCCGTAGGTCACGCCCGCACAGGCTCCGCTTAAAATACTGCTCCATGCTGCTTTGCGGATTTCCCGCTGGCCAAAGCGTCCGTATTCCTGCCTGCTGTATCCCATCTGTTCATAGCATGGCTCCGCATTGATCATGGGCTTTTTCGGATACTTTGCCCGGATGCTTTCCGGAAGAATATAGGCCATATCCTGCGCTTTTGCATTATGCCCGGACTGGAACATATAGAAATCGATCAGGTCGATCAGCCCCTTCGGAATCACATCATATCCGCGCTTGATATGCAGCGTTTTCAGGGACTTTGGGCTTTCTTTGCAGATGACATCCAGAGCGGTTTTATAGTACCGTACAGTTTCCTCCGTATCAAAGTCCGTATCACCGCTTACTACATAGATCGGCTCAAATTCATCAAATTCTTTCACGATTTTTTCTGCATACTCCCTGATAAAGCTCTCCGGCATGACATTCATGTCCAGCATTCTGCTTCCCCAGGTACCAGGCACATGATTCAGCCAAAGTACCACAAGAGCAAGCTGAAATCCTTCTTTTACCGCCATACTGCACATGGTCCGGGCACGTTCGTAATACGCTTCATTCCATTTGGTAAAATCAAATTTCTGTCCGTCCTCCGTTGCAAACGGATATACGCCTACATCAGACATGCATCTGTCCCACTGGGGCATGGTGTTGATCTGAAGGACATTAAATCCCTGTGATTTGCGCACATGAAGGTAATATGCCCACTCTTCCGGCGTCACATTCGTAAATGCGCTCCAGATCGTATCACCAAGGTAAAAGAATTGCTTCCCGTCCAATACAAAACCGCTTTTGTTTTCTCCAATCTTTAACCTGCTCATTGCAACCCTCTCCAAACTTACAAACTTATTTTTTCAGGCCAGGCATTATTCTGAAACACAGTGGATGATCACATCTCCTGCTCTTTTCTGCCCTGCTCCGGCCATCTTTACTTCCGCATAATCATCCGTATTGGTGATTACTACCGGTGTTGTGATATCAAATCCTGCTGCTTTGATCACATTCAGATCTGCTTCGATCAGAAGCTCTCCGCATCTTACGGCCTGACCTTCTTTTGCGTGTACTTTAAATCCTTTTCCGTCTAAAGTAACGGTATCCATTCCAACATGAATGAGCACTTCTGCTCCTTCTTTGGAGGTAATTCCGATAGCGTGGCCTGTGGGATATACTGCTGTGACAACACCGTCACACGGTGCACAGATCTTTCCGTCTGCCGGAACAACAGCCGCACCTTTTCCAAGTGCTTCCTGTGCAAACATTTCATCTTTCACTTCGCTTAACGGGATTACTTTTCCGTTTACAGGAAGTTTGATCTTTGCGTCTTTCGCTTCTGATGTTTCGATAGTTTCTGCTGTTTCTTCCGGAGCTTCTGTTTCCGGTTCCGGAGTAAGGATCATATCATCGCTGAATCCGAATAAGTAAGTTACAATTGCTGAACCAAAGTATGCGATCGCACAGGCAATACAGAATCCTGCAAAGCCCTGTCCGATATAGCCCGGCAGTGTTAAAATGCTTGTTGTCAGAAGGGTCGGTGCTCCTGCTCCGCAGGCTGCAACAATGGCACCTGAGATACCGGAAAATACCATACCGATGTAAAACGGTTTTTTGTACTTCAGAGTAATACCATAAATGGCCGGCTCTGTGATACCTGCCAGAACTGCGGAAATGGCTGCGGAACCGGACAGGTTTTTCAGATCTTTATTTTTTGTTTTTAAGAATACGCCGAGAGTCGCACCTGCCTGGGCCATATTATTCGGGCCTGTAATGGTGAATAAAGTATCGCGTCCGTATTCTGCAATGTTATTCATAACGATCGGTGCAAAGCCCCAGTGAAGACCAAACATAACAACCATCGGCCAGAACAGACCAAGAACAAAGCCTGCAATAACCGGGTTCAGTCCTACCAGTCCTGTATATCCGGATGCCAGAAGGCTTCCTGCCGTATCTGCGATCGGTCCGATCACAAGATAGGTAGCCGGTACCATGACAATCAGGCTGATCAGCGGACACATAAAGCTCTTGATCATATCCGGGATAAATTTCTTCAGCAAAATCTCTAATTTCGAAAGAACATAAACAGAGATGATGATCGGGATTACGGAAGAAGTATAGCTTACCAGTACCACCGGGATTCCCAGGAAGGTAAGTGCTTCGCCTGCGCCGAATGCCGCTGTAATGTCCGGGTAGACAAGCGCTGCTGCGATTGCTACGGATATAAACTTGTCCGCACGGAACTTCTCTGCTGCCGTATATGCCAGGAACAGAGGCAGGAAGTTGAATACACCGTCTGCTGCCGCATACAGGATTCTGTAGGTGCCGGAATCTGCTGTCAGCACTCCGAGCGTTGTCAGCAGGATCAGGATACCTTTCAGCATACCGGCTCCGCACATTGCTGTCAGAATCGGAGCAAAGATACCGGATACGGTTTCCATGAATACATTCAGAAGATTCTTTTTCTCGCCGGAATCTGCAGCCGCATTGCCGCTGTCCTCCTGGCCTTTGATACCTGTCGTACTGATCACTGCTTCATAAACATCTGCTACATGATTGCCGATGACTACCTGGATCTGTCCGCCGCTTTCAATCACGCTGATCACGCCCTGAAGCTGCTCCAGCCGCTTTTTATCTACTTTACCGGTGTCTTTTACTTTGAAACGAAGTCTTGTCGCGCAATGGAACAAGGAATTTACGTTCTGGGCGCCGCCAACATATTTAGCGATATTTCCGGCCAGATCGTCATAATTTTTCTTTGCCATAATAGTTCCTCCTGATTCTTTCCTTTTTTACTGATTCAAGATACGCGCTTATCTTCTCTGTAACTGTACTTTAACATTTCTGATTTCCGCCCACAATCCCCCTCTGATTTTTCTATTATCCCGTAGAAATTCTTTCAAAATCAGACTCCATTCTTCCGAAAATTTGTATAAAAATAACACAGCATTTAAAGAAAATTTAAATGCCGTGCTGCCGGTTTCTTTTCATATATAAATATATTTTGTTTTATCGTGAACGCTGTTCCCCTCCTGCATTCTTGTCCTGTAGTAAACCCGGATAATCTCCGTCTCGTTATCCTCTATGTAACGGATCAGATGCTTCATCGCCGCAATATGGCGTCTCGTATGGGTTCCTTTCACAATGGTAAGCTTCAGCCCTGACATATTGACTGCAGGCACTTCATCGAAGCCAACCAGCGAAATCTCCCTTGGTATCTTAATCCGGTATTCCTGCAGAGCCTGCATCACACCAATGGAAACAAGAGAGCTTTCCAGCACAAATGCGGTCGGGCGCCTGTGTCCTTCTTCCAGATAGCTGCACATGCTTTTATAGATTTCTTCATACGTATTTCCCAGATGCAAAATTCTCTTATGGGCATCCCCGCATTCCTTTCTGGCCATTTCCAGGATAAATGCTTCTCTTCTCTCAAGAAAATTAAAGATATCAATGGACTCCGCAAGATAAACGATCTGGCTGTGGCCCCGCTCTACCAGATATTCCACACACCGCCGGACTCCTTCCCGGTTATCCACAAGATAGCTGTCAATTCCCTCGTTATAAAAATTATTATCTCCTACCACGATCGGCACACCGATCTCAGAAAAATAAAAGATATTATTTTTGTCCATCTCAGCCCCCATCAGGTAGATTCCCCGAAGGTTCCGTTCCTTCCACAGGCTGATCATCTTCTGAAGGTCATCGCTTCGCTCATCATATACCGCATATTCAAAATCATATCCCTGTTCCTGTATGATATTTGCAATTTTTTCCGTAAAATCATTACGTATATTCATTCTCCGGTCAAAGATAATCCCATGCTTCTTATACTGAAGCATCAGAATCAGGCCCTTGTCTATCATTTCCGTCATCCGGTTCTGACGATAGGCTTCCTCTTCCCTCCGTCGGATATACTCCAGTACCCTTTTCCTTGTATCCGCATTTACTCCCGGGCGTTCGTTCAGCACCAGGGATACGGTGGCTTCGGACAGGTTCAGCGCTTTGGCTACGTCTTTGGATTTTATCTTCAAATCAACAGCATCCTTTCACATTTCATCCGGCTTTCACAATTCCATCCTGCGCCATGCGAATTATTCCGTATCTTCCGGCGGCTCCATGAGACGCATTCCGGCAGTGCTGGTAACAGGGAGCGAAAAAACGATGGTTTTGGCCTTGCTGTTCATGCCGGCTTCTTCCATGACAGCCTGCATGATCCTGTTTTTATCCTCTCGCTTCACTACAATAAGAACCAGCTCTTTTTCGGAGGCCAGGGAGACACCCAGGAAATGTTCGGCCCCTTCCATACCGGTGCCTTTGGCATGAATTACAGTGCCGCCTCCTGCATTTTCTTTTCTGGCAGCGTCCATGACCAGACTGGTATATCCCTGGTTGGTGATTGCGATCAGTAACTCATATTTTGTATCCTTCAAGGTACTTTCCTCCCCTTTTACAAAATTCTGGTTTTGTGTCAGAAACTGAAGCTGCTTTTTTCCTCCGACACTGGACAGCGGTATGATAAAAGCAATGCCTGTTCCCGGAACATCGATATTCATTTTTTCCCGCAGGCCTTTCCGCACGTTTTTCCATACTTCACGGGTAACAAAGGATGTGATCAGTATTTTCTCTATGGATTCCAGACCAAAATAATCCAGAACTTCACTGGTGGCTGTTCCCCGGGCTACCGTATTCAGATTTACCTGAATCCCGGATTCCTGATAAAAGTTTAAAAACTTTTTCGCCTTATGCCGGTCGAGAATGGAAACCATCATAAATAATTCACTCATAGTGTCTCCTCCTAATAGATAAGTGCAGGATTTTCCCTGCAGCCATTACTGCAGTCTCACACAGTTCGGGCGGTTTTACAATTCAATGATCGCATCCTCTGCCAGCTGGTCAAACTCCAAAGCAACTTCCGAAACGGGAAATACTGCTTTTTTCTTCGTGCCGAAACGGGAAACCAGCCCCAGAATCTGAATGGTGATCAGAGGAGTCATGGCTACCATAGCCACCACACCAAAAGCATCCCTGACAATATCACCGCCCAGGGCCATGCAGGCTCCCTGCGCAAAGGGAAGCAGAAAAGCCGCAGTCATAGGACCGGAAGCCACACCGCCGGAGTCGAAAGCAATGGCCGTATAAATTTTAGGAACAAAGAAGGAGATCATAAGGGCAATGGCATATCCGGGAATCAAAAACCACATGATAGATATGCCGGTCAGCACCCGGATCATTGCAATCCCAAGGGAAATGGCCACACCAAGAGAGAGGCTCATGCCCATGGCTCTTTCGGAAATGGCACCATCTGTAATTTCTTCCACCTGTTTATTCAGTACATATACCGCCGGCTCCGCCCTGACAATGAAATATCCCATGATCATGGCAATCGGAACGATCAGCCAGGAATGGGAGGACTGCGCCATCACCTGTCCCAGATAATTTCCTGCGGGCATAAAACCTACATTGACACCGGTCAGGAACAGTACCAGACCGATATAAGTATAAAACAGGCCAACCACGATCTTGAAGAGCCTCTTTCTGGACAGCTTCAGAACCGCAATCTGGAATATGGCGAAAAACAGTACGATCGGCAGCAATGAAACGGCAATCTCTTTTATATATGTCGGAAACCCTACATGAAACAGCCTCCACAGCTCTACGGAATCGCTGATTTCCGGAATGACAGGCGCAGTATAATCGCTTCCCTGAGGGTGAAAGATCATTCCTAATATCAAAACCGACAAAACCGGCCCTACAGAACACAATGCAACCAGACCGAAACTGTCATCCGCTGCATTGCGGTCGTTTCGGATGGAAGCCACACCAACACCCATCGCCATGATAAACGGAACGGTCATGGGGCCGGTAGTCACACCGCCGGAATCAAATGCAACGCTCTGAAAGCTGTCCGGCACAAACCAGGCCAAAATGAAGACTACGGCATATAAGAAGATCAGCAGCGGAGGCAGGGGAATGCAAAACAGCATACGCATCAGTGCCACTACCAGAAAAACACCTACGCCGCAGGCGACAGCAATGATCAAAACCATGTTGGGAATCGACGGAACCTGATTTGCCAGTACCTGAAGGTCAGGCTCCGATATGGTAATGATAAAACCAAGCAGGAAAGCAAGAAGAATGATGATCCAAAGCTTCCGCGTGCGGGTCATACACGTACCGACACGCTCGCCCATAGGCGTCATGGACATCTCTGCCCCAAGGGTAAAAAACATCATCCCGGTAATCAGCAGAACAGCTCCAAGCAGAAAGCAGAGCAGGATACTCGATGAAATAGGTGCAATAGTGAAGCAAAGAAGCAGTACGATTCCGATAATCGGAAGGACGGCGGTCAGCGCTTCTTTGAGTTTTTCTTTCAGTTTCCGTGTATAATTCAAGCGTTCACCTCCAAAATCAGATGCATTTAAAAGAGACATATTTCTAGTATATCATAATGCGGCAGACAGCCGCAATCATAATGAATGAAAATTACGGGCTCCTCATTAGGGAACTTCAAATAAAGACTTCCTTAATTTTCCAAAAATCTTGCTGCCCTTTCCGGCAAATGATACAATATCTGCAGCGATAGAATATTGCTATCGTACGAAACATACAAAAGAAGGAGGAAAATGTATGAAATCAATCAAAAAACGCATCACAAGCCTGGCTGTTGCCCTGATTCTGGCAATGACCATAATCCCTGCCGCAGCAGTCGAAGCTGCAGTCACTGCACCCAAGAGCATCACTGTGTATCATTCGGACAAATCCACCAGCAGCTCCTTTAGCTTTGCTGTTTCCGGTTTGAGCGCCAAACAGTACGTTGCGAAATCTTCCATTAAAAGCTCCAACAAATCAGTTGCGGCACCAAGCTATCTGGATCATTATTCCAATGCATACAAAACGGAATACTTCAACGGCCTGAAACCATATTCCGGCAGTTCCAAAGAAGCAAGCCTTTCTTTCACGTCAAAAAAATCCGGAACAAGTACCATCTCCTACAAAATCGGATCCAAAACATACAAAACCAAGGTCACCGTAAAGAAATATGTAAACCCAGTAAAATCCATCAGCCTTTTCGGCATCAAGAACGGAAAAACAACAAACCTTGCAGGATTGCTGAAATCCGCCAACAATGCCAGTATAAAGCTGAATGCAACAAAGAAAAAACAGACAATCAGAGCCACTGCCGCTTCCGGCTGGAAAATCCGCAGCTTCAGTCTCTATGACTACCGTACAGGCTCATCCTGCGGATATTCCTCTTACAACAAGCCGGTTACTTCCGCTGCTGTCTATGCAGGAACCGTCACAAAAGGAAGAAGCTACGGTGTTGACCTGACCCTTGTAAATACCTCTACCAAAGGGACTCTGAATGTTCACTATGATATCAGCTAAATCCGGGCATCAGGATCGCTGTTAATTTAATAACTATATTGCTGTTCTTACCTATCAATGATACAATATATTGTATCATACAAAATAAAAAGAAGGAGGAAAAATGTATGAAATCAATCAGAAAACGCATTGCAACTTTGGCTGTTGCCCTGATTTTGGCAATGACTATGATTCCTGCTGCCGTAGTTGAGGCAGCAATCGACGCACCCAAGAGTGTAACTTTATACCGGACAGACAAATCCTCTCAGAGTTATGTCAATATTTACATCAGTGGATTAACCAGCAAGCAGTCTGTTGTAAAGTCTTCTATCAAAAGTTCTAACAAGACCGTTGCTTCGCCGTACTGCTTATCCTATTACACCAATACATCCAAAGGGTCCTTTTTTAATGGGCAGGCAGCTTTTTCCGACAGTTCCAAGATGACAAACATTTCCCTTATGTCCCAGAAGTCCGGAACCAGCACGATCTCCTACAAGATCGGAAACAAGACATACAAAACCAAAGTCATTGTCAAACCATATACAAATCCGATCAAATCCATCAGCCTTTTCGGCATCAAAAACGGAAAGACCACAAACCTTGCAGGATTGATGAAATCCAAAAGCTATACCAGCGTAAAACTGCCTGCTACCAAAAAGAAACAGACGATCAAGGTCACTGCCGCTTCCGGCTGGAAAATCAGCAACATAAACTTCTACAACGCCACCGGCCATACCTACAGCATTAGTTACCCTCCCACCAAGCCGGCCGCATCCGCATCTTTGTATGTAGGAACCGTTACAAAAGGCAAGGGCGGAACCGTTATGCTCACTATGGTCAATACCTCTACCAAAGGCACCTTAAACATACAATATGATATTGTCTGAAACAGTGTTACTGTTCATGCCTTCTGCATAAACAGTAACGAATTCATAAACCTGTCATCAAAAAAGCATTCTGGACTTTTCCATTCTTCTGCGTTATGATGAATCTGTGATTAATACTTACGGAGGGGAAAAAATGAAGAACCTGAATGCGAAACTTGAAGCCAAGCGCTACGGCTGCGCAATTCTGGCTGCCGTAATTTTTGCGGTGAACATTAAGACCTTTGTACGTGCAGGAGGATTGTTCCCGGGTGGATTTAACGGGCTTACACTGCTTCTGCAGAATATCTTTGAGACGTTTCTGGGACTTGCCGTCCCATACACACTCATTAACCTGGCACTGAATCTGATTCCTATATTCATCGGGCTCAAATTTATCGGACTCAAATTTACCGTCAGTTCCTGCTGTGTAATCCTTCTGTCCAGTATTCTGACCGATATCATTCCGTCCCAGCCGATCACTTATGACACTCTGCTCATCAGTATCTTCGGCGGTCTGATCAACGGTCTTGCTGTCAGTCTCTGCCTCATCGGCAACACCAGCAGCGGAGGAACGGATTTTATTGCCATTTATTTTTCTGAAAAGAGCGGACAGGACATCTGGAACTACATTCTCTGTGTCAATGCAGGAATCCTTTTGATAGCCGGACTGCTTTTTGGCTGGGAACGGGCGCTTTATTCCATTATTTTCCAGTTCACTTCCACCCAGGCTGTGCAGATGCTCCATCAGAGATATAAGAAGCATACCTTATTTATCATTACCAGAGAACCGGATAAGGTATACCACGAAATTTCTCAGTTGACCCATCACAGCGCCACCCAGTTTGAGGGTACGGGATGCTATTCGGATGAGAAAACAAGCATGATTTATTCCGTAGTCTCCAGGGAAGAAGCGAAAATTCTTGTAAAAAGAGTAAAAGAAGCGGATCCTACAGCATTTGTCAATATCATTAAGACAGACTTCATCAACGGACGCTTCTATCACAAAACAGATTATTAGTATTTGCACTGCGGGCGCTGCAATCCTTTCCAATTGCAGCGCCCGCAGCTTTCTCGTTCTCTCTTATTTTTGTAACGATCTCTCTTTATTTCTTTTTTATTTCTTTTTTTAGTTCTTTTGTTATTTCTTTCGAGTTTTCTTTGCGGCC
>JAUNGM010000018.1:0-23919 GCA_030524545.1 Eubacteriales bacterium
TATTGCGTTATTTGTTAGTAGGTTGTCAAAGTTCATACATGTTGAAAGAATGCCGTAAATAGGGGCTTTCTTGGCTGTAACGCATAAAAAGAGAGGTGTTATTCAGCGTTAAAAGTTTCAAGATTTGAGCGGCAAAAAATAGGAGGAGCAATTCTACAAAAAGGAACTGCTTGAGAATGGTTGTAGAATTGCCCTATTTATGCGGCTTTTCGCTATTTTTTAGGAAAATAATTCCCGGTTATGCAATTCTACTTTTTTGGGGTGACAAGTAACCCAAAAAAAGCAAAAAAATCATCCCACCATATTAGCCTCTCCGGTATCTGTCAATCCGGATGATTTTGCACTTGTCCTTCTTGCCCGTTGTGCTTTCCGGAGTTTCATGTTCAATATCTCCATAATTTCATCTTGGTCTCCTTCTGACAACTCCCGGAAACCCTTTAAAAGATTATCTTCGCATTCGGAGATAGATATATTCTCCGCATCAGAAGAATTGCCAGTAGCTAACCAATCCATAGAACAATTTAGAGTTTGGGATAATAATTGAAAAGTAATAATCGAAGGTGTTCTGTTTCCGTTTTCAATTTCACTCAAGGCTCCTGATGATATACCACACTCACGCTTGATGTCTGTTTGCGTGAGTTTTAATTCTTTTCGTCTATTTTTAATTCTTTTACCAATACTCATCATATCTATATCCATATTGACCTCACTTTCTCCGTATTAGAATAAAAAAATCTCCTTATGAGAAGAAAAACTATTGACTTTCTCCGCATACGGAGATATACTATTCATTGCAAGGGGGTTACTTGTAACCCAATAAGCATATCAAATTTCTTGACAAATCTCAATAGCCGGAGTTCTCCGGCACACAAAAAAGTCACCCTGTTCAGGGTATCGGTAATGTAAAAAATGAAGGAGGTAATAAACGAGTGAAGAATGGAAAAGCCCCTACACGGGAGCAGAAGAAAATCATGAGGGCTCATGGATTAGTGCCGGAAAATTGGCTTGTAGTGAAAAACCTCCCGGACACTTTAGAGGTGGTAAGCCGGACGGCATTGAAAAAGATTGGTAGAAAGCCAAGGACAAAGACTATATCAAAGAGCCTGTGATGTGAGGTGAGCGAATGAAAACGAAGCAGCAAAAGCTAACACCTTTTGGAAAAAAGGTCAGAAAAAGGCTCATTGATAAAGGAATGACGCAAGTGGAGCTTGCTGCTTTGCTTGGATGCAATAAGCAGTACATCCATAAAATTTTAGTCGGTGAGCGTAGTGGTAAGAAATACATAGAGGAAATATCAAAAATACTGGATATTGAAGCAGCGGCATGAAGGAGGTGAGCTGATTGGCTGAAAGTTATGTCACATTGAGTGAAGCTGCGGAACTGGAAGGGATTAAGTACAAGACAATGGCTCAAAGGCTATCACGGAAGAAGCAAGCTTTTGAGACAAAGACCGAGAAATCAGAGACGGGCGGAAAAGATGTGGTACTTGTGGCGGTCTCCTCACTGTCAAAGCAGGCAAGGAACGCATGGAAGGAAAGGGAGAAGCTGAAATCTTTCACGGAAGAATTTCCGGGGGAGCAGGAAGCGGAGCAGAAGCCGGAAGTCCCGTGGTATGTGAATACGGATGTTGATTGGTACATTGAAAACTACAAGGAGAGATACTACAAAGCTGTGGAGATTGGAAATGTGGTCAGGAAGTTCCTTCAGTATGACGAAGGAGACCGGACGAAGTACGCTGAAGAGTTTGCACAGAAGCATCTTGGGAAAGGGCAGAGGACACTCTACCGATACACCAAGGCATATCTTGAGGCATCAGCATGGGCGGATAAACTTCAGAAGGAAGATGGAGCCGGGTATGAGTTCCTGAAGGTTCTGTGTCTGTGCCGGAAACCCAAAGAAACGGGATGCTTCCCAAGCATTAAACCGGAAGTCAAGCAAGTCATCAAGAATATATGGTTCAATGAGGACTTTGCCCGGAACCAAGGCACCCGTGAGATGCTTTATGAGAAGCTGAACGCCATAGCCAACATCAACAAATGGGAGAAGATACCATCTTATCAGACAGTGACAAGGTATATCAGCTACCTCATGGAGGATGAGGGCATGAAGAACGCCTATTTCCTTGCATCCCGTGGCACCCGTGAATACAAGAATAAGGTCATGGTGAAGGGAAGCCGGGATACAAAGGGGCTTCAGGTGATGCAGATTGTCATGGGTGATGAACATACCTTTGACTGTTGGGTGAGTTACAAGCAGCCTAATGGCAAGGTCATAGCAATCAAGCCGCACTTGGCTGCATGGGTAGACATGCGGAGCAGAGTCATCATGGGTGATGTCCTCTGTAAGGATGCCAATTCTGACATCCTGAAGCAGAGCCTCCTTAAAATGCTGTATTCAGAGCCGGGTGGAGTTCCGGAGTATCTCTACATAGATAACGGCAAGGACTACACGGCTAAGACCATGACGGGAAGAGACAGGAATGACCGGAGCGGCATGAACTTTGACAATGAGACAATAGGCTTCTATAAGAGCATAGGCATCAAGGATGACCATAGGGCTCTTCCTTATGAGCCTTGGAGTAAAGGACAGATTGAGCGGTTCTTCCGGACGGTCTGCAATAAGTTCACACGTTGGATGAAGTCCTACACAGGAACCCTTACGGGGTCAAAAACTTCTGACAAGGTGGATAAGGACATCAAGCGGATGCTTGAGAGAGGGGAACTCCTGACAATGGAGGAGTTCTATGAGAAGTGGCATGAGTGGCTCACTACCGTCTACATGCACACGGAGCACTCCGGACTGAAGAAGATGGGGGAGACCTACAAAAAGCCATATGATTGCTTCATGAACGAGGACAGGTACTTCAAAGCAGCACCGCCTAAGAGCTATGCAACCATGTTGATGATGAAATCAGACAACGTGCTTGTACGCAATATAGGCATTACCAAGTGGGGCTATGAATACCGTTCTGATGAACTTTGTGACTATATCGGGCGGAAAGTTGACATCAAGTATGACCCGGATGACATGGCTGTCCTGTATGTCTTTGACCAAAAGGGCAAGCGTATCTGTGAAGCTTATTGTCAGGAACTCCTTCAGATAGCTCCGAAGGTGACACAGAAAGCTCTTGAGGAACACTTGAAAATGCAGAAGAGACAGCAAAAGCGTGACCGGGAAAGACTGGAAGAGGCACGGAGACCGTTTGAGGAGCTCAATGAGCAGTATGTTGGTTTTAACGAGGCAACGGGCGGCATTGACCTGATGATAGGCGGCAAGAAGAAGGAGAAGGCAGCGAAGGTCATTTCCATTCCTACAGACAGAACCTATCAGCAGGGCTTCAGGGCTGAGAAACGGGAAGAGGCGGAGCCGGAGAGCGAATACATGAGCAGACAGGCGGAGAACGCACTCAAGAAGCTTAGAGCTATAGGAGGCTGATATGGTGCAGATGGTTGGATTGGCAGCATTTATCATAGTAGCGGCATGTATGGCGTTGATAGCCCTTGGCATGTTGGTGTTTGGGATAGCAACGGACATCATGGAAAGAATGGAAGATTAAGGTTGAAAGGAAGGTTGAAACATGGAAGCATTGAACACTTATAAGGCAGAGAAGACACTGGCGGAGCAGATGAATGAGAGACTGGCAGAGCTGAAGATGACAAAGGCAGAGGCGGCTCTCAAGATGAATTATTCAAGGTCGGCACTTAGCCAGTACCTTAACGGGAAGTATGGAAGTGACCCCGCAGAACTTGAGAAGAAAATCGTGGAGTTTCTTGAGGCGTCCGGAGGCATAGTTGAAGGTCGGGGGCAGGAGAACATACAGGCAGGGGCAGGTATCCTCAAAAAGAAGGTTGAGTTCTTTGAAAGCCGGGATTTTGTACAGACCATTGGTGTGTGTCAGGCATGCCAACAGGATATGGGACTTGGGATTATCGTTGGAAAATCCGGTCAGGGGAAGACACACGCCCTGAAAAAATATGCGGAGCTGCCGAGAGTGGCATACATTGAGTGTGATGACACAATGGCTTGCAGGGACTTGGTGGAAGCCATTGAGAACGGGATAGGTCTACCGAGAGGGTACGGCGGAACGATATGGAGCAGGGTGAACCGTATCCGGGAGTTTTTTAATACCAATGAGGGGTTTCTGCTTATCATTGACGAAGCAGACAAACTCATCAACAAGTATACGCAGAAAAAGATGGAGATACTTCGTGGTATTTTTGACCAGTCAGATGTTGGCATTGTGATAGCCGGAGAGCCAAGACTTGAGACAGAGCTGAAAGGGAACCTGACCCGTTTTGCAAATCGGATGGACTTCTATTACAAGCTGAAGGGATTATCCAAGAATGAGGTGGCTGATTATCTTGAAGGCTATGAAGTAGACGAGGCGGCTATGGGTGAGATGATTAGTCGGGCAACCAATGCACAGAGCGGATGTTTCCGTCTATTGGACAGGACACTCAACAATGTACTCCGGCTCCTGAAGCAGAAAGGAGAGACCCGGATAACTATGAAAATAGTGAGCGAAGCATCCAACATGATGATGCTGTAGAGAGGAGAGAGGTAATGAAGAAATTTGAAATTGTAATCAGGGGAGCCAATGAAGAAGCAGTTGCACATGCGGTGATGGTAGGAGTTTACGGGGCAATCCGTAAATATAAGCATACGGATGTTTCCGTGCAAGCTGCAACGGTCAAGGAAGGATGGGTCAGGGAAGTAGACAAGGAGCCTGAAATTCAGATACCGGAATTTATGAACCGGAGATAGGAGGGAAACACATGGAGCCCAATATCAAAAAAATATGGGGGATTGCAAAGAGCCCGGAGTTGAAACTGACGGATGAGGAACTGCATCTTGTTGTACAGGCACATACAGGGAAGGACAGCATCAAAGCCCTGAATAAGAGGGAACTTCAGATGGTCATACGGGTACTTGGAAACATGAAGGACTCTGCGAAAAAGTCGGAGCGTGGCAGGAGCCGCTTTAGCGGAAACACGGCTACAGAGAACCAAAGGAAGAAGATATTTAGGCTCACCCAGGAGCTTGGATGGGACAAGCCCTCAAGGGTCAACGGTATGTGCCGGAAGATGTTCGGGGTCGGAGCTGTGGAGTGGTTAGATTATCAACAATGCTCTAAGCTCATTGAAGCCCTCAAAAGCATGGTAAAACGGCAGAAGGAGGGGCAGGATGAAGGATTGCAGGCTTGTGATAATGGTCAGTGATGATGTGGTCAGCTTTGAAGGACAGAACATCAGCATAGAGGAATTGGCAGCGGTGTCCGGGTTCCTTCAGGTATTCATTGGAACGGAAGGACTGAAGAGAGGATTGGATATGGATGATGTGAAGAACAACATGCTTGACATCCATCTTGCTGCTATGGAAACGATTGAGGAGCAGATCCGGGAAGGGAAACTTGAACCGGATGACAGTTCATAAAAGGAAGGAGTGATGCCGAGTGGCAAAGAAGAAGAAATTGACAAACAGAGAGAAGAAAGACCGGGCAGAGTTCAAAAAGCAGATGCAGGAGAAGGGCATCCTGCCGCCGGATAAGCCAAAGATGAACCGGAAAAAGTTCATTGAGGAAGCAAGAGAAGAGTGGAACGGCAGGGACAACGAGTGTTATATATGGGAGGAATATCTGATGGTGGCTATGTCCTACATGCTGATGCAAAGGGAAGGAATGAGCTCAAGGGCATCTTTGGAGGCAGTTGGAGTTGCCAAAGTTTTGAAGGTTGCCATCAGGCTTCGGGAGTTTTCTAAAATGGTCAGGGAAAAGGGAGAGAATGAGTACAAGCTGACTGACCAGTACAACTATATAAAGGACATCTTGGATGCCTAGAAAGGAGAAGACTATGAATACAGCTTATAAGAAGATGACAAGCCACGGTTCAATCAGTATCCCGGTGGCAATGAGGAGAGAGCTTGGCATTGAGCCTAAAGACCCTATGGTGGTAGAAGAGAGCGGAGGAAAGATTGTCATTTCCCCATACACGCTCCGCTGTAATTTCTGTGGAACCACGGAAGGGGTGAATGAGTTCCACGGAAAAGGTATCTGTATGGAATGTGCCGGAAAGATTTTGGAGAAGTTAGGAGGCGGAAAGTAAATGGAGACACAGGAGAAGACACCAAAGAGCATGACCAATGAGGAACTCATTGGGGCATGTGTAACGCTTGACAGGGAGCAGAAGAAGAGCCGGGCTATGCTGAATGGGTACAAAGCAGAGCTTCAGGCAAGGGGCTTGGCTCTCATGGAAGACCACAATGTCAAGTATGTGAAGTTTTACGGTGGAGAGGGGAGTGCTGCTATCACGGACAGCATGAGCCTTGACATCCTGAACCCGGATAAGCTGAAGGAGCTGGTGGGTGAGGGAGTATACAACATGAAGGTGAGGGAAGAGACAAAGACCACCTACAAGTATGACGGTAAATTTGAGAAGGCTCTGAAGGCTATTTTCACAGGGGACTATACCTTTGAGACCACACTTGATGAGTTCCTTGAGGAAATGAGCATCAAGCCGGATGCCAAGCAGAAGAAGCTCCTTATGAAGAAGTTGAAGGGAGAGTTCGAGAAGGACAAGGATACCCTCATCTCTGTCTTGGTTCCGGAGGGGCAGGAAGCACCGGACTTTGATGTGGAACTGTGGTACATCTACCGTATCAAGAACGGGGAACTCATCAAGGCTTTTCTTCCGGAAGAGATGCTTGACAGCACCATTGAGGGCATCAGGAAGAGCATCTTGGTGGAGACCAAGACTTCCATCACCTTAGACTATGATACAGAAAAGGAGGAATAATCATGGCAGAACAGAGCAAAGACATCTTTAGTGAGCACACTAAGGAGATGACTTCGGAGCAGAGAACAGAGCTTCAGGAGAAAGTGAGCAACATGACGGAAGAGGAACTCAAGGAGTTCCGCAACAGCTTAGACCCGGATAGCATGGGATTTTTCGGAGAGGAGTGTGTATGATATGGCAGCACCGAAGATTGAGAAGCTTCTGACACCTTATAACTTCACCAACAAGGACAACGTGGGGCGTATCAAGTATATTGTTATCCACTATGTAGGAGCTCTTGGAGGAGCCAAAGCAAATTGTCAGTATTATGCAAGTAAATACATAGGAGCATCCGCCCACTATTTTGTAGGCTTTGACGGAGAAATATGGCAGAGCGTTCCGGACGCAGACATTGCATGGCATTGTGGGGCAAGCAGCTATAAACATGCGGAGTGCAGAAATGCGAACTCTATCGGCATTGAGCTGTGTGTCAGAAATAAAGGAAGTCAGGCGGATACAAGCAAGGATTGGTATTTTGAGGATGCAACGGTCAAAGCAGCCATTGAGCTGACTAAGTACCTGATGCAGAAGTACGGGGTACCTGCTACCCATGTCATCCGTCACTATGATGTGACCGGGAAGATATGTCCTAACCCGTATGTGTACAATACCACTAAGCACACATGGGATGCCTTCAAGAAAGCCATTGCAGAGAGCGGAACGGAAGACAAGGACAGCATGACCAAGATAACAGGGAAGGCGGAAGCTACAGCCAAGCAGATGGCAGCATACATCAAGGCAAAGAATGGCAGCGTTGCACAGAGCGTACTTGACATGATACCCCTGTATCTGTCTGAAGGAGAGGTGGAGAACATTCGTGGGGACATTGCTTTTGCACAGAGCTGTCTTGAGACAGGCAACTTCACATTTTCCGGAAGTGCAGTGAAGCTCTCACAGAATAACTTCTGTGGAATGGGAGTGACACAGAACGGTATGGAAGGGAATAGCTTCAAGACTCCCCAGCTTGGCATCAGGGCACAGATACAGCACCTCAAGGCATATGCCAATACCGCCAAGCTGAAGCAGGAATGTGTAGACCCACGCTTTGAGTATGTTTCCCGTGGCTGTGCTCCTTATGTAGAATATCTTGGAATACAGGAGAACCCGAAAGGGAAAGGATGGGCTTCCGGGGCAGGATATGGCGAAAAGATACTGAAGATACTGGCTGCTATCAAAGGGGCAAGCGGTAGTCAGGCAGGAGGAAACAGCTCCAAAGGAGAAGCATCCAACGGCTCCTATCTTGTCACTACTACCTGTGATGTGTTGAATATCCGCTCCGGAGCCGGAACCGGACACCCGGTAGTAGGAGCGATCAGGGAGAAGGCAGGGAAGAAGAAACAGTACACCATTGTGGAGGAAAAGAACGGATGGGGCAGATTGAAGTCCGGAGTCGGATGGATAAGCCTCTCCTATACAAAGAAGGTATCTTCTTCCGGAACTCCGGCAGCTTTCTCCCCGTATCTTGTCATTACTACCTGTGATGTGCTGAACATCCGCTCCGGGGCAGGAACGGGACATTCCGTAGTAGGAGCAATCAGGGAGAAAGCAGGACAGAAAAAGAAGTACACTATTGTGGAGGAAAAGAATGGATGGGGCAAGCTGAAGTCCGGAGCCGGATGGATAAGCCTCAGTTATACCAAGAAAGCCTCATAGTAGTGGGAAAGAGAGGTTGAGATGGTACCAGATGAACTTACAAGAGCCCTCATTGATGAGACCACGTTGGATGATATTTCAGAGAGCTACCGCCCTGTGGTGGAAATCATAGGGATTGAGAAGTTCATTGAGCTTAGTGAGTACGCCAAAGGGGATGAGCTGTATTTTCCAAAGACAGAGAACATCATAGCCCCGGCAAGGAACAGGCGTATCAAGAAGGAGTGGAACGGATACAATTCCAAGGAGCTTGCAGAGAAGTATAATCTGACAACAAAACAGATAGGGAACATCCTAAAGGATGAGCCAATGATAGGACAGATGACTATTTTTGATATACCGGGAACGGATAAAAAGGTCTAAAATCTCCGGAAATGTTTCCCCTAAAGTGTTTTTGAATAAGCGTTTATTATAGAGCATGTACTTAGTACATGCTCTTATTGTTTTGCGTTATTCTCAAGAAAAATGACAGAAAAGGAGTGGTTTTCATGACAAATTTCACAGTGGATGTATCACAGATTATGGTCTTCATTGGTGTCATGGCATTTATCGTGTCGGTCATCACGGAGGCTCTCAAAAAGTGGACATGGTTTGACAGCAAGGTGCCTACAGCCCTGACGGTCATCCTCCTGTCCCTCATCCTCTGTCCTGTCTGCATGTTGGGACTGGCGGCATATTACGGGGTGGCTATTGAGTGGTTTATGGTGTTTGCCTCATTCATAGCAGCTTTTATTGTGGCGTTGGTATCAATGGACGGATGGGAAAGAGTCACGGAGCTTGCAGAGAAGCTCATCCGGAAGTAGGAGCCTATGGATTATGTTATCACGTTCTCTGATGTGATGGCAGGGGTCATCACTCTTGGCTTGGGAGTGATAACCTTCTTCATCAAGGGGTGGTTCAATAACCTCAAAAGCAGCACGGAAGAGATAAAGAAACAGATTAGAGAGAATGACGAGAAAGTGAATAAGAGGATTGACAAATTGGAAGAGGAGACAGACCGGGATATAGCAAACATCAAACAGGAACTCAATGACATAAAAGGTGATTTTGCTACCACGTTTGTGCTCCGGGAAGACTTCTTCCGCTCCATGAATGGAGTGGAGAACAGCATCAGGAGCATTGACAACAAGATTGACAAAATACTGATGCAGAACAGTGGCAGAAAAGAGTGAGGTGAACAACGTGAATGATTTAGAAAAAGCAGAAATCAGGCAGAACAAGGCAATCAGGGGGTATATCATCCGGTGCTTGGTGAAGGGGTTCAACAACACAGCCCTCACAAGGCAGTTATCCAACGCTATGATAGCAGCCGGGCTCATTATATCCCCGGACATCAGCAAGTATCTTGATTATCTTCAGGGAGCCGGATATATCGAATTTACCGAGGAAAAGGTCACAGCCTACAATGCCTATGCCAATGATGCGGTCATCAAGCTCACAAAGGAAGGCGTTGACCTTGCGGAAGGTACGATTGAAGACAATGGGGTTGATATTTGATGGGTGATAAGAGAAGCAAACAGAGAATATCCTCCAAGATTGATGAGCTCCCTGGAGACTTGCGGATGAAAGTGGATGTGATGCTTGCTGACACATCTAATACCTATGAATACATTAGCCAATTCCTGAAGGGAGAGGGCTATGACATATCAAAGTCCAGTGTAGGCAGATATGCCACACGGACAAATAACGCCATGCAGCGGCTCCTTGAGGCACAGGCACAGACGGACAGGCTGATACAGGTGGTCAAAGAGAACCCGGAGGCTGACTATACGGAGGCTGCCATCCTCCTGACCATGAATGGGCTCCTGAATAAGGTGGCAACTGCCGAGGAAGAGTTCAATGAAATGCCCCTTGATAAGGCAGGAAGGCTCATTGCTTCCCTGTCCCGGACAAAAGTGTACAAGGACAGGGTGAAGCAGGACATGAGGAAGAAGGCGGACACTGCTTTCAGGGAACTGGAGTCCGAGATGCTAAAGGTAATCAAGCAGGATGAGAAGTCTGTGGCAATGCTGAAGGAGATATTGGCAAAGGCAAAGGAGCGGATGATGGAAGATGATTGATATTGACAACTGGATGAGGGAGCTTGAGGAAGAGGAAGACCTTGAAATCAAGGACAATGAGGAATATCAGCACAAGCTCTTTAAGGAATATGTGCTCCGTGGGTCAGACCATCAGGAGGAGAGGAAAAAACTGAATGAGAGGTACCTGTCCGGTGAGGAACTCATGGGAGAGCATGGACTAAGAAAGGAGCTTGCTGCCTTTGACATGTCCTACTTTGGAAGGGCGTATCTGCCCCACTACTTCATCCGGAAGTCACCACACTTCCATGAGGAACTGGATGAGACATGGAGCCGGGGAGTAATGAAAGGAAGGAACCCTCTGAAGGAAGCCAAGGTCATCTCAAGGATGAAAGGCTCCCGTCAGGTAGTGGCGGCTCCCCGTGGTCATGCGAAGTCAACTAACTTCACCTTCAAGGACAGTCTCCATGCCATCCTGTACGCCTATAAGCATTATATCCTCATTCTGTCTGACTCTTCAGATCAGGCGGAAGGGTTCCTTGATGACATCAAGACAGAGCTTGAGGACAACGCTAACATCATCATGGACTTTGGCTCCTTGAAAGGGGATAAGGCATGGAGGACAGGCGTGATCCTGACCAAGACGGACATCAAAGCGGAAGCAATCGGTTCAGGAAAGAAAGTCAGAGGACGAAGACACCGGAATTGGAGACCTGACCTCATTGTACTGGATGATATTGAGAATGACGAGAATGTCAACACGCCGGAGCAGAGGAAGAAGCTGAAGAACTGGTTTGACAAGGCAGTATCAAAGGCAGGGGACACCTATACAGACATCATGTACATAGGCACCATACTCCACTATGACTCTCTTCTCAATAACGTGCTTCAGAATCCACGATATAAGACACGCAAATACAGGGCGGTCATATCGGAGGCGGTCAATACCAAGCTGTGGGATGAGTGGGAAGGCATCTATACCAACCTTTTCAATGAGAACCATGAAGAGGATGCCCGGACATTCTATGAGGCACATGAGGAAGAGATGCTTCTTGGGGCGGAAGTCCTTTGGGAAGAGAAGCTGTCCTACTATGACCTGATGGAGATTAAGGTCTCCGAGGGTACGGCATCTTTCAACTCCGAGCTTCAGAATGACCCGATTGACCCGGAGAGCGCAACCTTCAATCCGGAGTGGTTTGACTACTATGAGCCGGAGCTTATGGACTTCAAAAGTCCGGAATTTGTCTTTGTGGCAGCAAATGACCCGTCACTTGGGAAAAATAAGAAATCGGACACAAGCTCCATCATCAACCTTGCCCTGTCTACCAAGACCGGATACATGTATGTGGTGGATGCCTCTGTGGAAAGACGGAAGCCGGATGTCATCATTGATGATGTGTTTGAGATGAACCGGAGGCTGAAGAGGGACTACAAGAAAGGTTTCTATAAGTTTGGTGTGGAGGTCGTTCAGTTCCAATACTTTTTCAAGGAGGTCATGGCTGCAAAGTCCGCAGAGGAAGGCGAGTATATCCCGATAGAGGAGATACAGTCTACAGTCAACAAGATGCTCCGCATTGAGTCCTTGCAGCCGGTCATCAAGAACAAGTACCTGAAATTCAACCGGGAGCATAAGACACTCCTGAAGCAGCTTCAGGAGTTCCCTATGGGTAAGAATGATGATGCACCGGATGGTCTTCAGATGGCGGTGCAGCTTGCACAGACCGTCAAGGCGGTAGCATCAAAAGCAAATTATAAGACAGTCCTCCGGAGACGTTTTCGGAGGGGGAGAGGTGCCTACTAGGAGGTGTGACACAGCATGGCAAAGAGAAAGAAAAGGAACCGGGGTGGAGGGACCCCCTTCAATCCGGATATAGACACAGGGACAAGAAGACCTGTGACCGCAAGAGTGGCGGTAGGAGATATCAATGACAAGTTCTCTGACTATCCATCCAACGGGCTGACACCACGAAGGCTTGCCAGCATCTTCCGGGAAGCAGATGAAGGCAATGTCAGGGCACAGATGGAACTCTTTGAGGAGATGGAGGAGAAGGACACCCACCTTTTCTCACAGATGCAGACAAGGAAGCTTGCCGTGACGGGGCTTGATTGGGAAGTGCAGCCGTTTTCTGAAGATGAAATGGACAAAGAGATAGCTGACTTTGTGGATGAGCAGCTCAAGGGCATTGAGAATTTTGACGAGGTGCTGATTGATATGTTGGATGCCATAGGAAAAGGCATCAGCATCATGGAGCTTGCTTGGACAGTGGAGGACGGAAGGAACGTCATAGAGGACATTGAGTATGTGCATCCTAAGAAGCTTGTGTGGGACAGCACCACGGATGAGCTGAAGATATGCACGAAAGACTATCCTTCAGGTGTGGAGCTTCCTGAAAATAAGTTTGTAGTCCACAAATATAAAGCCAAGTCAGGGCACGCAAGCAGGGCAGGCATTATGAGAGTGGTCTCTTGGATGTACCTTTTCAAGAACTATGACATCAAGGATTGGGTGAGCTTCTGTGAAGTGTTCGGGATGCCTCTCCGCCTTGGAAAATATGATGCCTCTGCTTCCGAGGATGACAAGAAACAGCTCATGGAAGCTATCATCAGCCTTGGGACGGATGCAGCCGGGATTGTGCCGAGTTCCACTATGATAGAGTTTATTGAGTCACAGAAGACCACAAGCGTGGAGATTTATGAGAAGCTTGCCCGGTACTGTGATGAACAGATAAGCAAGGCAATTCTTGGACAGACACTCACATCCGACAGTGGAGGAGGCTCCTATGCACAGTCAAAGACTCATGATGAGGTGAGGCATGACCTGACGGTAGCGGATGCAAAGGCTTTGGCGGTCACTATCCGCCGGGACATCATCAGACCGCTTGTAGAGTTCAATTATGGCACAGATGCGGACATCCCATTCTTTGGCTTTGATTGCCATGAGGTAGAAGACCAGAAGGAAGTAGTTGAGATATACAAGACACTTGCTTGCGACATGGGGCTTGAGATACCAAAGAGCCATATTTACAAGAAGTTTAATATACCAAAACCGGAAAAGGGTGAGGAAGTCCTGAAGCCGCCACAGAACGGCATGGCAATAGGACAGCCGCCACCAATGGAAACGGCAGAGGAGCTGAAGCTGAAGCAGGAGGAAGGGCAGGCAGAACAGGTACAGGTGGATACAATCGTGTCTGTGGCGAATAAGCAGGCAGAAGACATTTTCCGGGAGATGATGAAGCCCATTTTCAAAATGATTGACAAAGCGGAGGACATGGAAGAACTGCAAAAGGTTCTGAAGGATGGGAAAAGGCTCCGGGAACTGTATCAGGAGATGGAAAGCCCGGAACTGGAAGACCTGATACAGCAGGGCATCTACCTGTCCCAACTGATAGGGAGGTCAATGGACTAATGGATGTATTGTATGGACTGGCAAAGGACTTTGTCTTCAAGGAGGCGGTGGCGTTCCTGAAGGGGAAGAGGACACTGACAAGTGAAGAGTACAAGATGCTGTCTGATGAGAGCCGGGCAAAGGCTTTCACGGTGTCAGGATATACAAGTCTTGAAGTCCTTCAGGAGTTTCTTGATTGCTTGACGAAAGCAGCAGAGGAAGGAACCACCAAGGAACAGTTCCGGGAGGATATGAACAGGTTCCTTGAGGAGCATGGATATGAGGGCATCAATCCTTGGAAGTGTGACAATATCTTCAGGACGAACATGCAGACCGCCCTCAATGCAGGACACTATAAGAGCATGACAGATGAGAACACAATGAAGCTAAGACCATACTGGAGATACCGGACAGCCGGGGACGGGCATGTACGAGAGTCACATGCGGTCATGGAAGGCAGGGTATACCGGGCAGATGACCCTATATGGGATGTGTGGTATCCACCCAACGGGTTCCGGTGCCGCTGCATGGTGGTCAGCCTGTCAAAAAAACAGGTTGAAAGGATGGGATTGCATGTTGAGACAGAGGCACCTTTTGACGTGGACTACTCCACGGGGGAGCTGCTCCCGAAATTTCCGGACAAGGGCTTCTCCAATAACCCGGCTAAGACGGTATGGAAGCCGGACATGACGAACATATCACCGGAACTCAGGAAACTGTACAGGGAGAGAAAACAGCCTGATGATGGTCAGACAAACGGATAGCCCTTTAGAGGGGCTTATGGGTTGGTATGGTAGGAATTTCCACCCACAAACAGAAATAGGCGTTATAACGCGATATAACGCTATTAAAAGGCAAGAAAAAGAGGTGAAGGGACATGGCAAAGCTGATTGCATGTGCCGGAGAGGGCATAGAGCTCTCCGGTGTGCCTACAGAAATCAAAATTCTTCCCCTTGGAAGGGTTCATTCACAGAAAGGTGACTTCAATGTGGATGAAGAGAGCTTTGAGCTCATCCGGAAACAGTTCAAGGACAGGAAGCTTGACCTTGTGATTGATTATGAGCACCAAACGCTGTCAGATGTACAGGCTCCGGCAGGCGGATGGATAAAGGAACTGTACAAAGGCGAGGATGCCATCATTGCAAAAGTGGAATGGACAGCCAAAGCCGCCGAGTACCTGAAGAATAAAGAGTACAGGTACCTCTCCCCGGTAGTATTGGTGAGGAAAAGAGACCAAAAGGCAACGGCAATACATTCAGTTGCACTCACAAACACGCCTGCTATAGATGGGATGTTTGCATTGGTGAACTCCCTTGATATAGAGGACATTTCAGAAGGAGGAAATATCATGGACTTAAAAGAACTTGCAAAAGCATTAGGGCTTCCGGAGACCGCAACGGAAGAGGAAAACAAGAAGGCTGTAGAGGATGCAGCCAAAGCAGCGGAGAAACTCAAGGAAATGGAGGAAAAGAAGTCGGAGGATAAGACGGGAGAGGGCGGCAAGCCGCAGGAAGTAGCGGAAGTGGTTGCCAACAGCACCATCCTTTCCATGCTTGGTCTGAAGGAAGGTGCAAAGACTGAAGATGTGGCAGCTTCCATCATGGCGTTAAAGACAGGAACCCCGGATACACAGGCGGAGCTCCTTGCACTCAAACAGCGTATGCAGGAGAGGGATGCGGATGAAGAGGTTCAGAAGGCTCTGAAAGCAGGAAAAATCACCGCAGCACAGACCGGATGGGCGAAGTCATACGCCCTGAAGGATATGGATGGCTTCAAGGGCTTTGTGGAGAAGGCTCCCGTAGTAGTTCCACCGGGCAAGCTTGAGCTGAAGGATGCCCCGGCAGCTCCGGGTTCTGATGAGGTGGACGTAGCCATCCTGAAGAATATGGGAGTTTCTATGGAAGATGTGAAGAAGTACGGCGGAAAGGAGGACTAACAGATGATTAGAACAGGTAACGAGAGAACAGGGAACCGCCTGCTTGATATTCCGGTCAAAGGCGGAGAGGAACTGACAGAGGCAACAATGGCAGTCATCAATGCGGAGGGATATGCAGAGACAGCAACAGCCGCCGCCGGGCTCCTGATTGCCGGATGTGTACAGAGCTATTGTGACAACCGCAACGGAGCAGATGGCGAGCAGTCTGTCAGCGTGAAACGTGGGACATTCGTGTGGGAGAATGACGGAACAATCACGGAAAAAGACATCCTGAAGAAGTGCTATATCAAGGATGGAGTGACCGTGACCATCACAGCGGATGGCTCAAGCGTGGCAGGAACTATCTTGGCGGTAGAGGCTGACGGAGTGACCGTAGACATGACACAGGTATAAGGAGGAAATGAAAAATGATTGTAAATCAGGCGAACTTACACGGACTCACAGTGGGGTATTCCACAGCTTTCAATAAGAGCTTTGATACCACACAGTCCAATTATCAGAAGGTTGCAACTGTGGTACCAAGCACCACAGGAGAGCAGGACTATAAGTGGCTTGGACAGATGCCGGGTATGAGGGAGTGGATTGGTGAAAGAGAAATTCAGGCTCTTGCAGCGTATGACTACCTCATCAAGAATAAAAAGTTTGAGATGACCATTGGCGTTCCGAGAGATGACATTGAGGATGACAAGTATGGAGTATATACTCCTCTCTTCTCCAATATGGGAGAAGCGGCTGCCCTGCATCCGGATGAGCTTGTCTTTGGTGCCATGATGGAAGGCTTCACGGCGAAGTGCTATGACGGGCTCTCATTCTTTAATGAAGCCCACAAGGTAGGAAAGGAGACCTACAGCAATCGCAGCAATAAGAAGCTGTCAAGAGAGTCCTATATGGAGGCGAGGGCAGCCATTATGAGCATCAAGGGAGACAAAGGCAAGAGCCTGAAGCTTGTTCCTGATCTCTTGGTAGTGTCCCCGGCATTGGAAGAGGCAGCCAAGCTCATTTTGGAAGCTGACCAGATTGACGGTACCACCAACGTGCTGAAGGGAACGGCAAAGCTCCATGTAGAGCCTGCCCTTGCAGAGCATAAGGATTATTGGTTCCTGCTTTGTACCAACCGTTTCCTGAAGCCTTTTATCTATCAGCTCCGGAAGAAAATCAAGTTCGTGTCCCTGACCAAGGAAACAGATGAAAATGTATTCATGCTTGACGAGTTCCTGTATGGAGCTGACGGAAGAAGCAATGCAGGATATGGTTTTTGGCAGATGGCATATGGTTCCACCGGAGAGGTCGGAGCACAGGGATAAGGAGTAGGTGATTGGGATGTACTGTACCGTGGATGAGGTGCTTGAGATGATTAAGGATGACATGAAAAATGTCATCATTGGAGATGAGTATATTGAGGATGAGCAGGAACGAGAGGAGAAGATTGCAACGCTCTGTGATGCTGCCATTGTGGATGCTTGTGCCGAGATTGACGGGTACCTTGCCAAGCGGTACAGGCTTCCTTTACGGAAGGTACCACAGGTCATCAACAAATTTGCAAAGGACATATCTGTGTACAACCTTGTATCAAGGACAGGCATAGATGAGAGTGAAAGAGAGAAGACCTTCCTGAACCGTTACAACGCCGCTATAAAGTTTCTTCTTGATGTGGCAAAGGGCACCATCAGCATAGGCGTTGAGGATATAGGAGGCGGCAGCGAGGCAGCCAACGGCTTCAAAATGAAGTCTTCAGGTAGGGTGTTCTCAAGGGAAAACATGAGGGGATGGTGATGGGATGTCATCAATCAGGGCGGAACTGTCCGGAGAAACAGATGAGCTCATCCAACGCCTGAACCGATTGAGCCACCTTGAGACCCGTGGGGTTCTGAACTCCATAGCGGAAGGACTTAGGACTTCCACCGTGGAACGCTTCACGGAAGAGAAGTCCCCGGAAGGAACAAGCTGGAAGACATCCATCCGGGCTAGGGAGGAAGGCGGCAAGACACTCACAAAGACCACGCAGCTCAAGAACAGCATCCGGTCAGAGGTGAGTGACGGTGGACTTGCAGTAGGTACCAATGACATCAGGGCAGCCACACACCAATTTGGTGATGAGAGGACAATAAGAGCGAAAAATAAGAAGTACCTCACATTCAAGGTTGGCGGTCAGTGGCGGAGAGTAGCCTCTGTCAAAGTAAGCATCCCACCAAGACCATTCCTTGGTATCAGCGAGGAAGACGAGCAGGACATCAAGGACAGCTTGGAGGAGATTTTTGAGGAGTAGGACATGGTAGCAGAGAAAAACTACTTGATTGAAACGCTGAAGAGCTCCGGCATTAAAAGTCAGGTCTACACCGAAATGAAAAAGCTGAAGCAGGGGAATGAGCCACATGTTGGTGCAGTATTGCGGAACGGTGAAACCCTCTTACGCTCCGGCTCAAAAAGAAAATTCGTAGACCAAGAGGGGCAGCGGAAGCGGAGGGTGAAGCTGTGGGATAGGAGCACATCACTCCATGTAGTAATAGCTGACACATCAGAGGAGAAGGTGGAAAAGATACTTGACAGCTTTCTCCGGAAGCTCAAGAAGGGTATAGATGTGGACGGAAATTGGGTGAATATCGTGGTAGGTGAGGTGGACTGGGTAGAAGAGGGTGACAGCATCCTGAAGGCGAAAGTAGCAGTACAGTTTGACATCACTTTTGAAGGCGGTATTTATGAAGATAGAGACATCAAGCCAATGGATATTGGCTCTGTCGGATAAGGAGGACAATATGGCAGAAATGAAAACGGCTGCAACCTTAAAAACCATTGAGGAGCTCAAGCAGGAGCTTGGGGTATCTGATGTGGTGTTTGAAGGTGTCAAGGCAGCCAATGGATGGAAGAGTGGAAGACAGGTGGAAGAGGATGCTTTCAAGGAAGCCTGTGCTGCCTTCCTGAAAGCCCCGGTTGACGGGAGAGTAACGGATGAGGAGGCGAAGGGATAATGTTCGGAGATGTAAATGTGAAAGTCGAAGACGGGAACCTTGGGCGGAGCAGCTCAACGGGAACCGGGACACATATCAAGATAGGTATTTCCAATGTGGAAAGCAAAGCCCCTATCCTGATTAGCGGAACCATGAACGCCAAGAAAATCAAAGAGAAGGTTGGAGAGACCCCATTGGCGGATGCCTGCATTGATGCGGTAGAGTGGGGAGCAGCTTCCATCTATTGCATCCCGGTGAAGGCAGGGACAGCCGGAACCATTGGAACGATTGAGGAAGAAAAGGCAGGATATGGGGAATTTACGGTGACAGGAAGCCCCAACAATTCCTATGACATTGTGGTAGAGGTGATGGATGACGGGGAGTGCAATGAAGGCAGCTTCCGGTATTCCGTAGATGGAGGAAATACCTTCACAGAAGAGATGACCATACCTGTCACAGGAGAAGTCACATTGTCTGCTACCGGGCTTGTAGCAAAGTTCACGGATGCAGAGGGAGGCGGCAGCTTTAAGTCAGGAGACCGCTTCACATTCTCTACGACATCCCCGGCTATGAGCAATCAGGCGGTCATCAGTGCGGTGGAGGGGCTCATCAACAGCCCTCTTGCTTTTGAGTTTGTCCATATTGTGGGTACATCCTCTAAGGCTCTGTGGGCTTCCTTGTGTACCCTTGCCAATGACTTCCTGACAAAGTACAAAAGACCGCTCTACTTTGTGTGTGAAGCGAGGGGAAAGACCGCAGATGAGACTCTTGAGGAATATGTCAATGCCATGCTTGAGGAGAGGAAAGGTATCAATAACATGTACATGCAGGTGGTGTGCAGCAACTCCCGTTATCAGAGAATGGATGGCAGGGTGCAGGACATCAACAACGCAGGCATTGTGACCGGGCTCTATGGTCAGGCGAAGGAGTCACAGAGCATTGGAGAAGTGAAGAGCTTCCCTATCTCTGAAGCCAAGATGCTGAAACTCCTTCCGGAAGGAATTGAGGACTATATCAAGACTTTAGATGATGCCAAGTATGTAACTATCCGGAAGTACATAGGCAAGGAAGACTTCTATGTCACTTCTGCAAACATGATGTCACCGGAGGGAAGCGATTATGCCTATGCGGAGGATGTCCGGGTATCTAACAGGCTTGTGAAGGCTGTCCGGGCGGCTGCATTGGACGAGCTTCAGGTGGAAATTGACCCCGGAGACATTGAGACAAGCATTGCCAATATTCAGGAGCAGCTTGCTACCCCAGTGGAGGATGCTGTCCGTGATAAGATTATCAGCTCCGGAACTGTGGAAATCGACACCGAGAACCTCAACATCCTTGTGGATGAGAGCCTTGATGTCAGAATAACCTATGTACCTATGGGTCATGTGAGGGAGATGAACCTGACCTTTGCAGTAGAGAACCCATACGCAGCAGCTTAGGAAGGAGGTAGAGGAACATGGCAAATAAACAGTTAATCAATGGGAAAGTGTATGACTGGTCAAGCGTGACAATCACGGCTTCCGGCATGGAGAACATGGAGCCAATGGAAATCTCCTATGATGATGAGCAGGAGAGTGAGCCTATCTATGGCAAGGGCGGAAAGATTAGAGGGTATGGTACCGGAAATCAGAAGAACTCCGTCAAGCTGTCCCTGCTCCGTGAGGACTTCAATGAGATGTGCCGGGTCATCAAGTCCAAGGGATATAAAAACTTTTATAAGTATGTCATCCCTAAGATTGTGGTGAATTATGCGGATGAAGGGGCTGCAACCTGTACGGATACACTGACCAACATTGTAATCTCCAAGCGTAGCTTCAAGGCGGCACAGGGAGATAAGAGCATGAAGGTTGATCTTGATGGCGTGGCAATGGGCGGCATCAAAATCAACGGGCTTGATGCGTAACTGATAACAGAATAAATGACAAAACGGAGGTAACTATCATGGATAGAGAGATGGAAAATAAACTTCTCAACGCAGGAAAAGAGAATGGAACAGCAAAGGGAACGGATGTGGAGAGCCTGAAGGAAAAGTATTCAGGGACAGATGAGAAAATCTACACAGTAATCACAACGGTACAGGTGGATGATGAGACCGAGGAGGAGTTCACATTCCTCTTCAGGAAGCCGAAGCCTGCATCCTATGACAGATATGTGAAGACTATATCCAACTCTGTTACAAAGGCATCCAAGAGCTTTGCTTTTGACAATATCATTGATGAGCAGAGGGAAGAATTGAAGAAGACCGTGGAGGAGTACCCGGCAATCACTATCAGCCTTGCGGATAAGCTGCTCCGTATGCTTGGACTTGCGGACACGACATCAGTAAAAAAGCTGTAGAAGATGCCAAGGAGCAGTTCAAAAGCAGCTTTGTGAGCTATGGGAAGATGGTCATATACACATATCTTCCCAAGGAACTGCTTCCGGAAAGCTTTGAAGACCTGACCTTTGATGAGTTCTTTTCCCTGTATGGTCAAGCGGATTGTGCAAGGGAGATGAGGATAGAGGATATTGAGACAGGCGTAGCGAAAGGCATAGCAGACAATTTTGGAGACGAATAAAACAAGCCCCACAGCCGGAAACTGTGGGACTTGAGCGCACATCTATGAACTTCTGAAGACAAGTATACCACAAATAGAGAAAAAAGCAACAGGGAGGTGGTTGCATGGGTATGGAGTCGGTATACAAATTGTCTGTTATTCTGAATATGGTTGACAACCTATCCAGTCAGATGGGCGGGGTCGGGAACAATGTGACAAACACGGTCAACAAGCTCAATACCGCTTTTGGAACTATGCAGAAGGCAGGAGCGGCAATGGCAGGGGTTGGCGGTGCGATCACCGGACTCTGCATGAAGACGGTCACAGCCACATTTGACACACAGAACGCACTAGGGGAACTTTCTTCCCTTGGGGTAAAAGACCTGAAGGCGGTGGAGAACGCAGCAAAGAGCTTCTCTGATACATGGGCAGGCACAAGCAAGTCAGATTTTATCACGGCAGCTTATGATATTAAGTCCGGTATCGCATCCCTGACAGATGAAGGCGTGGCACAGTTCACGGAACTGGCAGCCCTGACGGGTAAAGCCACAAAATCTACAACGGAAGAGATGGGCTCACTGTTCGCTACCGGATACGGCATCTATAAAGGGTTCTATGATGACATGTCAGACCTTGAGTTTGGAGAAATGTTCTCCGCAGGGATAGCAACGGCAGTTAAGAACTATAAGACATCCGGCTCCGAGATGGCGAGTGCAATATCAGCACTTGGAGCAACGGCAACCAACGCTAATGTCCCATTGGAAGAACAGCTTGCTATTATGGGACAGCTTCAGACCACGATGTCTGGCTCTGAAGCAGCAACAAAGTATAAGTCATTCCTCAATCAGGCATCCAGTGCCGGGGAGAAGCTTGGACTGACCTTCCTTGATACCAATAATCAGCTCAAGTCCATGCCGGAGATACTGACAGAGCTGAAAGGAAAGTATGGAGATACGATAGATGCAGTAGAGAAGAGAGAACTGAAGGAAGCTTTTGGAACGGATGAAGCGGTTGCTCTCATTGACCTACTATACAACAACGTGGAGACCTTGGACTCTGGAATACAAGACTTGCAGGGCAGTATGAAGAGTGGCATCTCTGTGACGGAAGAGATGGCGGAAGCCATCAACAACACACCAGAGCAGAAATTCCAAGTGCTGAAGCAGCAAATACACAATAATGTGGAAGAGCTTGGCAATGGACTCCTTCCGGCGGTCAATAACACTATGGACAAGGTGAGCGGACTGATAAAGAAGGGCTCCGATTGGATAAGCAACAATCAGGAAACGGTACAGAGCATCATGAACATAGCCTTGAAGCTTGGCATATTCCTTGTAATAGCCGGAAACGTGATGGGCGTGGTCGGGAGCCTTGGGAAGCTCTTCCTGTCAGCCAAGAACGCTATAGGGCTTGTGAAGACCGCAACCTTGGGGATGAATACGGCTTTCCTTGCTTCACCTATCACATGGGTGATAGCCGGGATAGTGGCATTGGTAGCCGCCTTTGTAGTCCTATGGAATAAGTCAGAGGCGTTCAGGAGTTTTTGGACAGGGCTTTTTGAACAGGTGAAGTCAGCCGTCATGCAGGCCTGGTCATCCATACAGCCAGCCCTACAGAATTTAGCCAAGAAACTTATGGAGCTATGGCAGGCAGTACAGCCAATCATACAAATATTTGAAAAAGTGGGGGTAGTTGTCCTTGTGGTACTTGGTTCCATCTTTGCCGGAGCCATTCAGGGAGCGATATCCGCACTAACACCTTTGATTGATGCCTTTTCAAGCTTTGTATCGTTTGTCACTAACGTGGTCAATGCGGTGGTTGCCTTATTTAAGGGCGATTTTTCAGGAGCGATTGACTTTGCCTCTGATGCAGTCGGGGATTTTAAAGACTTCATTGAAAACGGCTTCAATGCAATCCTCTCCTTTATCGGCGGCTTTGTATCAGGATTTCTTGATGCAGTTGGCGGAGCCTTTTCAGCTATAGGCATTGATGCAAGCGAGACCATAAGCAGCATGAAGAACACTGTGAAAAACGGGCTTGAGGCGGTGCAGGGCTTCTTTGGGAATATCTTGGGGGCTGCTTCCGATACCGTGAGGGAAAAGCTTGGGAACATGAAGGCAGCCTATGAGGAACATGGCGGAGGTATCAAGGGTGTGGCAGCGGCAGCAATGGAAGGTGTGAAAGGCTTTTATACATCAGGCTTCACATTCATTGATAACCTGACAGGTGGCAAACTAACGAGTATTAAGAACCAATTTAGTGAGAAGATGTCCGGAGTCGCAAATGCGGTATCAACTGGAATGTCAGCAGCCAAAAGCTATGCGAGCACACAGCTCTCCAATATGCAGGCGGCATATCAGGCAAGCGGCGGAGGCATCAAAGGTATTGTGTCAGCAACCATGACAGGGGTACAGGGTACCTTCAGCACAGCATACTCCGCAATTAACACCTTAACAGGTGGAAAGCTTGAAAGTGTACGCTCTACCATAGCATCAAAGATACAGGCGGCGAAGTCAACCGTGGACTCCACTTTGGAAAGCATCCGTTCAGCGTTCTCATCAAAGCTTGAGGCGGTGCAGGGCTTCTTTGGGAATATCTTGGGGGCTGCTTCCGATACC
>JAUNGM010000018.1:24019-94638 GCA_030524545.1 Eubacteriales bacterium
GTGGACTCCACTTTGGAAAGCATCCGTTCAGCGTTCTCATCAAAGCTTGAGGCGGCAAGGTCAGCGGTGTCAGGAGCGATAAACCGTATCAAGTCATGCTTCAATTTCTCATGGAGCTTGCCAAGCCTGAAGCTACCGCATATCAGTATATCAGGAGGCTTCAGCATCAATCCGCCGAGTGTGCCAAAATTCGGCATCTCTTGGTACAAGGACGGAGGTATCCTGAACGGGGCAACCATCTTTGGGGCAATGGGCGGAAAGCTTTTGGGAGGAGGCGAAGCCGGGGCTGAAGCGGTGCTACCATTGTCAGAACTGTGGAAGCGGATGACGGAGATTGTCAAAGGTGTAGTCAAAGGAGAGAACGAAGAGAGTGGTGACAGCGTACAGCAGACAGGGGCGAACATCACAAGTGCCCTGACCTCAAAGGCTGCATCAGTACGGAAAGAGAAGGAGAGCAAGACAACAACCAAAGAAACATACACAACGGAGAAATGGGGCAGGGAAGGCGGCACTACTATCCATCAGATCAGCTTCACGGTAGATATCAGCAAGATAAAAGACTTGCCGCTGCTCTACAAGCTGATAGATGAGCTAAAGGATGCACAGAACCGGACGGACAGCCCTGCTCCGGCAACAGCATAGGAGGTGAGGGAAGATGCTGTATGTGCAGGAAAAGGTGGTAAAGCTTGGCGGTGTATACCTTGGCGGACAGGTCACAAGCGTGGAGATACAGGAGGCAGGAAGTGTCTATGTGGCACAGGATGAAAAAGGCAGATTTAAGAAGTCACAACCTGTAGGCTATGAAAATGGCAAGGTGATGGTTGATATATTGCTTGAAGCAACAAAGTCAGCTTCCACTTTGGAGCAGCTCACAGAGCTGCAGAGGCTCTTCAAACCATACGGGCAGAGCAAACCAAAGCTCTTGCCTATTGTCAATGAGGATTGTGCTGCCCGTGGCATTACAAAGGTATATTTCAAGAACCTCACCTCTAAGAAGGTCATATCAGAAAGTAAACGGATAGTCTCCTTGGAGCTGTGGGCTCCCAATATAGCCGGAATAAAGGTAAAAAAGAAGGTCAGCAAAAAGAAGACCACAAAAAAGAAGAGCACCAAGAAGACCAAAAGCAAGAAATCAAAAAGCAAGAGCCCGGCAAAGGACAGCCGGAGCACGGCGAAAGGAAAAAAAGCCGCTAAGAAAGCGGTGAAGAAATAGGGGGCGAGAGGTTTGGGAAACAAGAAACTAATATCCCCGGAGTTCCGGGTGACAGTAGGAGACTATGAGATAAGTGAAGGGATAGAGGTGGAGTGCTTCTCAAGCAAGGAGTCCCATATGGACTGGTGCAGGGTGGAGCTGTCCCCACAGCTTCAGGGGATTGTACAGTTCAAGGACATGGATGAGGCAACCGTGGAACTTGGGTATGATGATGACTTTGACAGCCTGATTGACGGATATGTCAGATGCGGTGATGGGGACTACTGGAAAGAGATAATGATAAAAGATGACATGATGAAGCTTGACAGAGTGACCATCAAGGCATCCTTTGTGGACTGTGAGCCGCAGGATGTCATCCGGTATGTACTGGCATGTGCAGGGATTGAAGACTATATTCTGTCTGATGAAAACTATGGAAAGAAAGACCTGTTTGTCATAGACAAGAGGAACGGCATCAAGACGATAGCAGAAGTCAACAGCTCATGGGGCATCAGCAACCCATTCTTCTTTCAGAAAAAGGTGTTTTATTGGGGAACTAGGGAAGTCCAAAAGGAGATGTATGTCCTTGAGGAAGGAGAGACCATCCTTGCACTGAATAAGTATGGAGACCTTTGGGAAGCGGAGACAATAGCCATCCCGTGGATACACCATAGCCAAGAGGTGGAAGTGCAGCACAGCAAATACAGCGGCATTGTAACGGTTGAGAAGACCATAGTGAGAAGTGACGATACCGGAGCGGTACATATGTACATCTATTTTGCAGGAGGTGAGCAGGATGTCTAATATGATGCAGAAGTTTGTGGAACAGGAGCTTGAAAATCAGATAAAGCAGAATTATCCACACATGCAGTATCCGCCCGGCTTATATGCAAGGGTAGTGTCAGTAAAAAAGAAAGGGGAGCTGTATGAGGCAACTCTCAAAATACTTGACAAAAATAAGCAACCGGACAGCCGCTTCCCGGAAGTTCCGGGAGTGAAAACGGACATCATTATCCTGAAAAATGACATTGTGGCGGTAGTCCTCATGTATGGGGAGTGCAGCCCGTATATCATAGGGAGGTGCTTCTGATGCAGATAACAGGTGAGAATGATGTTGACATCATGCTTGATGAGGACGGACAGCCCGTGTCAGATGGAAACGGTGACGCAGCTCTTGTATCGGATGATGATTGTTGGCTTCAGGATATAAAGAATGAGGCATTGACAGAAGAGGGTGAGCTTTTCTATGAGGATGAGGAAGGGGATGAGAGCTATGGGTGGAGCCTGCTTGACTTCATGCAGGGAGAGTATGATGACTTCATACAGATGGAGATACAGCAGCGTATCCGCTCCAAGCTGTCCAAAAGAGAATATATAGATGCCGGAAGCATACAGACCGTAGTAGTGTTTGACGGGCATGTATACCATATCAGGGTGTCCTTCCGGAGGAATGACAGCGATAGACCATACAATATAGACATTGAGAGTGATGGAGTGGAGGTGATTGTGGAATGATAGATGAGAGCATTATGGAGAAGATTATCCCTATCCCGGATGAGGATGAGGAAATGGAGAAGATACAGGGTGAGCTTGAGGATGAGGGCTTCCCTATAACGAACTTCAAAAAAGGTGGAATTTTTTACCATCTTAGCCGCCTGTTAGTGACCATCTACATAGAACTGAAGGAGCTTTCCCGGACTATCCTGAACGCCTGCTTCATCAAACATGCTGAAGGGGACTGGCTGAAGATTAAGGCAGCCGATTATTCCAAACAGCAGAAAGAAGCCAAAGCAGCAAAGGGCTATGTGACTATCTACAGGAATGACTATAACAATGCCCTTCAGGTCACAAAAGGTCATTGCTTTAAGACGGAGCCGGATGCCGGTGGTAAGGAGCTGAAGTTCTATTGCTTACAGGATACGGTCATAGAAGCCGGAGAACCCGTGGGACGGGTGCTTGTGGAGGCAGAAGCACCCGGAACCTTTTACAATATAGCACCGGGCAGAATAACCATATCATTGATACATCTTGACGGCATGGACTATGTGACCAATGAGGAGGACTGGCTTTTTGAAGAAGGGGCTGAAGAGGAAGACCTTGAAGACCTCCGTGACAGGTGCATGAGTTCATGGGCGGAACTGGCTACAAGAACCATAGAAGAGAAGCTCCGGAACGCAGCCAAGGCAGTTCCCGGCGTGCTGGATGCCCGGATTGATGCACAGCATCCAAGGGGGCAGGGCACCGTGGATGTGATTATCACAGGAGCAGCCGGAGAAGCTTCCCCGGAGCTGATACGGAAGGTTGGAGAAGCCATTGAGCCCCTCAAAGGGAACTATGAGGACTACCTTGTGAAGTCCAGTGAGGTAGTGCGGCAGGACTTTGAGCTTGTGATATACCTTGCTGAAGATGCAGCCACGGATGGAGTGGATGAACAGGCAGCGAAGCTCATTGAGGATATGATGGCTCTGACACGGGGAGAGATGAACACCCTTTACCAGGACAGCATCATCCATGTGTTCAGTGACAAGATTGACAACTACCGGAAGACGGACATCCTGAAACCGTCAGAGGATATGCTTCTTGAACAGGATAAGGTCATCATGGCAGGGGACATCAATGTATCTGTCCGGAACGTGGTACAGAGTTCAAGGGGGAAGGAGTGATACCACCATGATAGAGAATTTTATTGAGTACATGTGGTATCTTCTAACCACTCCGCTGAAGAAGCTGAAGAGATCCCTGAATAAGTGGTACATCCTTTGCAAGGTATACGGCAGGAGGTTTGACGAAGTGAAGGAGGACATCCTCCGGGCAAGGGATGAGGGTATGGTTGCCACGTGCTGCCATGAGATGCTCCCAGTACATGGAGCGGACAGGAGGCTCACCCGGTATGATGGAGAACATCCGGAGAACTACCGCTCAAGGATAGCCATGTATGAGGAGATATGTAAGCTTGGAGGCACCAACGAAGGAGTGTTACTTGCCGTGAAGACTTTGGGGTATACCGCCCCGGAGCTTGTGAGGGCAAATGACATGACGGGCTTTGTACACTTCACGCTGGACGGGAGCTGGCTCCTTGATGGGAGCCGGATATTGGAGTCTGACACCATTGAGAACAGGTGGGCGGAGTTTTATATTGTCATAGGCATGGATGCGGATGAAGAGCATCCTATCAGCTTTGACATTTTGAGGAAGACCGTCCGCAAGTGGAAGGAAGTAGGGGCGAAAGACAACTATTTCTTCCGGTATACATTAAGCATCCGGGAGATAAACAGCATGAGCTTCCTTTCCGTGCTTTATAAAAAATATTTATATTACTTTGATTATCTGAAGCTTGATGGCATGTGGGAACTGGATGGGAGTCATGTACTTGATGCTGAAAGAAACCCATACACCACAAGGATAGGATACCGATATGAGAGCGGATATGAGCTGCATGAAGCCGGGCTTCTTGCTGTAGCCTATTGTTATGCCTGCCGGGTGGTGGAAGAGGCTGTGCTAAAGGCAGCCTACAGCTTCAGGGCACAGTATTTTGAATATCTGAAGACAGATGGCACATGGCAGACAGATGGGAGCCATGTATTGGATGCGGAAGTGTCACCAAGGGAAATGAAATGGGGAACTATCTTTCGTCATCAGCATGAAGAGGAACTGCTTCTGAAGCAGGCGTATCAGTTACCGCCATGTGAAGAGGAGCACAGCATCAGGATAGCATTGGAACAGTACCGCATGGTCATTGATTATTTCAGTTATCTGAAGCTCAATGGGCTTTGGATACTGAATGGTTCCCGGCTTATGGATGCACAAAGAACAGAATACACCACCAAGCAGGGATACCGCTTGGGTGTAGAACATACAAGGGAGTACAGGGTCATATGGCATGAGCAGCACAACCTCATCTTCCTTGATGGAACATGGAGCCTTGATGGTTCCAAGACAATAGATGCTTGGCAAAAAACGGAGGTATTGTAGAATGGCAACGAAAAGCGTTATAACCAAAATCAGAAGGAAAAAGATGGCAGAAGCAAGCCACACAACCGGGAAAATTGCAAAGATAACACATATTGCACTTGGTTCCGGTGGAGTGGATGGGAGTGGAAATGTTATTGTGCCGCTCCCGGAGAATGTGCAGTTGAAAAATGAAGTGGTAAGGAAGCCCTACACCACATCAAAAAAGACTTCAGACACATCCTATGAGTACACTATTAAGCTTGAAGAAAATGAGCTTGTAGGCACCTTCATCAGTGAGATGGCACTTATTGATGAGGACGGGGATGTGGTGGCGTTCTCTAACTTCCTTGCGAAAGGCAAGGATGAGACAGAAGTGACATTCACTATCGAAGATAACTATTAAGGAGGCAGAGGGAAATGGCGAATTTAACAGCAGCAACGAACCCGGAGCTTGTCTTGACAATGGAGGCAATGGAGAGGACAACCCCGGCACATTATGAAGAGTGGAACCGTAGGCATCAGCAGCTCCTTGACAATGACAAGTACCTGAATGATCAGTTCCTCAATGTCATGGCGGACAATGCGGCGTCTCACAATTCCATCTACAGGGGAAAGAACCTGACAAACGTGTACACGGTAGATGAGATATGCAAACGTATCAGTGACGGAACCTTTAAAGACCTTTATATTGGAGATTATTTTGACAAGAGCATCACTACAAGCTTGGGAGGTACCGAGACTGTCAGATTGGTATTGGCAGGCTTTGATGTGATGTGGAACAACGGAGATACAGCTCTGACAAAACATCATGCCGTGGTAGTCCCAAAAGATTGCTTTAAGACAAAGGCGAAGATGAATGAGACAAGCGTGACCACCGGAGGATATGCAGGCTCCGATATGCACACGAAGGTACTCCCGGTCTATGCCGCAGCCTTGCAAAACGTCCTGAATAATCATATAATTACCCATAGAGAGCTGCTGACAACGGCAGTATCAGCAACGGGCAATTCCAACGCAGGAGCAGGGTATACAGGCTATGCCAGTGCATGGGAGTGGCAGGACTGCCAACTTAGACTGATGAGTGAGATACAGATATATGGCTCCACGGTATTCAGTTCTTCCTTCTATGACACGGGAAATGCCAATATACAGTTCCCATTGTTCCGGTTAGCCCCTAACCTGAAGGTAGCAGGGCTTGGTCATAACGGAAGTAGAATGTGGACTTGGTTGAGTGCCGTGGTGTCGGCGGCGGCGTTTGCTAATTGTAGCAATAATGGTAATAGTAGCAGTTACAACGCCGCCGGAGAGGGTGGAGTCCGCCCGTATTTCTGTATCGGGTAATCTTTAATCTGCCCCCTATATGGGGGCAGATTACCGGAGGGAGGAAAAAGGTTGAGCGTACTGAAGAATAAAAGAAGTGTTTCAAGCATGGAATTTTATCATAATGCCATAGTGCTCCGAAGGGAAATAACCATGCTGCTTCTCCGGGACTTTGGCATCAAGGACAAAGTGAGGAGCATCAAGGCACTGTACGGAGTACAGGGCATGGAGCCGGAGGATGAGAAAAAGTTCCGGGAAATAATTGAGAAGTATGAGCTCACGGCGAAGATTATAGAGGAATATCCGGCGTGGCTCATAGACAAGATGAGGAATAATATCATGAATATCCTGCACAGTATGATAATGAACATCACGCAGGCGAACACCATCTATCCAGTATGCGAGAGTGAGTTCTATGACCGGAGAAACTTCCAAAATCATGCCATAGGGAATTGTGAACAGCTCCTTCAGGAGATGCAGTACATAATTTCTATCATCCCGGTGGATGCACAGAAGTATATGAGATATGTGGACATGATTGAGAAGGAGATAGCCCTCCTGAAGGGATGGAGGAAGAGTGACAACAAAATCCTGAAGAAGATTAAGGAGACCGAAGCCAAGAAAGCGGAAGAAACCAAGAAAAAGGCGGAAGAGAAAAGCACTTCCCAAACAGACGAAAAGCAAGTATAATTATCCGGGGCAAGCTTTGTATCAAGAGACACATCCTCACGTTGAGTGCCGTGGTGTCGGCGGCGGCGTTTGCTAATTGTAACAATAATGGTAATAGTAACAATAACAACGCCGCCGGAGAGGGTGGAGTCCGCCCGATTTCGTGTATATATGCTAAGTGTAGGCTAAGTGCCGACATATGATACAGGAAAGGAAAGCTTGTCCTTCCGAAAGGTAAAGAAGCTCACTTTCTAGTAGAGGGACTGTGAGCAGCATCTTGATGCCCCCTGATACGTCAGTTGGGGCTAGGAACGAGGTGAAACTCTATGAAAGATATGAGGTCTGTATATGATGCCAACTCCCTGATTGATGCGTTTAATAAGTCAAAGAAGGGGACAGCGTGGAAAGAGTCAGTACAGCGGTATGAAGCAAACCTTTTGAGAAATGTCAATAAGACACAAAAGGAGCTGAAGGATGGAACCTATGAGCAGATGGGCTTTTATGAATTTGACCTCAATGAAAGAGGTCATGTCCGTCATATCAAGTCCATGCACATCTCTGACAGGGTAGTACAGCGGTCAGTATGTGACAATGTGCTTGTCCCGGAGCTCTCCAAGTATCTCACCTATGATAATGGAGCATCAATGGAGGGCAAGGGCATCCATTTTGCAAGAAAGAGGTTGAGCACTCATCTCCATAAGTTCTACAGGAAGAACAAGAGCAATGAAGGTTATGTATTACTGATTGATTTTAGCAAATTCTTTGACAATATCGTCCATGATGGGCTGATAGAGGAGATGCGGAAAAAGATTGGTGATAAGGAGACAATGAGCTTTGTTGAGAAGCTCATAGACACCTTCAGGGTGGATGTTTCCTACATGACGGATGATGAGTATGCTAATTGCATGAATACACTGTATAATGCCTTGGAACACGCTAAAATGGATAAGGCAAAGCTGACAGGCGAGAAGTTCATGAAGAAGTCCGTAGGGATTGGAAGCCAAATATCACAAATATCCGGAGTATACTATCCGACAAGGATAGACAACTACTGTAAGATTGTGAGGAGCATGAAATACTATGGGCGGTATATGGATGACATTTATATCATCCACGAAGATAAGGAGTACCTGAAGGGGCTCCTGAATGACATTCATGGGATATGTGATGAGCTTGGACTCTTTATTAATCCGAAGAAAACACAGATAGTAAAGCTGTCACACGGCTTCACATTCCTTAAAATCAAATATACTTTAACAGAAACAGGCAAGGTGATTGAGCGTATCAGTAAAGACTCCGTTTTAAGGGAACGGCGGAAGCTGAAGAAGCTCCGGAAGTTCCTTGATGAAGGGAAAGTGTCTTTTGAGGATGTGAGAAACTCCTATGCCTCATGGAGAGGTGGCGTGAGCCATTATGACTCATATACCATACTCCAAAACATGGATAAGCTCTTTGATGAGCTTTTCATTCATCCATTTATTGAAGGAGGAAAAAGCAATGAGCAGAAATGAGATAGAGCAGAAGATAAGAGACCTAAAGACCCGGCTTTCCTGTCAGGAGTCGGATATTGGAGATTGGAAGGTTGCAAAGTGCATGGAGTATTCCACCCTTGGATTGGAAGCACCCTATGACTTTCAGGAACTGCATGAGAAGCGTCAGGCTGTTCGGAATGAGATTGATGCTTTGGAAGCGGAGCTTAAAATAGCTCCAATTAGTGAAGAAGAGATCGCATAGACAGTACAATAGAACGGTTCATTATTAGTCCTTATCGTAATGATGCCCCACATTATTATGAAAGAAGGAATGCAATTATGGATAGTTTTATGAGTTGGATTGGCGGTAAAAAAGCACTTAGGAAGAAGATTGTGGAGCAATTCCCTGAACCGGGGACATATAACCGATATATAGAGGTTTTTGGCGGAGCCGGGTGGGTTCTCTTTTCTTCTGACAGTCATGCCAAGATGGAAGTCTACAATGATGTCAATGGGAACCTTGTTAATCTGTTCCGCTGTATTAAGTACCACCCGGATGCTGTTCAGGAAGAATTGCGGTACATTCTCATATCAAGGGAACAGTTTTTTGATGCAAGAGAACAGATTGAAACTAGGGGAATGACTGATATTCAAAGGGCAGCAAGGTTCTTTATTCTGATTAAAGAGAGCTTTGGTACAGACCTCCGTTCATTCGGACTGCGTTCACGGGATATGGAAAAGGCAAAAGAGTATCTAAGTGAAGTGTCTAAGAGACTGAATAAAGTAGTCATTGAAAACCTTGATTTTGAAAAAATTCTCAAAAATCATGACAGAACAGATGCGTTATTTTATCTTGACCCACCATATTATGAAACGGAGAAATATTATCCGGACAGGTTCATGCCAGAAGACCATGAGAGATTAAAAGCAGCATTAGATGGCATCAAGGGTAAGTTTGTTTTGTCATATAATGATTGTGGCTATATTAGGGAACTTTACGAAGGCTATACAATCATTGAAGTGGATAGGTTGCACAATCTTGTGCAGAAAGAAGTAAAGCCCCGATACAGGGAGCTTATTATTAAAAATTTTGTGTAACGAAATTCGATATAAAATATCAAAATAAATAATAATGCAACGGATTATGATAGTATCTATCAGGGGCATTATTATGGTTAGGATTTATTTATCAAAGCTTCTAGGTGAAAGACGCATGTCTCAAAGAGAGCTGTCAGAGCTGACCGGAATACGACCCAATACAATCAATGAATGGTATCATGAGATTGTGGTTAGTTTAAGGGTGGAACATATTGACCGGATATGCGAAGTGCTAGGATGTTCTGTGGATGAGCTGATAGAAGTGATACCGAACAGAAACCCGAAGACGGGGAAACACCTGATAGTTGAAGAGCATGGAAACCGGAAGACAGGACGGGGGCAGTGACAAAAATCACGCCCCCTTTTCTGTTGGGGAAACGGGAAATATTTCCCGAAAGTTTTTGACAATTATTTTGAAAATCTTTGACAAAAATTTTGAGCGGCTACAGCTGAGCATGGAATGAAACAAAATAGAAGAATTATTGCAATGCTGTTCCTCTTATTTTTTTCCGCTATGGTGCTGCTGGTATCAGAAAGAAGTAATGATGCGGTAGAACGGGAACAGTGTTTTGAGCGTTTGACAGAGTATACGGAACAGATCGGGAATGAAATCCGCCAGAATTATACCAGTGATAAGGCATATTTGGAAAAGGCGGCTGAAACGTTTGCAGAACATGATCTGACAGATTATCATACACTGGGGAAGTTTCTGGAGATACTGGGAGGCAATGGAATGCTCTCAGAGGTGCGCCTTTTGCTGCCGGGAAACTGTCTTCTGACCGAAAATGGGGATATCAGGGATATTTCCGGTCAGATTTCCTTTCAGGAGGAAGAGAAGAAAGGAAACGGCCTCTCACAGCGTATGGAGGATTTTCTGAATCCCGGACAGATGATTCTGCAGCTTCAGGTACCTGTTATACAGGATGGGAAGACGGCTGCGCTGTTGTGGGGGATTATGGATCTGGCAGATTTTCCGAATTTGTTTACGGTACAGGGATATGGGGAGGAAATGCAGCTTTTTGTCATAGAAGGGGCTTCGGGGAATTTTCTTCTGGATACCTGGCATGAGGAACTGACGAATGTGGAACTGCTGGCATCAAGGAAACCTCAGAAGGGCTACAGCACTGAAAAGATGCATGAGGATATTAAAGAAGGAAATGCGGGGACTACCGTATTTCTTTCCCAGAAGGCCGGAGAATATTTTTATACATATTATTGCCCGGTAGGTGTGGAAGACTGGATGATTATGGTAACTGTAAGGGAGAGTGTTGTATTTTCCCATGCACAGCAGATTCAGGATTCTCAGATAAAAGTCATGGTGACACTTCTTGCTGTCTTTTTAATTTATCTCATCTGGCTTCTGTATGATGTGAAACGGGAAAAGCTCACCAATGAGAAACAGCTTCGCAGGGTAAGCTATCTGCTGGATGTGGAAAAGGAGCTATTCAGTGCGTTTATAGAACCTCATCATTTTGTAAATGGCCTGCAGATCATCGCAGAGTATGCTGCTGCGGAAACGGCGTTTTTCTGGGTAAGCGGCAGATTGGAGAAGGGGGAGTGCAGGATGTGGACCAGCAAAGAAACCGGAATAATGAGAGATGATAATTTCTCAGAGTTGTTTCCGGGTATTTCCGCAAAACTGCAGGAGAAGGAAAGCCTGCTGATTCATGATCCGGAATCGTGCAGAAAAGAATATCCGGCGGAAGCAGAACTGTTATCAAAGGCTGGCATACACAACATGATGCTGCTGCTGGTAAAACGCCTGAACGGGGATCATGCAGGAGTCCTGGGGGTTTACAATATGAAGCATTCCTGGGAGGATGTGACGCTTTTGGAACAGGTTTCCCTGACGCTTTCGATGACCCTGGATTATTATAATAATTACCGGAATCTTATTAAAATGGGAAATGTAGACAGCCTGACAGGACTTTTGAACCGGAATTCCTATCATAAAGCGCTGGATCAGTTGAAAGAGGAAGAGGGAAGCTCGCTTGCATGTGTGTATATTGATGTTAATGGGCTTCATGAGATCAATAATTATTTAGGTCATCAGGCTGGTGATACAATGCTGAAAAGAGTGGCAGATATATTGCGCGAGTGTTTTCCTGAAGATGGGAAATACCGGATCGGCGGAGATGAATTTGTAGTTTTATGCAGGAACCTGACTGAGGAAGAGGTTGGTAAGTGTACGGATGCCGTACGGCAAAAGGTAAAGGAAAGCGGCTACGAAATCTCCGCAGGGATTAGCTGGAGAGAGAATACCGCGGACTTTACAGACCTTGTCAATGAGGCGGAGGCTGTTATGCAGCAGGATAAGAAAAAGTATTACAAAGAAAACGGCGGGGTGCGTCAGAAACGTGAGCTGAACAGGGCTTTTGAACAGATAATGTCCGAAAAACAGGATATGGATACATTTCTGGGGGTACTGGCATCGAGGTTCAAGGGCGTATACTTTGTAAACCTTAATGAAGACAGAGTCCGTCATATTTTTATACCCGATTATTTCGAGCAGATGCTGAAGGAGTCAGATAATAAATTCAGCAGGGCTATGATGCTTTACGTACAAGAAGCCGTGGAAGTGAAGTACGCTGCTTTGTTTGAAACTGTCTGTGACTATGAGAAGCTGAAGGAGCAGTTAAAAAGCAGTAAGTATCCGGATTTTATTTACCGGAAAAAAGACGGGGTATGGATGAAGCTGCAGATCCTGAGTTTCCAGGAAAATATGGAAAATGCCGAAGAGGTATTATGGATTTTTACAGAACTGAATCAGGAGGTTCAGGCTGAAGAGAGATGATACGTATGGAAAAAGAGGATATTATGTTAAAGTTCGGGAAAAAGGATCTGCAGTACCCCGGGACCATGATTCGCCAGGGCTTGCAGATTGGACTCCTGTCCGTAATAGCGGTCATAGCATTGATTGCTTCTGTTTGGAATGCTGTGGGGCTGCAGGAAGCACTTGGTTCCAGTACGATGACTTACGCGGCTGATATCACCAGAGAGATGGCAGAGTCCATCAGTGATACCATTAGCCTGAAAAAGGCAGATTTGGTAAATGTTGCTGATTCCATGGGAAGAGAGAATGTTTTTTCCGATGAAAAAGAGACAGCCGATTTTATGTGCAGAAAAGCAGTGATCCTGGGATTTGATGCGATGCTTCTGATCGACCGGCAGGGCGATTATATCCTGTCTTCGAATGTGAGTGAAAAGCTGGAGGTAGAGCTGGAGACACTTTTTTCTCTGGAGGCTGTGCAGGATGCGTTCCGCGGCAGGATCACCACCAGCTATGTGGGCGATCAAAATTTATACTATTCGACTCCTGTATGGAAACAGCATGAGGTCTCTGCTGTCCTTGTGGGTATCCGAAGTAAGGAAAATATGCAGTCTATGATTGCCGCAAACAGCTTTAACGGAAAATGCCTGAACTGTGTTGTGGACAGTGCGGGTAATCTGGTTCTGGCCCCTACGGATATGAGGCCGTTTGAACAGCTGGAGGAAATCTTTGAAGAAGGCTCCGATGAAATACGGCAGGATATTGTCACAATGCAGGAAAAAATTGCAGAGGGAGAGGCGAGTGTCTTTAAGTTTACTTCTATAGACGGAAAGAAAAATTACCTGTCGTATAATTCTCTGGAAGTGAATGACTGGGTTCTTATGACGATTGTTCCTGCAAATCTGATTTCTTCAGGTTTGGATAACTATATTCTGCGGTCTTTCCTATTGATCGGCGGTCTTTTGGTAACACTGGCTGCTTTTTGGCTGGTGATTTACAGGATATATAATTCCAACCGAAGGAAGCTGATGGATATTGCATTTGTGGATCCGCTTACGAAGGGAATGAATAATAAGGCATTTCAGTTAAAATATCAGGAGGCAGCCAGGCAGCAGGATATGTCGGAATATGCCATTGCCATGGTAGATGTCCGGAATTTTAAGCTGGTGAATGAGAATTTCGGTATTACTGTGGGCAATCAGATGCTTCATTATATTCATCGGGTGATAGAAAGGCATATGAGGGAAGCGGAATATGAGTTTGCAGCCAGAAGTGAAACGGATCATTTTTTCCTCTGTATCAGGGAGAATGAGCCAAAGGCGATACAGACAAGGCTGAATGAGATCATAGAGGATATTAATGCATTTCGTGAGACGGATTGTCCTCATTACCAGATGTCTTTCCGCCAGGGGGTATGTCTTGTAAAGGAAACAAACAGGGATATTGCTGCTTTGCAGGACAAGGCGAGAATCGCGGCACAGAAGCAAAGCCATGGGGCAGATCAGGGCTGCGTGATCTATGATGAGAGTATCACAGAGAAGATTAAGAAGGAGCAGGAGCTGGATGCCCTGTTTGAAGAATCCCTGGAAAATCACGACTTTATGGTTTATCTTCAGCCAAAAGTAGGCTTGAAGGATGGAAGTTTGGACGGAGCGGAGGCACTGATCCGGTGGAAGCATCCGGAGAGGGGCATGATTTTTCCGTCGGATTTTATTCCGCTGTTTGAGAACAATGGAAAGATCTGCAGACTGGACCTCTATGTATTTGAGGAAACCTGTAAAATGCTCAGCAGAAGAAAAGAAGAGGGGAAGAAGCTGATTCCCGTTTCTGTGAATCTTTCCAGACAGCATTTTTACCAGCAGGATTTTCTTAAGGAATTTGATGAGGTGTTCCGGAAGTATGATATTCCATACGATATGATTGAGTTTGAGCTTACGGAATCGATCTTTTTGGATGATGCCCAGATCATTGTTGTGAAAGAAAGTATTCAGGAAATGCACAGGATGGGATTCCGGTGTTCCCTGGATGACTTTGGCTCCGGATACTCTTCTCTGGGACTTCTGAGAGAATTTGATGTGGATACTTTGAAGCTGGACAGAAGGTTTTTCCTGGATATTTCCAGCAGGAAGGCAAAGGATGTCATTCAGTGTGTCGTGGAGCTGGCAAACAAGCTTCAGGTGAAGACGGTGGCAGAGGGAATTGAGGTGCCGGAGCAGTTGGAATACCTGCAGTCGATTCATTGCGACGAAGTGCAGGGTTATATTTTTTCCAGACCGCTCCCTATTCCGGAGTTTGAAGCATGGGAGACACAGCCGGAATTGAGACAGGATGTTTTGGGTCAAAAACCTTGACAATTAGCTGAATATTCAGAACTGTACACTGCCGCATTGCGTGAGTTTCTCACGCTGCGGCAGCTTTTTTCAGATGAAATGGGTGTCAGGCTGTTACAGAAGCCGGAAAAGAAGCTGTACGGTAAACGCATTTTTTTCTTTCTGGATCTGCATTTCTCCGCCGATCAGCGCCATCATTTTTTCCGCATTTTTCAGGCCGATGTGGTTGCTCTCTGCATCGGAGTGTTCCTGTTTGATGGTATTGGATATGGTGATCTTCAGTGTTTTGTCATGGATGGATTCGGTTACGCAGACCGGATCTTTTTTGTCTCCGTATTTCAGGATATTGGAAAACAGATTGTTGAAAATGCGTTTCATCATGGTTTCATCACTGAGGAAATTGGCTGAGGAATCCGTAAGTGTAAGCCGGACGCTGAATCCGGTAAGGCGGATGTAGTCGCTGTTTTCCTGAAGGTATTTTTGAGTGAAATCCGTGGAAAGTTTTGTAAGTACCGGTTTTTCATTTTCTTCAAGAACCAGGGCATATTCAAACATCCGGTCTGTCATTTCTTTAATATCACTTGTTTTTTGCAGGCAGCGGTTCAGATATTCCTCCTGCATGGCCGGATTGCGCTTCAGCTTTAACACTTCAAGGTAGCCGTTCAGGATGGTCAGGGGAGTGCGGAGGTCGTGGGAAAGGGCAGTGATCAGATCCTGATTGGCCTTTCGGCTTTCTTTCTCCTGTTGGATGTTCTGGCTCAGAGCCAGGCGGAGCTGGTCAAGCTCCCGGGACAGGATGCCGATTTCGTCCTCCCCGTAGGTTGGCACCGGATGGCTCAGATCTCCGGAGGCCATTAACAGGATTTCCTCCTCCAGGGATACCACATGCTTCATTTTGCGGTTTACGAAGAGCAGGATGATGCCGAGAAAGATGGAAATGCTGAAGATAAGGGAAATCAGGAACCAGGGGTAGGAAATACGGGAACGATGGTAATAGGTCATTATAATATTCCCATAACCATTTTTAAATTCCCAGCAGTCCTCCATATAATCCTCCCCATCTCCTGCAGTTGCCATATAGCCGGAATCAAAAAACAGGCGGAAGACTGAGTCGGACATAATCGGAGGTATTTTTCCGGCACGGTAAAGTCCTTCCGGAAAGCCATAAATGTAAATGCCTGTGTAGTCATCTGTGAGCGCAAAAAAAGGTTCTAATGCTTCTACTGCTTCCGTATCATCTTCTGATTCAGGGATATTGTATTTTTTGGCTTCCGTACGAAGTGTCTCCAGAAGCCTGGTCTGGTCACAGGTAAGCCGGGGAAAATACTTAATGCAGATTTCCCATACATCCCAACGAGCCAGCCAGAGTGAACGGAACAAAAAAATGCTGAAGATGGCGGATATTAGAATCAGAATGGATAGCTTTGTGCGGATTTTACACTTTCTTACCTTTTTCAGCGTCTTAATCACAGCGGTACCCCTTTCCCCAGACGGTTTTGATCAAAACGGGACTTTTCGGGTCTTCTTCAATTTTTTTCCGCAGATTTCGGATGTGAACCATAAGAGTATTGTTTGCACCATAATAATAGGGTTCATTCCAGATGGATTCATACAGGCGTTCCGCAGAAAAAATCCGGCCGCGGTTTTTGACAAGCAGTAGTAAAATAGCAAATTCCGTGTCGGTCAGTTCCAGCAGAGTGCCGTTGGATTTAACCTGCTGGTTTGCTTCGTCGATTTCCAGATGATGAAAATGGAGCGTATCGGGATGATTCCGGGAAGCAGGCGTTTCCTTTCCTTTATATACCTGATAACGCCGGATCAGTGCTTTGGAGCGGCTGATCAGTTCGCTGTAGGAAAAAGGCTTTGCCAGATAATCGTCACCTCCGCTGGAGAACCCCAGAGTCTTGTCACTGTCTTTTGTTCGGGCACTTAAAAAGAGTATCGGTGCATTGCTGATCCTGCGGATTTCCAGACAGGTCTGATATCCGCTTAAGCCCGGCATCATAATATCCAGAATGATCAGGTCAAAGTCCTGTTCCTTCAGTTTGTTCAGGGCAGCATTGCCGTCCGGGGCCTCCTCTACCAGAAATCCCTCTCCTGATAATAAAATCTGTATGATTTCCCGGATTTCCGGGTTGTCGTCTACTGCTAAAATGCGTGAAGCTTCCATGATGTATTGATCTCCTGAATTCTTTTCGTAATTAACTCCGTTTTTATTATTATAGCGAATTCCCGGAGAAAAGGGAAATTCTTAAGAAATCTTTAGATTTTCTTTCGGCATAACTTAATAAATGAGGGGTAAAATCTGGAAGTAAGGTAAAGAATACGGAAAACGATTTTAAGAAAATGCCGGAGCTTCATACTCTGGAATTTATATGAAGGAGGCAGTGAGAAATGAGTAAAATTACAGTGGTTGTACCTTGTTTTAATGAAGAAGATGCTCTGCTGATCTATTATTGGGAAATGGAGAAAATCATGGATCAGATGGCGGATACGGAGTTTGAGCTGCTGTTTGTGGATGATGGTTCTTCAGATAATACCCTGGAAATTATGAAGAAGCTGAATGAAAAGGACAGCAGATGCCAATATCTTTCCTTTTCGAGGAATTTTGGAAAGGAAGCGGCAATTTATGCGGGCTTAAGTAATGCGCAGGGGGATTATGTTGCGGTGATGGATGTGGATCTGCAGGATCCGCCGGAGCTTCTGCCCGGGATGTACCGGATTTTGCAGGAGGAAGATTACGACAGCGTGGCAACGAAGCGGTCTGACAGGAAAGGGGAGCCGAAGATCCGGTCATTTTTATCAGAGGAGTTCTATAAATTCATCAACAAAATTTCCGGGACGGAGATTGTGAACGGGGCTCGGGATTACAGGCTGATGAAACGGAACATGGTGGATGCTGTGCTGGAGATGAGTGAATACAACCGCTTTTCCAAAGGAATTTTTGAATGGGTAGGATTTCGGACAAAATGGCTGGAGTTTGAAAATGTGGAAAGGTGTGCGGGAGAAACAAAGTGGTCAGTGGGAAAACTGTTCCGGTATTCTCTGGAGGGAATCACAGGGTTTTCCGTTGCGCCGCTTTCCCTTGCATCGGTTGTGGGAGTCGTATTCTGCCTGCTTTCATTTCTGATGATCTTATTCATTATTGTCAGGACAGCCATCTGGGGAGACCCGGTATCCGGCTGGCCGTCCCTGGTTTGTATTATCTTCATGGTGAGCGGAATCCAGTTGTTCTGTACGGGAATTGTAGGGCAGTATTTGTCAAAAACTTATCTGGAAACAAAACACAGGCCGATTTTTATCCTTAGGGAGAGCAGTGAGGAAAGAAAAAGAGATGAAACAGGCAAAGGGAATAAATGAGAGAATGAGAATTAAGAGAATAGAGGCTGACTGTGCTGTACTTGGGATTTTGGCCATTGTGATTTGTCTGGTACTTTGCGGAACCGGAAAAGTGTTCGGGGCGGACGGGGACTGGATGAGTCAGCATAGTGTGATCCCGGATTATTTCCGGCAGCAGTTTTATGAGACAGGGAGTCTGTTTCCGGAGTTTGCGGCAAATATCGGGGGCGGCCAGAATATCTATCATTTTTCGTACTATGGGCTGTACAGTCCGGTAATCCTGGTATCCTATCTGCTTCCTTTTGTGAAGATGGGCGACTATCTGATGGGGGCTTCGGTTCTGGGTCTGGCGGCTGCGGTGATGTTGTTCTACTGCTGGCTGAGATCCAGGGGATTTTCCGGGGCAGTGAGCTTTGGGACGGCATTGATCTTTCTTCTGGCAGGGCCGATGATCTACCATTCCTATAGCCAGGTGATGTTTGTCAATTATATGCCCTTTCTCTGCATGGGACTGTGGGGTGTGGACAGATATTTTGAGCGTGGAAAGACAATGTTGTTTACGCTCAGTGTTTTTCTGATGATCATGACAAGCTATTATTTCAGTATCTGCGGAATGTTGGTTCTGGTATTATATGGGCTTCACCGTTATTTTCAGGTGAAATATGTGCAGGGAGAGAGCGTGACGGCAGGGGCATTTTTGACGGCAGGAATCGGATTCGGGGTGCGGCTGGCGGCTGCGGTGATGATGAGCGGGATTCTGCTGGTACCTACGGCACTGGCGTTATCCGGAAGAAGCGGCGTGACAAAAGAATTCAGCCTGACGGAGCTGTTATGGCCGGAGGTGAATGTGTTCCGGTTTGTATATACCCCTTATGGAATCGGGCTGACAACACTGGGCATCACGGTGCTGATCACAGGGCTGACGTACCGGAAGTTTTATGAGAAAGTGCTGACATATGGCTGTGCTCTGGTTTTGGCGGTTCCGGTCTTTTCGTGGCTTCTGAACGGCGGGCTGTATATCAGGGATAAGGCGCTGATTCCGTTTCTGCCGCTTTTGTGCTATTTGATAGCTGATTATCTGGAAAAGCTGAAGAAGAGGGAAGTGTCATTCCTGAATGGTTTTCTGCCTTATCTGGTGACATTGGGAATCTTGTATGCAGGGCGCGGCAGGGGAAGTTATGCAGAATATTGGAAACTGGTCATGCTGGATGGGATTGTAATGGCTGCCTGCTTCCTGATTCTTTACCGGAAAAAGAATATTGCCGGACTGATTGTGGTGCCTGCGGTGTTTTTGGCGGTATTTACAGGCGTGTACCAAAGCAGTGCGGACGGAATGGCAGAGAAAGCATTTTATGATAAAGTGACAGACGGAGAAATAGGTGCTGCTATTGAGAAAGTGCTGGAAGAGGAGGATGGATTTTACCGGACGGAGCAGATGGGAACCGGGAAAGAGAATGAGGCAAATATGAACCGTATTTGGAATATGGGGCAGTATGTATCCTCTGTTTATTCGTCTTCTTATAATGAAGATTATCAGGAGTTCCGAAATTCCGTATTTGAAGCTGAGGAACCGTTCCGGAATTTTCTGATGCAGTCGGTTTCCCGGAATCCGCTGTTTCAAAGATTTATGGGAGTGAAATATCTTGTTTTGCACGGGGAGCAGGAGGATGCTTCGGCAGGAACCGGAGAAAACACGGGAACGGATACGGAGAGTGAGATTCCCGGATATGAGCTTTACGAAACTGCGGGGGATGTGAAGGTTTACCGCAATGAGGATGTTTCGCCTATAGCCTATGGAACAGACAGGGTGATGACGGAAGAAGAGTATGAGACTCTGGAATTTCCGTATGATCAGATTGCATTGGTGGAGTATGCTGTTGTGGAAAACGAGGACAACGGTGAGCCGGAAACGAGAATCATGAATGCCGGAAAGGCAGCGTTGGGAAATACAAAGGACGGAAATGCGGACAGAGAAAAGGAGATTCAGAAAGACTGGAAAGTAATTCCGGCAGAGCTGGCAATACCTCAGTTGGAAGAAAACGATTGCTCTTTGAAAAAAACTGATAACGGATACATTGTGCAGACAAAAGAAAAGCAGATCATAAGTGCCCGTATAGAAGCCGGCGAAGAGATCAAACAGCCGATCTTGTTTCTTCAGTTCCGGGTCAGGAATCACAAAGCTTCAAAGGATGTTTCCGTTTGGGTGGAAGAGGAAAAGAATACATTATCTGCAAAGAACCATATTTATTATAATGGAAACAAAACCTTTACCTATGGAATTGCCCTGCAGGAAGGGCAGAGGGATGTGGAGATCACATTCGGGAAGGGAGATTATGAGATTACGGATATAAGGTGCTGGTTGGGCTGTGAAGAACGAAAAAACAGGAGTCTTTATCAGTATGAATTTCTCCCCGATCAGGAGCAAACGGGAGGTAACCGGATTACAGGAAGTATTGAAGTTGAAAATGACGGATATTTTATCACGACTATTCTTTATGATACCGGATTTGAAGTATTGGTGGACGGGCAGAAAACGGATTACGAAAAAGTGAATACGGCATTTCTTGGCTTTAAGATTCCCCAAGGCAGTCATCAGGTGGAAATTGTGTATCACGCACCGGGTGCAGCCGCGGGAAAGGGAATATCGATGATGGGAGCGGTAATTTTTTTCTGCTTTGCTCTTGTTGATAGGAAAAGGCCAGGAAAAAGTTCTGATTTTTAACGCAAAATCTGGTAAAGTTTAAAGTGTCAAATGTTGGCGGTTCTTTCTTTACACCATAAAAAAAGAGGTGTATATTTTATATATAGTTAAAACTGTCGGTTCGTGTTATTGATATTAATTCGCGAAGAAAGCGGATAGGAAATTCGTAGAATATGTAGAAAATATTGCAAAAAATTTACATTTATCCGTTGAGGATGCATGTAAAAACCTGGAAGAATCATATGAAAGATATTTAAGAATTAAGAAGAGTTTACAATAACAGCGGCAGAAAATTACAACCATTCCGGAGGAGAAACAACATGAAAAAATGGGCAAGAGCAAAATACCAGTTAAATCTACCGTTAGGGGAGAAGCAGACGAAAGTGACGGCATCACCGGAGCATCTGGCTTTGGCAAGGGAGGCCGGCCGGGAGGGAATGGTTCTCCTGAAAAATGAAAATAAGGTTTTGCCTGTGAAGCAGGAGGCAGAAATTGCTTTGTTCGGCAAAGGCGTGTTTGATTATGTAAAGGGCGGCGGCGGAAGCGGTGACGTGACGGTTTCCCATATCCGCAATCTTTATGACGGGCTTACCATGCGGGAAAACCCGGCGAAGATTTTTGAACCGCTGGCAGAGTTTTACCGGGAAAATGTGGAGAAACAATACCGGGAAGGCGCAGTACCGGGAATGGCTGTGGAACCGGAGATTCCGGCACAGCTTCTTTGTGAGGCAAAGAAGTCTGCAGATACGGCATTGATCGTGATCAGCCGTTTTTCCGGTGAAGGATGGGACAGGAAGAGTGTGCCCTATGAAGGACAGATTCCGTCAGAAACCAGGCAGGCGGAATTAAGCAGCCGGATTTTTGAAAACAGTGATTATTATCTGACGGCCAGAGAGAAACAGATGGTGGATACGGTCTGCGAAAATTTTGAAAAGGTTGCTGTGGTTCTCAATGTGGGCGGCATGGTGGATACTACCTGGTTTGCGGAGAATGCGAAGATTTCCTCCGTGCTGATGGCATGGCAGGGCGGTATGGAAGGCGGACTTGCCATGGCAGATGTGCTTCTTGGGGAAGTAAGTCCATCCGGCAAACTGGCGGATACTTTTGCGGGAAGCCTGGAAGACTATCCGTCAACGGAGAATTTCCACGAATCTGCGGATTATGTGGATTATACGGAAGATATCTATGTGGGATACCGTTATTTTGAAACAATGGAGGGGGCAAAGAGCCGGGTAAATTATCCCTTTGGATTTGGCCTTTCGTATACGGATTTTCAGATTCAGACCCTTTGGGCAGGCGAAAAGGACGGGCTGATCTCCATTGGGGTTCAGGTAAAAAATGCCGGAGATTTTGCAGGCAAAGAGGTAGTGCAGGTATATTATTCCGCTCCACAGGGGCTTCTGGGAAAACCGGCGAAGGTACTCGGCGCATTTGAGAAAACAAAGGAATTAAAGCCGGGAGAGACGCAGGTAATGACGCTGACACTTCCTGTATCTTCCATGGCATCTTATGATGACCTGGGCAAAGTGGCAAAGTCCGCTTACATATTAGAAAAAGGCGTTTACCGCTTCTTTGTGGGAAATTCCGTGCGCGATACGGAAATGCTGGATTATGTCTGGGAGACGGAGGAAAATCTCGTGACAGAGCAGCTGCAGGAAAAGGCTGCTCCGGCCCGGCTGAAACAGCGCCTTCTTGCAGACGGAAGTTATGAGGAGCTTCCGCTTCGGACTCCTAACGATTATATGGAAAACGGCCTGGGATGGAGTGATGCTGAGACAGAGGGAATTACCCCTGCTGTAAGACATCAGGCGCGTTATGAACTTTGGCCTGTGGATCCTGTGGACAAGATCACTCTGGAAGATGTTGCAATGGGGAAAAGTTCCCTTGAAGAGTTTATGCAGCAGCTTTCGGATGAGGATCTGGCGGAGCTTCTGGGAGGACAGCCGAATACAGGTGTTGCAAACACTTTCGGTTTTGGTAATCTGCCGGAATACGGGGTTCCGAATCTGATGACTGCCGATGGTCCCGCCGGACTCCGGATTGCTTCGGAATGCGGCATTTATACAACCGCATGGCCGTGCGCTACGCTGCTTGCGTCCACCTGGAACCGGGATATTGTGGAAGCAGTGGGACGTGCAGGTGCAGAAGAAGTAAAAGAAAATAATATTTCCGTCTGGCTGACTCCTGCGGTGAACATTCACAGAAGCCCGCTGTGCGGAAGGAATTTTGAGTATTATTCCGAAGATCCGTTCCTTACAGGGGAACTGGCAGCAGCTATGGTAAAGGGAATTCAGTCCCAGGGAATTGCAGCAACGGTGAAACATTTTGCCTGCAACAATAAAGAGACAAACAGAAAGAACAGTGATTCCCGCGTATCAGAGAGAGCCCTTCGTGAAATTTACCTGAAGGCTTTTGAGATTATTGTAAAAAAATCCCAGCCATGGGCGCTGATGACTTCCTATAACCTGATCAATGGACATCGTGCTTCTGAGAATAAGGAGCTTTTGGAGGATATTCTCCGTGGTGAGTGGGGCTATCAGGGAGTGATCACTACAGACTGGTGGACCAAGGGTGAGCATTACAAGGAATTAAAAGCCGGAAACGACATTAAGATGGGAACCGGCTATCCGGAACGTGTGATGATGGCTTTGGAAAAGGGCCTGATCACCAGAGAAGATCTGGAAAAATGTGCAAAACGGGTACTGGAAATGATTTTAAAAGTGGATTAAGATTCACGTAAAACAGATGCAGCCGGTTTTTCTGACGAGGAAAAGCTGGCTGTTTTTCTGCACGTCCGGCAAACGCACGTTTCTAACTGGAAAATAAGTTCCCTAGCTGCGTATCTTTTGGAAAAACGGACAAAAGTGTTAAAATATATAATAGAAAAGCGGACAAAATAGGAATGAAAAGTATTGTATAAACGGACAAAATATGGCATACTATAGAAAAAGGAGGCAGCGAGAGGGGTGAAAAGTTGAAAAGAAAAATAGAAGATTCTATTATTAATTTTTGGAAAACAAAAAAAAATAAGGCATTGCTCCTTACCGGAGCCAGACAGGTTGGAAAAACTTTTATTATCAGACAATGTGCGAAAAAATATTTTCGTTCGTTTATTGAAATAAATTTTCTTGAAAATAAAGATGCGCAGGATTTATTTTTGGATTTCAGAAATTCAAAGGATATTTTGCTTAGAATATCAGCTCTGGCAAGTCAGCCTATGATAGAAGGAGAAACTCTGATCTTTTTTGATGAGGTGCAGGAGTGTAAGGAAATTGTAACGGCAATAAAGTTTCTTGTCGAAGAAGGAAGCTATCAATATATACTCAGCGGTTCGCTTCTGGGAGTTGAGCTGAAGGATATACGTTCCATGCCTGTAGGATATATGGACGTGCTGGAAATGTATCCGATGGATTTCGCGGAATTTTGTCAGGCAAACGGAGTGTCGGATAAGGTTTTGAATACTTTGAAGGACTGTTACGAAAAAGTGCAGCCTGTAGATACGCTTGTTCACGAAAAAATGATGGAATTGTTCCGATTATATCTTATTGTGGGGGGAATGCCGGATGCGGTCCGTATATATTTGGAGACGAATAACCTTCAGGAGGTTGTAAATATACAGAAAAATATCAATATCCTTTACAGAAAGGATATTGCCAAATATGACCCTGATAATAAGCTATATCTGGAAGATATCTTTGAATTGATACCAAGTGAATTGAATAGTAAAAACAAGCGGTTTATCTTGAAAAATCTGAATGAAAACTTCAAATTTTCCAGATATGAGCATAGTTTCTTATGGTTAAGGGATGCTGGTGTGGCATTACCTGTTTTTTGTGCATCCGAACCCAGGGTGCCGCTTCTGCTTTCAAAAGCAACAAATTTGTTTAAACTGTTTCTGGCGGATGTCGGGTTATTGGCTGCAATGTATATGAATGGACTGCAGATAAAGATTTTAAAGAGGGAAAAAGATATTAATTTTGGAGCAATTTATGAAAATGCAGTGGCTCAGGAGCTAAAATGCCATGGCTTTGACCTTTACTATTTTAGTAGCAAAAAGCAGGGGGAATTGGATTTTCTGATTGAATATGAGGGAAATGTTTTGCCCATTGAAGTAAAATCGGGCAAAGATTATACAAGGCATAACGCATTGAATCATATCCTGAACCAGGAAATCTATGAAATAGATCAGGCAATTGTTTTCTGCAATGAGAATGTGCGGAAGGAAGGAAAGGTTTTTTACTATCCTGTTTATATGGTGGGATTTTTGAAAAAAGAAGAGTTAGAGGAAGAATTGATTTATAAACCGGATCTTAGCATTCTTATGTGACTTTTGAGTGGTTAAATGTTATACTGATAATCTACAGCATATCAGGAAGGGCATAAGGGCACATGAGTAAGAAACCACAAAAAAGACGAAAAAGTACAAAAGCAGCGAAAAGCTCCAAAGCAGCAGACCGGCTAAATGCTTTTTGCAGAGTTTTCCTGTTATTACTGACGGCAATTGCCGGATTCTCCGGGTATGATTATTACCAGACGGGAAATTTCACAAATACCATAAAAACGGCAGGAAGGATCGCGGATTATATCGGGGAGCTGCCGGAGCAGGCGTCATGGCTTGGAGAGCAGGCGGGAAATCTTCCGGAGCGGGCAGAAAGGCTTGGAGAGCAGGCCGGAAATTTTCTGGAGCAGATTCTCGGCGGCTCGGAGAAGGTTGGCAATGTCAGCAGCCTGAAAGAAATCCCGGAATATACCGGAGATCCATATGTTACGGTGAATGGCAATGTTCCGTCCTTTACAGAGGAGGAAAAAGCCGCGGAGCCGTATGAATTTTACAGTGAGCTGGACAGCCTTGGGCGGTGCGGCTATGCGGAAGCGAAAATCAGCAGGTCGCTGATGCCCACGGAAGAACGGGGCGCTATCGGAATGGTGAAGCCTTCCGGCTGGCATACGGTGAAGTATGACACCATAGACGGAAAGTATCTGTACAACCGCTGCCATCTCATCGGTTATCAGCTTACTGCAGAAAATGCAAATGAGAGAAACCTGATCACAGGTACCAGATATCTGAATGTCACAGGAATGCTTCCATGGGAAAACATGGTGGCCGATTATATCCGGGAAACCGGGAATCAGGTGATGTACCGTGTCACCCCCATTTATGAAGGAAATGACCTGGTAGCCAGGGGGGTTCAGATGGAAGCGGAATCCCTGGGCAGCGATGAAATATACTTTCATATCTTCGTATTTAATATACAGCCGGGGATAGGGATCGATTATGCGGACGGCAGCAGTTGGATGGAGTAAACCAGAGCTTTTGGGGAATTTGGGTTGTATTGCAGGGAGAAGAAGGATAAAATGTAACTGGATAACGTGGTGACAGCAAACGAAAAAATAAAAAGGAAAGAGGATACATATGGTACATGAAAAATTGAAAATTCAGTTGCCGGGATCTTTCTGGCAGGCAGATTTATATACTTATTTTTTGGATAATTCGATCGAACTTCATCCAAACAGAACACGTCCGGTCATTATCATCTGTCCGGGAGGCGGATATCATATGACCTCTGACAGAGAGGCAGAAGGAATTGCCATACAGTTCCTTGCCGCAGGTTTTCATGCGGCGGTTCTGCGTTATAGTGTGGAACCGGCACGCTATCCGGAGGCTCTTGGGCAGCTTGCCAAAACCATTCTGTTTTTAAGGGAAAATGCGGAAAAATATCATATTGATAAAGATAAGATCATTGTTCAGGGTTCCTCAGCGGGAGGACATCTGGCTGCCAGTATGGGAGTTTTTTGGAATAAACCGTTCCTGGCAGAACGTCTTGGAACAGATTCAGAAATGTTAAGACCTAACGGGCTTATTTTGAGCTATCCGGTGATTTCGTCGGGGAAAATGGCACATGTGGGTTCTTTTGAGAATCTTCTTGGAGAGGATTATCGTGATGAAGAAAAGCGAAGGAGCATGTCACTGGAACTGTGCGTGACAAAGGATACGCCGAAGACCTTTTTGTGGCATACGGCTCCGGACGATACAGTTCCGGTAGAAAATTCCCTGCTGTTTTTCCAGGCCCTTCATAAACTGGGCATTCCGACAGAAATGCATATCTATCCTGTAGGCGGCCATGGACTTGGCCTTGCCAATGAGGAGACAAGCAGTGACGATGGCTATGGTGTACAGGAAGAGTGTCAGTCATGGATAGAGCTGGCGTGTGACTGGATCAGACACTTATAAGACGCAAAAAGCTCCCTCATTCCTAAAAAGGAACAGGGAGCTTTTATTAAGTGATTAAAGAGCCTTGCCTGTCAGCATTTCATATGCCTGCAGATACTTAGCGATTGTTTTATCAACGATATCCTGCGGCAGTGTCCAGTCATTGCCCGGGTTTGCTTTCAGCCAGTCGCGGGCAAACTGTTTGTCAAAGGACGGCTGTCCGTGACCTGGTTCATAGCCGTCTGCCGGCCAGAAACGGGAGCTGTCAGGTGTCAGCATCTCATCGCCGATTACGATATTTCCATTTTCGTCAAGACCGAACTCGAACTTGGTATCAGCAATGATGATACCGCGGCTGAGAGCGTAGTCCGCGCATTTCTTATACAGGGCGATGGTACAGTCGCGCAGCTTTGCTGCATATTCTTCGCCTTTGCCCGGGAAATATTTTTCCAGATGGGCGATGCTCTGCTCGTAGGAGATGTTTTCGTCATGGTCACCGATCTCGGCCTTGGTGGATGGTGTGTAGATCGGCTCAGGCAGCTTGTCAGATTCTTTCAGGCCTTCCGGCAGTTTGATTCCGCATACGGTTCCTGTTTTCTGATAGCTTGCCCATCCGCTTCCGGTGATATAGCCGCGGACAATACATTCGATCGGAAGCATTTCCAGTTTCCGGCACATCATGCTGTTGCCGTCAAACTGCGGCTGCCGGAAAAATTCCGGCATGTCTTTTACATCTACGGAAATCATATGGTTGGGAAGAATATCTTCTGTCAGGTCAAACCAGAATTTTGACATCTGAGTAAGTACGGTTCCCTTCTTCGTTACATTGTTGTTCAGGATGACATCAAAGCAGCTTATGCGGTCAGTGGCAACCATGATCAGGCTGTCTCCATTGTCATAAATCTCCCTGACTTTACCTTCTTTAATAGGTTTCATTACTTCAGTACTCATATGGCCACTCCAGTCTTTTTATAAAATATTTTCGTAACTATTCAGTAGCCACTATCTGTGAGGGTACTGAACAGATACATATTTTCTTTTACCATAATTAGTTAAACAGATTTCTCCCCAAAAATCAATAGTATTTTACAAGGCATCGCGGAAAAATTTAGAATCTCTGTTGTAATGATGCCGGACTATTTGCTGAGACTTATTGAACTTCTGCGATATAATATATTTATGGCAAAAATGCTGGTAAGATGTGATTCAGAGGGGAGACTGTATTTATATGATTTTGTAAGAACAAAAAAAGAAACGAGCAGCCCGCCTGAGTAATAAAACTGTACGGTTCGCCGTAGGAGACAAAGAAGATTTACTGAAACTCAGCGAAATGGAAGAAGTATATGTGATCGATGCGGAAGAATACCGATAGGAACAATTAGAAAAACGTAACTATTCAGTATCCACACAGATACGAAAAAGCTGCTGTAAACCCAAAGGGCTTACAGCAGCTTTTTTGCGATCGCTTCGGCAGTGGAAGAACGTGCCGCAGCGCAGATCTCAGGATTTTTTTTGCAGAAGCAGTAGAACAGGCAGTCAATCAGGAACATCTGCCCGACCTTGGCGGCGATGGAGCCGGACTGGAGCGGGCTTTCGTTGTAGCCGCATACAAGCACGACCTCGGCAAACTCCGCTGCACGGGAGGTAGGGAAATGTGTGATCAGAATGACAGGAATCTTTCTGCTTTTGGCAATCTGCATGACATCCTCCATATCCTTGGTGGAACCGGAATAGGAGAAGAATAAAATGGAATCCTCAGGAGTGGCAAGTGATGCAGCCATGGCCTGCATATGGGAATCCGAAATATGGATAAAACGGGAGTCAGCGGTGGAAAAACGTGCCCACGCTTCCATGGCCATGACCATACTTCCGCCGTGCCCGAAACAGTAGACACGGTTGGATGCGGAAAGGATATCCACGGCCTTTCGGATGGACTTTTCATCCAGCATTTCCAGAGTTTCATTAATGGAGACAATATTGGCAGCATGTATTTTATGGAAAATGCTGTCGATACTGTCTTCGGAGGTGATGGGTGATGCGGAATCAATAGGTTCTCCAAGGTCTGTAACCTGGTCAACCTTGGCAAGCGCCAGTTTAAAATCGTTGTATCCGGAGAGTCCGAGTCCGCGGCAGAAACGGGTGATGGTTGCTTCGGAAACTCCGCTGTTCTCCGCCAGAGCGGAAATAGACAGGTATTGCGTCTCGGATGAGTGTTTAAAAAGATAGTCTGCCAGCTTTTTGCCTAAAGGGGTAAGAGAATGGTAGTGATTCGTAATCGCTTCCATGATATTTTCTGCCAAAAGAAAACCCTCCTTTCTTTCAGTGGGAATCCAGGACTGCTGCACCCAGCATTCCCGCCTGATTGCCGAGCTTTGCCTTCTCGATCTTTACATGGCGGAAGCTTGGCATGATATTTTCGTACAGTTTTTCGCGGATATGGTTAAGAACATACGGCTGTTCCATCACGCCGCCTCCAAGGATGATACAGGAGGGATTCAGCATGTGTGTAATAATGATCAGGCCGTTTACGATTTCCATGATCCAGTTGTCTATGATGTTTTTGACTGCAGGCTCATCCATGCGGGCAAAAATAAGGCGGCCGTTGGAAAGTGTACTGTCAGCTTCCATGGCACGTTTCACCAGGGCAGTGGTGGAAGCATACCGTTCATAACAGCCGGAAAACATGTCCTTATGCGGGTCGCGTTCCTCAGGATGTACCACAATAGCACCGAATTCGCCTGCGGAGAAGCTGCATCCGGAATAGAGCTGCCCTTTGATAAAGATCGCGCCGCCTACGCCTGTCCCGTATGTCAGGCAGGCAAAATTGTCATGTCCTTTCCCTGCGCCGAAAACAGCCTCTCCAATAGCTGCGGCATTGACGTCATTCTGGACGGAAACAGGTACCCGGAAGGCTTCTTCCATAATATCCTTCAGCCGCGTACCCGTATAGCCGGGGATATTTTCGTTTGCATAAATAATGCTTCCGTCTGTGGGATTCACCTGCCCTGCTGTGCTGATTCCGATTCTGTCAAAGGTATGGGTTCTCCTGTAGTCTGCGATAATGGCCTTGGCCCGCTCTACAACATGTGAGCCGCCCTGCAGGGCTTCTGTGGGAGTTTCTCTGATATCGGATAAAGTGCCGTTTTCATAGATAGCGGACTTCATTGCCGTACCTCCGATATCAAGAACCATGATTCCCATAAAAATTCCTCCTTTCCGTATCCTATGTGAAATTTTCTTAAAAAAAGCAGCTTTTAAGTAATAGTCTTTGTGAATACTATACCATAACAGCAATGTAATTTCAATAAAACTGCAAAAAATTTTCAATTGAAATAAAAAATGAAAATTATTTTTAAAAACATATTGACAAATGGTGCAGTTGACGTTAGAATCTAGGCATAAGGTTAAAAAATGATTGCTATGTCCGGACATTAAGATCACAAGCAGGAATGCAGTTCCTTCATCCCGGTGTCATGAACCGCAGGACGGAGGAGAAACAAATCAGTTCATAATTAAAAGGAAAGAGAGGGTATATTTATGAAATATCGTAAAATTATTGCGTTGGCAGTAGCAGCCAGCATGGTAGTACCGACCACTGTTTTCGCCGCAGAAGGTGAAGCAGCCGCCGCTGATATCACTCTTTGGACTTACCCGATTGGAAGTTGGGGAGACTCCGCTACAGTTGATGGCCTGATTGCCAGCTTTAATGAGAAATATCCGGACATTCACGTAACAGTAGAATACCTGGATTACACCAACGGCGACGACCAGATCAATACCGCGATCGAAGGCGGACAGGCACCGGATATTGTTCTTGAAGGACCGGAGCGTCTGGTAGCTAACTGGGGAGCGAAAGGCCTGATGGTTGACCTTGCTGACCTTTGGACAGATGAAGCCAAAGAAGCGATCTACGATTCCGTAGAAAATGCATGCCAGAACAATGATGGTGTATTTTATGAATATCCTCTGTGTATGACCGCACACACAATGGCGATCAACAGAGATATCTTTGAAGCAGCAGACGCACTTCAGTATCTTGATGAAGAGACACGTACATGGACAACTGAGAACTTCCAGAAGGCAGTTCAGGCAGTTTATGATTCCGGACAGCAGAACGTAGGCGCTGTATACTGCAGCGGCCAGGGCGGCGACCAGGGAACCCGTGCTCTGATCAACAACCTGTACGGCGGTACCTTCACTAATGCAGAACATACCGAGTACACAGCGAACAGCGAAGAAAACATTAAAGCTCTTGAGCTTCTGAAATCCATGGATGGTATTAACTTTGACGCTTCCATCGCAGGCGGCGACGAAATTAACCTGTTCTGCAACGGCACTCTGGCAATGGCATTCTGCTGGAACGTAGCTCAGGAAAACAATAACAAAGACAACATTACTTTCGACGCTCTGCCAATGGCATTCCCGACTGATTCCGGCGAACCGCAGCTTTGCGGCGGTATCTGGGGCTTCGGTATCTTCAATAACGGAGATGACGCTAAGATCGCAGCAGCTAAGACATTTATCGATTTCATGGCTAACGATGAAACACAGGTAGTAGACAGCGTTAAAGCATCCAGCTACTGGCCGGTAAAAGATCTTGGAAACATCTATGAAGGCGATGAACTTATGACCGAATATTCTACCTTTATCCAGTACATGGGCGACTACTATCAGGTAGTTGGCGGATGGGCAGAAGCTCGTACAGCATGGTGGAATATGCTTCAGCAGGTTGGCTCCGGCACAGACGTTTCTGCAGCAGTTGAAGAATTCGTAACTACTGCAAATGCAGCTGCATCTGCACAGTAATTGGAACACAGAAATAGCAAGTAATATGTAATTTCAGTATGAGTGGATTTTGTTTCTAGGGCGGATGTGCCGTAACAGTCCCTTAATGTGAAATCGCGCACCCTTCCTGTATATTCGTGCGGGAAGGGTGCTTTTTGTCTATAATCAGGTATCTTTTAGGGGGGATTCTGATTATATCGTCTGGAAAGGAGGAGTATGTTATGTCCAGTAATAACCGCATGAGCAAAGCACTGGTGCGCAGAGAGACGATCGCTGGCTATGCATTTATGATTCCCAGTCTGATTTTCTTTATCGGATTTGTAATTTATCCGATGGTTCAGTGTGTGCTCACAAGCTTTTTTGATTCCACGATGAACCGTGATGATATCTTCGTCGGACTCGGCAACTATACGGAGCTTTTCGGAGATTCCGTATTTATGGGCGCTTTGTGGAATACTGTTATCATTGTAATCGTATCTGTTCCGGTAACATGTATTTTCTCTCTTTGGGTCAGCTCTGTGATCTATGACCTGAAAGGGCCTTTATGTTCCATATTCCGCTGTATTTTCTATCTTCCCGTAGTAACCGGTTCCGTTGCCGTTACCGTTGTGTGGAAGTGGATGTTTAACAATTATTACGGTATTTTTAACTATATCGGAAAGACAACGGGCCTGATCGACCAGAATATCAACTGGCTGGGAGATGAAAGATTTGCTCTCGGCTGTATCATTTTGATCCTGATCACCACATCCGTAGGCCAGCCGATCGTTCTGTATGTATCTGCCCTGAATAACGTGGATCAGTCTCTTGTAGAAGCGGCAGAGGTTGACGGTGCAACCAAGATCCAGTGCTTCTGGAAGATCAAATGGCCGCAGATCATGCCGACCACCTTGTACATACTGGTTATCACCACCATCAATAGTTTCCAGTGTTTCGCACTGATTCAGCTTTTAACAAGCGGCGGCCCGAACCACAGTACAGATACTATCATGTACTATATCTATTATAATGCATTTAAGCTGTATCGTTATGGTTACGGTAATGCTATGGGTGTTGTTCTGGCAGTAATCATTGCAGTTCTGTCCGGTATTCAGTTTAAACTGGCTAAGACAGATTAAGGAAGGGGGAGAGCATATGAAAAAATCAAATCCCGTAGGGGCTAAATGTTATAAAGTGTTTTCTCTTATTGTGATCACGCTTCTGGCGATTGCATTTGCATTTCCTCTTTACTGGATCATTACAGGTTCCTTTAAAACACAGCAGGCTATCAATGCGACCGTACCTCAGTGGATTCCGCAGGAACTGGTGTCTATGAATTACGAGAAGCTGTTCAGCAGACAGACAGCACCGCTTTGGGAAATCGGCATTTTTAAAGGCCCGGTTGTCCCGGCTGCTTTACGCTGGCTGGTAAATACCGTGTTTATGGCAGTGGCAGCCATGGCCCTTACCTGCTTCACCGCAGCTATGGCAGGCTACGCACTGGCTAAGAAGCGTTTTATCGGACGTTCTGTTGTATTTACTCTGATCGTTTGTGCTATGGCACTTCCGAAACAGGTTATTCTGATCCCGCTGCTTCGTGAAATGTCAGACCTGAACCTGTACAATACCATCTGGGCAGTTATCCTGCCGATCGTAGGCTGGCCGTTCGGTGTATTCCTGATCAAACAGTTTGCGGAGGGCATCCCCGGTGAAATGATGGAAGCTGCCAAGATCGACGGCGCAAGTGAGTGGAAGACCTTTTCCACTATTGCACTTCCGATGATCAAGCCCGGTATCGGTGCGTTGGCAATCTTTACATTCATCAACTCCTGGAACGATTACTTCATGCAGTTGATCATGCTGACAAGTACCAGCAACCTGACCATCTCTCTTGGTATTGCCAAGCTGCAGGCAGAAAATGCTACGGACTTCGGTCTGATCATGGCAGGTGCTTCCCTGGCAGCGATTCCGATCATTGTTGTATTCCTGATGTTCCAGAAATACTTCACCAAGGGTATTACGATGGGTGCCGTAAAGGGTTAATACTTCTGGCAATATGGCCGGCAGGCTGAGGATTGAAAAGGAGGACAATTTCATGAGAAAAGAAGAGATTTTTGAGAAGATTAAGGGGAAAGTGATTGTGTCCTGTCAGGCGGTTCCGGGAGAACCGCTGTATGTGGAAGAAAAATCTATCATGTATCTGATGGCAAGGGCTGCCAAACAGGCAGGAACCCCGGCAATCCGTACCAGTAGCATCCGTGACGTCATTGCAATTAAAGAAGAGACAGGGCTTCCTGTCATCGGACTTGTAAAAGTAAAATATGAAGGTTTTGAAAGCTATATCACCCCGACCATGAAGGAAGTGGACGATCTGATCGCTGCAGGCTCTGATATCATTGCTTTTGACTGTACCAATCAGAAACGCGGGGACGGCAAGACCATCAGTGAATATATTACAGAAGTACGCGAGAAATATCCGGATGCCATCCTGATGGCGGATATTTCCACCTATGAAGAGGGCGTAAATGCATGGAAGCTGGGAATGGATATCGTGGGAACTACCATGAGCGGCTATACCAGCTATTCCCCGAAGCTTCCGGGACCGGACTATGAGCTTGTGAAAAAGCTTGTGGCAACCGTGGATGTTCCGGTAATCGGTGAGGGAAGGATTCATTCCCCGGAACAGGCAGTAGAGATGCTGAATGCAGGTGCATTTGCAGTCGTTGTCGGCGGTGCGATTACAAGACCGCTGGAAATTGCAACCAGATTTATTCAGGCAGTTGAGAATCGTTAAGGAGAGGTGAGAGTATGTCCAAGTTTGATATTAATAAATTTAAACATGTAACCGTTGCGCTGAACACTCCTTTCAAAGAGGACGGCAGCGTGGATACAGAAGCAGTAAAGGCAGTTTCCAGATATTTCCGTGACAAGGGAATCAAGCAGATGTATGTGTGCGGAAGCACAGGAGAAGGTTTCCTTCTGGATACGGAGGAGCGTAAGCTGGTAGCAGAGACGGTTGTGAATGAGGTTGGACAGGACATGAATATCATCGTTCATGTAGGATGCCCGGATACAAGACATTCCTGCATCCTGGCTGAACATGCGGAAAAGATCGGCGCTGCCGCTACCTCCGCAGTTCCCTGTGTATACTACCGCCCGAGTGAGGAAAGTGTTTACAGACACTGGACAGAGATTACCAAGGCGGCTGATCTTCCGTTTTTTATTTATAATATCCCGCAGCTCACAGGCTTTAATCTATCTATGAACCTGTTTCGCCGGATGCTGGAGAATGAACGTGTGGCAGGCGTGAAGTGTTCTTCTGATCCGGCACAGGATATCCTGCGCTTTAAGCTTGCAGGCGGCAAAGACTTTATCGTATTTAACGGACCGGATGAGCAGTTTGTGGCAGGACGCCTTCTTGGTGCGGATGCCGGAATCGGCGGTACATACGGAGCTATGCCGGAACTGTATATGAAGATGGATGAGCTGATTAACCGCGGAGAATGGGACAAGGCTGCACAGGTACAGAATCTTGTGACTCCTTTGATCTACCGCCTCTGCTCTTTTGCATCCATGCATGGTGCGGTGAAGGGAATCATCACTCTGGACGGCTGCCCGATGGGCGATCCGAGACTTCCATTCCTTCCGGTATCCGTGGATGATCCGGACCTGGTACAGCTTTATAAAGACATTAAGCAGGCCATTGCGGATACGAAGGATTTATAATTAGTCATAAGAGGAATTGGAATGAAAAAACATATTGTTTGTTTCGGGGATTCGAATACCCATGGATATTGTGCGGCAAATAACGGACGTTTTGATGAGGAGCAGAGGTGGACCTGCCTTTTGCAGAAGATGCTGGGAGAGGGCTACCTGATTCTGGAAGAGGGATTAAGCGGCCGGACGACTTCTTTTGACGATTCGCTGTTTGAAGGGCTTTCCGGGCTGGATTATATTTATCCGTGTCTGATGAGCCACGAGCCTGTAGATCTTCTGGTGATCATGCTGGGGACGAATGATACGAAAGAACGTTTTGGTGCTTCTCCGGCCTGCATTGCACTGGGCTTGAGAAGACTGGTGAGCAAGGCGATCGCTACAACGGACTGCTGGCGTGACGGGAAGCCGAATATCCTGGTGGTGACACCGCAGAATATCGGGAAAGAATATGCGGATTCCGATGTAGGTGCGACGATGGGCAGGGGCTGTGCGGAGAAATCCGAGGGACTTGCTGCGGTGTATGCAGAGATTGCAGAGCTTATGGGATGCCATTATCTGGATGCCAATGAGGTGGTAAGCGCCGGGCCGAACGATGTGGATTTTATGCACCTGACGGAAGAAGGGCACAGGCAGCTTGCAGAAGCGCTGGCAGAGAGGATTCCCGGGATTATCTGACGTGGCTGAAATATCTTTAGCTTAAAAAGAATAGAACGTGTGAGAGGCGGAGTACCTGTGGGCGTGTGCAGGTACTTCGCTTTTTTGTATCATAGTAAAGCTGCAAAGCAGGATTCTTTTTTTCTATGCCGCATCTTGACAGACTATGTGAGTGTGCATATACTAACTTTAATGAGAATTTTTTTCAATTAATTCACATAGGATAAGTGAGGGGATAGATGTTATGACTCTAAAAGATCTTGAAATAGGAAAGACGGCCGTTGTTACTGCGGTTGGCGGGGAAGGCGCGCTGCGCCAGCACTTTCTGGATATGGGGGTGATTCCCGGAGCAGAAGTGACTCTTGTGAAATATGCTCCCATGGGAGATCCCATGGAGCTTCGACTTCATGGATATGAGCTGACTCTGCGTCTTGCAGATGCGGAAAAGATTGAGATCAAGCAGGTATCTGCGGCCAGGGAAAGAGCATGGGGAGCTCCGGAAGGCAAAAGCCATCTGCAGAAGGCAGAGCACCCGGGCCTTGGTGAAGGCGGAAAGTATCATGTGAAGGCGGATGAGCATCCTCTGCCGGAGGGAGAGACGCTGACATTTGCCCTTGCAGGGAATCAGAACTGCGGGAAGACGACGTTGTTTAACCAGCTTACCGGATCGAACCAGCATGTGGGAAATTTTCCGGGTGTGACTGTAGACCGGAAGAGCGGTGCCATTAAAGGACATGCCAATACGGAAATCACGGACCTGCCGGGCATATATTCCATGTCCCCGTACAGCAGCGAGGAGATCGTGACCCGCCGGTTTATCATTGATGAAAAACCAAAGGGAATTATTAATATCGTGGATGCCACGAATATTGAAAGAAATCTGTATCTGACCATGCAGTTGATGGAACTGGATGTTCCCATGGTTCTTGCCCTGAACATGATGGATGAGGTTCGCGGGAACGGAGGGGCTGTCCGCATCAATGAAATGGAAGAGATGCTGGGGATTCCGGTAGTGCCGATCGTTGCTGCGAAGAATGAGGGAGTTGACGAGCTTGTCCGTCATGCGCTTCATGTGGCAAAATATCAGGAGCGTCCCGGAAGAACGGATTTTTGTGATAAGGACGAGCATGACGGCTCCGTACATAGATGCCTCCATGGAATCATGCATCTGATCGAGGATCATGCCCAGGCTGCCGGGATTCCTGTGCGGTTTGCCGCAACCAAGCTGGTAGAAGGAGATGCGGTGATTCTGGAACGCCTGAAGCTGTCTCAGAATGAGAAAGAGATGATGGAGCATATTATCTGCCAGATGGAGGAAGAGCGCGGAATTGACAGGGCGGCGGCCATTGCGGATATGAGATTTGACTTTATCCAGAAGCTGGTGGATCAGACCGTGGTGAAGCCCAGAGAGAGCAAAGAACATGCAAGAAGCCGCAGAATCGATAAATTCCTTACCGGAAAATATACGGCGATTCCGTTGTTTATCGGCATTATGGCTCTTGTGTTCTGGCTGACCTTTAATGTCATCGGAGCATGGCTGCAGGGTGTTCTGGAAATGGGAATCGGCGCCCTGACAGATTTGGTGGATGCTGCCATGACGGCGTGGAATGTGAACAGTGCCATTCATTCTCTTGTCATTGACGGAATCTTCAACGGAGTCGGCAGTGTGTTAAGCTTCCTGCCCATCATCGTAACGCTGTTTTTCTTCCTGTCTCTGCTTGAGGATACGGGATATATGGCGCGGGTGGCCTTTGTGATGGATAAGCTTCTCCGTAAGATCGGTCTGTCCGGAAGAAGCATCGTACCCATGCTTATTGGATTCGGATGTACGGTTCCGGGGGTTATGGCAAGCAGGACGCTGCCTTCAGAGCGTGACCGTAAGATGACCATTATGCTGACACCGTTTATGAGCTGTTCCGCAAAGCTGCCGATCTATGCATTTTTTACCGCTGCATTTTTCCCGGAAAACGGCGGGCTGGTGATGATCGGTCTGTATGTGGTTGGTATTATCGTGGGGATTCTGGTGGCAATGGTGTTTAAGAACAGTATTTTTAAAGGGGAAGCCGTACCTTTTGTGATGGAGCTGCCAAATTACCGTATGCCGGGTGCCAAGAATGTAGCGCAGTTACTGTGGGAAAAGGCCAAGGACTTTCTTCAGAGAGCATTTACCGTAATCTTTATTGCTACGATCGTGATCTGGTTTTTACAGACCTTCAGTCCGAAGCTGAGTATGGTCAGTGATTCTAAGGACAGCATTCTGGCAGTTGTGGCAGGTTTTCTTGCCCCGGTATTCAACCCCCTGGGATTTGGCGACTGGAGAGTTTCTACGGCGCTGATATCGGGATTCATGGCAAAGGAGAGTGTCGTATCCACTTTGACGATTTTGTTTGGAAGTATAGAAGGGCTTCAGGCAGCACTGACGCCTCTGGCTGCGATGGCACTTCTGGTATTTTGCCTGTTGTATACCCCGTGCGTTGCGGCAGTGGCTTCTGTTAAGCGTGAGTTGGGCGGCAAATGGGCATTAGGCGTTGTGATCGGACAGTGTGTGATTGCCTGGTTGTGTGCCTGGATCGTACATTTGATGGGAATGCTCATGGGAGCGATATAAACAGAATACGTATAGTAAAAGACTGGTAAAGAAATAAGAGAGTATCGGAAATGACCGGGAATGGTCATGCAGCGATACTCTCTTTTGATGTGGGCAGGTCTACAGAACCTCTGCTATTTTGCGGGCGACATAGACTCCGCTGGCGGAGGCGTGGGAGAGGGAATGGGTGACACCGCTTCCATCGCCGATGATGTAGAGACCTTTGTATTTGGTTTCCAGGTTTTCGTCGATATCTACTTCCATGTTGTAGAATTTGACTTCTACGCCGTACAGGAGGGTATCGTCGTTGGCTGTGCCCGGGGCAATCTTGTCCAGGGCATAGATCATTTCAATAATGCCGTCCAGAATCCGTTTAGGCAGGACAAGGCTCAGGTCACCGGGAGTTGCGGCCAGGGTAGGACGGACAAGGCCCTCCTCGATGCGGTTGACAGTGCTTCTTCTTCCTCGGATCAGGTCGCCGAAGCGCTGGACAATGACACCGCCGCCGAGCATGTTGGAAAGTCTTGCAATGCTCTCGCCGTAGCCGTTGCTGTCTTTAAACGGCTCGGAAAAATGCTTGGCAACCAGAAGGGCGAAGTTTGTGTTTTCTGTCTGCTTTTCCTGGTCTTCGTAGCTGTGGCCGTTGACGGTCACGATTCCGTTGGTATTTTCGTTTACGACAATGCCGTAGGGATTCATGCAGAAGGTACGCACGTTGTCTTCGAATTTTTCGGTGCGGTAGACAATTTTGCTTTCATAAAGTTCATCTGTCAGATGGGAGAAAATTACAGCCGGAAGCTCTACCCGGACTCCCAGGTCTACACGGTTGGATTTAGTCGGGATCTGAAGTTCTCTGCAGACAGACTCCATCCATTTGCTTCCGCTGCGTCCTACGGAGACGATACATTTGGTACACTCCGAGGTATGTGCGCCAGCGACAACCCGGTATCCGTCTTCCAGAATCTCCAGATGCTCCACAGGGGTATTAAAATAGAAATCCACATGCTCTTTTAATCTGGCATAGATATTTTCCAAAACCACATAGTTGATGTCTGTTCCCAGATGGCGGACAGAAGCATCCAGAAGCTTCAGCTTATTCTGGATACAGAGCTTTTTGATATCGGTTCCTGCTGTGGAATACATTTTGGTGCCTTCGCCGCCGTAGGCTACATTGATGTCGTCTACATATTTCATGAGGTCGATGGCTGCCTTCTTGCCGATATGTTCATAAAGGGTGCCGCCGAAATCATTGGTGATATTGTATTTTCCATCGGAAAAGGCTCCGGCGCCGCCAAAACCGCTCATAATTGCACAGGTTTTGCATTTGATACAGGATTTTACTTTTTCGCCGTCAATAGGACAGCGCCTTTTTTCCAGGGGATTGCCTGATTCAAAGACAGCGACCTTCAGCTCCGGTGTCCGTTCCATTAATTCATAGGCAGAAAAAATACCTCCGGGGCCTGCGCCGACAATAATAATATCATATTTCATAGTAGCAGCTCCTTAATTACGCTTGCATCTTCGATTTGCTCAACTTTTTTTATTATACCGTTTCAGAAATTTTTCTGTCAAGGCTTCTCTGAAAAATCTACCGAAAGTTGTTGCAAAATAAAAAATCCGGTGGTATATTTGTTTAAAAGTGAACATCTGTTGGAGAGACGGGGGTCGTATGGAAAAGCAAATAGATAATTTATTGCATGGAGCGCAGTTTAAGCAGCTTATTGAAAACCGGATCGCGGAAATCAGGGAAAAGTATGGCCTGCGTAAGGTAGATATTGAGGTAATGTATTATCTGTCCAGATGCGGTGACAGAAATACGTCCAAGGATATTAAGAGCGATACAAAGATAACCAAAGGACATATTTCCCAGTCCATAGACCGTTTGCAGAAGATGGGACTTCTTACATTTATCCCGGACGAGAATGACCGCAGATGCGTCCATCTGAAGTTGACTGCTCAGGCAGAATCGGTTGCCGGGGATATCGCGGCAGTCTGGAACGATCTGAACCGGATTGTTTTTGAAGGAGTCACAGACGAGGAGAAAAAGGTTCTTTCTTCAGTTGCGGGCAAAATATCCCGCAATATCGACCGTGCACTGGAAGAACAGAGCAAACAGTGAGAAATGAATATCGTACAATAAAAACAGCCCGGCATCTCATACCGTGTTATTTTCGAATGGGACTTGTTCAGGTTTCATACAATAGATTTAAGAAAACACAGTTGTAGGGAAACGGATGTATCAGTCAGATTGTATAGGAAGGATCATTAGCTGCAGGAATCCCAATGCTGTGGCAAATATCAGAGGAAGCGCCGAATATCCATGCATTGGCGGACAGGTGCGGCTTTATTCTCTTGGAAATGAGGTGCTGCTGGTGACATCTTTGTATGGACTGCCCCAGGGGGAGGGGTGCTGCAACAGAACTGTACTGGGAATGCATATTCATGAGGGAGGCCGCTGCAGCGGCGATCAGAAGGATCCCTTTGCAGATGCCGGCGCACATTACGACACGGCCGGATGCCCTCACCCTTATCATCAGGGGGATCTGCCGCCAGTTTTTGTCAACAATGGGATGGCTTGGGGAGCAGTAGTTACAGACAAATTTACAATAGAAGAGATTCGTGGAAAAACAGTGATCATCCATCGGATGTCAGATGACTTTATGACACAGCCTTCCGGCAATTCCGGGGCAAAAATCGCCTGCGGAGTCATATATTAAAGGAAGATATCATCTGACTGGCTATTTGTTCATGGGGGGATTGCAAATGTCCGCCGGATTCGAAATCAACGAGAGAGAAAGAGGTCATAATGAATCCATTAAATATGATGAAAATGAATGAATTAACAGGAAAGTTCCGTAAGAATCATCCCAAGCTTCTCCGCTTTTTTGATGCAGCCCAAAACCGAATTGATGCCGGAAGCATTATTGAAATAAAGATCACCATGAGCAGCGGAGAATCCATGACTGCCACTGCAAAAGTGACAACGGATGATATGGAACTGCTGAAATACCTCAGAAACCAGAAGCTATGAGTGAGAATAGCGTAAAAAAGTCATACTCCCCTAATACCCCTGGGGCTTAAGCCCGCCCCTCGCATCTCTTTCCATAACTGTCCCCTCCAATTTCTTTGAATCTGGATATTTTCAAAAAGACACTTCTGCTATAAGATAATAAAAACCACAAAATCCATAAGATTCAAAAAACTTCACCCGGCCGCAATTGAAGAATCCAAAAAGAGGAGATTGTATTATGAAAGAGAACAGAGTAAAATTTACAACAGTCAACGCTTTGCTTATTGCACTTGTCTGCGTATCCACCATGGTGATTCAGATTCCGATTCCTCTGGGGTATATGCATCTTGGAAATACCTGTATTTTGCTTGCGGGTGCTATGTTCGGCCCTGTATCCGGGCTTCTCGCGGGAGGCATCGGTTCCGCACTTGCGGATCTGCTGACCGGTTATACCCAGTGGGTTCTGCCTACCCTGATCATTAAGGGAATCATGGGATTCGCTATCGGCCGGATCATATGGGGGAAAGGCAAAACCCCGCAGATGAAGTCTGTCCGCACATTCCTTGGAAGCCTGGCAGGAATCATCATCATGGTTCTTGGCTACTTTGTAGGAGGCTCCATCCTGTACGGAAGCATCTATACCGGAGCTGCCCAGATTCCGGGACTGACCTTTGAAGGCATCCTTGGTATGATTATTTTCTACGCAATCGGTTTTGCACTGGAAAAAGCAAAGGTGACCACTATTTTAAGAGAGAGGATCTTATAAATGACATCCAATCAGACAAATCAGACCCCTGATCACAATCACCAGAAAAAAATCGCAGTTATCAATGATATGTCAGGATTTGGCCGCTGTTCTCTTGCAGTGGCTATTCCTATTATTTCCGTGATGAAGATCCAGTGCTGCCCGGTGCCGACCTCCATCTTTTCCAACCATACGGGATTTGAGAGCTTTTTCTTTGAAGATTATACGGATCGGATGCAGCCATACATTGACGAATGGAAAAAGCTGGGCCTGGCATTTAACGGGATCAGCACCGGCTTTCTCGGTTCCAAAGAGCAGATCCAGATCGTACTTCGTTTCCTGAAGGATTTCGGAACAAAGGACAATACGATCATTATTGACCCCGTTATGGGAGACTATGGAAAAACCTATTCAACCTATACACCGGAAATGTGCAGCGAAATGAAGAAGCTGGTAACCAATGCGGATATTCTCACTCCGAATCTGACAGAGGCCTGTATTCTGACAGATACGCCCTATCACCCGGACAAATGGCACAAGGCAGAAATTATCGAACTTGCCCGGAAACTGGGCGAAATGGGACCGGATAAAATCGTGATTACCGGAATTCCCCAGGGAGAATTTATCGCAAACCTCTGCTACGAAAAGGGTAAAGACCCGAAGTTCCTCCGCACTCACAAAGTAGGAACCCAGCGTTCCGGCACAGGTGACGTGTTCGCAGCTATCATTGCAGCAGATGCCGTAAACGGCGTGGATTTCCAGACCTCTGTGCGCAAGGCATCCATGTTTGTAAAAAAATGTATCATGCGGTCCATCGAAATGGATCTGCCCCTGACAGACGGAGTGTGTTTTGAGGAACTGCTGGGAACATTAAAATAAAAGTGATGTAAAAAACCGAAAGGATAGGAATATCATTATGAATACGATTTTATATGAAGTTCATCATAATCTGTATGTAAATTTAACAAATAAATGTCCATGTGCCTGTACCTTCTGCCTGCGTCAGACCCGTGACCACATGGAAAATTCCGGTTCCCTCTGGCTGGAGCATGCGCCGTCCATTGCGGAGGTGCTGGCGGAATTTGACAAATTTGATATGAGTAAATATGAAGAAGTGGTATTCTGCGGTTTTGGAGAACCAATGGAAGCACTGGATGTTTTGCTGGAAACGGCCCGCTTCATAAAAGAAAAATATCAGAAGCCCATCAGAATCAATACCAACGGTCTTGGAGATTTTATCAACAAAAAAGAGACAGCACCTCTTCTGAAAGGACTTGTTGATACGGTTTCCATCAGTCTGAATACTCCGGATGCGGAAGAATATCTGAAGCTGGTCCGCCCGAAGTTCGGCGCAGGTTCCTATCAGGCGATGCTGGATTTTGCAGGAAAATGTACGAAGTATGTGCCAAATGTTGTGATGACAACAGTAGCCACTACTCTGAACGAAGAGGAAGAAGCCAGATGTGCCGAAATTTGTAAAAATGTGGGAGCATCTTACCGTATCCGTCCGTGGGAGGACTAATGAAATCTTTCATAAAAATGAAAAACACCCCTGCCGAAAGAGAACTTCTTTCAGCAGGGGATTTTTTTAGGATTATGTGCCTGAGCGCACATTCTGTTTTTTAAACAATATCGTCACGTTTTACATATCCCGGATTCTCAGAATCAGCAATGATTTCTTTTGCGTGAATTACCTGAGCCCATTTATCAATTACCTGATTTTCGATATGAACGTCTTTTCCGATGATGGAGTTAGCCAGAACAATACTGTTCTTAACAACTGCACCCTTCTTAATCTGGCAGCCGCGGCCGACTACGGAATTTTCGATGGTACCTTCGATCAGACATCCGTTGGAAACTACGGAATTCTTAACTTCTGCGCCGTCGAAATACTGGGTCGGGCAGGAGTCTGTGGTTCTTGTGTAGATCGGCCACTTCGGATCGAAGAGGTCTGTTGCCTGGCTGAAGTCGATCAGGGCAAGGTTTGCTTCATAATAGCTCTTGAAGTCTGTAATTGCTGCAAAGTAGCCGCGATGTGCAACGCCGCGGATGTCAAGCTCAGCAGCTTCAATATTTACGATCTGCGGCAGAGTGTACATGGAGGATAATTTCTTAGCTTTTCTGATCAGTTCCACAAACAGGTCTTTCTTCATTACATAGGTGTCCATGAAAATGTTGCGTTCTTTTTTATTTCCGCGGTTCCTTTCGATGGAGTCAACACCTTTTTGTTTATTCAGGTTCAGGATGTCACAGTTTAAGTATGCTTCTCTTGCGTTATCTACCTTGTGGTATAACAGGGTGATGTCAGCGCCGGACTCAATGTGAGTCTCAAGAAGTGCATCAAAATTCTGGGTGTAAACCATGTAGTTCGGAGCAATGACTACATACGGCTGATGCATTCTTTCGATGATCTCGATGTTCTCATAGAAGCCTGCAATATCCGTATTGTAGAAATTGTTTGCGGAGCTTGTCTCAGAGAAGAGAAGCTGCAGCTTGCCGCGTTTGGAGTTGATGTTGTAATGACGGCCTGTTCCAAGATGCTCTGCCAGGGAACGAGGTTTTCTTCTGGTGTATACCTGAATACGGTCGATGCCGCTGTTGCTCATATTGGAGATCGGGAAGTCGATAACGCGGTATCTGCCAAGGAAGGAAAAAGCACCGATCGGACGGTAGTCCTGCATTCCCTCTACATTAATATGGTTTGCGGATGAAGTTACGATTCCGAATGCTTTTGCCATGTTATTCTACCCCCTTAACATTTTTTGCAACCAGCTCGATGTTTTCGCTGTCTGCGCTTCCTACAACAGCACCTTTGCCGATCTTCACTCCGTCAGCAACCAGTGCGCGTGTAACAACGGCGCCGTCTTCTACAACAGCACCCGGCATAAGAACGGTGTCAATAACCTTAGCGCCCGCACCTATGGTAGCGCCTGTGAACAGAACAGAGTTCTTTACTTCGCCTTCGATGCGGCAGCCCTGGGTGATGAATGCACGGTTGATAGAAGCGTCAGGTCCGATGTACTGCGGAAGAGCAGTTACATCTTCCGTATAGATCTTCCATGTATTGTCGTGAAGATCCAGTTCGCATTTCTCATCCAGAAGATCCATGTTAGCTTCCCACAAGGAGTCGATGGTTCCTACATCTTTCCAGTATCCTTCGAATTCGTAGGCGATCAGGGTCTTTCCGTCATTTAACAGGGTCGGGATGATATCCTTACCAAAGTCATGGTGGGAATCCGGATTCTTCATATCTGATACCAGGAGCTTGCGCAGAGTCTTCCAGTTAAAGATATAGATACCCATGGATGCAAGGTTGCTCTTCGGCTGTGCAGGTTTTTCTTCAAATTCCACGATGCGTCCGTTTCCGTCTGTGTTCATGATACCGAAACGGCTGGCTTCTTTCATAGGAACGCCGATAACTGCGATGGTTGCATCTGCATTATGCTCTTTATGGCATGCCAGCATCTTGGCATAGTTCATCTTATAAATGTGGTCACCAGAAAGGATCAGAAGATATTCCGGATCATAGCTGTCGATGAAATCGATGTTCTGGGAAATGGCATCTGCTGTTCCACGGTAAACGTCCAGATTCGCATCTGCTTTTTCACGGGGCGGGAGTACGTATACTCCGCTGTCCTTGGTGTCAAGACCCCAGCGGCGTCCTGCAGCTACATAGCTGTTCAGAAGAACGGACTCATACTGGGTAAGTACACCTACCACATCAATTCCGCTGTTGGCACAGTTGCTGAGAGGGAAATCGACGATACGGTATTTGCCGCCGTATGAAACTGCAGGTTTTGCCACTTTGTTGGTAAGATCATGCAGACGACTTCCCCGGCCACCGGCCAAAATCATTGCTAACATATTGTTTTGTTTCATAGTGAACCCTCACTTTCCTTTTATATGCATACATTATACAATTATTTTGTAAATCTTTCCACATTTTTGTGCAAAAAAATGAGATTTTCTTTTGGAAAAATCGAAAGTTTTTGTTAAAAATGAAAAATCCCAATCCTTTTAATGAGATGAAAAGTATGGTATGATAAATAGAACTGTATGAAAGCGCAGGCCGGTCATGATCCGTTCGGCAGTGACCTGTAAAACAGTAATGAATTAGAAGCGATATAAGGGGAAATGAATATGGATAATACTATGCTTAAAATGGTTTCCGAATTAATTATTCAGTTTTTTATGTACTCATTTGCAGGATGGTGTATGGAGGTTATCTTGAAATACCGCCAATATCACCGATTTATCAACAGAGGCTTTCTGATCGGGCCGTACTGTCCTATTTATGGCAGCGGTGCGGTGGTAATCACTGTTTTCATTGGAGGAAGTATCGGATCCTTTGCGGGTTTCGGTGAGACATTCCTGGCATCGTTTATTATCTGCGGTGTATTGGAGTATTTTGTGAGCTGGTATATGGAGAAGCTGTTCCATGCAAGATGGTGGGATTACAGCCAGAAGCCTATGAACCTTCATGGCCGTATTTGGATCGGTAATCTGATCCTTTTTGGTCTGGGAGGAATTATAATTGTAAAATTGCTGAATCCGCCGTTTTTTACATGGATAAATAAATGGCCCCGATGGCTTGTGTACAGCGCTGCAATCCTGGTCGTGCTCATAATGGTTTCTGATTATGTAGCATCCCATATCCTGTTCAACATGGTCAGGAAAGAGATTGACGGTGTGGACGCAGATAATTCCGAGGAAGTCAGTACCAAGATCCGTGCGCTGCTGCGCAGCAAACCTGCATTGCTCCGCCGTATCGGTGATTCTTACCCGACTCTGACGGTAAGCCCGGAGGTAGTGCTTGCAATCCTGAAGAAACACCAGGAAAAACTCGCAGAAAACGTGAGGATTGCCCAGGAACAGCTTGCAGAGACCGTAAAGAACAGCAAAGAACAGATTACAGAAAGTATGAAGAACAGCAAAGAACAGCTTACGGAAACCGTGAAAAACAGCACAGAACAGCTTACGGAAAGTGTCAAAAACACGCAGGAACAGCTTACGGAATCCTTCAGAAGCATGAAGGAACAGATTCAGGATACGGTGGAAGACAAAAAAGAAGACTTTGGGAAGAAGCAGAAGCATTTTTAATAGAAATACTGGACGCAGAGCCGGTGAATAGGATATAATGAGAAAAAATTAAAAATATATTAAAGATATATTACAAAAAATGCAATAGAAGGAATCAGATGGCAGAAAAGGAGGTCCTATGCAGGTTATCACGAAAATAAAAAATAAATTAGGGCATGGGACATGGTATCCGTTTTATAACAGCTTTTACGAAAAGGTACCGTTGAGCTCCCGTATGATTCTTCTGGAGTCCAGATCCGGAACGTCTCTGGAAAGTAATATTCTGGCTGTTATAAAAGAACTGTCCACAGAGCCTTACAGATCCTTTCGGCTTATCCTGTCTGTGCGAAGAGGGATGACAGAGCGTATTAAGAAGAAATTACAGTATCACGGCCTTCGTGCAGACAAAATCGTGCAGACAGGATCTGTTGCTTACTATTACTATTTGAGCCGAGCAGGGTATCTGGTAAATGACACCACTTTTCCGGGGCGTTTTATTAAAAAGGACGGACAGATTTATCTGAACACCTGGCATGGAACGCCGTTGAAGAAGATGGGGCGGGACAACAAGGCAGAGATCGTTGTAATGGGAAATGTCATGCGTAATCTGCTGTGTGCGGATTATCTGGTCTTTCCGAACCAATATATGGAAGAGAAAATGTCGGATGCTTATATGCTCCGGGAATTGTTCAGGGGAACGGTCATCCATGAGGGATATCCCAGAAACGATGTTTTCCGTAATCCCGAAAAAGGCCGGAGCCTCAAGACAGCACAGGGTTTTGCGGAAAAACGTGTCATTGCATATCTGCCTACTTTCCGCGGAAAATATGATCAGGTAGAAGAAACCGGCTTCATACGTTCTGTGAAGGAATGTCTCCGGATCTGGGAGAAAGGGCTGGATGAGCAGGAGCTTCTTCTGGTAAAGCTTCATCCTTTTGTTTGTGCGCAGATTGATTTTGGATGTTATTCCCGTGTCCGTGCTTTTCCGGAGGAATGGGATACCAATGAAGGGCTGAATGCCTGCGATGCACTGATTACGGATTATTCCAGCGTTATGTATGATTATGTGAACAGCGGGAGGCAGGTCATTGTGTATGCGTATGATCTGGAGAAATATTCGGCCGGCAGAGGGCTCTATGAGGATGTGACAGAGTATCCTTTCCGGTTTGCCAGGACTCCGAAACAGGTACTGGATGCTCTCCATCAGCCGTGGAAGGAAGTACCCGGAGAATTTCTGGAAAAATATGCAACCTGGGAAGATGGAAAGGCAGCTTCCAGGATCTGCCGGCAGGTGTTTCTTGGGAAAGCATGCTGCAGACTGGAACATTTCACCGGAGATGGCAGAGAAAATATATTGATTTATGGCGGGAATCTGGCGCAGAATGGAATCACAACGGCTCTGTGCGCAATGCTCAGGGAACTTGATCTGACGAAGTATCATTACTTTCTGTCATTTCGTTCTGATTACCTGAGAGAATTTCCGGAGCGTTTGGAATGTATTCCGGATCAGGTGGGAGTTTTTCCGCTTGCAAGTGAGTTAAATGCAGATATTCTGACAGTTGCGGCGTGCTTTGTCTGGCTGAAATTCGGAAAGGAGAACCGCTGGATCAGAAACAGGATCGAGAAAGCATACCGGCGGGAATGGAAAAAACATTTCGGCAACTGCCGGTTCCGGAGTGTGATCCATTACAATGGATATGAAACATATGTGACTTCTCTCCTGAAAGAGGCAGATTGTCCGCGGACAATCTGGGTTCATAATGATATGGAACAGGAAATCAGGACAAAGCAGAACCAGAATCCATATCTTCTTCGGGAAGCATACCGGTCGTATGACCATGTGGTTGCGGTCAGTGAGGATATTCTGGACTCCATATATGAAATCAGCGGAAGGAAGGATAACGTACAGGTGATCAGCAATCTGCTGGAGTATCAGAAGATTCTGATGCGTGCAGAGCAGAAGGTGGCTTTTGACAGCGACACGGTTTCGAATGTGACTCTTAAGGAGCTGGACCGGATTCTCGGAAGCAGCGGAGAAAAATTTATCAATATAGGCAGATTTTCGCCGGAGAAAGGGCATCGCCGTTTGATCACGGCTTTTGACAGATACTGGAAAAAACATAAAGATTCTTATCTGATCATTATTGGCGGATATGGGCCGCTGTATAAGGACATTGTAAAGTATGCCAAGTCAAAAAATGCCTGTTCCCATATTTTTCTGCTGATGAGAGTCAGCAACCCTATGCCCATATTAAAAAAATGCGATTTATTTCTGTTGTCTTCGTATTATGAAGGACTGGGCCTGGTTCTATTGGAAGCCGATACCCTTGGGATTCCTGTGGCTGCATGTGATGTGCCGGGCCCCAGAAGTTTCCTGAAGAAGCATGGCGGCATGCTTGTTGAGAATTCTGTGGAAGGTCTTGTACAGGCAATGGAACAATATCACTGCGGAAACAGGAAGGTCATGCATGCAGACTATGAGGCGCTGAACAGAGAGTCTCTGAAAAAATGTGAAATGCTTTTGGATGGAACCGGTGTCTGACCGGTACATCCGGTGAAAATTCGGTGAACAGCTGGACGGTATGCATTGCATTGCGTTATAATACAGAAAGTAAAGGAAAAATGATGAAACAGCCGATAATATCTGTAGTCATGCCTGTTTATAACGGTGCGGACTATATCAGAAAAGCCGTGGATTCCGTATTCATCCAGGATGTCCCTCTGGAACTTCTTGTGATTGATGATGGGTCTTCGGACAGGACAGACGAAGTTCTGGCTGTCTATCAGGATAGGGAGAACTTCCGCTATTTCAGAAATAAAAAGAATGCAGGCGCAGCAGCCTCGCGCAACAGGGGAATTCAGGAGGCGCGCGGGAAGTATGTGGCTTTTCTGGATGCTGACGACTGGTGGGGAGAGGGAAAACTGAAGCATCAGCTTGAGGTACTTCAGAAAACGGGATATGTGATGTGCTCCACAGGCAGAGAACTTATGAATCCTGACGGAAGTTCCACAGGAAAATATATTCCTGTCCGGGAAACGATTACGTACAGGGAACTGTTGAAACACAATAGTATCAATTGCTCCTCTGTGCTCATAGAAAGGGAGGCAGCGCTTCTGTATCCTATGGAACATGATGACAGCCATGAGGATTATCTTACATGGCTGAGAGTGCTCAAAACATATGGATATGCTGCAGGAATTAATCAGCCGTATCTGAAGTACCGGCTGAGCAGAGGCAGCAAATCCGGGAACAAATGGAAATCAGCTGTCATGACTTATAAGGTCTATCGTTATATGGGATATGGAACATGGAAAAGCATGCTGTTTTTTGGCTCTTACGCAGTTCATGGAGTATGGAAATACCACTGATCACAGGATGACGTAAGCCGCCGGAGAAACTTTGGAGGTTTTATGGGGAAGTTGAAGTGCATGTTGATTACGCAGATACTGAAGCATCTGGAATGTGGAAAAGCAGACCCGTATATATGGGTGTTTTCTTCTGCGGATAATCGTCACTATAATTATAACTCCAGATATTTATTTGAATACGTCAGAGAAAATCTGCCGGAGATCACGCCTTATTTTGTGATAAATGACCCGGAGCTTCGGGCCAAGCTTTCCGGAGAGTATGGAGAGCGGTATTTTATTGATACGGAGAGTGTTCAGGGGATACGCAGGGTTCTTGGGGCAGGAGTCTGGTTTACTTCCGCAGGTTTGCCTGTGTATGGAACCGGTCTGAAGAAAGACAGGCTGATCATAAATCTCTGGCATGGTGTTCCTCTGAAAAAAATTGCACTTCTTGACCCGAATATGAAATGGTGGACAAGGCTTTATTTCCGTAAGATCTTTACGGAGAATTATTCCTGTGTTGTTACTACATGTAAAGCCTTAGTACCGCTTATGGCAAAAAGCTTCGGAGTGCCGGAACGCATGGTGAAAATCTGGGGACAGCCCAGGAATGACGGGCTTTTCCGTAAAGTGGACAGGGATGCATGGCTGAAAGAGGTTTATGGAGAACTGCCGGAATATAAAAAGGTTGTTTTGTATGCGCCTACTTTTCGGGATTATGGGAATGTGCATTTGTTTCCGTTCGAAGATTTTAAGAAAGAGCGGCTTGAGGAATTTCTGGAAAAAGAGAAGATTCTTCTGCTCCTTCGGACACACATTGCAGAAAGGGAGTCTGCCAGCTTCTATCTCAGCAGCCGTGTGAGATATTTGGGAAATGAGGAGGCGGAGGATGTAACCGGATATCTGACCGCGTTTGACTGTCTGATAACGGATTATTCCAGTATTTATGTGGACTATCTTATAACAGACCGCCCTGTGATATTTTTACCGTATGATAAAGCACTCTATCTGGATGAGCGGGGAATGAACTTTAATTATGATGAAGTGACACCCGGCCCTATGCCGGATACGCTGGCGGAGTTTTTGAAGTGTCTGGAACAGTGTATAAAGGAAGCAGATCCCTGGAGAGAAGAACGGCATAGAGTAAACGGACTTTTGAACGAAGTGATGGAGCCGTGTTCCGGAAAAATCTGCGAACGCGTCTTAAAAGAAATAAAAAGAAAATGTTAAAAAAATTAGCCGGGAGTTCCGGCTAATTTTTTTCCATGAATTCGACATATTCATTCAGAACCTCTTCCGGTTCGCCGATTTTTCTGATTTCGCCATCATGCATCCACATGACTGTATCACACAGCTCCTGCAACGTGCTGATATTGTGTGAAACAATGACAACGGTCCGGTCTTTGTTGGAAATCAGGTTTTTCATTTTCTGATAGCTTTTTTTCTTAAATTTCTGGTCGCCTACACTTAAGACCTCATCGATGAGCATGATGTTTGTCTCCAGGATTGCAGTGATCGAGAATGCAAGCTTGGAATACATACCGCTTGAATAAGTACGCACCGGCATATCAATGAACTTGCCAAGCTCGGCGAACTCTATAATCTCCTCCTCTTTCTCCCGTACCTGCTGTTCTGTAAAGCCCAGGAGCATTCCGGAAAGAATGATATTTTCACGTCCGGTCATTTCCCGCTGGAAACCTACGCCAATGGACAGAAGGGAAATGCTGTTGCCCTTGAGGTCAATAACTCCGGAGTCGGGGGAAAAGATACCTGCCAGGGCATTTAAGGTAGTTGACTTACCGCTGCCGTTTTTGCCGATAATGCCAAGAATCTCTCCCTGTCTCACATAGAAGGAAATTCCTTTCACAGCCACAAAATTTTCCGGCTTTTTCCGATTGAATTGAAAGAGTGTTTGTTTTATTGAAGTTTTTTTCAGGTTACGGTAGCTGATGACCAGATCCTTAACCTCGATCGCGTATTTTTCTTCCATATCAGATCACCTTTACATAACTGTTTTCATTTTTGTATATTTTGCGGATACCTAAAATACTGATGATAATGCCGATAACAAACCATAGAAGCAGCAGCTTCCGATGCGGTGTCTGGCCATAAATAACACAGTCACGCATAGAGGAGATCAGGAAAGCTACCGGATTGATGCGGCAGACATAAGTATTATAAGGCGGAGCCAGTCTCTTCATGATATCCCAGAAAATACCGGTCATATAAAAGAGAAGGCGCAGGGCAATATTGACTACATTCTGAAGATCCTCGATGTAGACTCCGTAATGCAGCAGAAAACAACTGACTCCGAATGTAATTACGATCAGGGTCATCAGCAACGGAATACAGTAAAGGACGTTCCAGGTCATTGGAACGTGATAATATACAAGCATTCCGATGACGATCAAAATACAAATGCCCATTTTAAATGCATTTACCAGTATTTTTGTAATAAGAAGAATATATTTTGGCAAATATACTTTGGAAACGGTGGACTTATTTTGCTTCACGAGCTTTACGCTCTGGCTCAGGGTTTTCTGGAAGAATACCCACATCGTATTGCCGACAAAGATGAATATAGGAAAATACGGCTCACTGCCGCCAAATACGACTCCGAAAATAAAGGCATAGATCAGCATGTAGCAAAATGGCTCCAGAATCCACCATAGCCAGTTCAGATAAGAATTGGCAACTTCGGATTTCAACTGTGCTTTAGCGGAATAAACAGCATATTTACGGTATTTGTTTATGTCCGTCTTGAATTTTTGAAACATATCCTCATCTCCTGTTTAGCAGTCAGAAATTGTCTGGCATAGTACTTTTAAATAATCCTTATCATCATACACTAAGTGCTTTCGGTTGGCAAGGGGAAACTTAGACTTAAAAACCCACAGAGGTCATTTTAATAGGAAGTAAAAACGAAGTATGACGTTTGTTTTACACTTATTTTTAATTTTTTGTTCCAAAAACGCAAAAAGTATGTTATCATTTATTCATAAATTTATTACAGGATGGACAAGATGAGAGAAAAAGAGAAAGGATTGGCTCTGCCGTATTCCTATTTAGTAGATAATATCAAAGTATTGTTGATATTTTTGGTGGTTTTTAACCATATTATTGCGTTTCAGCTTGTAAGGGATGATCTGGTCGTCCGGCATGTATGGTATGCGATTACTATTTTCCATATGCCGGCGTTTGTGTTTGTTTCGGGATATCTCTGCAAGAAACCGCAGAGTGTGATGAAAAATGTGAAGAATCTGCTGATTCCATATATTCTTGGCTATAGCCTTACCTGGTATGCCTATATCTGGTGCGGCAATTCTATGGACTATGAGATTCTCAGGCCGTCAGGCTCTGCCATGTGGTACCTGCTGGCATTGTTTATTTTCCGTCTGACGATCGAAGCGTTGGGGAAGATTCGGCTTGTAGTGCCCTTAAGTATTGTTTTTGCGCTTTGGGCAGGGACAAGGCCGGAGTTTACGACCTATTTGTCAACGTCCAGAATCGTGGTGTTCTTTCCGTTTTTTGCAGCCGGTTATCTGTGGGACAGCAAATATACTGAGGCTGTACGGCGGTTTAAGGGCAAATGGGTGCTGATTCCGATATCCGGGATACTTCTGTTTGCGGTACCGCATTTTATGATTTCCAGCGGCATGCCCGTAGATATTTTCCGGGGAAACCACAGCTATGTTTTGTGCGGACTGACGGATGAGCTGGGAATTATCCTGAGACTTTTGATGTACCTTATTTCTTTTGTGCTGATTCTGACATTTTTTGCAGTGCTTCCGGACCGGAAACTTCCGTGGACTTTTATCGGAAGAAATACGATGGGTATTTACTTCTTCCACTATCCGATCATGATCGTCATGAGCGGGCTTTTGATTCTTAAAATTCCGGCGCTTGTAAATGTCTGGGCATTACTTGGCGTTTCACTGGTATTTGTACTGGTGCTGGGCAGTCCTCCGGTTGACTTCCTTTACAATGGAGTTTTGAAGCTTCTCTCTTTGATACTCTTTAAGCGGGAGAAGAAGGTGAAGGACGAAGGGCTGGAAGATGAATATGACGGTGATGATGAAGTGCAGTATGAGCTGATACTGAAACAGCGCCGTAAAGCAATCGAGGAACTGGCTGCTACTCTGGAGACGGAGGGGCAGACGATAGAGAAAGCTGCACAGCAGACGGGACAGCCGGATTCATCCGGGGAACAGAAGGAGCATTAAGGAAGCGGCTTTTGAACCACAGAAGCCGATGAAACATCCCCTTGCAATGGAAGGATGGTATCTTCCGTTGTAAGGGGAATTTTTTTGAGGGGAGCAACAGTATCATTTAAGAGGTTTGTACAAAGAACAGGTGAATATTATGAAAAAAGTCATTACGTATGGAACCTTTGATCTTTTTCACCGGGGCCATTATAACATTATCAAAAAAGCCAGGGAACTGGGGGATTACCTGATCGTCGGTGTCACCAGCGAAAGCTATGACATTGAACGGGGGAAGCTGAATGTGCAGGACAGCCTTCTGAAAAGGATTGAGAATGTCCGAAGGACCGGACTGGCGGATGAGATCATCATTGAAGAATACCAGGGACAGAAAGTCAATGATATTATCAAATATGATATTGATATTCTTGTAATAGGCTCTGACTGGAGAGGAAAGTTTGATTATCTGAATAACTATTGCGAAGTAAAGTATCTTCCCAGAACGAAGGACATTTCCAGCACCAAGCTGCGCAGCGAGGGAAAAATCTATACGATAGGCGTGGTTACGGAAGAGGCCTTTGACAACGGGATCGTGGCAGAATCCCTGTATGTCAGCGGTATCCATGTAAAAAGCGTTTTTTCAGAAGCGGAGGAAACTGCCCGGGAGTTTTGTGAGAAATATGAGCTGCACTCCTATATGACAGATTACCAGGAGTTCCTTTCTTCCGTGGATATCGTATATGTAAAATGCCCGCGGAAGAACCGTGTAAAGTATATCGAACAGGCCATAGAGAACGGCAAATATGTGATCAGCGATTCCCCCATAACTCTGGAACCGGATGTTCTGAAAAGGCTCTTCCAAAAAGCGCAGAAGCATCGGGTGGTTCTGGTGGAAAAGCTCATGCTGGTCTATCTCCGGGCATTTAACCAGCTTGTATGGCTTACCCATGGCGATATGGTGGGCAAAGTCATCAGTGTGAAATGCTCGATTTCCCAGGATGTGTTTGGCGGAGGAAAGAGCTTTAACGAGACTGTTTCCCATGCCATTTGTGCAGTGATGAAAATTCTCGGCGGAGAATGCCTGGAGGTTGCCAGCAATGCGGTGAAGGATGAAGAGGGACGGTTTGTTTATGATATGATCACTATGAAGTATCCCCATGCCCTTGGAACCATAGAAATCGGCTCCACGCTGGATGTGGAAAACGGCCTTGCAGTCATTGGCACAAGAGGAAGAATCAATGTCCCCAATGACTGGTGGAATACAGGATATTTTGAAGCAAAGATTGAAGGAAATGAATTCCTGAAGCGTTTCAGCTTTAACTTTGAAGGCAACGGCTTCCGCTATCTCCTTCAGGAACTGCTCATCATGATCAGTGATAACCGTACGGAATGTACCAGGCTTTTTTATGAGGAATCCGAGGCTCTGGTGAATATTCTTCAGGTGATTAATCAGAAAGGATAATTTGGGAAATCTATGACAGAAAAACAGGAACACCTCCTGATGCTTTTGCGGGAGATCGATGAAATCTGCAAAAAACATCACCTGCGTTATGTGATGGCCGGCGGCAGTCTGATCGGTGTTGTCCGTAATGAAGGATTTATTCCGTGGGATGATGATGTGGACATTTATATGCCGAGAGATGACTGGGACAAGTTCGTGGAGCTTTCCCGTACGGAATTTCCTCCGAACAGGGCGGTACAGTGCGTAGACGTGGACAGAGAGTTTACCAATACATTTCCGAGGTATGCAGATACGGCAAGCTGTGCGATTCATAAGCACCAGCTGATCGGCAATGATAAGGCAGGGGAGATCATTGATGTACTGACCCTGGATCCGATTCCTCCGGACGATAAAGAATATGAGAAATACAGGACACATATGATGATCTATTCGGAGCTGGTGAATGTAGCTTTTGTCTATGGCAACCGCTGGGAGATTCCGGTCACCATGTATCTGAAATATCTTTTATCCTACCATATTTTGGGCAAAGACAGGACGCTGAAGAAGCTGGAAAAGATCATGTTTTCGTATAAAGAAGAGGAATGCAGCCGTTATGCCATGCGTTGGGGCGGATGCCCGTTTCTTTTTGACAAGGATATGATGTTTCCGGTGAAATATATGGAATTTGAGGGGATACAGGTCATGGTTCCCCAGAGGGTCAGCGATTATCTCATCTGGCATTATGGGGATGAATGGAGCTATATTCCGCCGCATGATGAGCGTTCCTCCCATGCTGCCATTACGGTGGAAGGCATTACCTATGAGGAACTGCGAAGCGATTACATGAAAAAGGTGGACGCAGGAAAAATCCGGAGAAATTCCGTGCTCCGCAAAATTTATTATCTGGCATCAGCGAAACGCAGGAACCGTCTGCACCGTCAGAGGAATCTGCTTCAGGCAAAATGTGTGGAAATGGAGCTGGAAGCGCGCATAAAGGAAAGTCCGGTTTCTTTGCAGGAAATGGTGGAGAAGCATCAGTTTTCTGCTTTAAATGAACTTTTTGAGAAATATTTTCAATTACAGCTGAGCGCGGAATTTATCGGAAGAGAAGATTTTAGAAATATTTATGCGTTTTACCATCCGATACTTCTGAAAGCTGCGGATGACGTATTTTTTGCTGCCATGATGACCCTGCTTTATACGGAAAGAGCTGCGAAAGCGTATCGGATGCTTCAGGTGAAGGAAAATCTGGACCGGCTTACCCCGGAAATGAAGCAGATGATGGACGATATTGTACTTTTCCGCAAAGCTGCAGGATGTTATGAAAAGAACGAAAAAGAAGAGACGGAGAGAATCTGTCTGGAGCTGCTGGGGAGATATCCGGATGCCCCGGGATTTTTGAAGCTGTACTGCCGTCTTGTTATGGAACGAGGACTGGATGGGGAGGATACCTCTGAGATGGAAGCGTTTCTGGAACATGCGCTTGCGGTATTCCCGGATGACGGATACTTTTTGAAATATAAGGCGGATCTTCTTCTGAAAAAAGGGGAGGACGACAGGGCGCTGAACCTTTATGCAGAAGCACGAAAAAAGACGAACAACGGAATTACCCATCTGGAAATCGAGAAATATCTGAAATCAAGAAAACTCGGCGCTTTGGAGCATTGCCGCAGCCTTCTGGAAAGCGGAGCGAGGAAAGAATCTATTGCGTGGGCGGAGCTTTGGAAAGAGCTGCTTCCTGAAGATGAGATTGTTCAGTGCTGTACCTGGCTTGTAAGGGCTTCTTTTGCCGATACGGCAGAGGAGCAGGAAAGGCTGAAGAAAGAGCTGGGACAAAAATTGCAGGATTACAGGAGCAGACAGGGAGAGCCATACGCAGAAGGAAGAGAAATCCTATGCGAAGCTCTGACCGTGCTATTGGAAAAAATGGGGTATTCCCGTGAACAGGCAGGACTGGCGGTCGATATGGAACTTGCTGCGGAACAGGCCGGGCTGGAAACGATTGCCGATAAGCTCTGCCGGCTGAATGAAAACGGTGAAGCTTCCGCTGCTGTATGGAAGCTTACGGGAGATGTCATGAGCAGAATGGGCCGTACGGAACGTGCTTTTCAGGCATACTGCAGGGCAATGGAGCAGGAGCTTCCATGCAGTATCCGGGAAGAAATCAGGACGATCATTCTGGAGGACCTGTATCAGGGAGGCAGGAAGGTGTCTGACATAGCCCAAAGAACAGATGTCTCGGATTATATAGACAGATGGCTTGGCAAATATGGAGACAGTCAGGCGGTTCAGAGGCTTATCAAAGAAATCGGATGAAAGAGGAGCAGATGCCATTGAATAAAGAACAGCAGGAAGTATTAAAGCTTTTGAAAGAAATCGATACAATTTGCAGAAAATATCAAATAGAGTATTATCTTTCTCCAAAACTGACTCTGCATGCAGTGACCGGGAATCCTATGCCGGGAAGTCCGCTGGCCGGTGCGGTGGTTATGAAGCTGCCGGATATGGAGCGGTTTCGGAAAGTGATGGAAACGGAACTGCCGGATAGAAGGGTTCTGGAGTCCATGAAGGATAACAAACGTTTTCCGGGCCTGTTTCTCCGCTATGAAAATACGGATACGCTTTGTCTGCGTTTGAACGAGGGACGGAATTTTCAGCATCCGGGCATCGGTGTGGATATTATTCCCCTGAGGGCGGGAAGGGCTCCTGCAAAAGTGAGGTCATGGGACCGCCGCCTGGAGACGGGCTGGGTACAGACATGTGACCGCGGCCGCTCGGAAACGAATTTTTACAGATTTGTCTGCGGGTGCTGGGTTCGCATTGCGGGCATTTTTGGAAGGGAGAAGCTTGGCGGAAGGATTTATGACAGGCTCTGCAAAAACCAGGATACGGACGGTGCAAAGAGATACAGGCTCCAATGGAACCGGGACACGGAATATGTATATCCGGCAGATGTTTTTGAAGAGACGAAAGAGATTGTTATGGAAGGGGAGAAATTTCTGATTCCCGGACGAGAGGATGTTTATCTTAGCAAGACCTTCGGCGCAGATTATGAATCGCGGATTTCTGACAAAAATAAGATGAGTCTGTCCCTGATCGTCAGCACGCAGGTAAGCTGTGACGACTTTCTCAGGGAGAACGGATCTTTAAAAAAATTAGTAAAGGCACGCAGACGGCAGTTCCTTGCAGACAATTATGTGAAGCGTTATAAAGATTATTTTGACTGGTGCTGGAACTATGCGAAATATTGTGCAGCCCGGCGAGAACTGGTTCCGTTTTACGAAGACAAGAAGGAATATATCCGCCATCTTTGGGAAGAAAAGGACTATGCACGGCTGGGAGAAGAGCTGAAGCCTTTTGGAAAAATGATGATGCGCAGCCTGAACAGAGATGAAATCTGCGATGTTGATGAGGAAATTCTGGAAATTTTCCTGGAGTATCTCGGTGCAGTAGGCAAGGTCCGGCTTCGGGCACGGATAGAGGGGTATCGGAACTAGCGGAGTAATGAGCAGGAGGAGTATATGAAGCTTACGGATTATATTATAAAATTTTTGACAGGAAAAGGAATCCATGACTTTTTCGGATACCAGGGAACCATGATCGCCCATCTCGTAGATTCCGTGGAGAAAAATCCGGATGCAGTCAATCATTCCTGTTATAACGAACAGGGTGCATCCTTTGCAGCCTGCGGCTATGCACTGGCCGGGGACAGATGTGCCTGCGCCTACGCTACGAGCGGGCCGGGTGCGGTAAACCTGCTCTCCGGTGTAGCAAACGCATATTTTGACTCTCTGCCTGTGGTTTTCCTTACAGGGCAGTTGAATACGTATGAATATGAAGGGATTCCGGGATTGAGGCAGCAGGGCTTTCAGGAAATTGACATTATTTCCATGGCAAAGCCGATCACAAAATACTGCGTCCAGATACGGGAACCGGAGAAAATCGTGGAAGAGCTGAACAAGGCATACCGCATTGCCACAACAGGCAGGAAAGGTCCGGTTTTGATCGATCTGCCTATGAATATTCAGAGAAGTGAGGTTGAGCATCCGGTATATGAGATGGATGCGGAGGATGCCGACGGCATGAACAGGGAGACTGCGGACAGAGCTGCCGCTGCTGTTCTGGAGGCGCTTGGAAAGGCCGGCCGCCCGGTAATTCTTATGGGACACGGTGTGGACAGCAGGGAAAGCAGGGAAGGGCTTTTGAAATTTGCAGAACAATTTCAGATACCGGTGATCACCAGCGTGCTTGCAAAAGCTGTGATGCCATATGACCATCCGCTGAATTTTGGCTGCATCGGCGGTGCATACGGACATCGGTATGCCAATATGATTGCCAATGCCAAGAGCGATCTGCTTCTGTGCTTCGGCATTTCACTGTGTACCCGCCAAATTGGTGTAAAGGTGCATGAATTTGCAAAAAATGCGGAAATTATCCGCATGGATATAGACCCCTGTAATCTGCAGAGAAATATCCATGAAGGCGGTGAGAGGGAGCAGAAGTTTCATGTGAATACGGCGGATGTGATCGGACTTTTGAGAAACAGCAGCCTCGTGAAAGACAGTGAGACAGAGGGAACGGGTACCGTATCCAGAGCCGGGCAGGCTGAAGAATGGCTGGCTGTCTGCCGGACGATCAGAGAAAACCTTCAGGCTGTAGATGACAGTACGCCGGAACGATATCCCAACCGGGCAGTCGCCGCTTTGAGCGAATGTCTTGCAGATACTTCTGCCGTAGCAGCAGATGTCGGGCAGCATATGGTCTGGTGCTATCAGTCGTTCAGGAACAGGCGGGGGCAGAAGCTGCTGTTTTCCGGAGGGCACGGTGCTATGGGATTTGCCCTTCCGGCAGCCATTGGCGCCCATTACGCTACAGGGAAGCCGGTGGCCTGTATCTGCGGGGACGGTGCATTTCAGATGAATATTCAGGAACTGCAGTGGGTAAAAAGGGAAAACCTTCCTATCAAAATGGTCGTGATGAATAACGGTGCACTGGGCATGATCCGTCATTTACAGAAAGATTATTTTGACAGCCTTTTTGCTGGGACAACCGACGGATGCGGGTTCTCTTCCTGTGATTTCAGCAGGGTGGCAGCAGGCTATGGAATTGTCTCGAAGCGTATTCTGTGCGGGGAAGTACAGGAAGAAGCAGGAGAATTCCTGGAACAGGACGGTCCGATACTTCTGGAGATCATGATGGAACACGGCACTTTTGCGTACCCTAAGACCTGCCTTGGAGAACCTGTCCACAACCAGCAGCCTTATGCGCCGAAGGAAATCTATGAGCGTCTGCTGGCTTTGTAAAAACCGGGGAAAGGAGCGAATATGGAGCACACGCACAGAAACAGAGTTACGGCAGTGACGGGAGGAACCTCGGGAATCGGCAGAGGAATTGTAGAAAAGCTTCTTGCGCATTCCGAAGAGGGAGACCGGATATTTGTAAATTATGCCCACAATGAGCAGCGTGCGCAGGCGTTTATAGAAAGCCTGCCGCCAAAGCACAGGGAGAAGATTCTGCTGGTAAAGGCGGACATGTCTTCTTATGAAGCCATGCTTTCCTTTGTAAAAGAAATCAAAGCCCGGACAGGGTATGTAGACTGGCTGGTGTGCAACGCAGGAATCAGCACATACGCCAGGTATGAAGACTATACATTTGAAGAATGGACAAAAATCGTAAATACGAATCTGTCCGTTCCCGTATTTCTGGTGAAGGAGCTTCGTCCGATCATGAATGAAGGGGGAAGAATTCTTTTTATGGGTTCCTATGCGGGACGGCAGGCATATTCATCATCTCTTGTCTATGGCGTGACCAAGGCGGCTATTCATTTCCTTACCAAGTCCCTGGTAAAAGAATTTGAGCCAAAGGGGATTACCGTCAATGCTATTGCCCCTGGCTTTATTCAGACCCCCTGGCACGAAAACCGCAGCCGGGAAAGCTATGACCGTATTAATAAAAAGATTGCCCTTCACCGGTTCGGAGAGATCGGGGATGTGGCGGATCTGGCATACTGTATTCTCACGAATGGATATATGAATGGAAGTATTGTGGATATCCATGGAGGATATGATTATTTTTAAATGAGCAGAAAAAAATACAATCATTTACTTGATTAAAGCACAAAAGCGTGGTATAATCTGTAACATGTTTTGGAAGTGAAAACAAATGTCTTTGTGGCAAAAACAAGGAGGAGAAAGAGATGAAGAAAAAATTAATGTCTGTTTTGATGGCAGCAGCTATGGTGGCAGCAACAGCCGTTCCAACGTTTGCAGCAGATACTGTGAAGATCGGTGTTTATGAGCCGGCATCCGGTGACAACGGCGCAGGCGGCAAGCAGGAAACACTGGGTATCCAGTATGCAAACAGCCTGACCCCTACCGTAGAGATTGACGGAACAGAATATAATGTAGAACTGGACATCGTAGACAACGAGTCCTCCAATGACAAGGGACCATCCGCTGCATCACAGCTTGTCAGTGACGGCGTATCCATCGTACTTGGTTCCTATGGTTCCGGTGTATCCATCGCAGCATCCGACATCTTTAAAGACGGCGGTGTTCCTGCAATGGGCGTTACATGTACCAACCCGCAGGTAACACAGGGAAATACCCATTATTTCCGTATCTGCTTCCTTGACCCGTTCCAGGGTACCGTACTTGCAAACTTTGCAAACGAAAAATTCGAAGCAAAGAAAGCATACGTTCTGACCAAGCTTGGCGATGACTATTCCGCAGGTCTTGGACATTACTTCTCCAAAGCGTTTGAAGAACTCGGCGGCGAAGTGATCGCGGAAACTTTCCCGGAAGGAAACAGCGATTTTGCATCCTATATCACATCTGCTAAGAATGCAGAGGCAGACGTATTCTTTGCACCTGTATCCACAGAAGCAGCAGCCCTGATCATTGAGCAGGCAGCTTCCCAGGGAATGGAAATTCCGATGATGGCCGGCGATACCTGGGATTCCAACGTTATCTTAAATGCAGCAAAAGGCAAAGACGTTCAGATTTATGTAACAACCTTCTATCAGGAAGGCGGAAACGCTGAATTTGACGAAGGAATGAAAGGATACATCAACTCTGATTCCACTGCAAAAGCAAACAACGGCGGCGACGATACGATCGCAGCAGTATCCGCAATGGGATTTGATGCTTACTATGTAGCTCTGGAAGCAATCAAAGCAGCAGGTTCCGCAGATCCGGCAGCAGTAAACGAAGCACTCTGGAACGTAGAGTATGACGGCGTTTGCGGTAAAGTCGTATTTGATTCCGAAAACGGTGATGCCCAGAGAGATACCGCTTATGTAAAAACTGCCAACACCGAATCCGGTGCGTGGGAATTTGTCGGAGAGCAGGGTATCAACTAATTTCAGCTTTTATTATTAGCTATACCTTATCAGGTATACCAATATTGGCACAGGATGTGTGCCGAATGCAATGAATAACGGGGCGGGCATAATTTCCCGCCTCGTCATTAGTTGACAGGCATCCGGAAGGAACTGCCTGCGGCATGTCCTGTAAGGCTGCTAAGTATTCGTGAAAAGGTCCGGTGGACCTTTTCTAAGTTAGGGGAGGATTTCCATGGATTGGTTCAGTAAAAATCTGCCGTATCTTCTGGCGGGTGTTTCCGTAGGCGGTCAGTATGCGCTGATAGCCATAGGATATACCATGGTTTATGGTATCTTACGATTGATCAACTTTGCCCACGGCGATATTTTTATGGTTGCGGGCCTGATCATGGTTTATTTGTCTGCATCACTGCCAATGTATATTTCGATTCCGCTTGTATTGGTTTTGACGGTTGTTCTCGGCTTTCTGGTAGAGCGCGTGGCATATAAGCCGCTCCGTTCCGCACCGAGAATGTCCGTTATGATCTCTGCCATTGGTGTTTCTTATTTGCTGCAGAACCTGGCGCTGTATGTAACCGGCGGCCTGGCACAGCAGTATCCGGCAATTCCGTGGATCAGCGATACCGTTCAGGTATTCGGAGCCACGACTAAGAGGGTAACGGTAATTACCCCGTTTTTAACCATTATTCTGGTGATCGCACTGGTTGCCCTGATTAAATATACGAAGATCGGTATGGCAATGCGTGCGGCATCCAAAGATTTTGAAACATCCCAGTTAATGGGTATTAAGATCAACTCCGTTATCAGTATGACATTTATCATCGGTTCTTTTCTGGCTGCGGTGGGAAGCCTTCTGTTCTTCTCCAACTACACGGGCGTTACACCGACAGTAGGTGCTATGCCGGGTCTGAAAGCCTTCGTTGCAGCCGTATTCGGCGGCATCGGTTCCATTCCGGGAGCGGTGATCGGAGCTTTCATCATCGGTATCTGTGAGAACATCATCAAGGGTATGGGCTGGACGACTTTCTCCGATGCATTTACCTTTGCCCTTCTGATCGTAGTCCTCATTGCAAAACCGACCGGCCTTTTCGGCGAAAAATCAACGGACAAAGTTTAATAAGGAGGCGTAATTATGACAAAGAAAAAAGAGACAATCATAAACGTTTCCTTGATTGTAGCGTTATTGGTTGTATTATATGTAATGGAAAAAACTCTCCCATCAACAGCCATGATCTTTACGGTTCTGAAAAAAGGTGCTATCTATGCTCTGGTTGCGGTTTCCATGAACCTGTTAAATGGCTTTACCGGTCTGTTTTCTCTTGGACAGGCGGGATTTATGCTGCTGGGAGCTTATACATATGGTATTCTGACGATTCCTGTTGAACAGAGAGTCAATGTGTACCAGTATTTTGACGGCGGTATCGTTCAGTTTACCGTGCCGGTTGCTGTGGCTCTGGTTGCAGCGGGCGTGGTTGCAGCGATATTTGCCTATCTGATCGGTCTTCCGGTACTTCGCCTGAAGAGCGATTATCTGGCAATCGCAACACTTGGTTTTGCAGAAATCATTCGTGCGGTATTCCAGTGGGACAAGCTTGGGCCGCTGACAAACGGTTCCAATCTTCTCCGAAGCTATCCGACATTTAAGAGCGTACTGTTTCCGTTTATCGTGTCCGGAATCTGTATCGCGATCATTGTGATGCTGATCAATTCCACTTACGGACGTGCGTTTAAAGCTATCCGCGATGATGAGATCGCAGCAGAAGCCATGGGAATCAACCTGGCGCATCACAAGAAAATGGCATTTGTGATCAGTTCCTTTTTTGCAGGAATTTCCGGTGCGCTTCTGGCGATGTACCAGACAACCATTCAGGCATCCATGTTCAAATCTGCCATGACCTATGAGATCCTTCTGATTGTAGTTATCGGCGGAATTGGCTCCGTAACGGGAAGCTGCATCAGTTCTTTTCTGTTCATTATTTTGTCAGAGTGGCTGCTCCGTTTCCTGGACAGCGAAATGTATATCGGAGATTTCAAAGTACCGCTTCTGCGCGCCGGTTTCAGAAAGGTTGTATTCTCCATCATCATTATGGTAATCGTGCTGTTCTTCCGGAAAGGAATCATGGGCACGAAGGAGTTTTCCGTAAGGGGAATTTATGATTATTTCAAGAACAGATCCGGAAGGAAAGCGGCAAAAGGAGGGAACTCCAATGACTAATGTACTGAAAGTAGAAAATGTGACCATGCAGTTCGGCGGCGTTGTAGCTGTCGACAACATGAACATTGAAGTAAATAAAGGGGAGATTGTTTCCCTCATCGGCCCGAACGGTGCCGGAAAAACAACGGCATTTAATGTTATCACGGGTGTCTATGCACCCACCAACGGCGCAGTTTATTTTAACGGGGAAAAGATCATTGAAAACCATCCCCAGGGCAAAATGAAAAAGCTCTACAGCGGGGAGAACAATGGTAAATATACCTCTTCCATGGCTCCGACACCGGATAAAATCACGAAGATGGGAATTGCCAGAACGTTCCAGAATATCCGTCTGTTCAAGAGCCAGACCGTATTTGACAATATTCTTATAGCGAAGCATTTAAGGCGTACCAGCAACTTGTTCACTGCAACCTTCCATCTCAATGGCAAAGAAGAGGCGCAGATGCGTCAGGAGACAGAAGAACTTCTGAAGATCCTGGAATTGGAAGATGTGAAGAATGAGCTGGCAACTTCTCTTCCTTATGGTAAACAGAGGCGCCTGGAAATCGCCAGGGCGCTGGCTACCAAGCCGAGCCTGCTCCTTCTGGACGAGCCGGCAGCAGGTATGAACCCGCAGGAAACAGATGAACTGACTGCGTTTATCGGAAGAATCCGGGATGAATTCGGACTGACAATTTTTATGATCGAGCATCACATGGATCTGGTTATGGAGATTTCTGACAGAATCTATGTACTGGATTTCGGTAAGCCGATCGCAGCCGGTACACCGGAGGAAATCCAGAATAATCCAAGGGTTATTGAAGCATATCTGGGAGGTGCCGCAGATGAGTAATATATTGGAAGTAAAGAATTTGTGCGTGTCCTACGGAGGAATCAAGGCTGTAAAAAATATCAGCTTTGTGGTTCCAAAAGGTGAGGTGGTAACCTTGATCGGTGCCAATGGCGCAGGAAAAAGTTCCACCCTGCGTTCCATCGTAGGCCTTGTGAAGCCTGCATCCGGAAAAATCCTTCTCAACGGAAAGGAAATCGCAGGCAAAACCGCAGAGCAGATCGTATCCCAGGGAATCACTCTGGTTCCGGAAGGCCGCCGCGTTTTTGCAGATCTGACCGTTCTGGAAAACCTGAAGATCGGCGCTTATATGCGGAAGGACAGCCTGGAAGACGATATCAACTGGTGCTACGACCTGTTCCCAAGGCTGAAGGAACGTCACTGGCAGCTTGCCGGAACCTTATCCGGCGGCGAGCAGCAGATGCTGGCGATTGCCCGTGCACTTATGAGCCGCCCGGAGATTATTATGATGGACGAGCCGTCCCTTGGCCTGGCGCCTATCGTTGTGCAGGGTGTGTTTGATATCATCCGGGAAATCAACAAGCAGGGAAAGACCATTCTTCTGGTTGAGCAGAATGCGAACATGGCACTTCATGCAGCACATCATGGATATGTTATGGAGACCGGAACGATCACCTTATCCGGAACCGGTAAGGAGCTGGCAGAGAATGAGTCTGTGAAAGCTGCTTATCTGGGTAAGGCGAAGAATAAAAAATAACTGCGGGGATAACAAAATCCCTTTCGTAAAACAAACAGCGAATGAATCGTGTGAGGTGATTCATTCGCTGTTTGTTGTTTCCATACATTTTGAATGATGTTTCAGCATTGCATAAAGACATATGTCCGGGTTCGGGCTTTGCAGAAACGGTTCGAGCATAAGCATAAATTTTTCCCTGTTATGATATATGATATAGATTTTTCTCTGTTTTAAACGAAAAACAATGGTGATTTTCGTAAAAGATAGCGATAGATTGTTGGATACATGCAAAAACAAGTTGACATTTTTGTAGAAAGACAATATTGAGAGGAATGATTCTTTGTGCTATTATAACAATAATAGAGATATTCTGCTCTTTTCTATGCTCAGAGAACGGAAGAATAAATAATTTAAGGAGGCAAAATATGAGGAAGAGAGAAACAGTAAAAAGATTATTAGCTTTAATCCTCACAGTGATGATGGTTTTTCAGCAGACAAACATCGTTACATTTGCCGGGGAAGAGGTACCTGTGGCAGCAGAACCTACCCCGACAATGAACGCTGCTGAAGAACCGGCAGCAGAGGAGACAACTGCTCCTGCAGAAACACCGCAGGAACCGGAACAACCTGCGCAGCCGGAGATTCAGGAGCCGGCCGATACCCCGGCTGTGGAAGAACCTGCAGAGCCGGAAACCCCTGCAGAGCCGACAGAAGCTCCTGCAGAGAATCCGGAAGAACAGGCAGCTCCGACTGAGACGCCGCAGGAACCGGAAGAACAGGCAGCTCCGACGGAAACCCCGCAGGAACCGGAAGAGCCGTCAGTTCCCACCGAAACTCCGCAGGAACCGGAACAGACACCTGCCCCGGAAGTTACTGAGGAGCCGACTCCGGCAGTGGAAGCAACACCGACCCCGGAAGAGACAGTGACGCCTACCCCGGAAGTGTCTGTAACACCGACTCCGGAAGTGACTGTAACACCAACGCCGGAACCGAAGACATCTTTTTCTTATCAGGATGGCAGAGTTTCCATTACTGCAATTGTACCTAAGGAGGCAAATCTTCCGCAGGATGCAGAAATTCATGCCGATTATCTGGCACCGGAAAGCGGTGCATATAATGCTGCAGTCGCAGCAATAGAGGCACAGCTTTCTTCTCAACTGAAAGCAGATCAGGAGAACGTTGTGGTTGATTATGTACTTTATGACATTTATTTCTGGTCAACACTCCAGAACAAACGTATTGAACCGGAAGAAGGAAATGTAAGAGTTCAGATGACCATTCACACTCTTCAGGAAGCATCCGCAGAGGGGGAAATTGTCAATAAAGATGTCGTACATCTGAAAGATAACGGTACAGCCGAAATTGTGACGGATTATGTGAATACTAATGTGGAGGGGGAGATTACCTCCATGGGGTTTACGCAGGGTAGCTTTTCTGTAGTCGCGGGAACGGTTTCTGTTAAAACGATGAAGGCGAAGGTTATGCCGGTAAATGCTTCGGTAGAGAAATCAACGGATCTTGGTAAATTTTTAACGGGAGATCACATTTATATTAATGGTCGGCCATTTACGGATAATTATCCGTTGATAAATGGTTCGAGCTATAGTTTGCAGCTTACATTTACTGAGGAAGAAATGCTGCAGTTCGATGATGATATAGCAACATTTACTTATGCATTTCCGAATGAATTTACTATTCCAGACAACTTTGAGAAAGATTTTAATATTAGTATTAATTATGTAGATGAAAATGACGGAGTTAATAAGACGGCCGTAATAACTGGAAACCATTATGTGATCCAGGGTAATACTGCTACTGTTACGTTTAATAAAGCGGATCCAAATTATGAGATACTCCAGAAATCGGGAAATGTTTCTTTCTTCATTGAGGCGGAGGCAATCTTAAAGGCGGAGGAGTCAACAACAAGCATTAAGTTTTCCGATGATGTTGAAAAAACTGTAACTGTTACAAAACCTGAACATAATATTTCGATTGTAAAACAGTCTGGTGGAGGATATAATTCACAGACTGGTAAATATACCTATAAGATTGATATTACTTCAACTGGAACGAACGAAAACGTTGTAGTAACGGATACTTTAAAGAATAATGGAAATATATTTACATTTGAAGAAACAGATTCCATTACAGTGTGGTCCAGTGCTACAAATGGTAATCTTTCATCGGACCAGTACACAGTAAACAAAACAGATACAGGATTTAGCATAATCCTTCCCAATATGGCTGATGGAAGTAAATATTCTATTTCTTATACTGCGTCCGTAGATGTGTCCAAGCTTCCTGCGGATGGTACTGTTACGGAATCAGACGGGAACACGGCAAAGGTTACAACCAAGGATATTCCTGATGGAAAGGAAGACTCATTTGTACCAGATAAAATCCAGTATGACATTGTTACCAAGAGTGAAGGATCTGTATCAGATACAGTAAATGACGATCATACACGTACGGTGTCTTGGATAATTACTGCGAATCAGAACAAGCAGGTGCCCATTGGTGGGAAAAAGATTAAAGATACTCTTTCCAATATAGATGTACAGAAATATTCTGGAGAAGGGATTACCATTACGTATGAGGATGGTAAGACAGAAACCAAAACATGGATAGATCTTGGAGTAGATATTGAAACTGCAACAAGCTGGGAGTATACAATTCCTGATGAACATGGAAAGGAGTCGGTTAAGATTACTTATTCGACGGCTGTAAATGTAGAGGATAAGTCGAATAATACTATGGTAACTAATACAGCTGAGGTTGATGGATATGATAAAACAGGAACTGGGAATGCAACCGTTCCGGGTGAAGTAGATCTGAAATTTAATAAGACGCGTACATCGACCCAAGAGGAATCCCGGACAGAGACTAGTATAACTCACTTTAAATAGCAAACTGTTTGAATATATGTTTTTGCTATG
>JAUNGM010000072.1 GCA_030524545.1 Eubacteriales bacterium
GCATCTATATCATCATCTGGAAGTTTGATCGTTATATTCCTCTGTAAACTGATTTCATACTCCTCTATATCTATTCCCGGCTCACAAAATACCAGTTTTGTATCTTTGTATATTTCATCAATATCGCAAAACCGCCTTGTCATGCCTACATAATCTTTTGCTTCCCAATCCCAGTCAAGATGGTATCCATTTTCCCTCGCATGTTGCTCTAAATCCTTACGTATAATGTTTCTTGTTCCTGCTGATAGCTGTGCAATGAATATCGTAGTATTTGGCACAGCAAGTTTCCTTTCTTTTACCAAGTGCTCCCTCCTGTCTCTATGCCCAAAGTGACATACTGGCCTCCTGGCTTTTCATTATATTCTGGTTCCCAAGCATTTCCATATATAAGATAATTCCCTGCGGGTCCAAACGGACTGTTATGAATTTTTCAATCTCAACCTTTAGTCCATCCGGGTCCAGATTTGCCCAGTCATTATGGAAAGCTATCATCTGGTTTACGATATCGCTGTTCCTGAACTCCTGCATTATTAGAATGGGAACTGTAAATTCACATCCCATTGCATCGTAGGGAAGCGCTCTTTTCAGTTCGTCCATCCGGTGCAGGTAATAGCTTACCACGGCGTTTGCCATCCTGTTAGGGACCTCTACAGCCCCCTGCGTGGCGATCAGACGGTCATAAAGTCTTCGGTTGCACTCTATCTCTTCAAAAATTTTTCGGGCCTCAACGGAGCCATACCCCTTTTCATCAATCATTTCCATTATTTCATCAATTGTCATTTTTTCAAGATACACCCTATTTCCTCACTTCCCACTTTATAGAACCTGCAGAACTACGCATCCATAATCAACTTTCCCTGCCATCAAAAGAGGAAGGCTGCCATGCAGACCTTCCCACTTTCTACCTATATATAATATTTATTCTGCATTATTCCGTGCTGTTTCCAGATAGTCATCCTGATAGTTCCAGATTACTTCTATATGCTCCGGATCATAAAAGCGGATTTCTCTTATCAGTTCCTGTATAATCGGATAAGAGAGCGCTTCCAGATTCTTGTATTTGATAAATGCTTTCAGACCTGAATTCTCTTCTTTCGCTTTTCGTGCTTCGGCTTCCGCAATCTTCTCCTGCAGTTCATGGCTCTGGGCTTTGTATTCGGCTTCCTTTTTGGAAATGTCCCCCTTCTGGTCCAGATATTCCTCTTTTGTCAGATTACCCGTTGCAAACGATTCATAAAGCTCCATCTTCTTACTCCTGCAGATTTTTAACCGCCCTTCATATGCCCCCTTCTTTCTTCTTAATTTTGATATATCCAGCGTTTTATTCATTTCTTTTATCTGCTTTATTGCGTCCTCAGCCAATGATGCCTGCTGTCTGATCAGTTGAAGTACCAAATTTTCAATCGGTTCCATAGAGTAAACGCCCACTAAGCAATTAGAACCTTTTGTATAAACAGACTTACAACTGATTCTGGGAATCTTATAATCTGTTCTGATTCGCATTAATCTCCGACAATGGCCACAACGTATTTTTCCAGAAAAGAGATATTTCTCTTTTCTTTTTGCCTGATCAGCTTGTTTGGGGTGTTTTACCATTGCCGCAACACGCTCTAACTCCTCTTTTGTTACAATCGCTTCATGTGTCCCTTCTACATATATCCGTTCTTCTTTCGGAATCACACGTGTTGCTTTAGTTGCCAGCAAAACAGTTTCCGTCTTATGATTCTCCATAATGCCAGCATAAACCGGATTCTTTAATATTTTGCTTACAATCTGTGCTGTCCATTGCAAACGGACATTGATTTTGTAGCACACAAAACCTTTTCCCGTCAGATATGCATATGGGGAAGCTATTTCTTTTTCCTCCAATTCCCTTGCAATATCTCTATATCCGGTTCCAGCAAGCCTTCTGTCAAAAATCATTCTGACAACCGGAGCTGCCTCCTTATCTACAACCAGGGCTGTCTTAGTATTCTCTGCAAACAAATAACCATACGGAGGGACCGAACCCAAATACTTTCCTGCTTCTCCACTTTTTCGGACAACCTGCTTGATATTTTTAGAACAGATTACCGGATAAATGCCATTAATCAGATTCTTAAACTTTACTTCTGTGTCTTTCCTGTTACTGTAACTGCTGTTACTGTCGTAGTAATCATTGATCGCAATGAAACGGACCTGTAAAAAGGGAAAAACTTTTTCAATATAATTTTGTGCAGTTATGGTATCCCTTCCAAATCTGGACAGGTCTTTAACAATGATACAGCAGGATTGCTGTTCCTGTTTTGCGAGGGTAATCATCCTTTTAAATTCAGGCCGCTCAAAATTAGTCCCGGAAAAACCGTCATCTGCAAAGAAAATAATTTCAGTCTCCTGAAGTTCTTCGTTGTTCTTAACAAAATGTTCAATCAACAGCCGCTGATTCTTAATGCTGTTACTCTCGTCAGCCTTGTCATCATCGTCATTAGACAGCCGTAGATAAGCAAGTATGTATTTATACCGCATGTGCAAGGCCCCCTTCCAAATTTAGTATTTCTTCCTGAAAGATATCGCCAAACCAAAAACATACGGTGATCTCCTCACAGCTCTTTACAAGCACTCTTTCGATAAAACGGTCAACAATCCCTTTCGTAATGGTTGTAAAATTCTGATATTTCAGCAATTCTTCCGCCCAATCCATTTTTGCCCTCAGCGTATCTAAGACCGCCTGCGAACGATTCTGGATCTGTACCAATTCTTCATGGGCTTTTTCCTGCTCGGCCGTGTAGCTTTCTTTAATAGCCATATACTCTTCTTTATCCAGCAGCCCCGTTGCGTAATGCTCAAACAACTGTTTTATTTTTGCATTGTATGATTCATATTTTTCTTTCGCTTTTCTGATACTATTTTTAGATTCATCCTCCAGTCTCTGATAAAACTCGCCTCCATACTTTTTCTGATTATCAACCGCCAACTTAATCTGGTACTTTAGCGCAGTCTCAATTGCCGCAAAGATATATTTTTCATTAATATAAGTCAAGGAGCATACATGGTCCGCATACCTTGTTGCAGCACAATAGTAAGCTGCATATTGGCATTCCCCATCTACACACATTTTGCGTCTCAATTTCTTTCTGCAGTTCTCACAATAGATTTTTCCCAACAGCGGCCCATTTCCACTATGGGGCCGATTTTCCTTTACTCCCCATACTTCCAGACAATCTTTCCAACGCTGCTTTGCGGTTTCTATTGCTTTTTCAAAAATGGTTCTTTCAATCAACGGTTCCCTAACGTTCTCCTGTATATCCCATTCTGATCTCGGGACTAAATATAATGGCATATTATCCGCAAGCATCCGGCGTGTCTTCCCATATACAGCAGCGCCAATATAAACCGGATTTTGAAGCATCTGGCTGATATAAGCGTTTTGCCAAAGCAGTTTTTTCTCTCTCTTCCGTTTTCCATATTCCCGAATCTCATGGCTTTCCTGTGCCGACCATACATTTAACGTATTCAGTTCTTTTGCAATATCATAACTGGACATATCATGGAACACATACCAGTCAAATATCTGCTGGACAATCTTCTTTT
>JAUNGM010000019.1 GCA_030524545.1 Eubacteriales bacterium
CGCACAACAAACTATCCATTGAAGAATCTCTTAAGGGGGCTGTGAATGGTAACTTCAAATAAGAAAAAAATAAAAAAATTCAAAAAACCTGTTGACAAATGGAATGAAATCATATATACTTACTATCGTTGTAGAGAACAACACATCAGCACAGCGATATGCGGGTGTAGTTCAATGGTAGAACACCAGCCTTCCAAGCTGGATACGTGGGTTCGATTCCCATCACCCGCTCTTATGCGATAGTGGCGTAGTTGGTAACGCGCGACCTTGCCAAGGTCGAGACCGCGGGTTCGAGCCCCGTCTATCGCTCTAAAGGACTTCGGTTATCCGAAGTCCTTTTTTGGGCTTATCTGTATTAATTTTTCATTTGATAAGCGACTAAAGCGATATTCCAGAAGCCTTCCTTGTTTAATTCACGTTCAAATTCATGAATTCTTTTCAGGCAGGCTTCCGGAAGTTCTGCGATTTCTGCATTCTCGAATTTGATGTCCGGATATTTGCCGGTGTTATTCTCCATATCAGATGCCCTCGCTTTCCTGATCTACAAGGCCGTAGAAGGTAAAAAGATACAATCCGCACAGCCCTACCAGGCCGTAAATAATGCGGGAAATCCAGCTCATGCTGCCAAAGAGCAGGGAAACCAGATTCAGATTAAAAAATCCGATCAGTCCCCAGTTGATTGCGCCGATTAAGGCAATGGTAAGTGCAAAATACCGTAAAAATTTATTTCCCATAAGACACCATCCTTTCAGAAAATAGTATTTCTAAAAAATATAAAAGCATGTATCTGCTTAGAAGGTAAATAATGCCAAAAAAATACCCTGCAGAATTTGCTGATCCTGAAGCAGGAAGCACATTGCATTGTGATCAGCATATTCCCAGGGTATTTCTGGTGAGCAGTATTATTTTTAGACGGTACGCCGTGCTGTTATTTTACTTTTAGAATCTGGGAGGAAGTGGAACCGCCGCCGAAACTGAAAGCTTCTCCGGCCTGCAGCGTAACATCCGACTCATCTTTCAGGGAAAATGCCTGGCAGACATTTACTGTCCTGCCTGGTTCGATTTCCTCCATGAACATATCAATGGCTTCCTCGTTGGTTTCCGGAATAGCAGCGCTTAATGCAGTGCCGTTTTGGTAAGCCTGAAGATTTACATCCACCATCGCGCTGGAAGCAGCAGTGCTGTTGTTTGTGTAGTCATAATAGACCAACAGACAGGGGCTTCCGCCAAAGTCCTTGGAAATCGTATGTTTTGTATAGTGAATGGTGAATTTTTCATTCGTGATATCAATACTGTCACCCTCTGCTGCGGAAGGCGGCTCTGTTTCCTGCACAGCTCCTTCATCCATACCGTTAAGCTCGTTATTGATTTCATCCTGCACATTTTTGAAATTGGCAGACATGATCTTGACCGTTTCGTCATCCAGAGAGACAATTTTCCATCCTTCATTGGTTTTGATCACCGGATAGGTAATATCGGCTTCCATGAATTTATCCTCTACCGTAGAGGCCTTTTCCTGCAAAATGGCGGCCAGCTTCTGCTGAGTTTCTTCTTCTGTCAGTTCTTTGCCGGAAAAGGCTGTGGAAACGATCTGGCGGAGAAATTCGCTGATGGTTTCCTTATAGATATCCGAGCCGTCGATATATTTGATGCGGACGGTGATATTGGCAGTACCATTCTGGATATTAAATTGGTTTTTGGAAATTTTGTAGGTCATTTTCTGGTTGATTCCCTTAAAAAATTCCATATAGGCATCATCCCGAATGTCAGCATCATCCAGAGCCGAAAGGTCATTGCTCTGAAGCAGTGAGCTCATTCCTTCAAAATTCATGGCCTGCATGTTGGAAAGGAAGGTTTCTACTGCTTTTTGGGGCTGTTGGCGTGCCATAAAATAATAAGCGCCCACGCCGCCGACTGCCAGTATGACAAGCAGAAGGATGATGAAAAGTCCGGCACGGCCTTTCTTCTTTTTCTTTTTTGGAGCTGCCGCTTCCTTAAGTTCCTGTGTTTGATTATCCATAAAGTCCTCCTTGTTGATTGTTTATGTTTCTTCATGACCGATAACCTACGTAAGGGTTGTTACCGTGGTCACTAAATTTTCTGATGATCTTCGATTCCGGATTATCAAGTGTTCCTATTATAACATAGAATAGATTTCATTGACAATGGCAATCCGAGGACATATAATGGAAATGTGACCGACCGGCCGGTCGGAATAAGACAACAGGAAAGACAGGAGGAAAAGAAAACCTTATGATTTCACGTTACAGCGTTAAGAAACCATATACCGTAGTGGTTGCAATTGTGCTGGTGCTGATTCTTGGTGTAGTTTCTTTCGGGAAAATGAACACAGATCTTCTGCCAAGCATGAACCTGCCTTATGCGATCATTATGACTACATACCAGGGCGCCAGCCCGGAAACCGTTGAGACGGTTGTTACAAAACCGGTGGAGCAATCCATGGCTACCGTTACGGATATCGAGAATGTAAGCTCCCGGTCCAGAGAGAATATGTCGCTGGTAGTTCTGGAATTTCAGGAATCCACAGACATGGATTCTGCGACGATTGAGATCAGAGAGAAACTTGATCAGATCAGCGGATACTGGGATGATTCCGTTGGCAAACCCATGATCATGAAGCTGAATCCGGATATGATGCCGATTATGATCTCGGCTGTGGAGATCGATGGCCTGGAGGCTACGGAAGTTACGGATTATGTGGAAAAAAATATTCAGGCAGAACTGGAGAGTATTGCAGGTGTAGCCAGTGTTTCCACAACCGGAAACATTACGGAGAGCGTAGAAGTCCTCATTCGTGAAGATAAGATTCAGGAAACCAATGAAAAGGTCATGAAGGCGCTTGACCAGCAGTTTGAGGAAAAGGAAGAAGAACTGAAGGAAGCCCAGGAGGAGCTGGAGGACGGGAAGAAAAAGCTTCAGGAAGGCCGGGAGGAACTGGAGGAAGGCAAAGAGCAGCTTCAGAGCGGCAAGGATGAGATGGTTGCAGGTCTTGCCGAGGGACAGCAGCAGATGACAGAAGCGGAGAACCAGATCGCAGCGGGAGAAGCGCAGATACGGGAGAAGGAGCAGCTGCTGGAGGAGAAGCAGGCAGAACTGGATGCCGGCCGCACTCAGCTTGCGGAGGGCAAGGCTCAGGCAGAAGAGGCGCTGGAACAGCTTGGAACAGCCCAGACCGGAATGCAGAATCTTCAGCAGGCCATCAGCGCTCTGGCAGAACAGGAAGCAGTGCTTCAGGAGAATCTTGCATCAGTCACGGACGGAATCAGTGCTGCTGATGCGGGACTTGTCCAGTTGGAGGAATTTTCGGAAGCAATTGATTATGAACAGCAGAGAGCTGAGCTTGAACAGCAAAAAGCGGGGCTGGAGCAGAGTGCCGCAGAGATTCAGAACGGCCTGGCTGCGCTCACTGCCCAAAAACAGGAACTGGAAGGACAGCTGAACCAGATTGTTTCGACACTTGGAAAGAGTTCTGTAGAGGAGGCATTTGATTATACTGCAGAGCAGTCATCGGTTCTGTGGAATACCCTGGAGGAGCTGAATACCAAGGAGACTGCTCTTGCAGAGGGGCAGGCACAGCTTGATGCTGGAAGAGAACAATTAAACGCCGCCAAGGCCCAGGTGGCTTCCGGTAAGGAACAGCTATCATCCGGAAAGATAGAGATGGATACACAGAAACTTCTGGCTTCTATTGACATGAGTGTGGCGGAATCCAAGATAGAATCCGGTGCTTCCCAGATAGAAGCCAATGAAGCGAAACTCGAGGAAGCACAGGAACAGATTGATTCCGGCAGGGAACAGCTTGAGGAAGCCAAAGAAACGGCAAAGGATCAGGCAAGCCTTAAGAACCTGATCACCTCTGATCTTGTAAAAGGGATCCTGGCAGGAGAAAATTTCTCCATGCCAGCGGGATATATACAGGAGGGGATGGATGACTATCTTGTCCGCGTCGGTGACAAATTTGCCAATGTAGAGAATCTGGAGGATCTGGTACTGATGGATCTTGGCCTGGAAGGACTGGATCCCATCCGTTTAAAGGATGTTGCAGATATTACCATGCAGGATGACAGTGATGAAGTATATGCACGCCTGAACGGTCATCCGGGTGTCATGCTGACCATAGAAAAACAGACCGGTTATTCCACAGGGGAAGTGACAGACCGGCTCCTTGAAAGAATCGAAGAAATAGAACGCGAGCAGGCTGATGTGCATTTTTCTGTCCTCATGGATCAGGGCGTATATATTGATCTTGTGGTAAATTCCGTTATCCAGAATATGCTTTCCGGTGCAGTTCTGGCAGTGCTGATCCTGCTGCTGTTTTTGAAGGATATCAAGCCGACCATTGTAATTGCATTTTCCATTCCGATCAGTGTAGTTGCCGCATTCGTACTGATGTACTTCAGTGGAATTACTCTGAATGTGATTTCACTTTCAGGTCTGGCTCTTGGAATTGGTATGCTGGTGGACAACTCCATCGTTGTTATTGAGAATATTGAGCGTCTCCGTCAGGAGGGAATGCCTGCAAAAAAAGCAGCCATTGAAGGTGCCCGGCAGGTGGCCGGAGCGATTGCGGCATCCACCCTTACCACGATCTGTGTTTTTGCACCGATTGTCTTTACAGAGGGAATTACGAGACAGTTATTTGTGGATATGGGGCTTACAATTGCGTATTCCCTGATTGCCAGCCTTGTGGTGGCTCTGACTCTGGTACCTATGATGTCGGCCGGGCTGCTTCGTAAATCAAAGCCAAAGAAATTCCGTTTCCTGGATGCTGTCCGCAAGGTTTATGGGAAGCTGCTTGCGGGGGCACTGAGAGTGAAATTTCTCGTACTGCTCCTGGCAGTCCTGTTATTTGTGGGAAGTGCGGCAGCAGCCCTGAAAAAGGGTACCTCCTTTATGCCTGAGATGGAAAGTACGCAGGTTTCCATGACGATCACCACGGAGACCGGCACGCCTTTTGAGGAAACGACCGCATGTGCAGATGAGGTGATCGCAAGTATTGAAGATCTGGAGGATATTGAGAGCATCGGCGCTATGGCCGGAGGCGGCGGAATGGCAAGCATGATGGGAATGGGAAGTTCCGGCACCAACACGGTCAGCGTCTATCTGCTTCTAAAAGAAGACAAGAAGCTGTCAGGTGAGGAACTGGAGAAAGAAATTTTAAAGAGAACGAAGGATTTTCCATGTGAAGTGGATGTTGCCACTCAGTCTATGGATATGAGTGCCCTTGGCGGAAGTGGTATTCAGGTGCGGATCAAAGGAAAGGAGCTGGATCAGCTTACTGCCATTGCCAAGGATGTGGCTGCAATCGTAGAGGCGACTGAGGGGACGCAGAATGTTTCGGACGGACAGGAAGAATCTGACGCGGAATTCAGAATCGCTATTAACAAGGCCAGGGCTATGGAGCACAAGCTGACTGTGGCTCAGGTTTATCAGGAAGTTCAGAAGCGTCTGGCAGAGGCATCCTCCGCCACTACCTTATCTACGGAAGAAAAGGACTACAGTGTTTATGTCCGGGATGAAAAGGATGAGAAGCTTACAAGAGAAGATTTGAAAAACCTGACCATTAAGGTTACCAATAATGAAGGAAAAGAGGAAGAAATCAGGCTTTCCGAGATTGCAGATTTTACGGAGGCGTCCGGCCCTCAGACGATTCTCAGGGATGCCCAGTCACGTTATATGACAGTCAGTGCGGAAATTGCATCAGGGTATAACATCGGCCTTGTAAGTGCAGATGTGGAGAAAGAACTGGAAGATTATGAATTGCCGGGCGGCTATACGCTGGAAATGACGGGTGAGGACGAAACGATCAACGATGCCATGGGGCAGTTGATGCTGATGCTGTTTTTGGCACTGGTATTTATGTATCTGATCATGGTTGCACAGTTCCAGTCCCTGTTATCACCATTTATCATCATGTTTACCATTCCGCTGGCTTTCACAGGCGGATTTCTGGGGCTGTTGGCAGCAGGGATGGATGTGAGTGTCATCGCGGTGATCGGCTTCATCATGCTTTCCGGTATTATTGTTAACAATGGTATCGTGCTGGTGGACTATACCAATCAGCTCCGGATGGAAGGACTGGCGAAGCGGGAAGCTCTTGTGCAGGCCGGCAAAGACCGTTTCCGGCCGATCATCATGACAGCTCTGACCACGATCCTCGGCCTGTCCACAATGGCTGCCGGAATGGGTATGGGCGGTGATATGGTTCAGCCTATGGCCGTGGTAACGATCGGCGGTCTGATCTACGGAACTTTGCTGACATTATTTGTAGTTCCATGTATTTATGACCTTCTGAACAGGAAAGAATATAAAAAAGATGAAGTGAGACTGGAGGATACGGCATATGGAGACTGAAAAAACAGAAAAAAATGATAAAGTCCTCGCCATGTACCATGCTGTCTGGAAGCTGATCGAGGAAGGAAAGGATATTCATAAGATCAAGGTTTCCGATATCACGGAATGCGCAGGAATCGGCAAAGGAACTGCATATGAGTATTTCCGTACGAAAGAAGAGATTGTGACCAAGGCCCTGCAGTATAATACGTCTCTTCAATTCCGGATGCTCTACAAACGCATTCATGAACAGGACAGCTACCGGAAAGGACTGGAAACCTGTTTCGACTGGATGGCGGAGACGCGTGACAGACGACATCTGATTTTTCAGTTTATGAGACAGTCGGAGGCAGGTAAAAAGTTGCCGGAATGCTTTTGCTGCAAAGGGGAGACGGATGGCAGGGGGCCTTTTATTTCTATGATTGAAGGAATCCTGAAGGATGTTGTGCAGCTTGGCAGGAAAGAAGGGCTGGTGCGGAAAGAGCTTTCGGATCATCTGGTCACGCTGCAGATTCTTTCACAGCTGCTGGGATTTTTTGTTTATCAGGAATTTTCAGATTTTGCTGATGAAGCAGATAATGTGAAGACAAAAAATTTTTTATGTGATAATATAATAAAAAGCCTTAGATAAAGGTGAAAAAGAATTCCGGGGGTAGTGAGAAGATGTATAGAAAATATGAAAGCTATTTTATTTCCGAAGCAGATGGGCTGGAGATTTCTGTCATGGCTGTGCTGCCGAACGAAAAGACATACCGTGGAATCGTTCAGCTGGTTCATGGAATGAGCGAGCATAAAGAACGGTATCTGCCTTTTATGGAATACCTGGCAGGGAAGGGATATGTGACAGTCATCCATGACCACAGAGGACACGGCAGGAGTGTACGGAATAAGCGTGATTTCGGCTATATGTATGGCGGCGGTGCGGATGCCATGCTGAAGGATATCGGTACGGTGAACCGGAAGGCGCGGGAAATTTTTCCGGGAATCCCTCTCATCCTTATGGGACACAGCATGGGGTCTTTGGCTGTACGTGCATTTGCAAGGCAGCATGATGCCTGTATCGATATGCTGATCGTTTGCGGCTCTCCGAGCAAAAATGCCGCCCGTCCGCTTGGCGAGGCAATTGCCAAAACAGAGAGAAAGCTTTTTGGGCCGCGCCATAAAAGCCATCTGCTGGAAACGATGTCATTTGGAAGTTATTTCCTGCCGTTTCGGGCAGAAAAGAACAAAAATGCCTGGATCTGTTCCAACAAAGAGGTATATGAAGCGTATACGGAATCAGATCTCTGCGGCTTTACCTTTACGGACGACGGGTATCTTGCATTGTTTGAACTGATGGAGCAGGCCTATGATGTGAAGCATTGGAGATGTACGAAGCCGGATCTGCCGGTGCTGTTTATCGGCGGAGCAGAAGATCCCTGTATCGGCGGTGTGCGCAAATTTGCATCGGCTGTCCGTGCCATGCGCAGTGCCGGATACCGTGATGTCAAAGGCAAACTCTATCCGGGAATGCGCCATGAGATTCTGAATGAGACGGACAGGGACAAGGTATATCGTGATGTTGCTGTTTATATGAAGAAAAAAGGATTCTGAACGACAGCAGCAGTCATAACATAAGACCTGTTTTTAGGAATAAGATGTTGTTTTCTGTGTATACTATAATTGCATTCATAATATTTGTGCAATGAAGCGCTGACTAAGGGATTTCGGAAAGTCCCGAAAAAGGAGCTGATGGTATGCAGAAAAACGGTGTGATTCTGCTGATTATTCTTCTCTGCGTGGCATTTCTGGTAAGCTGCGGAAAGAGAGATACAGCAGAACAGAAACAGGGTGAACTGGTAAAAATAGAGACTGAGGGGGAGTGGCCTCTCAGTCTTTTCTCTTTTAGCGGAAGAAATACATATTTTGACTAACGTTCATTTTTTAAGGGGGAAAACGTTGACCGCCGGATTCGGGATTGGTATAATAATAAAATGACGAATGCTTACGAAATATATGAGACACGGAGGAGAAAAAAATGAGAGCCAGTGGTATTTTATTGCCGGTTTCCAGTATTCCGTCGGAATATGGAATCGGTTGTTTTTCAAAGGAGGCTTATGAGTTTGTAGATCAGTTGGCGGAAGCTGGCCAGAGATATTGGCAGATCCTGCCATTAGGCCCGACGGGATATGGGGATTCCCCGTACCAGTCATTTTCTACATTTGCAGGAAACCCGTATTTTATTGATCTGAAGGAATTTATTGAGAAAGGGCTTCTTACGGAACAGGAGTGTCGGGAATGTGACTGGGGCGGAAGCGAAAGCTACGTAGACTATGCAAAAATGTACGAGTCCAGATTTAAACTGCTTCGCCTTGCTTTTGAACGCTGGGACAGTAAAAAGGAAGAGGGATTTGATGATTTTGTAAAAGAAAATCATAGCTGGCTGGAAGATTACTGTACTTATATGGCAATCAAGAATGACTTAGGCGGCATTGGCTGGATGGAATGGCCGAAGGAACTGAAGAACCGGGAGCCCCAGGCATTGCGTGAAGCAAGAGAGCGCCTTGCAGAAGAAATCCAGTTCTATCGTTTTCAGCAGTTCTGGTTTACAGAGCAATGGGAAAAACTGAAAGCATACGTGAATAAGAAGGGCATCAAGATCATTGGTGATGTGCCGATTTACGTATCTTTTGACAGTGCAGATACCTGGGCGGATCCGGAACTGTTTCAGTTTGACGAAGAGAATAAGCCAATCGCTGTGGCAGGATGTCCGCCGGATGCATTTTCTGCAACAGGACAGCTTTGGGGAAATCCTGTCTATAACTGGAAATACCATAAAAAAACAGGCTATGCATGGTGGATTCTTCGGATGGAGCACTCCATGAAGCGTTATGATGTGGCACGTATTGACCATTTCCGCGGATTTGATGAATACTATGCCATTCCGTACGGTGATAAAACTGCCGAATGCGGTGAGTGGGAAAAGGGACCGGGAATGGATCTGTTCCGTGTTCTGAAGAAAAATGTGAAGAATCTGGAAGTAATCGCAGAGGACCTTGGTATTTTAACGGACAGTGTACTGGAATTGCTGGAGGAGAGCGGTTTTCCGGGAATGAAGGTGCTGCAGTTCGCTTTTGACAGTTCAGAAAACAGCTCTTATCTGCCGCATAAATATGAGAAGAACTGTGTCGTTTATACAGGTACTCATGACAATGAGACAACCAAAGGCTGGCTGGAAAATCTGCAGGGGCATGATCTGCAGTTTGTAAGAGAATATACGAACTGCTATGACAAACCGGTCAACGATTGTGTATGGGGTCTGATCCGTACTGCCATGGCGAGTGTGGCAGAGCTGGCGATCATTCCGATTCAGGATTATCTGTGCCTTGGAAATGAGGCAAGACTGAATGCGCCATCTACCCTTGGCGATAACTGGAAGTGGAGACTTACCAGGGGCCAGATATCCGAGATCACTCTTTACCATATCAAAGAGCTGACCAGGATTTATGGAAGAAATCCGCTGGTACCAAAGGCTGAAGATCCGGAAGAAGAATCAGAGGAAACAGCAGAGACTGCCAAAAAGGAGAACATGGGCAAAAGCGGTGACACGGCTGTACAGAAAGGATAAATAAACCTATGGAAGAAGAAAAAAAAGAAATAGAGGAACAGGAAAGCAGCCAGAAGACACAAAATGGTTCCGGCAGAAGTACGTTCCTGATGGTTTTTGCAGGTATTTATCTCCTTTACACAGGTTATACCCTCTGCAAAAACGTCCTGGACGGACAGGAGGGCGCCGGCTGGGGATTTTTTGCGGTCGGAGTTATCTTTATTGTAATTGCGGTGGTTATGCTGTTCTATGGTATAAAAAACTACAGCGCCAGGGCAAAAGAAGGGAAGAATGCAGATGCTGCGGATGGGCGTTCAATTGAGAAAAACCAGGAGACAGCAGAAGAAATGAAGGTTGTTGAAGCATCCGCAGACTCCATGGAACATACAGATGTTCCCAACAGGCCGATGACCATAGCTGAGCGTGCCAGGCTGGCAGGCAGGCTTGAGGATGCAGTCGGGGATACGGAAGAAACAGAATGATCGTAATTATATAATGAAGAAAAGAAATACCGCAGATAGTGATCTATCTGCGGTGTCTCTTTTTCTTTGTTGTCTTTGTTTCGGGATTGTGCAGGGTGGACCAGCAGAAGGCCTGCACCAGAAGGATGCCGATGAAGGCGCCGATACTGTCAATTCCTACGTCTTTTACGGAAGGGCCGCGGTTGGCTACGAAGGACTGGTGATATTCGTCCAGTCCGGCAAACCCCACGCAGACAATTCCTGCAAGAAGCATGAGCCAGATTCCTCGTACTTTGTATACATAAAGCGGGAAGGAAATGGCAATGGCGAGAAGAAAATATTCCGTCATATGGGCGGCCTTTCTTACATAATACTGGATGCCATATGCTTCGCTGCTCAGTTCATCATAACTTTTTCCAAGGTTTAATACCTCATTTCTTGTTTCCACAATCTGATAGCTGACTTCATAGCTTAAATTCCCGGACACCTCCCCGGTCTGGGCTGAAAAATGATAAATCAGGCACATCATCAGAATTGCCGGAAGAAAAGACAGAGGTTTTAATAAATGTATTAATATTTTCATGGGTATAAATATAGCACGGGTTTTCTGAAATGTAAAGAAAGCCCGTGCTTTTTATAAAGAATTTATTTTCTCTCGTATTTGACAAACTGATATTCCAGGTCGAAATATGTCTGTTCTTCGCTGGATGCGGTAATCTTCCATTCCGGCATTTCGTCCAGGTTAGGGAAATAGCGGTCCGCCTCATAAGCAAAGTCGATTTTTGTAATGTGGGCGGTATCACAGTAGGGCAGAAGCTGCTTATAAACACTGTCCCCGCCGATGCAGTATACATCGTCAGAGGGATATTTTTTGATTTCTTCCAGAAGTTCTTCTATCGTATGAACGACAATGGCGTCTTTTACCCGGAAGTCTTTATTTCCGGTGAGGACGATATTGGTTCTCTTTTTCAGAGGAAGGCCGTTCGGGAAGCTTTCCAGGGTCTTGCGGCCCATAACAACAACCTTTCCCATAGTTTCCTCGCGGAACATTTTCATATCGGCAGGAATGCTTACCAGAAGGCGGTTATCCTTGCCGATCGCCCAGTTTTTATCTACTGCTACAATGATATTCATGATATGATCTCCTTATTTTGAAAGTGTCTGTGCCGACGGTGAAACAATGCCGGCGTATTGTTGAAAACGATAGAAGTATGTGGATAACTCCGCCCGGGTCAGATCGCAATGGGGATATTTTTGATCTGCGGCCATGTTTCGTAGTTTTCTACGATTAGATCATCCGTGGTAAAATCGTAGAAATTTTTGATTTCCGGATTCAGTCTGACAGTCGGGGCCGGATAAGGTGTCCGGGAGATCAGCTCCCGGACAACCGGAATATGACGGTCATAAATATGGCAGTCAGAAATTACATGAACCAGTTCTCCGGCTTCCATATCACAGGCCTGGGCAAACATCATAAGCAGAATGGAATACTGGCAGACATTCCAGTTATTCGCTGCCAGAATATCCTGGGAACGCTGGTTTAAGATGGCATTCAGCGTCAGCTTGTCCTTCCCCGGTTCCTTTGTGACATTAAAGGTCATGGAATAGGCACATGGATACAGGTTCATCTCATGAAGATCCTGATGAACATAGATATTTGTCATAATACGGCGGCTGTAAGGATTGTTCTTCAGGTCATACAGCACTCTGTCTACCTGATCCATCATACCTTCTTTATATTCGTGTTTTACGCTCATCTGGTATCCGTAGGCCTTGCCGATGGAGCCGGTTTCATCCGCCCAACTGTCCCAGATATGGCTGTGGAGGTCGTGGATGTTGTTGGATTTCTGCTGCCAGATCCAGAGGATTTCATCCATGGCACTCTTTAATGCAGTGCGTCTCAGGGTCAGGGCAGGAAATTCCTTACGAAGGTCGTAGCGGTTTACAACGCCGAATTTCTTGATGGTGTAAGCAGGAGTACCGTCTTCCCATACAGGGCGAACCTTTTCTCCCTCTGTGCTGGTGCCGGTGGCAATGACATCCTTGCACATGTCAATAAATATATGATCTGCTAAACTCATGGTTCCCTCCTTATAAGAATGAGATTGTCATTGATCTAAAACAAGATTATTTAAGATTGTACCATACTTTCCCGGAGATTCCTACTGATTTTTGAAAACAATGAGTGAGACATGGCATTGGCAGGTTGCTGTTTATGCCGAAGGCTTGCACAGGAACCATCGGCAAAAAAATGCTCCCCCGGAAGCGTTCCTGCCGAAGCGGCATATTCCAGAGGAGCATAAATTTGCAGATAATAAATGGATATGACTTAATAAATCATGCTTATTCGATGACCTTCAGCCAGCCTTCCGGAGCCTCAATGCGGCCCATCTGGATACCGGTGAGGGTATCATACAGCTTCTTGGTGATCGGTCCCATTTCAGTCATGCCGCTTGGGAAGCAGATTTCTTTGCCGTGGTCAACAATCTTGCCGACAGGAGAAATAACAGCAGCAGTTCCGCAAAGACCGCACTCTGCAAAGTCTTTTACTTCGTCAAGATAGATTTCTCTTTCTTCTGCTTCCAGTCCCAGATAGTGCTGAGCTACATAGATCAGGGAACGTCTGGTGATGGACGGCAGGATGGTGCTGGACTTCGGAGTTACCACCTTGTTGTCTTTGGTGACAAACAGGAAGTTGGCACCGCCGGTCTCTTCTACCTTGGTACGGGTAGCAGCGTCAAGGTACATATTCTCATCATAGCCCTGTTTGTGGGCATCTGTGATGGCATATAAGCTCATGGCATAGTTCAGGCCTGCTTTGATGTGGCCGGTTCCGTGAGGTGCGGCACGGTCAAAATCGCAGACACGGATGGTGATCGGTTTTACGCCGCCCTTGAAATACGGTCCTACCGGGGTGGTAAATACACGGAACTGATATTCGTCAGCCGGTTTTACACCGATTACCGGATTGGAACCAAACATATACGGACGGATGTATAAAGTTGCACCGGAGCCGAACGGCGGTACATAGGCAGCATTTGCCTTAATTGTCTGAACAACAGCATCCACAAAACGATCCTGCGGGAACACCGGCATTTCCAGTCTCTTTGCGGAGTTTTCCATACGCTCTGCATTCAGGTCAGGGCGGAAGGTCACGATGCGTCCGTCTTCTGTGGTATATGCTTTCATGCCTTCAAAAACAGTCTGAGCGTACTGCAGAACGCCGGCACATTCATTGATAACTACGTTCTCGTCGGTAATGAGTGCGCCTTCATCCCAGGCACCATCTTTAAAGTTCGATACATAACGATAATCTGTTTTCATATAACCGAAGCCAAGGCTGCTCCAGTCAATGTTCTTTTTTTCCATAATAAGCTTCCTCCAATCGCACTTGATCAACAGCAGCAGATTCGTAATTTGCCTGCTGCCTGCCTTTTTATCATTTTAAAACTTTTGCTATTCAACTTCAATGAAAACTTTTCTTTTTTTGAAAAAAATATCGAAACCAGGTGTTTCCTATGGTAAACTGAAAGAAGGGCAGAATCTGTAGCCCTCTCTTGTATTTTGTTTACAACTCCGCTATAATAGAAGAGATTAAGCATCTGTTCAGGAGACCGTATTGAACAGATAAGAGATAAAGCGCAATTCTGACATCAGGAACGACATTGGAGGAAAAGAATGGACGATTGGCGATTTGACAGCCTGGATGATCTGGAAAGGATAGGGGACAAAGTCCAGGATATTATAGAAACAGCGATAGATTCCAAGAACTATCAGAAACTAAATCAGACGATAACACAGGCGGTGAACAATACCATTCACCAGTATCAGCAGAGCCAGGCGAAGAATCAGGCAGTCAATGACAGGAAGCCAGGATATACTTCTCAAAGAAGCAATGTTTCCGTTCAGGGCCAGCGGGCATCAGAACGTTTGAACAGAATGCCTTCGCAGCAGCGCAGCCAGGTGGCGGAACCATGGGAAGCGAAGCCGGAGCTTTACCGGAATCTTACAGGTCAGAAGGTAAAAAATATTCTCTATACGGTATTCGGCGGGATCCTCACAGGCGGGATGGCAGTGGGATTTTTAACTGTAGCTGCGTTCCAGGCCATTCTGGGAAGCACCAACCCTGTGGTTGCGGGACTGATGCTGGCGGGAATCGGTGCAGGCGGCGGCCTGTTGGCCTCCGGCTGTAAGGGACTCGGCAGAATCGGCAGATTTCATAAATATGTCAGGGCTCTCGGGACGAATACCTATTGTAATATCGAACAGCTTTCCAAGGTGGTACACAAGCCTGTGAAATATGTCCGCAGGGACGTCCGGAATATGATCAGCAGAGGCTGGTTTCTGGAGGGGCATGTGGACAGGCAGGAGACATGTCTCATAACGGCAAATGAAACTTACCGCTTATATGAGGAATCCCAGAAACAGCTTGAAATGAAAAAAGTGCAGGAAGAAGAACAGAAGATTGCCAGAAGTAAGAGAGAGCCGGAGGTTCAGGAGGTTCTTGATAAGGGTAGCGGCTACCTGAAAAAAATCCGGGAGAGCAATGATGCCATTCCGGGTGAAGAAATTTCAGCCAAAATCTCCAAGATGGAACAGATCATCCAGCGGATTTTCGAACGCGCGGAAGCCCATCCGGAAATCATTCCGGATCTGAAGCGTCTGATGGATTACTATCTCCCAATGACGGTAAAGCTTCTGGATGCTTATGAAGATATGGACAGGCAGCCTGTGCAGGGAGAAAATATCCGAAACTCCAAAGCAGAGATCGAGAAGACTCTGGATACGCTGAATGATGCATTTGCACGTCTTCTGGATTCCGTATTCGAGGATACGGCATGGGATGTTGCGAGTGATATTTCCGTTTTGAAGACGGTGCTCGCCCAGGAAGGCCTGACCGGAAGTGATTTTGAGAAACTAAAGAAATAATTGCTTATAACATTTTCTAAAGAAGGAGAATAATTATGACAGAGGAATTTAAGGATTTTGCAGAAACACCTGTTCTGACCCTGGAGCCGGATTTCGCGGAGCCAAAGCAGGAAGTGGCCCCGGTAATGGAGGAAAAACCGGAAATGGATGAAGTACAGAAAGAAATGGCTAAGATGGTACTGACTCCGGAAGAGCAGCAGATGGTAAATGATTTTGCCGGCAAAATTGACATCGAGAACACCAATCAGATTCTTCAGTACGGCGCAGGTACTCAGAAAAAGATGGCGGATTTCTCCGACGAGGCGTTGAATAATGTCCGTTCCCAGGACCTTGGAGAGGTGGGAGACCTGCTGACGAATGTGGTAGTGGAACTGAAGGGCTTTGATGTAGAAGAAGAAAAAGGCCTGTTTGGTTTCTTCAAGAAACAGTCCAATAAGATTGAGACAATGAAGCTCCGTTATGATAAGGCAGAGGCAAATGTGGAGAAAATTACGGATTCCCTTCAGAAACATCAGCTTCGCCTGCTGAAGGATTCTGCCATGATGGACAGAATGTATCAGCAGAATCTGAACTATTTTAAAGAGCTTTCTATGTATATCCTGGCAGGTAAGAAGAAACTTGCAGAGGTGCGCAGCGGTAAGCTTCAGGAGCTGGAGAATAAAGCAAGGATGAGCGGTCTTCCTGAGGATGCGCAGGCAGCCAAGGATCTGGATGAGAAGTGCAACCGCTTTGAGAAAAAAATCCATGATCTGGAGCTTACAAGAATGATCTCCCTGCAGACAGCACCGCAGATCCGTCTTGTACAGAATAATGACACCATGATGGTGGAAAAAATCCAGACAACCATTGTCAATACGATTCCTCTGTGGAAGAGCCAGATGGTACTGGCCCTTGGAATTGCCCATTCCACAGAAGCCGCACAGGCACAGCGTCAGGTAACAGATGTGACCAATGAGCTTCTCCGCAAGAATGCGGAAGCTCTGCACATGGCATCTGTAGAGACAGCCAAAGAGTCTGAGAGGGGAATTGTAGATATGGATACCCTTAAGAAGACAAATGCGGATCTGATCGCAACTCTGGATGATGTGCTGAAGATTCAGAGAGAAGGCAGACAGAAACGTCAGGCTGCCGAAGCAGAGATGGCGCGTATGGAAAGTGACCTTAAGAACAAATTGCTGGAAATCCAGCATTGACCGCGGCTATTTACAGTTTTATATATTGGAACAATGTCCATTTTGCAGGAGATTGGCTGTGAGCAGGAGCTATTGCTATGGGGCAGCCATTTGGCTTATGGAGAATATAGAACCAACACGGGGCTGCATATGAACCAGCCCCGTGTTTCTCTCATAACAAGTTGAGTTTTCAGACATGCCGCCGAACCTTTCGGCGAGGGGCGGCAGAATACCAGGAGGAGCATGTATGTACAGAGATCATACAAAAGTGATTCAGATCGGTGACAGGAAGATTGGGGGCGGCAACCCGGTTTTGATCCAGTCCATGACCAATACAAAAACCGAGGATGTTAAAGCAACCGTAGAGCAGATACTGGCTCTGGAGGGCGCCGGGTGCGAGATCATCCGCTGTGCAGTGCCTACAATGGAAGCGGCAGCAGCACTGAAAGAAATTAAGAAGCAGATTCACATTCCATTGGTTGCGGACATTCATTTTGACTATCGTCTTGCTGTCGCAGCAATGGAAAACGGTGCGGATAAGATCAGGATCAATCCGGGAAATATCGGAAGCATTGAGCGTATCAAAGCAGTTGTGGATGTGGCAAAAGATAGGAATATTCCTATCCGTGTAGGAGTCAACAGCGGCTCCCTGGAAAAGGAACTGGTAGAAAAATATCATGGCGTTACAGCTGAAGGAATCGTAGAGAGCGCTCTGGATAAGGTGAAGATCATAGAGGATCTGGGCTATGATAATCTGGTCATCAGCATCAAGTCCTCGGATGTTCTGATGTGTGCAAGGGCCCATGAGATCATTGCAGAGAAGACTGATTATCCTCTTCATGTGGGAATCACGGAGGCCGGGACTCTGTACTCCGGCAATATCAAATCTGCCATCGGACTTGGCATTATCCTGAATCAGGGAATCGGTGATACCATCCGTGTATCCCTGACAGGAGCCCCGCTGGAGGAAATCAAATCAGCCAAACGGATCCTGAAGACCCTGGGTCTGCGCAAAGGCGGCGTAGAGGTGGTTTCGTGTCCTACCTGCGGCCGTACCCAGATCGATCTGATCGGTCTTGCCAACCAGGTGGAGGATATGGTGCAGGATATTCCGCTGGATATCAAGGTTGCCGTAATGGGCTGTGTTGTCAACGGCCCTGGAGAGGCAAAAGAGGCGGACATCGGAATTGCGGGAGGAGTGGGCGTAGGCCTTCTTATCAAACGCGGAGAAATCGTAAAAAAGGTACCGGAAGACAAGCTTCTGGATACACTGCGTGAGGAATTGCTCCACTGGGAAGCATAAGGCTAAACGGCTGCATGACCAAAGCGATGGCAAAAGAGGTTTTTGAATGGAAAAAGAATTTTTTGACGTATTTCCAAACATAAAAGTAAAAGCAGAGCTGTCAGAATGGCTGGACATGGTTCAGGTGACAAAAGTATCCTGTAATGCTGCGAAGACCAGAATCTGGGTATATATCAAAAGTGACCGCTGGATTCATAAGAAGTATATTTTTGCCCTGGAGGAACAGATTGAGCGTCAGTGCTTTCCCGGATTGAACGTGAGCGTAACGGTAATCGAAAGATTTTATCTTTCCAGACAGTACACGCCGGAGAATTTCCTGGAAATCTACCGGTCCAGCATGGAGCTGGAGCTGCGCAATTATAATATGCTGGAGTATAATCTGTTTAAGCGGGCAAAGATTTCCTTTTCCGGTGAGAATACCATGTCCCTGGTGCTGCCGGATTCCGTCATTGCCAGAGAAAAAAGCGAGATTCTTGTGGAATACCTGCAAAAGGTATTCTGCCATCGCTGCGGCATGGATCTGAAGGTTGAGCTTGAATTCCGGGAGACGGAAGAAAGCCAGTACCGCAAGAATGCTGTTCTTCAGATCCGGCAGGAGGTTGCTAATGTCTTAAAGAATGCCAGGATTTCCCGGAATGGGGAAGAGCAAGTGCAGGAGCCGCCAAAAGAAAGTGTAAAAGCTGTGTCAAAATCTGACGGCGGGGGACAGAAAGAGAAAAAGGCTGATCGTGCACAGGAGCAGAAAAAGGAACAGAAGCCATTCGAAAGAAAGGGGCAGAGAGGCGATTATCGGGGCGGCTATCATAAAGATCCGAATCCTGATGTGATCTACGGACGGGATTTTGAAGGAGATGTCATTCCGCTGGAATCCATTAAAGGTGAGATGGGTGAGGTGATCATCCGCTGCCAGGTCATGGATGTGGAAGCGAGGGAAATCCGTAATGAAAAAACGATTCTGATCTTTCCTGTGACAGATTTTACGGACAGCATTACGGTGAAGATGTTTCTGCGCAATGAGCAGGTTCCGGAGGTCAAAGAACATATAAAAAAAGGAGCATTTTTGAAGCTCCGGGGCGTCACGACGATTGACCGGTTTGACAGTGAGCTGACGATCGGTTCCGTGACGGGGATTAAGAAAATCGCCAATTTTACCAGTGCGAGGACAGACACAAGTCCGCAGAAGCGAGTGGAGCTTCACTGTCATACTAAGATGAGTGATATGGATGGCGTAACGGACGCAAAGGCGCTGGTCAAGCGTGCTTACGAGTGGGGCCATAAAGCAATCGCAATTACGGATCATGGTGTGGTGCAGTCTTTCCCGGAAGCCAATCACTGCTTTGACGCATGGGGCGGCTGTGTACCAAAGGACTCGGATTTTAAAGTTCTTTATGGTATGGAGGCTTATCTTGTAGATGACCTGAAGGGAATGGTTACCAATAGTAAGGGCCAGAAGCTGGACGGAAGTTTTGTGGTATTCGACATCGAAACCACAGGATTTTCCCCATTGACCTGTAAGATTATCGAGATTGGTGCCGTGCGTGTGGAAAAAGGGCAGATCACCGATCGTTTTTCTACCTTTGTAAACCCCAAAGTGCCCATTCCGTTCCGGATAGAACAGCTTACCAGCATCAATGACAGTATGGTCATGGATGCACCGGATATTGAGAAAGTGCTGCCGGAATTCCTGAAATTCTGCGAGGGTGCGGTAATGGTGGCCCATAATGCGGACTTTGATATGAGCTTTATCATCGAGAACTGCAATAGGCTTGGCATCCCCAATGATTTTACTTATATCGATACGGTAGGTATGGCGAGATTCCTTTTGCCTGCCCTGAACCGTTTTAAGCTGGATACGGTGGCAAAGGCCGTAGGAGTTTCCCTGCAGCACCATCACAGAGCTGTGGATGATGCGGAATGCACGGCGGATATCTTTGTGAAATTTGTCAGTATGCTGGCAGAAAGGGATATCACGGACGTAGACGAGCTGAACAGCCAGGGGGCGGTGTCTGTTAATACGATTAAGAAACTGCCTACCTACCATGCCATTATCCTTGTCAAAAATGAGACAGGCCGTGTCAATCTCTATAAACTGGTAAGCCAGTCTCATCTGACTTATTACCACAGGCGTCCCCGTGTACCAAAGAGCCTGTTTGAAAAGCACAGGGACGGGCTGATCATCGGAAGTGCCTGCGAAGCGGGAGAACTCTACCAGGCGCTGCTGCGCAATGCACCGGAGCAGGAGATAGCAAGGCTGGTGAATTTTTATGACTATCTGGAAATTCAGCCGCTTGGCAACAATCATTTTATGATTGCAGATGAAAAGAACGATATGGTCAATTCCGATGAGGACCTGATCGAACTGAATAAGAAGATCGTGAAGCTCGGCGAACAGTTTAAAAAGCCGGTAGTGGCGACCTGTGATGTGCATTTCATGGATCCGCAGGACGAAATTTACAGACGGATCATTATGGCAGGAAACGGTTTTTCCGATGCGGATAACCAGGCACCTCTGTATCTTCGGACAACAGAGGAAATGCTGGAGGAATTTTCCTATCTGGGCAGCGAAAAGGCAGAAGAAGTCGTTATTACAAATACAAACAAGATTGCGGATATGATTGAAAAGATATCTCCGATCCATCCGGATAAATTCCCGCCCGTGATTGAGAATTCAGACCGTGACCTGAAAGAAATCTGCTTCAGGAAAGCTCATGAAATGTACGGGGAAAAGCTTCCCCAAATTGTGGAAGAACGTTTGGAAAAGGAGCTGCACTCCATTATTTCCAATGGTTATGCGGTGATGTATATCATTGCCCAGAAGCTGGTGTGGAAGTCCAATGATGACGGATATCTGGTAGGTTCCCGAGGTTCCGTAGGTTCCTCCCTGGCGGCCACGATGTCCGGTATCACGGAGGTAAATCCCCTGCCGCCTCACTATATCTGTGACAACTGCAAATACAGCGATTTCGACTCGCCTGAGGTGAAGAAATACAGCGGAATGGCAGGGTGCGACATGCCGGATAAGGTATGCCCGAAATGCGGCACAAAGATGATCAAGGCAGGTTTTGATATTCCTTTTGAAACATTCCTTGGGTTTAAAGGAGATAAGGAGCCGGATATCGACCTGAATTTCTCCGGAGAATACCAGGCGAATGCCCATAAATACACGGAGGTCATCTTCGGTAAGGGTCAGACCTTCAAAGCGGGTACCATCGGTACTCTTGCGGAGAAGACTGCATTCGGCTATGTGAAGAACTATTATGAAGAACGGGGACAGCATAAGCGCTACTGTGAGATCAACCGGATCGTTGCGGGATGTACGGGAGTACGCCGTACCACAGGACAGCATCCGGGCGGCATCATCGTACTTCCCAAAGGAGAAGAAATTGAAAAATTTACGCCTGTGCAACACCCGGCAAATGATGAAACAAGTGATATTATCACCACACATTTTGACTACCATTCCATTGACGGAAACCTTCTGAAGCTGGATATTCTGGGACACGATGATCCCACCATGATCCGTATGCTGGAGGACCTGACCGGGCTGGATGCCAAGGAGGTGCCGCTGGATCAGAAGGACGTGATGTCCCTCTTTGCCAGTACGGATGCCCTTGGAATCAAGCCGGAAGATATCGGGGGCTGTAAGCTGGGATGCCTCGGCGTGCCGGAGTTTGGTACCGATTTTGCTATGCAGATGCTCATTGATACCAAGCCGAAATATTTTTCCGATCTGGTCCGTATTGCAGGACTGGCTCATGGTACGGACGTTTGGCTGGGCAATGCCCAGACATTGATCCAGGAGGGGAAGGCAACCATTTCCACAGCCATCTGTACCCGAGATGATATCATGATCTATCTTATCAGCATGGGGGTGGAGAGCAGCCTTGCATTTACCATTATGGAGAGTGTCCGTAAGGGCAAAGGGCTGCGTCCCGAATGGGAAGCCACCATGGTAGAGCACAATGTTCCTGACTGGTATATCTGGTCCTGCAAAAAAATCAAATACATGTTTCCAAAGGCCCATGCGGCCGCTTATGTTATGATGGCCTACCGCATTGCGTGGTTTAAGGTGTTTCATCCGCTGGCATATTATGCTGCATTTTTCAGTATCCGTGCTACGGCGTTTTCTTACGAAACCATGTGTATGGGACGGGAGCGTCTGGAATTTTATCTGGCAGAATTACGGAAAAAAGGAGACTCTGCAACCAAGAAAGAGCAGGACTCGATCCGTGATATGCGTATTGTGCAGGAGATGTATGCGAGGGGGCTGGAGTTCATACCCATTGATCTATATAAAGCAAAAGCCCACCGTTTCCAGATCATTGACGGCAAGCTGATGCCGTCTCTGGACAGCATCGAAGGACTGGGCGAGAAGGCGGCGGATGCTGTTGTGGAAGCAGCAGCCAAGGGTAAATTCCTGTCCAAGGATGATTTCCGCGACAGGACCAAGGTGAGCAAAACGGTCATTGACCTGATGGATGATCTGAATCTGTTCGGGGACATTCCCCAGTCAAATCAGATGTCGCTGTTTGACTTTACATAAGGGTAGATGTTTCATGGGCGATGACGGATCAATCATGATATCTATGGAAGGATTAATCTGATCATAATCATTTTATAAGGAGAAGGGGAATTATGAAGAAAGAGGATCTGCGTTATTTGCAGCGTCTGGCAGAACTGTATCCTACAATAGGAAAGGCCTCTACGGAGATTATCAACCTCCAGTCTATCCTGAATCTGCCAAAAGGAACAGAGCACTTTATGTCTGATCTCCATGGGGAATACGAGGCTTTTTCCCATGTACTCCGAAACGGTTCCGGAGCGGTACGCAAGAAAATCGATGATGTGTTCGGACATACGCTAAGCAACAGTGACAAGCGTTCTTTGGCTACTTTGATCTACTACCCAAGGGAAAAAATGGAGCTTGTAAAAAAGTCGGAAGAAGATATGGAGAACTGGTATAAGATCACGCTGTACCGTCTGATCGAGGTGTGTAAAACAACGGCATCCAAATATACCAGATCCAAGGTTCGCAAGGCTCTGCCGACAGATTATGCCTATGTCATTGAAGAGCTGATCACAGAAAAGGCGGAGGTTCTGGACAAGGAAGCATACTATGACTCAATCGTGGATACGATTATCGAAATCGGCAGAGCGGAGAACTTTATTATTGCTCTGGCAGAGCTGATCCAGCGCCTTGTTGTGGATCATCTTCACATATTGGGGGATATTTATGACAGGGGGCCGGGACCGCATTTTATTATGGACCGCCTGACGGAGTACCATTCTCTGGATATTCAGTGGGGCAATCATGATGTCGTATGGATGGGAGCGGCTGCAGGACAGACTGCCTGTATTGCTACCGTCATCCGCAACAGTATCCGTTATGATAATCTGGACATTTTGGAGGATGGCTACGGCATTAATATGATTCCGCTGGCAACGTTTGCCATGGAAGCCTATGCGGATGACCCATGTCAGGTATTTGAGCAAAAAGGAGCTTCTTATTATAATGCTATGGAGGAAGAGCTGGGACGAAAGATGCATAAGGCCATTGCCATGATCCAGTTCAAGCTTGAGGGACAGCTGATCCGCAGGCACCCGGAATTCCAGATGGATGACCGCTGTCTGCTTCACCGGATAGATGTGCAGAAGGGAACCATCACTCTGGCGGACGGGAAGGAATACGCGCTTCTTGATACCCGATTCCCTACAATCGACTGGGCAAACCCGTATGAGCTGACTGACGGGGAAAAAGACGTCATGGAACGTCTCTCATCCGCATTCCGCAACTGCGAAAAGCTGCAGAATCATGTGCGTCTTCTTTTAGATAAGGGAGGCCTGTATAAGACTTATAACGGAAATCTTCTTTTCCATGGAAGTATTCCTTTGAACGAGGATGGAAGCTTCAAAGAAGTTCGGATCTTTGAAGAAACCTATAAGGGCAAAGCACTGTATGATGCTCTGGAAGCCTATGTCCGGCGCGCTTTTTATGAGGTGGACAGTGAAGAACAGAAGAAAGGAATGGATATCCTGTGGTATATCTGGGCAGGCCCCAATTCCCCTCTGTTCGGCAAGGATAAAATGAGTACATTTGAAAGGTATTTCATAGCGGAAAAAGAAACACATAAAGAAAAGAAGAATGCTTATTACCGCCTTCTTGAGAATCAGGATGTGGTAGATTCCATGCTTTTGGAATTTGGTCTGGATCCGGAGGATGGCCATATTATCAACGGACATGTACCTGTACACCAGAGCGATGGAGAAAGCCCTGTGAAATGCGATGGGAAGGTAATCGTCATTGACGGAGGATTTTCCAAAGCGTACCGCAAGGTGACGGGAATTGCCGGATATACGCTGATTTATAATTCCTATGGACTGATCTTATCAGCCCATGAGCCGTTTACATCAGCGGAAGCCGCCGTATCCCAGGAGACAGATATCGTTTCCAATCGTGTATCTGTGCGGTATACTTCCAGGCGCTGTCTGGTAGGAGATACGGATAATGGAAAAGCCCTGAAAGAGAGAATCGAGGAACTAATGCTGCTTCTGGATGCGTACCGCAGAGGAATCATCAAGGAGAAAAAATAAAAAAACCTTTACAGATTTTTGCAGGTTATATATAATGGGTGCGTAACTTATTTGGAATGACAAGGAGACGAATGATATGGGTGGAATTTTTGGAGTAGCGTCAAAGTCCAGTTGTGTGTTGGATCTTTTTTTCGGAATTGATTATCATTCCCATCTGGGAACAAGAAGAGGCGGTATGGCTGTATATGATAAAGAGAAAGGCTTTGACCGTGCCATTCACAATATTGAAAATTCGCCGTTTCGGACGAAGTTTGACAGAGATGTTTCAGAACTGGAGGGCAGTTTTGGCGTAGGATGCATTTCCGACAATGAGCCGCAGCCCCTGCTGGTGAGGTCCCATTTGGGAAATTTCGCCATTACAACCGTAGGCAAAATCAACAATATGGATGAGCTGATCGCTCATTCTTTCAAAAATGGATGTACCCATTTTTTGGAAATGAGCGGAGGAAGTGTCAACCCTACGGAGATGGTGGCCTCCCTCATCAACCAGAAACAGACGATGGTGGAGGGAATCCGGTATGCACAGGAGATGATCGAAGGCTCCATGACAATGCTGATCCTGACGCCGAAGGGAATTTTTGCAGCCCGCGACCGTCTGGGGAGAACTCCTCTGATCATAGGAAAAAAGGAAGATGCATGCTGTATTTCCTTTGAGAGCCATGCATATATCAATCTCGGATACGATGATTATAAAGAACTTGGCCCCGGAGAGATTATGTTCGTGACACCGGAAGGTGCGGAATCCCTGCAGAAACCGGGAGAAGAGATGCGTATCTGCTCTTTCCTCTGGGTATACTATGGATATCCGACATCCACATATGAAGGCGTCAATGTAGAGGAAATGCGTTATAAATGCGGAGATATGCTTGCAGAGAGAGACTTCGGAGAAGTAAAACCGGATATTGTGGCAGGTGTGCCGGATTCCGGTATTGCCCATGCCATTGGATATGCCAATCGCTCCGGCGTACCTTTTGCACGTCCGTTTATTAAGTATACACCGACCTGGCCGCGCTCCTTCATGCCGACACAGCAGAGCCAGCGTAATTTGATCGCCAGGATGAAGCTGATTCCTGTACACAAGCTGATTAAGGATAAGAGCCTTCTGATGATCGATGACTCGATCGTGCGCGGTACCCAGCTTCGTGAGACAACGGAATTTTTGTATCATAACGGTGCAAAAGAGGTTCATATCCGCCCGGCATGTCCGCCGCTTCTTTATGGCTGTAAATATCTGAATTTCTCCAGATCTAAATCGGAAATGGATCTGATTACAAGACGAGTGATCGCCAAAAGAGAAGGAGAGAATGTAGATGATAAGGTGCTTGCAGACTATGCAAACCCTGATTCTGCAAATTATAAGGAAATGCTGGAGGAAATCCGCAAAGAGCTGAACTTTACGACTTTGAAATATCATCGTCTTGATGATCTGACTGCATCCATCGGTATTGAGCCGTGCAAGCTCTGCACCTACTGCTGGAGCGGTAAAGAGTAACAGCTTTTGTGCTCGCTGAAATGCCGGAAAAGAGGGGATATCGGATAGCAGAGGTGCTTTTTGAACAGAGGTGATGCATTTGAATAGAAAGAAAAACATACTGATAAAGATGCTTGTTGTTCTGATCGTTATCTTCCTGATGATGGGGATTGCGGCTTTGCTGCTTGCAGGTTACCGGAAAAGAGAGCAGAAGGAGAAACAGAAGCAGGAAGCAATTGAGAAGCTGGAACGTGTTCCTACGGTGACACCTACCCCTGCTGTAACAGTGACACCTACGCCTGTGCCGACTGCAACACCGACGCCTACCCCGGTTCCTACCATCGTCCCGGCCTTTCTTCCGGATGACTATGTGGGTACCTGGTATGCCACAAACGATATTGTGACGATGAACATTTACGCATTGACTGAGAAATCTGTTTCCTTTTCGTTTGCCCAGGCCAACCGCAATGGGACAGTGGTCTGTGAGGCAGATGTAACGGCAGAGGTAGCAGGGAATGCAGCGCAGCTTTCCTTTACAGATTCCCATGGAAACAAGGCAGGCGGAAGTATGACCTTTTCCCCGGAAGGGCTTTATGTAAAGATTACCACAACAGAACGGGCGGAGGGTGTTTCCGTATGCCCGAATGTGAACTGTGTCATGAGCAGGGAAAGAAATTTTGAGTATGAAGAAACTGCGCCAACGCCAACGCCGGCTCCGTCAGAGGTATCCGAGTCTTTGGAGAGAGATTATTTCTTTCCGGAGAGCAACAGCCGCTGTCTGACGGACGAAGAGATTTCCAAATATTCGTCCGCGGAATTGGAGCTTGCAAAAAATGAGATCTATGCCCGTCATGGAAGGCAGTTTGTGACATCCTATATTGCAGAGTATTTTAACAGCAAATCCTGGTATCAGGGAACGATTGCACCGGAAACCTTTGATGCACAGCAGGATTCCATCTTTAATGAATATGAAGTTGCCAACATTGGTAAGATCGCCCAGTGGGAAGAAAAAAAGCGCAGTGAAGGCAATTAAAAAGGGGGCTGCATTTTGCAGCCCCTATTTCAGTACCTCTTTTCTATCCGTACGTCCGACAAGATAGTCAATGCTGATGTCATAATAATCCGCCAGACGGATGAGCATTTCAATGGGGATTCCTCTGGAGCCTGTTTCGTAATGAGAGTAAGATCTCTGGGTAATGTGAAGAATCTCACTGATTTCTCTTTGAGAGAGGTCGGAATCTACGCGCAGATCCTGAATTCTTTGATATTTCATAAAAAATCCTCCTATTTTTTTCAAAAAGTATAGGTCAGAACGAAATGCACTATTGAAAATTGGAGCAAAATGGACTATACTGAAAAGGGAGGCTTTTTGTTAAAAAAGAGTGAATATTTTCTCGTTTTACCCATTTCTATTTTCTTTTTTTCTTGAATTTTCCTAATGAACATTAAAATCATAAGCTGAAATGCCGGATTTTCGGGGGAGGGCATTTTTGCAGAAAGGAGCAGAAATGTTTGCCAGTGTTTTAACAGCGACCATTTTGGGGATTGAGGTATGCCCCATCCAGGTGGAAGCAGATGTGAGTGACGGGCTTCCTTCTTTTACTATGGTAGGTTTTCCGTCTGCCCAGGTGAAAGAGGCACAGGATCGGGTAAGGACTGCGCTTCGGAATAATGGAATCTCTCTTCCGCCCAAAAGAATTACCGTAAATCTTGCCCCGGCAGATATCAAGAAGGAGGGCGCCGGTTTTGACATGCCGGTGGCTGCCGCGCTGCTTGCGGCAGCCGGCATGATTGATCCGAAGCTTTTACAGGGAGTGATGATGGCAGGGGAGATCAGCCTGAATGGAGAAATCCATTCTATGTCAGGGATTCTGCCCATGGTGATCAAAGCCAGGGAGGAAGGATGCCGGTTTTGCATGGTTCCTTTCGGGAATCTGAGGGAAGGAAGGCTTGTGAAGGATATTCCGGTGATCGGTGTGAAAAACCTTACGGAAATGATGGAATATCTGAAACATCCGGAAGCTTTTCAGGATGCTCCGGAGGTGAAGGAAAGGCCGTTGGAGCAGGAAATCGTGGATTTCGGAGATATCTGCGGTCAGGAGAGCGTGCGCAGGGCGGTGGAAATCGCGGTAAGCGGATTCCATAATATTCTGCTTATCGGCCCTCCGGGTGCGGGAGCCTGTGTTAAAATAAGACTAAGTTAGCAGAGACCTTATAAATAAAGGGTTTGCGCTGATTTGGTCTTATTTTATTATACCATAAATGGTGCAAGATTTATAGCCTGGGAATAGATTTTGTGTGGAATAGGACCGGCGCAGACGTTTGATGATAGGAACTCTGGCCACTTAGTCCAACCCAACCACTACTTATCATTTCTTGCTGGCTTTCTTTGTCTGCAAAGGTCTATCGGACCGGCGGTATACTGTAAAAATATAATATTGAGGACTAAGTTGGTTAGTTTCTGCTGGCTGGCTTAGTCCTCTTTTGTTTTGGAGGATGAAACGATGATTAAAGCGATAATTATTGGTGCATTGTGTTTGTTTCTGCTTTTCCTGTATTGCCTTATTGTAGCAGCAAAAAGGGCTGATGAAGACATAGAGGAGATGTTTTACGCGGATGAAGCGCGTAATCAGAGGAAAGGCAGGTAACTATTATGGATGGAGGTATATACAGTACAGGAAATGCGATTGTGGATGAAAATGCGAAACTGAACATTTCCGGGAATGTGATTCCTCAAATGTGGTATCGCACGATAGTAAGGGAAAGTGGAAAGCCAAACCTTACAGCAATTATTATTTTGGCTGATATCGTGTATTGGTATAAGCCTACGGAGCTACGGGATGAAAGTTCCGGCCAGGTGATTGCTGTGAAAAAGAAGTTTAAGGCGGATTTACTGCAAAGAAGCTATCAGCAGATCAGTGAACAGTTTGGAATATCAAAAAAGGAAGCTACCAATGCAATTATCTTTTTGGAGAAATTGGGTGTGGTAAAACGGGTATTCCGTACAGTGAATATCAATGGTCTGGTAGTTAATAACGTCCTGTATCTCGAATTGATTGTACAGAAACTTCGGCAACTCACATATCCACAGGATGGTCATAACTGCCCTCTCTCTTTTGAAAGGGAGAGGGGAGACACTAAAAGGGAAGATATATCCCCGAGAGAAGGTACTGGGGGAGAGATCAGAACTTGTGAAATGGGTGCTGTCCCTTTGAAAAGTGAGAGGGTATCCCCTTTTGAAGAGACACCTGCCACTTTAGAAGATATGGAAGTCCCACTTTTGGAAAATACGGCTCACTTTTTTGAAGGTGGAACAAATACAGAGATTACCCAAGAGACTACAACAGAGACTAGCCCTGAGATTACAACAGAGATTAACGTCAAAGAGTATACCAATCCTATCATATCCTATCAGGCAGCGGAAAAGCTGTTCAAGCTACAGATTGATTATGATGCGATATGGATGGACAGGCCATATGACAGAAAACTGTTAAATGAGATCGTTGCGATTGCTGTTGACGTTCTTACTTCCAAGGCCAGGACAGTCCGGATTAACCGTGAGGATAAACCGACACCGGTGGTACAGGGAATCTATAAGAAGATTGAAAAATCTGCTGTGGAATTTGTCATGGACTCTATACAGAATTGTGGAAGTAAGGCTAATAACATACGGGCAGTAATTATGACATCCCTTTACAATGCAGTAATGACAACCACAAGCTATTTTACGAATTTATATGCTTATCATTCCGCAAATCCCCAAAGCATAAGGGGGTGACCGGGAGTTACAAAATTGAGGGAATTGCGGGTTGCACATGGATTTACCCAGTTAGAGCTTGCTGAGAAATTGGGAATAAGCCTGCGGACATATCAAAGAATTGAATATGGACAGCAAAAGCCTAATGTACATGTGGTAATCAGGCTGCAGAAATTATTTCAAAAAGACATAGATATATTGATTAAGGAGATTGGTGAATGAGGAAAGAATCATACCAAATAAAGCGTCCGGAACATTTAGTGATTGGCGATCCGTGGTATTTTGAAACGGTAGATTCACAAAAACTCAAGAGTCTGGTAATCGATGTGATTCCACAGAAAGAGTTTGTTGCGGCACTGACCATTGAGGAGACCGAGTACGATGAATGTATGACAAATATTATTTTTGCACTTGAAGAGGAACTGGACACATATCTGAAAGGGTATATGTATGCAGGGCAGAAAGAGCAAGTTAAAAAGCTTCCGGTTGATACGGCAGAATATCTCATACAGGTGGATGGCCGTGCTGCCAATATCCATACACATGAGGATGGATATTGGGGACAGCAATTGACATTGTATAGTGAAGAGAAAGGTCAGAAACATCCGGATGCCTATATAATAACCATAAGCACACCGGACGATATGAGTTTTGAAGAGGTTAAAGGGACAATGGGAACCCTCTTTGAAAGTATGAAATTGATTCCCCAAAAAGAGAAAACAGAAGAGAAAAGTATGAGTGAACCAAAACGCTAAAATTATAGTATGAAAGAATCCAGGAGGTAGGATATGTTAGATAACATTGAAATTATTGGAATTGACCACGGAAACAGAAACATGAAAACTGCAAGTACAGTATTTTCAGCAGCAGTACAGCCAATCCAGACGAAACCGGACAGTCTGGAGAATATTCTGGAATACCAGAACCGGTTCTACTATGTGGGAGGGCAGGTCCCGGTAATAGAGCGAGTGGACAAAACGGTAAATGAGGATTATTACCTGCTTACCCTTGCTGCGCTGGCAAAAGAACTGAAGCACAGGAAAATGGCCAGTGCAAAAGTGAGGATTGGCGCAGCACTTCCGCCCCGGAGATTCCAGCAGCAGAAAGAGGGATTCAAAAAGTACCTGTTTAAGACAAAAGAACTTCATTTCCGGTTTGAAGGAATCCATTACCATGTAACCCTTGAAAATATATATGTGTTTATGCAGGGGCATGTTGTTATCCATACGCTTCTGGATGAAGCTTCGGGATTCTGCCTGCTGGTTGATATTGGGGGCGGTACGGTAGACCTGGTAGGGTTTGTGGATGGTATGCCGGATGGGAACTATGCAATATCGGATAAAGCCACATTATATTGTATTAACAGGGTAAATGAGGAAATGGTAGCACGGCTTGGCACCAGTGTTCCCCAGTATTTCATAGAGTCGTTTATGAGAAATGGGGATTATGACTGCCCGGATAAGTACAGGGCGGAGATCACAAGGTGCCTGAAAGAGTATTCTTCTGATATTTACGATATTATCCGGGCCAATCATTACAACCTCGACCTTACGAATATGGTCTTCATGGGCGGTGGGGCTTCCATTATCCAGAACTTCGGGGACAATAAAAACCGGAAAGTACAGTTTGTGACAGATGTATGTGCGAACGCTAAAGGATGTGAGGCTGCGGTAAGAAGCATTTTAAGGGCAAAGCAGATGCGGAAAGAGAAAAGTGCATGACAGGGAGTAAAAAGATATGGACAATGAAAGAAAATATACGACTTCCCTGCGGTTGTACAAAGAGCGTCCGGTCCATGCACAGGCATACCGGTGCCTGAAAAACTACAACAGAGATATCTTTAAGACGAAAGATGATTTTATTGCAGAAGCGATCATACATTTTAGCAGATATCTGAAACAGGAAGAGGAAGAAAAACAGACAGAGGAATTAAACCGGTATCTGGAACGCCAGAACGGGCCTCTGCTGGAATTGATAACAAAAGCGGTATCCCAAGTGCAGAGAGAGCAGATGTCTGAGATAATAAAAGACGCGGTAAGGGAAGCGGTACAGGGGATGCTTGCCGCTCCCATAACCGGGGATATTCCAACGAAAGAAACAGAAGAGGCTGATTATTCAGAAAAGGATATACAGTTCGCCCAGTTTTATGATTTAGAGGACGATTAAGGAGGAAGCGGATATGGCAGTTTTACAGAGAATTTTATCTTTTATTTGGGGCATTTTACTGGCAGTTGGAAAACTGCTGTGTTTGACGGTAAGGTTGGTAATGAGTTTGTTCCTGCTGGTATTACAGTTGGTTTTGGTAATCTTCCATGCGGGGAGCAGCACATAAGGAAAGGAATTTATTGTAAATGCATTGGATCAGGGACAGACCGTATCCAATGCCATGCATGAAAACTACATATGGAATCCATGATCGGAGTTTTTATGTATGGCTGCGGTTATGGGAACATGAAGCAGGCTTGTGTAAAGTCTGCTTTTTTTGCGTAAAAAATAAGAAAAGGAGCAAAAACAGAATGAGAAATAAGAAGAAACGGATTTTAGCAGGTGCTTTGGCATTCTTAATCGGATGCTCCACATTGTTCAATTCTTCATTGGCTACGTTTGCCGCAGAGGAGCCGGAAACACAGGCGGCGGAAACAGAGAGTGAGACTTCCCTTGAAACGGAACTGTCTGAGGATGAAATCGTGACCGCTGAGGATATTACCATCCAGGCGGGAGAAAAATTTGATATTGAGAGCGATTTTACCGGGCTTACCATTTCTCCGGAAAAGGTAAAAGTAACCTTTAAAGAGGCTTCCGGTACAGAAAAACAGGCGTTTGACTATAATAAGGCGGATACCTACACAGCCGTATATTATGTCGAACCATATAGCGGAAGACAGGCTTATGAAGTCACACGGAAAATTGTCGTAACGGACAAGGAGCCGGAGACGAATGGACATTCCAATCAGGAGCAGAAGCAGGAAAGCGAAGAATCCGATGATGACGGGGAGGGGGATTCGCAGGAAGAAAGTGAAACCGCCCTGTCCGATCTGACACCGGAGCAGGTGCTTGAAAAAGGGGAAGCCCTCGTAAAAAAAATCATGGCTTATGAAGATCTGAATGTTACATTGACAGGGGCTGATCTGGAACTTTTCCGTATGTACCAGTCCCTGTTATCTGCCGGTGCAGGCCGGCCGGGTATGTTCCGGGCGGCAAGAGCAGCCGCATCAAAGCTGGTAGTAAGAAACGCAAAGAACCAGACAGGAAAATGGGATATTCCCCTTCTGGATTATATTTATTCCAGCAAAACCGGAAACCAGGTACACAATTATGTGAAATATATTGATGATGATGAGGCGAACGGCTGGAGACTTGCTTACTGCCTGCAGATCAGTTCGCATTTCATTGATGAGACACAGTATATTGGAAAAGAATGGGAAGCAAACGGTATGTATTCCGAGATCGCTTATGCGATTGCAAACGGAAGTAAAGTATATGGCGATTGCTGCAATTCTGCATATTCTACAGGAAACTGGATTAAGGACTATTATGTGACTCAGACCGTTATTTACTGTATTTTATCTGATTACGGTTATGACGGCCATCCGATCAGTTCTTTGAGCGCAGTAAGCGGCTATCAGGACGTTTATGACTGTGTTCAGAAAATGTATAAGGATGTAAAAAAGAATGGAGCCGGAAATCAGGATGGATATGGAGATACCCCATCCTTTGAAATTGTTGCCCCGTCTTCTACAGCAATGACATTAAGCAGCGACGGCAAGTATTACCAGACCGGATGGTATAAAGTACAGGTGGAGGGAGAACTGAGTTCTAAATCCATTAATCTGGAAGGCGCGCCGGATGGGGCGGAGATTGTATATAAAGATTCTTCCAACCTGAAAAGCAGCTTCTATGTCCGTATTCCGGTAGAAAAGGCACATAGTATCGGAAAAGAACAGGTTACATTCAAGGTAAAGGCAACAGCTAAATTTGCAAGGCCGTTTATTTATATGTATGAAGCCCTGATTGCGGATGCACAGAATGTTACATTCCTGGAAAAGAAGACAACAAATGGGCCGAAAGACAGTGAAGCAAGCGTAACCTTGAAACTGGATAAATCCAAAGTGCAGGTCATTAAAAAAGACGATGCTACGAAGGTAAACCTTGCGGGAGCCGTTTTTGGTATTTATTCCGATAAAGCGTGTACGGACCTGATTACTCAAATGCCTGCAACTGATGCAAATGGTGCGTCCGAAGTAGAATTTGTGAAAACACAGGATACGGTATATCTGAAAGAAATTTCTGTGCCGCAGGGTTATAAACTGAATACCGCGTCTTTCAATGTGGCGTTGGTTCCGGGAAAAACAACGTCCGTAGCGGTTACTAACCAGGAGCAGAAAGGAAAGATCACTGTCCGCAAAAATGGCGAAGTCCTTACCGGCGTGACAGGAGAGGCAGGGAACCTGAGTTTTGTCTATGAAAATTCCGTTTATGCAGGGGCAAAATATACGGTATATGCGGCAGAAGATATTTACAGCCAGGACAAGACAACAAAGGTCCATAATGCAGGGGATGTGGTTGCACAGTTGGAAACCGGTGCGGATGGAAGCACCACAACGGCGGAACTGTATCTCGGAAAATATAAAGTTGTAGAAGAGGAAGCACCAAAGAATCTGGTAATCGGGAAAACAGAGGAAGAGCGTACACAGACCGTAACACTGGCTTATGCAGGACAGACGGTAGAGCTGGCAACAGGAGAAGTTTCATATACCAACGACAGGCCGGATGTTACCGTAAAAGTTGTGAAAAAATCTGCGAACGATGATGCAGCTTTGGAAGGTGCTGTATTTGGCCTGTATGCGGAAAGCGATATTACAGCCCATAATGGAAATGTTATCGTAGGAAAAGGAACGCTGATCGAGCAGGCCAGTTCGGATGCGGATGGCAATGCAGTATTCCATTCCGATATCCCGTTAGGATTCAAATATAGTGTGAAAGAGAGCCAGGCTCCGGATAAATATTATAAATCGGATGCTGTTTATACTTTCACATATGAATATAAGAATGACAGCACATATACTTATACCTTCGAGCATGAATTTAAGAATGAGGAAGTACGTGGAGAAATCCGTGTGAAGAAGATCGACAACGACTCTCTGGATTTTATTGCACAGGGAGATGCCAAAATGGTAGGGGCCAGATATGGGCTGTATGCTGCAGAGGATATCCAGCACCCGAACAAGAAGAGCGGAACTGTTCATAAAACCGGAGAGCTGGTTGCACAGGGACAGATTTCAAGCGAGGGTACTTTGGATTTTACCAACCTTTATCTTGGAAACTACATTGTCAAAGAAATTGAGCCGGCGGAAGGCTATCTTCTGGATGAAACGGAATACCCGGTTTCTGTTGCCTATGAAGGGCAGGAAGTAAAAATTGTCCATAGGGACATAACTGTAAGGGAAACAGTGAAGAAACAGGCGTTCCAGTTAATCAAAATTTCTGAGGATGGGGAGCAGACGGAAACGGACCTTGTAGAAGGGGCTGGATTTAAGGTATTCCTGATCAGCAGCCTTTCCGGTGTAAAAGAAGGGACGCTGAAACCTGCAAATGGAAGCACATTTACATCCAATGATTTTATCGGATACGATTATAGTAAGGAAGAAACGGCTTCCTACTATGTAAACGGAGAAAAAGTAAATGTACCGGAATTGTTCACAGACAATACCGGATACTTGAAGAGCCCGGAAATCCCTTATGGGGACTATGTAGTATTTGAATCTACAGTACCGGAAAATCTGAAGAATGTAAATCCGTTTATCGTCCACATTACGGAGGACAGCCGTGAACCACAGGTATGGCGTGTGTTTGATGACCGTCCGTTACAGTTCTATTTTAAGATCGTGAAGAAAGATGCACAGACACAGGAAACCGTCCTGAATAACAGTGCTTCCTATAAGATTTACGATGTGGCAGCGGAAAAATATGTGGAAATGATCGTTCGGTATCCAAATAAAGAAACGGTTTCCGTGTTCCAGACAAATGAAGAGGGGTACCTGGTTACGCCGGAGCAGTTGAAATGCGGCACATATCGCATTGAAGAGGTACAGGCGCCGGATTCTTATGTAATTGTGGGAAAAGAAAATTCTCTGGTTGCAGATGGCGTAAATGTACCGCTCAATGAAGTGGCAGCAGGAGGTAAATATCAGGAAGCCGGAAAAGCTGCAACCACAATTACGGTAGATTCCAATACGGTCCACCAGGTAGAGGAAGAAACCGGAAAATTCATTGTAGTCATTGAACAGTACAATGATGAAGCTGTTGGAAGCCTTGTTATCAATAAACAGGCTGAAAAACTGAAAGATGCCGAAAAGGTAGAAGACAAGATTGTTAATAAAATGAAAAATGGCGTGGCAGCACTTGTAAATACGGTTTCAGGACTTTTTACTGGTGAAGATGCTATGGAAAAAACATCCGGATATGAATTTTCTTATGAAATGGGAAGCGTTGAAGGGGCGGAATTTGCCGTATATGCAAAGGAAACCATCTATACACCAGACGGACAGGTGGATGCAGAAGGAAACAGGATTGTGAAATACAATAAGAATGACCTGGTAGCGGCACTTGTTACGGATGCAGAGGGCAAAGCGGTTGTGAATAACCTCCCGATTGGGAAGTATGTTATTGAAGAGAAAAATGCAGGCGTGAACAATGTCCTTGATACTGTGGCAAGAGAATTTGAGATTAAATACAACGGACAGGAAATTGCGGTTGATTATGTCACAATGGACTGGGAAAATGCAAGGCAGCATATCACGATTGAGGTACTGAAAAAGGATGCGGTTACGGAAAAAGCTCTGGATGGTGTGGTTTTTGGACTCTATGCAGAGGAAGACATCAAAAATGCAGCCGGTAAAGTGGTAGTAGAGAAAGACGCGCTGATCGAAACAGGAACAACGGACAGTGAAGGAAAATTGAAATTCCAGGCAGATTTGCCGCATGGCAAATTCTATGTGAAAGAGCTGGAGAAAAAACCGGGATACCTGGACAATGAAGAAATTTACCATTTTGATGCGGGCTATACGGATTCATCAAAGGAAGTAATTGAACTTTCTTGTGAAATCCTGAACCAGCCTACTATCACAGAGTTTACAAAAACAGACCTTACCGGAGGACAGGAGATTGAGGGAGCAAAACTTCAAATCCTGAAGGATGGGGAAGTGATTGAAGAATGGGTATCAGAGAAAGAACCTCATACCGTATACGCATTGGAACCGGGAGAGTACATTCTGCATGAAGAACAGGCCCCAACGGATAAAGGCTATGTCCGTGCGGAGGATGTTGTTTTTGTTGTGGAAGAAACCGGGGAAGTACAGAAAGTAGAAATGCAGGACGACCATACAAAAGTATCCATTTCCAAAACCGATATTACAGACGGAAAAGAGATTGAGGGAGCGAAGCTTCAGATCATTGACAAAGAGGGAAATGTAGTCGAAGAATGGATTTCCGGGGAAGAACATCTGATTGAATATATCCCGGTGGGGGAATACACCCTTCACGAAGAGCAGGCCCCGACAGATAAGGGATATGTCCGCGCAGAGGATGTAACCTTTGTTGTGGAAGAGACCGGAGAAATCCAGAAGGTGGAAATGCAGGATGACCATACGAAAGTATCCATTTCTAAGACCGATATTACGGATAGAAAAGAGGTTGAGGGAGCGAAGCTCCAGATCATTGACAAAGAAGGAAATGTGATCGAGGAATGGGTTTCCGGGGAAGAACATCTGATTGAGTACATTCCGGTAGGGGAATACACTCTTCACGAAGAGCAGGCTCCGACAGATAAGGGATATGTCCGCGCAGAGGATGTAACCTTTGTCGTGGAAGAAACCGGAGAAATCCAGAAGGTGGAAATGCAGGACGACCATACGAAGGTATCTGTTTCTAAGACTGATATTACAGATGGGGAAGAAATCCAGGGCGCAAAATTGCAGATCATCGACAAGGATGGAAAAGTGGTCGAAGAATGGACTACAGGAGAAGAACATTTGATTGAATATATCCCGGTAGGGGAATACACCCTTCACGAAGAAGCAGCCATTGATGGTTATGTAGTAGCCAGCGATGTGGAATTTACTGTTCTTGAGACAGGGGAAATTCAGAAAGTGGAAATGAAAGATGAACGCGCAATGGGTGTTCTGAAAATCCAGAAGACGGATGCTGAAACGAAGAATCCATTGGAAGGTGTTGAATTTACCCTGTTTGAAAAAGAATCCGGAAAAGAGGTTGCAAAACTTGTGACGGATAAAGACGGAAAAGCGGAATCCGAAAAACTCCCGATTGGTGTGTATGAGAATGGCAAGATGAAAGAGAAAATGGTTTATGTCCTGAAAGAGACAAAAGTTCTGGAAGGGTATGAGAAACCAGAGGAAGAATGGGAAGTTGTCTTTGAGTATAAAGATGATAAGACACCGGTAATCGAAGTTCTGAAAGAAATCCAGAATAAAAAACCGGCAGCTCCCGGAACACCTGCCGATGCGCCAAAAACAGGGGATGACACAAACTGGATGCTGCCGCTTTTGGGAGTCCTTGCAGGCGGTATCTGCGTAGTCTATGCGGTTTCCCGTAAGAGAAAACTGAAAAAGAATACTGCAAAGAAAGCGTAAAGAAACAAATAAGAAAGAGTTGGGGAGGGGCTGCTTTTGGCGGTCCCTTTTTGACTAAGGGAAATATCAAAAGGCAGCTTTAGGGCTGCCTTTTTCAAGAGAGAGGGCAGCCTGTAATAAAGCGGAGTGGTGTAAAAGAACATATCTGGATGCTTTGCCAGAAGAACACAGGGCGGTACTGTGCTCCGCAATTCAGGAAAAGGTGGTGGTTGTCTTAATGGTTACATTGTATTGATGAAACGGAAGCTATGAAAAGATATGCGAAAAGGAGGGCAAACAGGATGTTTAAGGATGGCAATGCAAGAGAGAGGTAGGGCATGAACCGGGAGAAACATATTATTTGGAGTGACCTAAATCTGGATTTTGATGATTGGAAAGAAGAGCTGGCGGCAGATTTTCCGGAAAAATCGGAAGAAGAGCTGGTTGGTCTTATGTATGAAATTAATGGGGAATATCTGGAAGATGAGAGATTGAACCTGGATATCCAGTTACCGACTCCAATTCTGGTATGTGCAGATTTAGGAAGATGGGATGGCAGGGCAACCGGTTATAAAATGATCGAGAGTGGGAATATTCGGGATTGCCTGCAAAGTACCTGCGATTATAATGAATGGTTTATTGACAAAATGGGCGATTTACGCTGTACGGCAGTCCACCATGACGGGGTAAACCACTACCTGTATCGGGCAATCAAAGAAAATGTAAAAGATTCACAGGTGGAGAAACTGCAAAATAAATTATATGATGGCACATTTACACGTGCGGACATTACCAGAATAACACGGAGGCTTGGGGATGAGATTGCCATGGTATATGGTTTCAGCATACCGCGCATGAACCAGCGGGCCATGAGCAGGTAACCAGAAACGGCCTGTTCTGCACAGGGGATTTTGGGAAACCCTTAAAAACGGTAGGAGGGTATATGGACTTAGTAAACCGGATTACGGTAAAAAAAGACGGGGTATATTTATCGTCACGGGATAGCGAAGAAAAACAGCAATATCGTTCCCATATCAGCGAAAGCCTTACGAAAGTATTTATGGAAGGCGGGCAGCGGGCATTAGACCAGAAGATTTTTGAAATGCTGGATTGTATGGAGATTGAGACAAGGGGAAACCATGCAAGCGTCCGCAGGTATGAAGATACATTCAGCAGCCCGGAGGGACAGGAGATTTTGGATGATTGCAGGGTTAAGCGGGAGGCATGTTTTGACCAATTAAGTGAAGAAACGAAGAGACAGCGCAACTTAGGACGTGTAACACCGGAATTGGAAAAATATTATGCAGAACTTGATAAATTCCACCAGATTACGTACCGGCAGCTTTCTGAAATATGCCCGGCTGTCAAGCAAAAAGAGAGAGGGGAAAAACTAAGGGGAACATAGCGGGAAGAAAGGAATAGCTGTTTATGGGATTTGAATTAATCAACCGTATTACGGTAAAAAAAGATGGTGTTTATCTGTCAACACACAGCAGCAATGATTCATCACCGTATTATTCACACCGGATAGGCTTTCTGTCGGATGCTTATGCAGAAGGCGGCCAAAAAGAGTTGGATAAGAAAATTTTTGAGCTGCTTTATACCAATGCACAGTTAAGGGGGAAGCATGAGAGTATTCTGCGCTATCAGGAAGTTTGGGATGGGAGCGAAGGCTTGGAAATCCGGAATGACTGCCGGGATAAGATCGAGGAAAGATATTTGGAACTGGACAGCGAAGACCGGAGGAATCTTTATATTGATAACAGCAGCCAGGGTATCCAGGCTTTTTTGAAATACAAACAGGAAATGCAGGAGGTCATGTTCCGTCAGTTGGCAGAATTGTGTCCGCCAGCCAGGGAAAAGAAAATAGACAGGATGCAGAAAAGAAAATAATAGAACAAGAAAGGGGCTGCGGATACAGCCTCTTTTTCAAAGGCAGGTGAGAAAATGGATACCGAGAAAAAAGAAATACGCTTCATAGACAGCAGGTACCGGGAGCTGTTCCGGATTCAGGACGGTGATTCCATAGAGATTTCCTATCCAAATGGAGATAAGGTGGAGCGTAAATGTACCTTTTTGGATGAATACCATACCAGGGTTGGGATGATGGTATTCCATATTTGTGAATTTGCAGAGCGCATGGAAGGAATCGGGGCTACCTACAAACCGGTAAAGGAACATGTTTTAAAAAGCCCGGAACAGGCTCAGCCTGATAGAGACCGGGCTGTACCGGACGGACCACATGGGAGGGGACGGTAGGATATGAGTACGGAACATAGAAAAATGGTCACGTCAGGGACAAACCGCATGGAGACAGCAGTAGTGAGGAGGCGGTTATTTGAGTATTGAGCAGATTACTACAGAAGACCTTCGCAAGATGAAGGGAAAAGACGGACTGATCCTGCAGGGATGCGGCGGCGATCTACGGGAATGGCAGAGAGGGATCAATAAAATGCTGACAGAAGCGGGGATTCTGCTTGAGGGGACAAACTTTGACCATATTTTTACGTTTGAGCATGATGGAGTGACCTGTCTGCTCTTTCCTTTTGAAGAGGAAGTGAAACTGTCTATAGGGCGTTTGGCGGTATGGAGGATTCAGACCCATGATACCTTTTACGGGAAATGGCTGTCTGATTTTGTACCAAACTACCTGGGCGGTTTTACAAAGGAGCAGGCACCGGAAAAACCGGACTGTGCCCTGATCGGCCGGAATGGGAATATTTTTAACTTGCTGGGGATTGCTTCCCGTACCCTGCGTGAACATGGACAGGGAGATCAGGCAGAAGAAATGAAGAAACGGATTCTTGGCTCCGGCAGTTATGAAGAAGCGCTGAATATCATGGGCGAGTATGTCAATATAACAGATTCCCGGACAGAGAAAGACCATTCGCAGCCCTCTCACCGGAGCAGGAGGTAACATATGGGGCCATTGTGCAGGGAATGAGTAGAAAATAGATGAAACACGATAGGAGGCCACTGTAGTGAAGACAGAAGAAAGGGAAGTTGCAGATTTAAGAACTTACGAACAGATCAGGAAGGAAACGGAAATCCCAAAAGATGCGGAAAAAATGGTGCGGCAGCTTTTGTACGTTGACTTGTTTCCATATGATACGGTCAAAGAAATCCTGAAAGCCAGTGAAAATGTCTCCGATGTTTCTGTGCTTGCAAGTGCAGTAACAAGAGGGAAATCCGTTAAATTTATGAAAGGTTATTTGGTACATGGGGAACCGCACCTCTCACTGAGCTATCTTGATGCACTGGATAACAGGGTGCCTAAGACGATCGTTGACAAAATGAGGGAGTGCGGGTTTACAGCGGCGGAAGTCTTGCGTATTTCTGAAGCATACCGGAGCGGCATAAAAAGAAATGAGCTGATGCTGTGTATCCAAAAGGGCATGGATGCAGACCAGATCGGGGTTATCATCAGGCACCTAAAACAAAAAGGGGGATATGAAAAGGCAAGAGTGATTGCCAGGCCGGAACTGGACAGCTACCAGATGAGTACGATGGAACGGCTATTTATGCGTGGGCTTACGCCACGGGAGGCAGAGACATTTATCGACCCCACATTAAACTGTAGGGAGCTGCTGCGCCGTGGGATGAAAATTCTGGAACAGAAGAGAGCGGGTGACGGAACTGAAAGTGGGGATTATTGATGCGGACCTGTTGTACCGCTCCCGGCACCTTTTTCCCAATCTGGCCTGTATGAAGCTCTCCGGTTTCCATAAGGAAAGGGGAGATGAGACAGAGCTTGTGACAGATTATGGGAAGACAGGGGGATATGACAAAATATACTTATCGAAAGTATTTACGGACACGTATGTGCCGGGGGAAATACTGGAAATGGAAAATCTGACATATGGGGGTACCGGCTTTTATTATGATAACGCTCCTCCGCTGCCGGAAGAAATAGAACACCATATGCCTGATTACGGATTGTATCAGAAATATGTGGAGAAGAATATGCAGCCGGGAAAAAGCAGGGCCTATAAATTCTATACGGATTACTCCATTGGCTTTTTATCAAGGGGATGCTTTCGGAGATGCGCGTTTTGCGTGAACCGGAACAGCCTGAAATCCGAAGCGGCCAGCCCCTTAGAGGAATTTATGGATAGGGACAGAAAGAAACTTTGTTTTCTTGATGATAATTTTCTGGCCTGCTGTGGCTGGGAACCGATCTTAGATAAGGTCCTGGAATCCGGGAAACGTTTTCAGTTCCGGCAGGGGCTTGATCTGAGGATTATGCAGAAGCGGCAGATGGAAAAACTGTTTTCAGGGAAATTAGATGGCAACGTCATTTTTGCGTTTGATGATATCCGGGACAGGGACATTATAGTAAGAAAACTGGAACTGTTTTATGAAACCGTACCCACTTACCATAAGGAATTAAAGATGTATGTGCTATGTGGTTTTGACAGAAGCGGCCAGTGGAAACCGGATTTTTGGGTGCAGGATATCCGCGATACTTTGGAACGTGTGCGGATACTCATGCGGTATGGCTGCCTTGCCTATATCATGCGCTACGAAAAATGCTGGAAATCCCCTTACAAGGGAATGTATATCACGATAAGCCGGTGGTGTAACCAGCCGGCACAATATGCAAAGAAGAGCCTGCGGCAATTTTGCATGGAGCAGGGGGAGCAGTATGCAAGCAACCGTTATCTGACAGAGTTTGAAAAAGCATATCCTGAATTATCTGAGTATTTTGATATGAAGTATGGGGAGGAACTGGGGCGTTTTTAGCCAGTACATCACAATAACAAGAGAGAAAAGAACGGACAGGATATTTTAGGAGAGGAGGTTCCTATGGGCAGATTCACGGATGAAGAACTGAGGATTGCAAAATCAGTAGACCTCGTAGATCTGGCAGGCAATGTGGGTATTCCCCTGAAACGGGTGGGAAATTATTTCAGTATAGACGGTATGGATTCCACAATGATTTTTGACAGGGCAACATGGTGCCGGTTCAGCCGGGGAGTAGGAGGCAGTACGATTGATTTCCTGATGTATTTCAAAGATATGGAATATAAGGAGGCGGTTTCTTATCTTTTGGATTATGCAGGATACGTCAAACTGGATGCCCCAATCCCTCCATCTGTGGAAAAGGGAAAATGGAAGGCACCGGAGAATAAGCGAAAAGAGAAAGAAAAAGTACCTTTCATCCTGCCGGAAAGGTCAAAGAACTGCAAGGGCCTGTATGCCTACCTGATGAAGCGCAGGAAACTATCACAGGGTATTGTCAGCTATTGGTTAAAGAAAGATTTGATGTATGAAAGCAATCCCTACCATAATATCGTATTCCTTGGGAAAGATGCGAAAGGCGAAGTCAAATTTGCAAGCCAGAGGGGAATCCGGGATATGTATGGGAAACCATTCAAAGGGGACGTTCCGGGAAATGACAAACGGTATGGGGTAAATATTATAAATCCGGATAGTGAAGAAATTAATGTATTTGAAGCGGCGATTGATGCCATGTCGGATATGGATTTCAGGCAGGACTATGAAACCAGTATCCTTGCACTTGGAATGGTATCAGATGGGCCGCTTCAAACAATTTTAGAGGAACATAAGCATATCAAGTGCATGAACCTATGTCTGGATAATGACGTGCCGGGAAGATTGGCGGCAAAAAAGCTGGCAAGGAAATATGTACTGGATGGATATGAAGTGTTTTTGCGGCTGCCGCCTTTGGGAAAGGATTACAATTTCTTCCTGCAATGTGAACGGGAAAACCGTGAGCTTTATAAGCGGTTGGACCATTCAGGCAGGAAACGTATAAGCACTCTGAGGGAGCCTGAACGTGCGGAGAGAACAAAAAGCAATACGTTTCCGCTAGAGGGCCGGGATTCCGGGGAAATACCGGCATTTACAGACAGGAGGTATGCGGCATCAAAAAGGGCTGCATCAGCAAGATAAATATGGAGGACCGAGGCAATGGAAAATATATCTTTACAACAATATTACAGACAGCAGATGGAAGAAAAGCAGAGGGAGGACGAATATTCCTGCCTGTTGGAAGATACGGCCAGAAATGTCCGGCAGTTAAAATTGCAGGGAAAGAGCAGGCTTGCTTATTTGAAAAGCGTTTACCGGGAGAACAGGCGGAGTATCTGCCGGTATGCAGCGGAGCAGAACTTCCTTTCGGCGGTCCTCTCGGATGTAAGGAAAAAATGAAGGCATGAAAGAAGAGAAAAAAATGACGCAGGCGGGGCTGGAGATCAGGCCGGTCACGCTGCGCCAGGCAAAAGAGTTTGTAGCACAGAATCACCGCCATCATTTACCGCCACAGGGACATAAATTCTCAATCGGCCTGTATGCAGGGGATCGGATGGTTGGCTGTGCGATATGCGGCAGGCCGGTAAGCAGATATTTGGACAATAACGAAACCTGCGAGATTACCCGGCTGTGTACAGATGGGACGGAAAATGCCTGTTCCATGCTTTATGGCGCCTGCTGTCGTATTGCAAGGGAGATGGGATATAAAAAGATGATTACCTATACTCTGGCCAGTGAAAATGGTGCGAGCCTGAGGGCGGGCGGTTTCCAATGTGAAGGTATTGCCGGCGGGGAAATGTGGACAGGGACCAGGAAAAAGGACAATGGCGTTCCAAAAGAGAAAAAATATCGTTGGTCCCGGATTTTAAGAAAATAGGAGGGGTATATGGATTTTAACCAGTTTAGAAAAGAGTTGGAAGAAAAAATGATAGAGAAAACAAAAGATATGCCCGGGTCAATACAATTTCAAATGGTGCAGAAAAATGGCGGGCCAAAGCATGGGATTATATTTACGCCGGAGGGCAGCTCCGTAGGAATGACCATGTATGCAGAAGATGGTTTTAAGCATTATCAGGAAGGGAATTCCATTGATAAAATTGCAGAAGATATGGCGGCATCTATGGCAGCCCATTCAAATGATTTATCAGAGTGGAGCAATGTAGAGGAATTATTTGTCCCGGAGAATATTTTCCCGGTATTAGTGCCGGCAAAAGGGAATGAGGGGCTGCTGGAAGAAATCCCGCATATCCCGTTTGAAAACCTGCAGGTCATATTTAAGTTTGACCTTCAAAGTTTTGTGGGGGGGGGTACAGCGAATGTAACAAATCATTACATGAAAAAGCAGGGTTGGGATGAGCAGAAATTAATGGAAATTGCAATGACTAACCCTATTTATAGGAACCAGATTAAAATTACGCCGATGGAACATCTCTTATTCGGCCCGCCGGATGGGGCAGCTATGGATGACCTGAGCAATATAAGAGAATATGAGGCCCCGATGGTCATCGTTTCAAATGCTGCCAGGTCTTACGGGGCTTCCGCTATCCTGGACCAGGAGGCCATGGGGAGGATATCCGATGCCTTCCAGGAAGATTTCTATATCCTTCCGTCCAGCGTCCATGAATGCATTGCTGTACCAAAGAGCGAGCAGCCTTTGGAGGAATTGCAGGCTATGGTACAGGAAGTGAACCGGATGGCAGTAGCGCCGGAAGCTTGGCTGTCTGATGATGTGTACCAGTTTGACAGTTCTGCCAGAAAGATCACAATGGCGGGCATAGAACGTGACCGGGATGAAAGGCAGGCACAGAGACAGGATGGGCCTAAACGATAATGGCCCTGCGGCAAAAAAGGATTTCCGGCATCTGTGACATCGTGCAGCGGTTATGGGAAAGGAGCAGGAAAGAGTATGGAATGGACAGGATGGCTGACAGATTATTACCATAGGCATACAGAAGAATATTTTAGGAACGCCCTGAAAGAGAATGGACTGCCGGGGGATATGATTACTGAAAAAACAATAATAGGAGAGATGGAATATACCCAGTACCGGTATGTATGTGGAGAAGAAGGGATTTTGACAGGGGGAATCTGTTTTGAGGACCTGAAGAAACTCTGTGAGTCCACGGAGGAGGATGTGGAGCCGGAAGAACTTGTCAATGTATTATGCGGGGCATGGGTGGATGAGTACCATTTTATGGAAGAGAACAGGGAAAGGCTGTTCCAAAAGGATATTGCCAAATACCTGTTTCCTGTACTGATGAACACGAAGCTAAATGAAAATCTGCTTCACGAGATGCCGCATGTGAAGAAAGGGGAATATTCAGTAGCGCTTCGTTTAGGGATTCCAGTAGAGGGAGAGAAAGGAATGACCATCCATGTATCCAATAAAATGCTGGAGTCATGGGGAATCGGGCTGGATGAAGCAATGGAGATGGCGGTCCATAACCAATGGTTTGTGGAACAGTGTACTGTTATCAGTGATTCAGAACTGGTCCAGAAGATGAACCAACAGGCGGTAAAGGAGTTTGGTGGGATTTTCCAGTTCGTTGAGCCGGAGGAAGAGACGGGATTTATGATTTATGGCAGATATGTTCCCTGTGCTGCCATTTTATTAAATGAAGAATTTGCAGAGGAAATACATAAGAAAATGGGCGGGGATTTTTTAGTGGCTTTTTTTGGAACGGGAGAAGTACAGATATGCCGGGACGAAGGGAATATTGAAGACCTGCAGATCGACCTTGAGGTAAAGAATGAGCTTTATGGATTTTCATGGAATATGGTTTCAGACCAGATATTCCGCTATACAAAAGAGAGAGGGCTTGAGCCGGCCTCTGGCATGGAAAAGGAAAAACAGCGCGTTGGGGAACCAGCACTTAAAAGGTAAAGAGAAGTGCCAAAACCTGTGAAGCCTGCTTTCCGGCGTTGAAACGCCTGGAAAGGCGGATGTGAAACGGTATTGTGGTTTTGCAGGAAAGGGGGTGGTATATACCAACAGTATTGTAAGAAAAACACAGGTTATATTCATATGTGTACGGGAGGTGGTTTCGATCTTTAAATAATGTGGACTGGCTGAAAATATTTCATTGTAGCTATGGATTCCGGAAGTTTTTTGCATTGGAAAATAAAAAAATGAAGCGAATCTATAAAAAAGAATAGGAGGAAATTAAGTGAGTAATCCTAGGTAAAATGTGTAGCTACACCTCATGAAAATGGGGAATGAAATATAGTTTGGTGAATTTTTGTGAATTTGATAAGTATGCAATAAAGAGTTACTGTGCGATCCATGGCACAGATGAAACGTTGAATCTGGGAGATATTACAAAGGTCGATGAGACCACAATTCCCCCATTTAACATGATCTGCGGCGGTTCGCCCTGCCAGGATTTTTCTACCGCCGGCGTTCGTAAAGGGGCCGTTTGGACCTGTAAGAAATGTGGGCATCAATACAATCCGCTGCAGGTGCATTACAAAAAGCGTGACCGGTGTGAAGTATGCGGTTCCGGCGATATTGACAAAACACGTTCTTCCCTGTTGGCAGAGTGGCTGCGGATTATCCGTGGGACAAAACCGACCTTTGGGATTTATGAAAATGTGAAGAATATCGTGGGAAAACAGTTTAAGGCTACCTTTGACCTGTTTGAAGCAGAGCTTCACGAATATGGATATAATACCTACTGGGCTGTGCTGAACGCAAAACGGTATGGTATTCCGCAAAGCCGGGAACGGGTTTATCTTATCCTGATCCGCAAAGAGGCTGACAATGGGAAATTCCGTTTCCCGGAGCCATTGGACACGTATGTGTGCATGAATGACATCCTGGAAGACGAGGTGGACGAGAAATATTATCTGCGTCAGGAGAAAGTAAAAAAACTGATCGAGGATATGGAGGGGCGTAAGGCGCTCCTTTTTGAACCGGATGAAGAAGCTTTGAAAAAATGGAGAGGAAACTGTATCCGGAAAGTGGGACAGTTGAATGAACCAGGAGGGTTTGAACAGACCGGGCGTGTTTATTCTACGGAAGGATGCTGCCCTGCGCTGATGGCAAATTCAGGCGGTTCCCATCAGCCGAAGATCATTCAGGTTGGAAGAACACACAAAGGGCAATCAGGTGTTGTCTATTCCCCTATGGGAATCTGCGGCACTGAAACAACGGGCAATACAGCCATGATCGTTGAAAAATCAATGGAAGCCATCCGGGGGAGATACCAGGAGGATGGAACAAAAAAACAGGAAATAAGCAGGGATTTTTTACAGAGCAGCCATACACTTATTTCTGTTCCAAAGGACAATATTGTTTTAGTACGGCAAAGCTCTAAGAAGGGCTATGAGGAATGTAAACACATGGGACTTGCAAACCTTTCTTATCCCAAAACATTGAAATGTGGGCGGGTGATGGAACACGGGGATGTAAGCCCGACAATCACAACGATTTCCGGGGTATGCCGGTTGGAATCATTGATCAGAATCCGGCGTCTGACACCTTTGGAATCGTTCCGGCTTATGGGGTTTTCTGATGAGGATTTCCGGAGGGCAAAAGAGGCGGGAGTCAGTGAGAGCCAGTTATACAAACAGGCAGGAAATTCGATTGTCGTGGATGTCCTGTTTTACATTTTTTTAGAATTGTATCAGGCTATGCCCTACCTGTTTGATGACGTAAGACTGTCATCGTTTTTCAGCGGGATTGGCGCTTTTGAAAAAGCATTGCAGCAGTTGGAAAAATACGTGAATCAATAGAGAGATGAACCGGAATCTTGAAATGTGATGCAGTCCGGTGGGATTCACCTTAATACAATCGGTTGGAGAAGAAAAGAGAGAGGGAAGTAGCTGTTTTAGCTGCTTTTTTTATTTGCATAAAGAGAAAAGGCTGGTAACAGGCACCTCCTGTTATCAGCCAGTTACAGGCAGGACAATTCTTTTTGCGGCATAGGCAAAAAGGGATTGTACAGAAAGGAGGCTTATGATGTGACCGTATATGGAATGTTGCCCGTATCAAACTTTAAAAGTATAATGATTCCGTAAAGGGATTTTTAGGAAAGGCGGGATTACCAATGAAAAGCGAGGATTTGCAGAAAATGGCATATCTGTATTTGTGCGGCGAAAAGGACAGGGAGCTGCTTTGGGGGAAAAGGGAAATGAAGTATTACGATTTCCGCAGGCTGTTATTTCTGATTAACCATATCAAGTTTTGGGATTACGGTGCTTCTTTTTGGAACCGGTTTAGCGGGAAGTTCTTAAAAAACATAAAAGCACTGGAAACGGTCTACGATGAAGAAAGTGAAAGAGGCGTGTTTTACCAGGATATCGAGTTTAGCCTTTTGGAAGAGGACAACTGGATTGAGGATTTTATCAGGAATGCCCCGGAGGATGTCCAGGAATGGCTCAAAGTGTATGTGAGGAATCTGGACCCGGAACGGGAAGAGCTGGTGGATATGCTCAAATGTGGAATGGAATTGGAAAATGCCTGATAGCAGAAATGACCGTTTGGCAGCAAGCATGGAAAAACACAGAAGCAAAGTGATAGCAGGTGTGGAAAACTGATACCAGTTTTTCCATTTCCGGCATGAAAAACTGCTATCGGGAGAAAGAAATTGATAGCAGAATTTTATAACCAGCGGCAGGAACAGATAGCAGATGCGTGATTTTGCTATCTGTTTTCTATTTATACTAAGCAGGTACTGCTATCATATGTGTGCTACTGCTATCAGTAGCCTACAGGGGTTTTAGGGGATGCTCCCCTAACAAGATGGATTTTGTACGGCAAAATCCGTATCTTGCAGAGGACTGGCAAGCCAGTCCGGACAGGATTTTCCGTGTCTGACAGCAGAAAACGGAATCTGCAGGCAGAGTACCAGGAATCCTGCGGCTTATGTTCCGCGAGCTGTACAGTGAGGACAGAAAGAAATTTAAGGAAGCAAGGAGGGAAAGACGATAGATGCAAATAAAGAGATAACAAACCATTCTGTAAAATCGGCAGGAACTACACCGATAGCGGCTTTCTACCAGACATGTACCAGTTATCTGGAAAGGAAAGTGACCGGCGGATATCGGTTCTGTATTACGCTGACGCATCCCATAGAGGGGAAAAAACCGGAAATCCTTACGATAGTGGAGACCGGAGAAAGAAAAATGCTGTATTTCCGTCAGGGCATGGGCACCGTATTTTCCATGGAAACGGACAGGGAGCAGCTATGCATGGATGTGTTTGTATACCTGCAGAATGGTTTTGAGATCCAGTATATGTCAGAGGAATGCTGCGCCCGTCTGTGGGAGGAGATCATGGGAGGATTCACAAAAAAATACCGGGAGCTGCAGGCAGGGGAGCAGTTGTTTTTAACCTATTGTTCAGACTATGGGTATTCCCTGAAATTCCTGCAGGAAAGTGTAGACGGGCAGGTGCCGGATGCCATGCAGAAATGGGCAGGAAGGCATGAGATAGGGACCAGGCCGGAAAGCACGCCCCAGATACCGGAATGGATGGGACTGGGAACAGGCTTTACGGATGGGGTATACCCGGATGACCTGCCGGAAGCAGAAACAAGGCCGGTGGCAAAGTTTATCCGTGAGTGCCATGTACAGTTGTATGTAAGACGTTGGGAGGAATTTGAATATATTTTCGTCATGGCAAAGCAGGGGGGAGACGGGAAGGTGGATGTACAGGCGGCCATCAGTGACGGGGAGGAACTTGCATTTTTTAAAAAAGGAAGGCCGCCAGAAAACATTCCGCAACAAGGCGTGCCGCTCAGCTTCTTTTTCCTGAGATACCTGAAAGCCGGTTACCATATCGTATATATGTCCGCTGCGGCGCATGGTACGGTATGGAAGGAACTGGCAAAGGGGAGGTCGGAATATCTGCGTCCATACGGGGTACAGATACAGGACTATGCAGGATACTGCAGGAAGCATGGGATCACAAAAAACCGCCTTTCAAGGAAACTTGGGAAGGAAGTAACCGATTTTATGGGAATGTACAGTCTGGAAGGCGGGAAGAATGAAAGAATGACGATTCCTTTACAGCAGCCGTGTTAGTTCGGATGGGATGAAAGCAGGCTATTGCCAGGAGCATGGGATAACGTGTGGTCTGCTGACGGGGAAATGAGTATGGATGATTTTATGGACAGATGGCCGCAGCAGATAGAAAAAAAGCTGCCGGAGGTATTTGGAAACCCAGGGAGAGGCTGATAAGGAGATGGAAAATACTATGGTTTATGAGCAGGCAAAGGTAAATGAACTTGCAAAGAAGATCAAAGCATTTATGAGGGAAAACCATATGGTATCCGGTTATTTGGAACGTGTCCAGGGTGACCTGGCAGCAGGTATGCCTATCCCGGATATAGAAACAGCGGTAGATAATGGCAGGCTACGGTTCATGTTGGATTGTTACCTGTGCCATATGGTTTCTAAAATGCAGGAATCTGAACAGAAAAAGTACGGAAGGAAACTGATAGATGAGCTTGAGAAAATAGAAATTGTCCCAAAGAAAAAGACAGGAACGGGGATGAAACAGGTCGTTTGGGAGGTTGCAGAGCTGCTAAAAGAACTGGACGGCTTTAAATATGCGGAATATATGGAGGTAGGGGATATGGAGACGGATACTGTGCGCCGCATTTATACAGATCTGATGGTCCCGGAAAAACGTCTGGCACTGTCCAATTACCTCCAATCCTTTTCCGGTACGGTGCAGGGAGAGAGAATCAGTGAGGTGGTGGCTTTTTTGCAGGAAGCAGGAAAAGCACGTGAAGCGGAAAAAAACGTAAGAAAAGGCAGATAATTTCTGTGGATCATGCAATCGCGGCAGTAAAGGGTCCGGTTTGTGCGGACAGCATGTTAAAAACACAAAAATAAAGATTGCCAGAAACAATTTTACTCCGCAAAAAGGTGTATTTTTTCACAATCTACAGATACTAACCGAAAAAAAGAGGTGGCAGGAATGGCAGTAGCACACAAAGGCAGTATCTCTATGTCGCTGGTATTGATCCCGGTAGGGCTTCATAAGACAACCGTGGATAATGATATCCACTTTAACCAGCTCGACAAGGAAAGCGGTGCGCGGATAAAATACAAAAAATACTGTTCGCACTGCGGCAGGGAAGTGACCGCCCAGGATATCGTGAAAGGATATGAGTATGAGAAGGGAAAATATGTTACCATGACGGAAGAGGAACTGGACCGGTTGAAAACAAATAAGGACCGGACAATCCATATCGTACAGTGTTCTAAAATGAGCGAGATCAATATGATCTATTACGAAAAGGATTATTATGCAGTACCGGAAAAGGGGCAGAAAAAGCGTTTGAGCTGTTGCGCCAGACGCTGCTTTCCATGAAAATGGTCGGGATTGCGAAAACTGTCATCGGGCAGACCGAGAAAACGATTGTCCTGTACCCTTTGAAAGACGGGCTGATCGCTAAAACCCTGTACTACTATGATGAGATTGCGGAGATTCCCCGGAAGGTCCCCAAAATGCAGCTTGATAAGAAAGAACTGGATATGGCAAAAATGCTCATACAGACGATGGCAAAACCTTTTGTTGCGGAAGAGTTCCATGATGAGTACCAGGAACGGCTGCGGAACGCGATCATGCAGAAGATCAAGGGAAATGATGTCCTTATGGTTGAGCAGGGGGCGGCAAATAACGTGATCGACCTCATGGAAGCGTTAAAAGGAAGCCTTGAGCTGATGAACCGGGAAGAACCTGTGAAGCGGGAAGGAAAAATATCGTGAACCTGTTTGAAGCAAGGCGTGCGGAGGCGATGCTGATCAAAGAGATGTGTCCTGCATTTGATTCGCCGGATTGGATTTATGAATTAAAACTGGACGGGTTCCGGTGCCTTGCCTACCTTTGTAAAGGGGAGACTGACCTGCGTAATAAACGCAATGTAAGGGTTTTGGGGAAGTTTCCGGAACTCCGTAATATTTGGAACTATGTTTCAGACCGGTGTATCCTGGATGGGGAAGTGGTCGTGATGAAAAATGGCGTACCGGATTTTTATGAATTACAACGCCGGACGCTCTTGACAGACCCGTTTAAGATCAGGCTTGCATCGGAACGGTTCCCGGCATCCTTTGTGGCTTATGACTGCTTATACTGCCGGGAAGAGGAGCTGCTTGATATGCCCCTTATGAAAAGAAAGGAAAAACTGTCTGCTCTATTTTCCAGGGAGACACCCGGTTTTGCTTTTTCAAGATTTATTGAAGAAAAAGGAAAGTCCCTGTACCGGCTGTGTGAAGAACAGAAACTGGAGGGTGTTGTTGCAAAAAGGAAAAACAGCATTTACCGTATGGGTGCGAGGACAAAGGACTGGGTAAAAATAAAACGGATGGCAGATGATGATTTTATCATCGCAGGGTATATCCCCAAAGGGGCAAACCACTTTAGCCTGATCCTGGCTAAATACAGGATGGAAACTCTGGTATATAAAGGGAGTATAAGCAGCGGTGTAACAAAGGAAACCATCTCCTATCTACTTCCGGCAGAGAATACCGTGCTTTCACTGGTACCTGCGGCGGAAAACCGGGGAATCATATGGGTAAAGCCGGAAAAGGTGTGCCGGGTGGAATATATGCCAAATACCAAAAATGCCCTCCGTCAGCCGGTATTCCGTGGGTACAGGGATGATGTGATGCCGTGGGAAGTAAGGGATGTAACTGAATAAATCGATAACAACCGAAAGGTGGGAATTTTGCAGAAATGCCGGGTTCCTGCCTTTTCATTTTGGGAGGATGACAGATTGAGATATGAAGAGAAAGATTTTGAACAGTTAAAAAAGAAAACGGGGGAATTCCTGGAAAATGGGGCGTTGGGAAACATCCGGCCCTATTGGGAGATGCGCTGGCCCTACAGCCAGAAACCGGAAAATTACTTAAATGGGCTTGCAAAAGCTGATGTAAGGAAAGGATTGATCTCTTTCCTGTATAACATGTCCCATGGGAGAGGGATGGAAAAGACCAGGGCTGCGGAGCAGATCATCGGGGAACTGTGGGAATATGGCAGGCCGGATAAAGCGCAGGACCGTGATATGCTGCAATCCTTGGTATGGGACACCTGTATGCTGTTAAAAAACACATGCTATTGGGATTGGGAAGAAATGCGGGAGATCGGAGAGTCCGATACGGATATTGTCCGTAAGATGTATGGCAAGCTGCGTACTCTGGAAGGCCGGGAACAGCAGTCGGATATCTTTGCCGGATATCTGGAAACATATGATCTTCCTGTAAAAACACAGGCTGAAATGGAACAACTGGAAACCCGGCTGCTGAATTACCCATCCCCGGACAGGGAGGAAGACCGGTCCATAAAAAACAGTTATCAGTTACGGGATTGTGTGCAGTGGATTCAGGAATTATCAGCCGCATGGTTTACCCTGCCTTCAAAAGCATACCGGAACCTTAACCGGACGGGAGTATGGAGGGATTATGTAGTACCCCAAATTCCCAGGTATCAAACGATGTCCTGCTATGAAGTGGTTTCCGATATCATAAGCCATGTAAAGGGGCTTGGGGATGTTTATGGGGAACTTATGAAAACCATGGGAAGGGAACATATAGAGCCGCAGGAAATACCCAGCCGGTATGACTGGCAGTATTTAAGGGATGCGGAGCCGGCCTGCATAGAAGCGTTGGCAACCCAAAAGGGGCTATATTTTGGGGAAGCCCTTGGCACATTTTATGAGAGCCGGTTTGCCATGATGCTTGAGCAGGGCAGGGAACGGTATGCTTGGACACGGGCGGAGGCATTTGCGGAATATCTGGAACATTCAGAACCGGAACTGTTTATGGAATATGAATGCGGCTGCCAGACAAAAATCCAGAATCTGGGAATAAGAGAAACGGATAACCGCAGAAGTGCGAGGTAGGAAATGAAAGAGCGTTTAGAAAAACCGGAACATTTGACCGCATGGCTTAATGAGGAACGCATCCCTTTCCAGCTTTCATTAAAAGAGGCTGAAATCATCCTTGGATATTTGGAAGGTTCTGCCTACAGCCTGGAGACAGAGGATGGAATACTCTTTCTTTGTGATGATGTGGAGGAAAACAGGGAAGAAACAGAGATTGACGATGTTGTGCAAAAGGTTTGCGAAACCAATTATGAGCTGATCGAGGAAACTGCGGCCAAAATAATGGAAGCAGAGATAAGTGCGGACACCAGGCAGGAGGAAGACAGCCTTGCAAGGCTGATGGAAGATGAAAAAGCGCTGGCTTTGGTATTTTTGCAGACCAGATTCCAGAAAGGGCTGGAGCAGGCATTACGGCAGGCGGCAGAGAAGAAGAAAACGCCTGCTGACAGGGCAAGGCGGTAGGAAGGGGTGGTATTACGAAAAAAGAAACGATGAAATGCAGGAAGGAGATCCGGCTGTCCAGTGAAGAACTGGAAGAATTGCAGAAACAGGCTGCAGAAATGGGGGTAACGGATTCCCAGTTCCTGCGGATGCTGATCACAAACCGCCCCAGGGATTACCCGGCAATCCGGCAGGAATTGCAGCGGTTAAATAATGAGATCAACCATATAGGGGTAAACATCAACCAGATTACCCATAACAACAACAGCCGGCTGTATTCCGAAACGGATAAGCACCGGCTGTATGTGCTTATGAAGCGGTTGAAAGACCTGATGCAGCAGGTAATTGAGAGATTGTAAGGGGAACATATGGCAATCAGTAAGGTCCTGCACATGAAGCAGGCAAAATCCGGGTACATGGCGAAACACCTTGCCAACGGCCTCAAATATATCATGGACCCGGATAAAACAGAAGGCGGAAAGTATGTGAGCGGGAATAACTGCGTCCCGGAAAATGCACTGGAACAGATGCTGGATACGAAACGCCACTTTGGAAAACTGGATAAAAGGCAGGGGTACCATTTTATCATCTCTTTTGAGGAGGAAGAGGTAACGGAGGATACCGCTTTTGAGCTTATCGGTAAATTTGTGAAAGAATACCTGGGGCCGGATTTTGAAGCAGTATATGCAATCCATAATGATACGGACCACATCCATGGGCACATTATCTTCAATTCCGTGAGGTGTACAAACGGTTACAAATATGATTATCCGAAAGGGGAATGGGAATACCGCATACAGCCCCTTGTGAACCGGCTTTGTGAAGAATATGGGCTGTCTACACTGGATATGGAGGAAGTACGGGAGAAAAGAAAACGGAAAGACATACCAAAAGGGCAGGAAGCGGAAAAAAGGGTTTCCATGAGGAACCAGCGGATAAAGAAGGATGTAGACCGGGCAGTGGAGGATGCGGATACCTATGAAGAATTTCTGGAACTTCTAAAATGCATGGGATATGAATTATCAGGGAAGAAGCACCTGGCAGTCCGGGAGAACGGGGCGGTAAGAAGCAGACGTTTGGATTTACTGGGAGAAGAGTATATGGAAGAAATGCTCCGGTGCAGGATTGAAAAGCCGCCCATACCGGCACAGCAGGAAGACCCCAGGGAAACCGGGCTTATTTATATTTTTATCCCTTACAGGAACCGCCATCTGACGCGGCACCAAAAGGAGTGCTTCATACGGAAGTACCGCGCGGGGAAAATCCATACGGACCAGAAACCATGGGAATACCGGAGCAGCCTTCAGACCCTGCGCCGGCTGCAGGAAGAATATATTTTTTGGGAAAAACATGGCATCCGTTCAAAGGCGGACCTTTACACAGCGGAAGATAAAGCGGCAGGACAGATCAAAGCTGTCCGGGAAAAGAAGAAAGAGCTGGAAGAAAAAAAGAAATCCTATGATGCAGTATTACACCTTCTGGAAGAACTGGAGCCTTTGGAAATCGAGGCAGACCTTTATAAAGAGGGGTATCCGGAATTTCTGGAAGAGTACCAGAAGTATGAGGCTGTCTGCAAAAAACTGGAGAAACTGGGGTATTCTCTGGCAGACGCAAGAAAGGCAGAAGCGTATTTCAGGGAAGGGTTCCGGGAATTGAAGGAGCAGAGGGGGCAGGCAATGCGGGAAAAACGGATTGCGGGCCGTCTGCTTTCTAAAGTCTATCAGAAGGAAAGAGGGAAGGAGGCGAGGGATGAAATGCAGGAAAGAGGCTTATAAACAGTCAGCGTGCAGGCTGCCAAAAACGGGCAGCGTTTCAAAATTGAATGGCCGCTGGACTGAAAAAGTCCAGGGAAAGGAGACAGAATGACCATTGAAGAACAGCGGTATTTGGATGAATGTAAGAAGGTGCTGAACAGGGAGCAGTTGGATGCGGTTACCATGGCAATGGATTACGGGCTGCAGATACAGGAGATCCGGAAGGTAGTACAGAGTAACCAAAGCGCGCCATGTATGCATGAGATCGTTTTAGGGATGATGGAGGGAATCAAGACCGATGTGTTGGATTTCCTGTGTGAGAACGATTTTAACCAGTACCAGATAAAAGAAATCCGTGAGGGGATCGCGGGAGGGCTGACCTTTGAGCAGGTAAAATCCTATGCTACAAAGGAAATGTCCGCAAACCGTATGAAAAAAATGCGCCAGCAGTTGGAAAATACCATGCAGGAAAAGAATGGACAGTCAGATGACAGTGTAAGGGAGTACATGAAAGGGCTTATGGAGATCATGGAAACCTCGATACAGCAGTTTAGGGAAAGCAACGAGAGGTTTGATGCGCTGTCCTCTCTTGTAAAGGAGCATGTAGTAGATGAAAAGAACCGTGAAATCCAGGAGCTATATGAGAACCTGAAATATAAGGATAAGAGCATCCAGGAACTGCAGCGAAAACTGGCGGACCGTGATAAGACCATTGCGGATTTAAAATCAGCGATAGCAGAGGGCAGGCGGGAAACAGAACCGCAGAAGGTAACGGAGGAAAGGATACCGGAAAAAGTGCCGACAGTTCCTGACGGGGAAACAAAAAGAGGGGAACTGCTGTTTGAACCTGTTATGAAAGAACCGCAGGCAGAAAAGAAGAGGATGCTTGGATGGTTCCTGCGTGATAAAAAGGTTCCCCAGGATGTTTTTGGGAAGATCATGGAGGCAGACCTGTCTACGGAACAATTAGAGGAAGTGCGCCAGTGCATAGAGTGCGGGCTGACAGACAGGGAGATCGCGAGGGTAATAGAGAATACGCCTGCTCCGGAGCGTATGAGGAAAATGCGTGAAATACTGATGCTTATGAAGAAGAGAAAGGGAGGTGCCTGATATGTTTTCGATTGAACATGTTGTCCGGATTTTCCCTTTATTGGAGGAAGCAGAGAAAGAACGCCCCCTCTTCACGCAGGCAGAAAAGCAGATGCTTTACAGGATTGCATTCCATAAAGAATCCTTTGATGAAGTACAGAGGCTCATGGTGCAGGCATCGGCCCCGCAATTAAAAGCGGAAGAGAGGAAACAGTTACTGGAATATCATGTTGGTAAGCTGCCAGAGCCGCCAAACAGCGCCGCAGCCCAGATTGAAAACTATATTTTCCATACACAGCTTATGATTTATGAAAAAGAAAAGGCCAACCGTATACTGGAGGATATCTTAAAGAGGAGCGGTTTAAATAAAGAGCTGGATGCCATGATCGCAGAGGCAAGGAATAGGCCCTTTAAGCCCCCAAAAGAAAAACCGGCGGTACAGAATGGGAAGGCCATATAAGGAAGGGGGGATTGCATGAGTGAGATTCAGGATGCGGCACAGATTATCCGTGTTTCTTTTGAAGGCGCTGAGATTATTATGAAACTGGGAAAGGCAAATCTGGATTTTTTGAAGGGCGTCTGTGCCGTATTCAAGAATTTGCTGGACCAGGAGAAGCTTTCGGGAAAAACGTCTGTCAAGCAGCTCTTGAAATCCGGCGGAGACCTGCAGGTGTTCAAATTCCGGACAGAGGATATGGCTACAGTCAAAAAAATGGCGGACAAATACGGGATTCTGTATTCTATCTTACCGGACCTTAATAAATCGGACGGGATGAGTGAGATTCTGTTCCATAGCCAGGCAGCGCCCCGTATTCAGGCCATCATGGAGCAGATACAAAACTCCAAAATAGAGTCCATGGATGATTATTTTGCAAATGCGGAGCCGGAAGAACTGGAGAAGGCGGTCCAGGAAGCGGAAAAAAAGCCCGTAATGCCAAAGGAAAATGAATACCGGGTGGCGGCGGAGGAGTTTATAAAAAATCCGGGCGCAAAAGTGAGTGATGTCCGGTCACGGTTAAACATGACTTGGCTGGAAATATGGCCCATTGTAAAACATATGGAAAGCAATAATCTGGCCGAGCTTGGCAAAGACGGGACACTTACCATGAAGATGGATCCTGCCCAGTTCCGGGAATTGATCAATTCCGAACAATGGAAGTCGTGGTTCGGGAAGGAAGAGGCGGACAGCAGGAGGGGAGCCGGCAGGAGCCCTTCGGATGATAAGATGGAAGAACTCAAGAGGATTCAGAAGATGTCCCGGGAGAACCCAAAAGTAAACGGGATCACGATTGACAGAAAAATGGTAACAGAAGAAACGGAGAAAAACATCAAGACCAGGATTCCTTATAAACGGGATGAATACATCTGGCTGAGAAAATCAGAGATTTCCTGGATTAATGGGAATAAGACGATCTATGCCAGCCTTGAAAAAGAGAAAAATTATATGGTACTGGACAGGGAAAACAAGCCTGTCCGGACGGTATCCGGGCAGACATTGTATGAACAGAGCTATGACCCGGTAAACAGGGAACATATAAGGCGGCAGCAGGAACAGAAGCAGAGAAGGCAGCAGCAGAAGCAGCGGGAATACAAACGCACACAGAAAGCGTTGGAGGATACGAGAAAAGCACTGAGCGGAAGGAAGGGGCGGTAACCACAATCCAGAACAATAAAAAGAAGACACCATTATGGATGCTCCTGGCCGGGGGCATTTTTGCGGCTTATGCAGGTTATCTTTTAAATGCGTGTTATAAGCCAGGCATGGATATTAATTATCTGATGGAACGGCTGAATACGGTCATGGGGAAGCCGTTTGCAAATTATTGGAATGGGACTTCCATAAAGGGGATTGTCGGGGCTGTCTTTGTTTATCTGATCGCAATGCTTATGTACATGACGAGCCAGAAAAAATATATGCCGGGGAAAGAATTTGGTACGGCAGTATTTGCAAACCCTGTGCAGGTTTCCAAAAAGTTCGCAGATAAGGATGAAGGGAAGAACCGGATTCTGTCACAGAACCTACGGATGTCCATGAACACACGGATGACGCGGCTGAATTTGAATTTTTTAGTTATCGGCGGCAGCGGCGCGGGAAAAACTTTGTTCATGGTCAAACCGAACCTTATGGCAATGACCTCATCCTTTATCATAACGGACCCAAAAGGAGAGATCGCCAGATGCTGTTCCGGTTTTTTGACTGCACATGGATACCGTGTACGGATTTTGAACCTGGTGGAAATGGAACGCTCCAATGGCTATAACCCATTCCGGTATATCCGTTCGGAAACGGATATCGTAAAACTGATCACGAACCTGATCGCAAATACGACACCGAAAAATTCTTCCAGTAACGACCCGTTTTGGGAAAAGGCAGAGTCCCTCTACCTTCAGGCCATTTTTCTTTATGTGTGGATGGAATGCCCGCCGAAAGAACGGAATTTCCGCATGGTGCTGAAACTTCTCAACGAAGCAGAAGTACATGCGGACGGCTCCCCGTCTGACCTGGACCGGAGGTTTCGGCGGCTGGAAAGGAAAAAGGGCAGCTCCCATCCTGCAATCATCCAGTACAATAAAGTCGTGCGCGGTGCGGGCGATACCGTAAGGAGTATCATTATCAGTGCCAATGCAAGGCTTGGTATTCTGGAAAATCCGCAGATCCTGCGTGTCCTGGACAGCGATGAGATGGACATTCCGGAGATTGGAACCGGCGTAGACGGGGACAAAAACAAGAAAACAGCCCTGTTCTGCGTAATCCCAGATTCTGATAAAAGCTATAACTTCCTTGTGGGTATGCTTTATTCCCAGATATTCCAGGAGCTGTATTACCAGGCGGATTTTAACTATAATGGAAGGCTGCCGATCCATGTAACCTTTATGCTGGATGAATTTGCCAACGTCGCACTACCCGATGATTTCTGTTCCCTTCTGAGTACGATGAGGTCAAGAGAAATTTCCTGTATCATCATCATCCAAAATCTTGCGCAGATCAAGGCACTGTTTAAAGATACCTGGGAAACAATCCCGGGTAATTGCGACACGCTTATTTATCTTGGAGGCAACGAACAGTCTACGCATAAATATGTCAGTGAGAGCCTCGGAAAAGGTACGATAGATAAAAGGAGCAGCGGTGAAACAAAGGGCAAAAATGGGAGCAGCTCACGTAATTATGATGTCCTTGGCCGGGAATTGCTGACCCCGGATGAGACACGGAAACTGAACAATGACCAGTGTATTGTCCTTATCCGAGGATGTGATCCTATCATAGACCGGAAATTCAATACCTTTAAACATCCTTTGTTTAAGGAAACCGAGGATGGAGGCGCACCGCCTTATATCCATGATGTCAGCATGGCGCAGAGGCAGGAAAATGTAAAATTTTTGAGCGAGGAATCCCTGAAATACTATGAAAAGAAGAAACAGAACGGGGAACCGGTACACATTCTGGAACTCTCCGCGGATGAATTATTTGCCGCAAATCCAATCCCTGAGAAGATCTTCACGGACCAGGAACTGGAAGAAAACAGGAAAGAAGCCGGAGAATCTATAAAGGAGGTGAGGAAAAAAAGCCGGAACATCCCTGAGAAAGCAAAGCCGGAATCCAATCAGGCGGATGAAGAGGCCCTGTTTAAACTTTTGGCGGCGAATCCATACAGTGATGAGCAGCTAGAGGAGATACGGATAGCCATTGGCAGCGGCATTGCCTATAAAGATATCATACGGATCGCGGATATCGGTAATACGGCAGAGCGGATGAAGCAACTCCGTCTGGAATTTACAAAAGATACAGCCAATCCATAAAAGAAGGCAGATTTATGAAAACCCATAGTTTTTGCATGGCGCAGGGTGGGTTTTCATAAGCCTGCCTTTTTGCGTATGCACCAGAATGAGATAGAAAAGGAGAATGGATTTTATGAAAAGATTATTTGGAACAGCAAAAGAAACCGTTAAAAAAGTAGTGGTGCAGGCATCTGCAGGGGCCGTTGCAGCATCCTTGTTTTTTACCCAGCCGGTCATGGCTTCTGTTGATTCCGTAACACAGCCGCTTGCAAACCTCAAAACATTGGTAATCAGTATCATTGGGGCTGTGGGCGTTATCATCCTTGCAAAAAACGTGATGGAGTTTGCACAGGCATATCAGCAGCAGGACAGTTCCTCGATGAACAGTGCCATTAAGGGTATTGTTGCCGGCCTGATCATGGCAGGTATTTCCTCTGTACTTGCATTTCTTGGCATCAGCTAATCCAGTTTATGTACAGTCACTAAGAAACAAAAAACAGGGCCGGGAAACAGCGTTTTCCTGGCCTGTTGCCTGGAAGAAAAGAGGTGAAGAGGAATGTTTAAACTGGGGGAAGCAATACTTGCGCTTCTGGAAATTGTGTTCGGTTTCTGGAACTCGCAGGTATCCTTAGTGTTTGAACTTTTGGGGCAGTCCCCTACGGGATTTAAGGGCGGCGGCCCATGGGGGATCGTAGAGAGCGTGGAACCCGTGTTTGTAGGTATCGGTTCGGCCCTTGTCGTATTGTTCTTTGTAATAGGCTTCTGCTCGGAATCCATTGACATCAGGGAGGAAATGCGGTTTGAGGTTATTTTAAGGATGCTGATCCGTGTAGCAGTATCACAATGGATGGTATCGTACAATGTCACCATTATGAAAGCACTGTTTACGTCCTGCGGAAATCTGGTCGGGCTTTTGGGGACAAACCAGACGGTAGATTTGACCATAGACCCGGCACAGGCAGAGGTCATAGAAGATTTGGGATTTGGCACAAGCATTGTATTTTTGATCCTGGCGGTATTTTTATCTTTAATCGTCATTATCTGTGGCTTTTTCCTTTTGTATAACGTATATTTCCGCTTTTTGAAGATCATGGTCATTGTGCCGTTTGGGGCAATCGCAAGCAGTACGCTGGCTGGCAACCGTGGCATCAGCAATACGTTTACTGCCTATATGAAATATTTTATCAGTGTTGTATTTGAGGCTGTAACAATGGCATTGGCAATCCTGCTGTGCAATAAGTTTATCAGCTCCGGGCTGCCTGCATTTACAGGGGATTATGCGGACTGGGCAAAGACATTGATCTATTTGGGGGAAATGACGTTTACCGTGGCACTCACTGTTGGAACGGTAAAGGGCGCACAGAACCTGACGTCCCGTGCAATGGGCCTGTAGGATGGAAAGGAAGGATGCCGGATGGAAAAATTGAGGAATGTTTATTTTTATATTGATACAAAAGCATATGTGGCAAATGCGGCCCTGAAAGCAGACCCGGAGGTGGTAGAACGGTTTTACCAGGAGTCGAGGGAGGCATTATGGGATATTGGTTTCGGAACAGGGAAAGACTGGGCACAAAAAGGAAATGAGATGCTGTTCATCGGTGTTATGGCGATAAGCGGAAACATCCGTGCGGAAACCATTCCGGAATTGGAACAGACACTAAAAAACAGGCGGTCTTTCCAGTATACGAGATATAACGATTATGGAAACTCGTTTGTTCTTACAAAAGAAGAGGAAGAAGATTATTTCCAGTTGCTTTTAGAAGATTACGAAAGTGCAGTTGTTGAAAATTTCCGGCTGCGTTATGAAACGTGGGAAAAAGCATGGATGGACAGCCCGGCTGCCAGGCTGCCGGGTGATATCGTCCTATGCCGGGGGTATGACGTGGAATATCTTTTTCTGAAAAGATTCCCGGAGATTGCAGCCGGTATGGTGGATAAAGGAATGCTGCTGCAAAAGCAGGATGGGAAACAGGTACTTTATTCTTTGCCGGAGCTTCAAAAATGCCGTTCCGTACCAAGTACGGGAGGAAAAGGAAGATGCAGGTAAAAGAAAGGGAGAAGGGTATCCAACTTACGCTTTTTGAATATTTCCGGGATGCAGAGTGCTTTACGCTTGCAGAAGCGATGGAATGTGTAAAGCAGGTAAAAGAGGTCAAGGAACCAAGCATACGGGCACGCATCTATGAAGGGATTGACCGTGGTGTTTTTGAACGGGTTGCGAAAGGCGTCTATACCGTTACCAGAAAGAATGAGCGGCAGGAAGAGGTTACCTGTATGCTGGTACAGGGAAACGGAAGGGATTTAAGCTTTCTGGAAGATAACAGTGTGGATGCCATTATTACTGACCATGCGTATGACTTGAAAAAAAGCCTGAAAGGTGGAAACAGGGATTTTGCCAGATATGACTGTTTCCAGTATACGCAGGAAGATTTTGATGAAAAATTCCGGGTTCTGAAGAAAGGGCATTTCCTTGTGGAATTTCTGCCGGAGGAGAACGGGGATAATTATGAATACCTGTACCGGGTAAAGCAACTGGCAAAGGAAGCCGGGCTGGAATACTATGCAAAGGTTGCCTGGAAGAAAGGGAACTTTGTAGCCAATACCGGGAGAAAGTCAAAAAACACAGAAGAGATTGCATTTTTCACGAAGGGGAAAGCGAGGAACCTGCGTCCGGATGCCAAAAAGGACAGGGCAGAGCCGGGCATTTCCCATTATATGTCCGGGGCCAAAGGAATGCTGCCAACGGTATTCGATGTGGAGCCGCCATCAAAAGGGAACCGGATGCATCAGGCTGAAAAGCCTGTGAAACTGTTGGAGCAGATCATGGAATTTATCACGGAAGAAAAGGAATGGGTACTGGACCAGTTCGCCGGTTCTTTTTCCCTTGGGGAAGCGGCTCTGGAGACTGGGAGGAATGCAATCTGTATTGAGATCAGCGAAGAATATTTTGAGGCAGGAAAGGAACGGCTGCAGAAGGTTCAGGAGAGGAACCGGAACAGGTAAACAGGAGGTGTTAAAACGATGCAGGAAATGAATGGGACGGAACACAGAGAACTGGAGTATGAATACGAGAGTTGGGGAGAAAAACAATATGCAAAGGTATGGATACAGATAGGCGCTTATGAATCGGACGGGAACATCTGTGTAGAATTTTACAGTGAAGATAATGGGGGAATGGTACCGGTTATCAGAGCTACGGAAGATTTTGCGACACCATTAAAGAAGAACCAGGCATTCTTACATGATAGAATGGCAAATGAGATAGACCTTGCTTTTCTCAAAAAGTATGGACTGGGGGAATTAACAGGAGAAGTAGGACGATGCGGAATCCGTACCTGTCCGGTGTTTGAGTTTAATGAAAAAGTATTAAAGGAACTTGACCCGGAAGGATACCGCAGGTTTGAAGAAATCCATAGCAGGGAAAACAGGGAACCCGTCCAGGAAATGCCGGATAGTGTCAAGACATTGGATTATCATTGGGAGTTTGGGGATGATACGATATGCCTTTACGTTGCTTCATATGCATATGAGGGCGGATTAGCTGTCCAGATGTACAGCCGGGAGGATGATAACGAAGAATGGGATACTTTTGCTGACCTTACCGTAAACCTCAGCGGATATTGCCTGGAACCGGACGAAGCGTTCATAAGCGGTGACTGCAGCAAGGACAAAGTGAATCTTATTAAAGATTATGGTTTAGGCGAAGTGATAGGAAAGGGTCGGTCCGGTTATGGCCAATACAGTTTAGTAAAGTTCAATCTGGAGAAGCTTGCTGAGTACGATCTGGTAGGCGTGTCCAAATACTGCAGGGAAAATGGGATAGAGCTGGAAGAAAAACAGGCAAAAAAGCAAATGGAACCGAAGCGGTAACAGCACGGACAGGTTCCAAAAATGCAGCAGAAAAACAGAATCCAAATAAATGGCAGGCATGGAGGTGGTATGCATGGATATTGATCTGAGTGAAGACTTACAGTATTACAAGGAAAGCTTCGTTTTGGGGCTTACGGTAAAACAGGCAATTTTCAGTTTCCTTGCCCTTGGCGTGGGAACGGGGGTTGTGCTCTTGTTATATAAGAAAATCGGTATCACGTTAAGCTGTTATGTGGCAACGCCGTTTGTAGTGCCTCTGGCACTTACCGGTTTTTATAATTATCATGGTCTGACTTTCTGGCAGTTTGCGTCAAGGCTGCTTTATTATAGTTTCTTTAACCGTCCATTGGTTTACCGTTCCACGGAGTCCGTGGAAGGATTAAAGCAGTTATTTCTGGAAGAGAAACAGGAACAGAAATTAAGACAGGAAAAGGCCGAGAAAGAAGAAAAAAAGAAAAAGAAGGAGGATGTGCATATGGTAAGAAGAAAAGCAATCCGTATCGTGGTTGCGGTTATCGGACTGTTTGCTGCAGGAGCAGCGGCAGCAGCATGGTATAAGTATAACCACTAATAACGTATCAGGGGAAGCCTGAGGGAAAAGGGCAGGCATATCCTGCCGCCCCTTTTGGGGAGGATGGAGAACTTTTGGAATCAGTTAGCAATGGCGGACGGTGTTGCTGCGTGTTTTCCAAAGCTCCCCGTCTGCCTGAAAGGAGGAAATAGTACATTGTCAATTTTTTCTGACAGATTTGAACAATTAAAAAAGGCAGACAAGCCGGTAAAAACACCAAAGTACCTGCAGCAGATCATGGGCTTTACCAGAATTTCAAGGGATGGGATTTTTGAAGTGGAGAAAGGGAAGTATTCCAAAACTTACCGTTTCCTGGACATCAATTATGTTACTGCAGGTACGGAAGAGCAGGTGCATATTCTGGAAAAATACTGCAAAGCGGTCAATGCGATTGATATCTGCTTTAAGATTACGATCAACAACCGCAATAAGAATATGCAGGAATTTCGGGAAAATGTACTGTTTAAGCATAAGAACGATGGATTTGACTGGATTCGGGATGCGTATAACAGCATCACGGAAAGCCGTATCGTAGAGGGAAAACAGGGAATTGAACAGGAACGTTATCTGACCGCCTGCGTGGAGAGGAAAAATTATGAGCAGGCAAAAGCCTTCTTTTCAACCTTTGAAGCTACGTTAAAACAGAATTTTGCAGAATTAGGCTCCGTAATAGAGCCGCTGGATGCCGGGGAGCGCCTCCGTATCCTCTTTAACTTTTACCGGATGGGGGATGAAGAACAGTTCCACTTTGATTTCAGGGAAAGCCTGAAGCGGGGCGGCGACGTAAAAAATGGAATCTCCGGGGGATACATGAAGTTTTATCCGGGATATTTTGAAACAGACCGCAAGAAATGCCGCGCTATGTTTATCAAAAAATATCCGGCGTCACTTCCTGATACTTTCATCAATGAAGTGACAAACCTTCCGGTACACAGTATCACAACGATTGATATTGTGCCGGTGCCGAAAGACCTGACCAACCGGATTCTCCAGAAAAAATATCTTGGCATTGAGAATGATATTTTAAAACAGCAGCGGGTACGTAATAAGAACAACGATTTTTCTTCGGATATTTCTTATGTGAAAAAGGTACAGAAAGAAAAAATAGAGGGTGTCATGGATGATGTCCGGGAAAATGACCAGAACCTGTTTTATGTCGGCGTAAATCTGGTAATCATGGCAGATACAAAGGAAGAGCTGGAAAGGATCACGGAAACCCTGCGGAATATGGGAAACGGACGGATGTGCCAGATCGAACCCCATTATTACCAGCAGTTGGAGGCTTTGAACACGGTACTCCCGGTAGGCGGAAGGCAGGTGTCCACGCTGCGTACCATGCTGACGAGGGATATAGCGGCGTTGCTGCCATTTAATGTGCAGGAGCTGAATGAAAAGGGAATCTGTTACGGTGTCAACCAGGTATCCCATAACCTCTGCCTTGCCAACCGGAAAAACCTTGCCAACGGAAACGGGATGGTGTTCGGCATACCCGGAAGCGGAAAATCCTATTTCAGTAAGTCGGAGATGCTTCAGGTATTTTTGGGGACTTCGGACGATATTATCGTGATCGACCCCACTTTAGAATATTTTGACATTGCTAATGCACTTGGGAATAACGCAGCGATCATCAACTTATCGACTTACACAAAGAACTATATCAACCCTCTGGAAATGGATGTATGGTCATTGGATTTAAATGATTCCCAGGGGCATATCCGTGATAAAGGCGAATTTATGCTTGGCCTGTGTGAACAGTGCTATGGGGATAATCTGAACAGCCGGCATAAGTCCATCATTGACCGTTGTGTACGGAAACTCTATATCGACATTGCAAAGAGCCGGGAAAAGCATATTCCGACCATGAGTGAATTTTATGAGCTGCTTATGGAGCAGCCGGAGCCGGAGGCGAAAGATATCGCGCTGGCTTTGGAGCTGTTCGTAAACGGCTCTTTAAATATCTTTAACAACCATACAAACGTGAATGTGCAGGCAAGGTTTGTCGTGTATGGAACCCGTGATTTGGGAAAAGAACTGGGAGCGATCTCTACCCTTGTCATGCTGGAGAATATTAGTGCAAGGATTGCGGAAAATGCAAAGATCGGACGTGCGACCTGGCTGTATATTGATGAGTTTCATACCGTCCTTGACAAAGAGTACAGTGCGAAGTATCTGTATACCCTTTGGAAAAAGGTAAGGAAGCTTGGCGGCCTGTGCACCGGGATTACGCAGAATATCGTTGACATGCTTCAAAATTATACGGCGGTCACAATGCTTGGAAACAGTGAGTTTATCGCATTGCTGAAGCAGGCAAACGTAGACAGCCAGGAGCTTTCCAGGGTAGCAGGAATCCCGGAAGCGCAGCTTAAATTTGTAAATAACTCCCCGTCCGGTACCGGTATCATCAAGCACGGGAATGTATGTATCCCATTTGATAACAGGATGAGCAAGGAAGAAAACCCGATCTACGCGCTGTTCAACACCAATATGCATGAAAAAGCAAAACAGGAGAGGGAATCGCTGCCTGACTTGCCGCAAGCATTTTGATAATTCATCCGGGTTTTGAGGCATATTGCTTTTTTATGTGTAATTGCGTATGATAGTCGTATCAAAAGAGGAGATTTTGCATATGTCAATGAAAAACCACAGGGTTGTAGACGGAAAGCTGCTTCAAATGGATAAGCGTTTTTCGGATTTAAAGGAAAAACAGAAAGCACGGATAGCAGAATGGTTTTATGCTGCATACCGGGAATACTGCCTGCAGGCGGGACATCTGCCGGATAAAGAGGCCGATAAAAGGATTTTGGATTCTGTTTCGGGGCAGATTGCGGATGCGGGGATTTGGATTCCGTATAGGGAACTGGTATCTTATTACCAGCGGAGGAAGAATAAACTTAAAAAACGGCTGGAAAAGGAAACAGATACATGATGGCGGGATAAGGGAAAGAATGTCAGGGCTGCGGTGTTTGGCATTCTTTTTTATTTGCTTTAAAAAGAGATGGAAGGAGTGGTATATTTGGAATCAACTTTGGCTGTTTCATTGGGCGAACAGGAACATTTAAAAGAATTTTTTGACAGTATGAGGGCGGCGGGAAAGAAGGGACAGGCAGAGGATATTGAGAACCTGCTTTCCTGCATTGAAAGTATGCAGGGGGACCTTACCGATGCGCTTGATGAAGTGAAATATCTTCGGGAACAGATAAAGACCATGCAGGATAAGACGATGCAGGCAAAGCTCCAGAAAGCACAGGAGGAGATGCAGGAGTATATCCATATGGCACGCAAGGAAATGGGAAAGGTAAAGCAGGAAGTATCCGAACAGATCAGGAACGCCGTATATACCTGTAAAAAGAAAGGAATCCAGGCACTTGGCAGTATGCTGGATGCGGCACATATCTATGAAGGGCTAAGCCGTGTAGAGCTGCATCTGAACAAATCTGTGGCAGCAATAGAGCAGAGGATTGAAAAGGCAGACCGTATAGCAGACGAACTCCATGGAATCAAGGGGCATATGAAGAACATTGGGAATGTGGCAGTTGGGAAACCTGCCGGGGAACTGGCCGAGCGTGACAGTTCCCAAGGTATGATGTCCAAAATTGAGAAGAGCATGGAATTTTGTAAACGGCTGATTGCCGGTATGAGCCAGAAAATGCTCCGGGCGAAAGCGCATATCCTGCATTTTAGGCGGGCTGCGGAGAGCAAAGGGGAAGAAAAGGTTGCTTCCGTACAGGAAATCATGAAAGAACTGAGGGAAGCATCGGCAATGTCCTTTACTGTCCAGCCGCGTGTCCTGGAGCAAAGATAGCGGGGGAGAACATATGGGAGATGAAAAAGAACGTACCATGACATTTTCCCAGTTATTATTGCTGCTGACGGTTTTGCCGGAGGGCATTATGCTGGAGATCACATGGGAGGATGGGGATGGAGAAGGAACATAAACTGAAAGTAGTCAGTATCCGTCTGGTTGACGATCCGCCGCTGTTCAGTAAAAAGCCGCTCCTTACTTCTGCGGATGCGGTTGAGGTAATTGGGGAGGAATTGCAGAAATATGACCGGGAACTGTTTTGTATCCTGAATCTGCGGACGAATGGACAGGTCATTAATATGAATATTGTAAGTACAGGGACTTTAAATGCGGCGTTGGTCCATCCCCGTGAAGTGTTCAAATCAGCAATCCTTTCCAATGCAAGTGATATTATTCTTATCCATAACCATCCATCTGGAAATTGTGCGCCCAGTTCATTGGACGTACAGATCACGGAGAATCTGAGAAAATGCGGGGAACTGTTGGGTATCCCGGTCAAGGACCATATCATTATCGGCAGCGGGAAAGCATATTACAGCTTTTTGGAAAACGGCCTTTTGAAACAGACGGGCAAAAGTACCGGTATGAATATAGCGGCAGAAAAGGGAATGAATGGGCAGACGCGGTAAAAAACTGGGAAATGGGAAAGGGTGCAGGAACCTTATGGAGAACCAAATTGACGGAACCGCCATTTATGGGTATAATTGAGAAAAAAGATTTTGACAATAAGGATGAAGACTTTTACAGTTCCGATGTCCGTTCGTGTGAGTAAACAGGGTTTTGTAAAATAGCAGAAAAAGTACACTTAGGGGGAAATATGGAAAGAAACATAAGTGTTGTGAAGGATGTTAATGGAAATCAGATTGTGGTAATAAATGATATACAGTTTAAAGGCAGACAGAATATCAACTGGGATGAAGTCGAGCAGTATTTAAAGCAGTATGTCGGAGAATTTGTAGAAATTGCGGAGAGTAAAGAAATCATATATATAGGCAAAGATTTGCCTGATGAATATGCGGGTTCTAAGTATACGGCGAAGTTGAAGGGTGCTCTTGCGAAGGCAAAAGCGAATGCTGCACAAGGGATTCCTGAAATGATTGAAATAGCCGAAAACAAAAGGTTCCGGGAAAATCTGGCAAAAAAGCATAACAGAAATGCCCGTTTTGGATGGTATCGCTATGATTCCCGTTTTGCACTTCCAATTTATGATGACTTAGGAGAGGTTTTACGTTATAATGTATTTCACGCGGAGCTTGTTATAAGACATGCGGAAGATAATAAATTATATCTATACGACATAATAAACATAAAAAAAGAAACGAGTACCCCGCCTAAGCTATAAAGCTGTACGGTTAAAAACTCATTTCTTGTTTTTAATTATATGATAGAAAACAAAAAAAGTCAAGAGAAATATATACGAAGCATTATCGCTGTGTACGGTAGTGCTTTTTTTATTGCAAAAATGGAAAGGAGGAAGATGTGTGGAAACTGGTAAGATGGGCAAGGATGCCGCCAATGGCATACAGGTTACTTTTTTTGTGGCAGAGTGCATGGAATTTCTGCGGTATGGGGAATACGTGGAAGAAATTGCTTCTGCAAAAGAAGCACTGGAATATTACGAAAAGATTCCGGGGGACCGGTTAAATGCCGGGAAAGGAATCGGTGTCCACGTACATGACCCCGAAGAGGCCGACTTTATGCCGGAATTTCAACTGCTTACCGGGAAAAGGATGGATATAGATATCCTGCAGATGATGTATGGATTTGAAAAATATCCCCAGGTCTTAGAAGCAGCAAGGGAGCTTATCGCCTTAAAACCGGAGATCACGGTCATTGACAGCCAGCGGCTTTTAGCGGAACCGGAGGTTACGATAGGGGCAGTGGAAATGGCTGAGAAGATTAATGAGTTCCAAAGAAAGCTGGACCCGGATTATTATTCCCATTTTTATCCGGACGGTGCGGCACATGTAAAAAAGATAGCTATGCAGATATTGGCGGATAAAGGGAAGAACGAGTATTTGTCCTGGCTGTCATCCGGGAACTTTGGACAATTCCCGGAAATAAGGGAGGAAGCAGCAGAAATCCATAACCTGTTAGAAAAAGCGCAGATCCAGTGGCCGGAAACCTTGTCCCCATTTGTTTATATCGATTATAGTGAAGACGTAGAGCTGGAGGAGGGGGATGTCCTGCCGATAGAAGAGGCGGACCCTTTATTTAGAAGCCTGGATCAGAATCAGGTCATGGATAGGACGGGATATAACAAAACGCAGTTTGAGGTCTGGTACCAGATGAATGGGGAATGTTCTTCTTATGAGGGCAGGCAGGACTTTGGTGATGGGGAAGGAAGCCTTTTGGACCATATTGAGGCATTTCAGCGATATTATCTGGAGACAGAGGATGGTGCGAGGATGTTAGAGTACATGGGGAAAGAACGGGCGCAGCGAATGATAGAAGGTGCGGAATACGTCAGGGATACATTCCTTCCATTCCTGAAATATTACTGCAACCTGTATGAAATCGAGAAAGCACTGAAGGAAGAGCAGGAAAACAATAAGAAAGTTCCGGTTATAACAGACCGGCAGGAAGCACGTATGGAATACCATAGGGATATGTTCCGGTTCATCGAAGAGAGCCGCCGTGCGCTTTCCCAGGGAGGCGAACTCCCCAAAATGCCGGATATCAAAGATTATGAAGAAACAAAGGAAAAGAAATCATACCGGGAACATGTTATGAAAGAGATTGAAGAGGAGGCAAAAGGCTATAACATGACCGTGGAAGAATACGCAAAGAACGGCTATGAGCCAAAGGAAAAAAAGAGATAGCAAAATAGAAAGGAGGTGGAGTTCCGGCCGGGTAAAAGATATCTTCACTCCTTTTTTGATTGGATTTAGAAAAAATAGCGATTGAACGGATTCAGGCAGCCAGTGCGATGGCGATGAATCATTATGGCAGCCCTTTGCTGATTACAGACAGCGGGGGAAAAGACAGTGCGGTATGCAGGGAGCTTGTGAGGCGGTCCGGCGTACCCCATGAGATTATTCACAATCTGACAACAGCGGATGCGCCCCAAACGATCTATTATATCCGGGAGCGTTTCCGTCTTGCAGATGAAGCAGGTATCCGCTGTTCCATCCAGTATCCTTATTACAAAGGAAAAAGAGTTACGATGTGGAGCCTGATACCCCAAAAGAAAATACCGCCGACCCGACTGGCACGTTATTGCTGCGAGGTTTTAAAGGAAGGGAGCGGTGTTGGGCGGTTTATCACTACCGGCGTAAGATGGGCAGAGAGCAAGAAAAGAAAAGAGGGAAGAGGCATCTATGAGGCGTTTGCCAGAAATAAAGACAAAAAGATCATATTGAACAATGATAACGATGACCGGAGGCAGTTGTTTGAATCCTGCCAGATGAAGAGCAAGCATATCTGTAACCCGATCATTGACTGGAGTGACAGGGATGTTTGGGACTATATCCATGCAGAGCGGATTCCAATCAACCCGTTATATGAGATGGGGTTCTTCCGGGTGGGATGTGTAGGCTGCCCTATGGCCGGCAAACAGCGGTACCGGGAATTTTCCATTTTTCCCACGTATGAACGGGCTTATAAAAGAGCATTTGAGAAGATGCTTCTGGTAAGAAAACTGGAAGGAAAAGACGATACAACCGGGGGATGGGTTGACGCAGAGAGCGTGTTCCGGTGGTGGATGGAGGATGATACCATGCCGGGACAGTATGAATTAATGTTCGATGAAGAGAGCAATGAGTTGTACTATTAGCGGTGCTTCAGATTGGAGGTGATAGGCATCAAAGAAAGATACAGGGGAAAATACCGGATTTCCTATGGATTACAGTATGATGCGTGGGAGCTGGCGGTGCAGCTTCCGGACTGGGAAGAATATGGGACAAAAGAGGAAGCCGATAAAAAAAGTGAAAACAGGATGGTATCTGCATTGCTGGCTGCGGATGCCATTTTTTTGTTATATGAGGGTACCGTGCAGAAAATCCTGCCGGAACAGCAGGAGCGTTACCAGTTTTCCTATTTATGTGAGGAAGCCTATGAACGTCTTGGACCGCCTTTATCTCCGGAGGATATTGACAAGCTGATTGAAAAAGGAAGGCTGGAAGAAGTGATATTCAGCCCCCGGTATATGTTGACCGAGGATGATTATGTCGAGTTCCATGGGGATTTATCAGAAGTTTACAAAGAATTGGAAAAACGCAGAAAACCCAGGTACCGGCTGCCGGAGCATTTGGCAGGCAGGGAAACAGTTTTGGGGTACCTGTTTGAAAGTATCTGGTACCAGACAGAGCTTCTTGGGGAGGTAGTCCATGGATCTTAAAATTAAAAAAGAGAAAACCCCGGAAGTGAAATTCAAAAAAGAAATGGAGATTGCTGTACATAAGAAAAACCTGGTATCCCCTCAGAATGAAAACCGGACTTCCTTCCACATAAAAGACAGCGCTGATTTTTTGGGAAAGAAGAAAACGGCGGATGGCAAAGATTTCGCAGGGAATGCATTAAAAGAGAAAAGTATCCGGGATGGAAAAACAGTGCAGCCAGCCGGCCGCAGCATGGAAAGGGAGAAGCAGGGAGCCTCTGCCCGAAGCAGTACAGAAAGGGCCAGGGATAACGGAAACAGAAGCATGGCCGTAAACGGAAAAACTGAACAGGACAAAATGAGGCGGACAGCAAAGGACACAGCATCCAGAAATCATGTGCAGTATGGAAACAACAGGCAGGGCGGGGAGCAATCCCTGCTGTCAAAGGATGCGGGAAATACACCTGGGGGCCTGCCGCCGCAGGCCGTATACCAGGCAGGGATTTTGACGAACGCACAGGCAAAAGAGAAATTCAGGCAGAATAAAAAAATCAGGGCACTTTCTGATACTCCGAAGATAAAGACGAAGAAAACAGAGATGATGATAAAAGGCGTAAGGCGGGGCGGCAAAGCGGTACTTACCCAGTTAGATGGAGGAGAAGAGGTAAATGAAGCATTCCATGCCATAGATACCGCCAGACGTCCGCTGGACAGTGCTGCAGAAAAACGGAAGTATGCAAAAGCAGAGGAAAAGCTAAAGATTAAGCAGGCTGACCAGAAAATCAGCAGTAAACAGTTTCAGAAAGAATTGAAGAGTAAGAAAAAGGAGATCGCGCATAAGCAGACACAACAGGCGATCCGGCAAAGAAAGCTGCAGTATGTGATCAATAAACTGACCGGTTCAGGGGAGAATGACAGTATTGTACAAGTGGCAAAGGACATTGTGCGGGTAAAAGCTGAGTTTGTGATGCTCAAAGTGGTAAAATTCATCGGTGCGCTTCTCGCCCCCTTATTTGGAATCCTTTTCATGGCTGCGTTTCCGGTAGTGCTGATCGTGATGCTGTTATATTGTTCTCCATTAGGGGCATTTATGGAAAACCCCTCTAAGGAGACACCCTCCATTCAGGAGGTCCTGGGCGGTTATTATATGGAATTTAACCAGGGCGTGTCTGCAAATGCCGGGGAAAACGGGGCCGTTACCTATCTGCATGAAAAGGATGGGAATTATGTGAGCAATTACATGGATACCCTGATGGTCTATATGGTTCAGTATGGAACCGGCGATCTTGGAGTTGTCATGGACGAAGAACATAAACGATATTTAAAGGAAATCTTTGATGAAATGAACAGTTTTGAGGATACCACCGTGACTACAACGATCCAGGCAGGACAGTCTTTGGGAAATGTAGTGACAAGTGCCTACTGTTCCTGCCCGATCTGCTGCGGCGTATGGTCAGGCGGGCCCACTGCGTCCGGTGCCATGCCGACTGCAAACCATACGCTTGCGGTAGATGCCGCCAATCCGTTTGTCCCTATGGGGACTAAAATCATTATGAATGGAACGGAATATGTGGTAGAAGATACTGGGAATTTTGACCAGTATGGAGTACAGTTTGATATTTATTTTGATGACCATACGACCGCAAGCAACTGGGGACATCAGACAATGGAGGCTTTTCTGGCAGACGGGGATGAAAATACGATCTCCGTAACGAGAAGGGGAAGTTATGTGAAGAACATGAATTATGAGGATTATATCGCACTTGGCAAGCTGACAGAGGAACAGGAAGAGCTTTTGCGCGAAGCAATGAGTGAAGAGTTCCGAAGTGAGATCCCGTCCTTCGGCGTAGGAAGTGACGTTGCGAACCTTGCACTTACGAAAGTAGGATGCCAGTACAGCCAGGACCGCAGATATGAGGAGGGCTTCTATGACTGCAGCTCTCTGGTACAGCGGTGTTATGCGGAGTTTGGCATTAATCTTCCTGCCATTGCATCCACACAGGGACAATATATTGTAGAGCATGGACTGGAAGTGACAGAGGACATGCTGGAGCCGGGAGACCTCATTTTTTATTCTTATGAGCAAAACGGGGAGTTCCGTAATATTTCCCATGTGGCAATTTATATCGGAAACGGAAGAATCGTTCATGCGGCGAATACGGCAAGGGGCGTGGTAAACGACCCATTCAACCCGTCAAATATCGGCTTATATGGTAGACCAAGTTTAGGGAAGTAAAGGAGGCATATGGAAAAAGAATATGACGTTACGATAAGGGAAATCCTGCAGCGCACGGTAAGGCAGAAAGCATCCAGCAGGGAGGAAGCGCTGGAAATCGTGGAAGCAAAATACCGGGCAGAAGAGATCGTCCTTGCAGCAGAGGATTTTTTTGACCATGAGTTTGGGTGCCGGGAGGTCCCTATCACTAAGGAACAAAAAAGGTAGGGTGAAACCATGGGAAGAAAATCAGGAGATATGGACTATGCAATGGAACTAAAGGCTGATTACCAAAAATGGTTTACAATCTGGAAGCAGGGATGGAGTGACCCGAATTATCCGGACGGGACAGGGCTTAATGGAGCCAGAGGGCGTATTATGAGGGAAAAAAAGGAACTGGAAAAGACTGACGGGGAATTGCCGGAGGAATACCACTGGCTTCTTCCCCCGGAGGTCCCGGAAGATTTTATGGCACGGACAAAAGAGCTCTGGTATGGCGGAATCCGAAGCTACCTGCGGTATCTGGCGGATGAGGATTACCAGTATCTGTGCCAGGTCAAGGATTCCCTTTCGAGGGAAATCATAAAACACAGCAGTATTGAAAATGTGATCGGTTATGTGCAGGGAGTAAAATATGCGCTGGAGCATAAAGATTTTCTGACGCTGCGAAGGCATGAAAATCCGGAACGATATCTGGAAAGCTTTCAACAGTGCAGGGAGCGTATTGGGGAAATGCTCCTGAGGGAAAAGAAAGAAGCATTAGCGGATGAAAAAGGCGGGCAGCTTAATTTATTCCAGATGGGAATGTCACAGAAGAATGGCGTGCATAGATAGGAAGGAGGGGATGCATGGAACATATAACAAAAGTAAAGGATTTATATGAGCAGACGGTCTCGATGATCTCCCAGTCGGAGGAATCATGGAAAGATTTTCTGGAATGTATGGGGCGGCTGTACCAGTTGGATTTTTTAAATACCTGCATGGTATATGCACAGAGGCCGGATGCCACGGTTCTGGCAGGGTTTGAACAATGGATGGAGCTTAATCTTCCGGTTATGAGAGGCAGTAAAGGAATTGCAGTCTTCCCGTCAAAACTGTTTGGGGAGAATGTTACCCATGTATTTGATGTGTCAGATACAAAAGGGAAAGGCGTGCGCCCCTGGAATTGGACAGTAAACGGAACTAACCGCCGGAAACTGGCCAAGATGCTTTTCCCGGAAATCTATGAGAAAGAAAAAAAGTTCAAAAATTCCTTAAACACCTTTACAAGAACGTATGTTTGGGTTATGATAAAAGGGGAGGATGGAATAAGCAAAACGCTGGAAAGGCTGAAAACACTTACCAGAGCGGAAGCATCTGCGGAGGAAATGGAGATTACCCAGTTTATCGTAAACAGCACACTTTATGCAGTGGAGAGCCGGTGCGGGTTTACAGACAGGGAATTGGATTTTTCTCTTATCAGCCAGTACAGGAATGAGGAAATCCTGTACCGTGCAGGGCGTTTGATCTCCCATTTATCAGGAAAAGTTTTATTTGAAATATCAAAAACCATGAAAAACATCGATTTGGAGAGGAGTGAATATTATGGCAGGGATTACAGGAATCCAGTACAGGGAAGTGGACGGCCTGCAGTTTCCCGTATTGGAGGGAACCATGAGCGAGGAGAAGGTAATGGCAGCCCTGAACAAATACGGAAGGATGGCGGCCAGGGATTTACAGGAGAACGATCCGGACCGGTACGAGATGATGCTGCTGTCGGGAATGCTTCTTCCGAAAATGCAGGAAGTACAGGAACAGGCGGAGACACTGCACGACCAGCTCTCGGAGAATCTGGTCAAAGCATGGATGGCACAGGACAACGTGAGTCCATACGATACCATGAAGATGACAAGCCTGAGGACACAGGCGGATATGGAAGCCGAGGAGGAAGTGATCAGGGAAATCATCCATCAGATGAGATAACAGAAACACAGCAGCCGGATAAAGAGATACCGGATGAACCAAAACAGGAAGAGGGAACCGCTGAGGCGGTTCCTTTTGCGTTATCGGATATCCAGCCGGGGGAAGTTACCGAAGAGATAAAACGTACCGTCCTTCTTGAAATGACGGAGGAAGGGCAGAAACAGGCCGTTTATCTGTTTTTTGCCAATAACCCGGATATAGGGGAACGGGGGGAATACCTGCATGAGATCTATGGGGATGACGAAGTACGGAAAGAATCAAAAGACGCCTTTTTGTCTTATGAAGGAGGGCGTGCCGGATTCTACCTGCTTTGGTCCGGGGATGATTCCCTGTATGAAGGGTACTGGTACTGGGAGGATGTATGCAAAAGCATAGAAAATCTGATCGGGGAAAGGAACTATCTTCCGTTGGAATCCCTTTCAGATCTGGCTATGGATGATGGGGAAGCCGTGGAGGAAGCAGAAAATGCCCCCGAGTTCGTGGATGAAGAGCCAGACCCATTAGAACTTCTGAAAGAGAGAATCCTGGATATCGGGGCGCAGTTTTATGCACAGAAGATCAGCACGGATATCTTAAAGCAAATGCTCTGCCGGATTTACAGTACCAACCAGCCGGGGAAAGAAAAAGCAGCATTTCTTAAAAACATGCTGACACAGCATGGGGAAATGCCGCAATCCTACCATACGGTACATCTGGATAACGAAAACTATGAGTTCCTTGTTTCTGAAGAGGGTGTGCGTATTTCGCTGATGGATGATCCGGGCGGGGAATTTACCAACATCCAATTTGACTGGGAGGAATTTGGGGATATTACCGCCCATTTGGTAGAGGAAGACCGCATATCATACAGCGAGGACCTGGAAACGGTCAAACAACAGCAGAAAATGTTCCAGATGCTTTCCTGGTTTGTCAGCCTCCGTGGGGAGTATGCTGCGATATTGGAAAAAGAGGAACAGGAATTTCCGTCCGGAGAGCTGCAGCAGATGGTGGAGCGAGGAGCCTTTGAAGTGCCGCCGGATCCTTACCATGACAGCGTAAGAAAAGGGGCAGCACGGGAATTGGTGGAAAGGTCCATGGCGGTTGTGCCGTATCAGGCACTGGTCTATGATTTCTTTGGGCTGGATGTTACGCAGCGGGCAAAAACGGAATTTATCCAATGTCTTCTGACAGAAGTGAACCCGTGCCGGGAACTGGCACTTCCGGCGGGGGATGTTCCCGTAAACCTGCGGCTGGAAGATAATCTTATCAGGCTCTCTTATATGGACCAGGAAGGGTACCAGTATGAACAGCTTTTATCCTATATGGAGATCGCCGGGGAAATCCAGGAGGCAATAGACAGGGATTCCTTTCTTACACCGGAAGAATATGAACTGGGAAAGATGGACGGATATGCTTTCTGCGGGGAAGCGGCAATAGAGCTGTTCCGGGAATTTTCCAACAAGGTCTGTGAGGAACCCCCGGCACGTACCGGGGAAAGCAAGCCGGAGACAGAAGTTACCCGGGAACCGGCAGCGGAAGCTACTGCAGGGGAGACAACCGAAAAAGAACCAGTGTTGGAAGAACCTGCGCCAACAGAAGAATTTTCCGGGGAACCGGCAGACTTTTATTATAAAGAAGGCTGGAAACTGCCGGAAGGCGGAAGCAAAACCAGATACCAGTGCAATGTAGCGGCAATCCGTACTTTACGGATGCTCGAGCAGGAAGGCAGGCCGGCTACTGCAAAGGAACAGGAGCTATTGGCAGGGTATGTCGGATGGGGAGGGCTTGCAAACGCATTTAATGCCAGAAATGCCGCGTGGAAGAAGGAATACAGGGAATTAAAGGAACTTCTTAATGAGAAAGAATATGAACAGGCAAGGCAGAGTGTGACCACTTCTTTCTATACACCGCCAGAGATCATACGGGGGATTTACCATGGATTGAAACAGTTTGGTTTTCAAAACGGAAAGATACTGGAGCCTGCAGTGGGTATCGGAAACTTCTGGCATGGCCTGCCGGAAGAGATGCGGGAGTCGCAGCTTTACGGGGTAGAAGTGGATTCCATCAGCGGCAGGATTGCCGGATACCTGCATCCGTCAGCAAACATCCAGATCAAGGGATTTGAAGAAACGGAATTTAGCGATAACAGCTTTGACGTGGTTGTAGGAAATGTCCCTTTTGGGGATTTCAAAGTATATGACCCGCGCTATAAGAAGCAAAAACTGAAGATCCATGACTACTTTATTACAAAGAGCCTGGACCTTTTAAGACCGGGAGGAATCCTGGCGGTCATTACCAGTAAGGGAACACTGGATAAAAATGATAATTCCCTGAGGAAGAGCCTGGCAGAGCAGGCGCAGCTTTTAGGGGCGATCCGGCTTCCGGGGAAATCCTTCAGCAAAGATGCCAATACAGATGTGACCAGTGATATCCTGTTTTTACGGAAAAAACCGGAGCGGACGGCAGAGGAAACCATCTGGACATTTACCGGGCTTACGGAGGATGATGTGCCGGTCAATGAGTATTTCCTGGAACATCCGGAAATGATGCTCGGCAGGATGGTATTTGATGAAAAAGTATTTGGGAAAGGCTCCAGGTATACTGCATTGGTAAACGAGGACCCGGATTTTAACCTTTCGGAACGGCTGTTATGTGCGGTGGAAGAACTGCCGAAAAATGTTTACCAGACCGGGGAACTGGCAGCGGAAAAGGAAGAAAGGGACAGGATTGACGCAGACCCGGACGTACCCAATTTTACATTTACGGTACATCAGGATGAGGTATATTACCGGGAAGGAAGCTATATGTACCGGTACCAGGGCAAGGAGAGCATGAAGAGGCGTATCCGTGGTATGCATAAAATCCGCCTTCTGGTGCGTGAGGTTATGGAGATGCAGGCCAGGAATTGTACTGACGTAGAGCTGCAGGAAGCACAAACACACTTAAACAAACTGTATGATGCTTTTGTAAAGACGCATGGGCATTTTTCAGACCGTGCGAATAAGTCCGCTTTCCGGCAGGATAATGATTATCCGCTGTTATCTTCCCTTGAAGTGATGGATGAGGATAAAAATGTCCATAAGGCAGATATGTTCTATAAGCGCACAATCCGGCCGAGGGATATCATCACGCAGGTAGAAAATGCCTATGAAGCCTTACAGATCAGCTTATCGGAATACAATGAGGTCAACATCCCATATATGCTGTCCCTATATGCGGGAAGCCGTAAAGAAATGATAGAGGAACTGTCCGGAAGGATATATTTAAACCCTATGAAGGCAGACCCGCAGAATCCAAATGTGGGATGGGAAACGGCGGAGGAATATTTAAGCGGGGATGTACGCCAGAAGTTGAAAACTGCCCGTATTTACGCCCAAACGGACCCCGTGTATGCAGAAAATGTGGAAGCGCTGGAAAAAGTGCAGCCAAAGGACCTGACAGCACCGGAAATTTCCGTAAAACTGGGTACGACCTGGATTGACACGGAGGATTATGAAAAATTCCTGTACGAAGTCCTGCAGACGCCGGAAAACTGCCAGAGGGGGAAAGTACCGTTAAGGATGGCCGTGACCGTGGAGCGGATGGATATGGATATGTCCTACCATATTGAAAATAAAGGCATGGTATCGAATACCATCCTTGCACAGCAGACTTTTGGAACCAAGAGGATTGATGCCTATACGCTTGCAGAAGAAATCATGAATGGCCGTGTGATTCTGGTGCGTGACCGCATAGAGGAAGGGGATAAAGTACGTTATGAGGTAAACAGGCGGGAGACAATGATTGCCAGGGATAAGGCGGAACAACTGAAAGAGGAATTCCGGAACTGGATTTTCAAGGATTCTGAACGAAGGAAAAAATATGTAGATTATTATAACCAGACCTTTAACTGCATCAGGCTTCGGGAATATGACGGTTCCTATCTGAAGCTTCCTGGCCTGAGCCCTTTGATTGAGCTTCGTCCCTATCAGAAAAATGCGGTGGCAAGAATCTTATCATCGGGAGGGAATACCCTGCTTGCACATGCGGTTGGGGCAGGAAAGAGCATAGAAATGATCTGTGCCTGTATGGAAATGCGCCGGCTGGGGCTTGCAACCAAGCCCATGATCACGGTGCCAAACCACCTGACGTACCAGATGGGAGCCGAGTTTATACGGACTTATCCCAATGCCAATATCCTGATTGCAAAAAAAGAGGATTTCCAGAAAGAAAACAGGAGGCGCCTGATTGCCCGGATAGCAACAGGGGATTATGACTGTGTGATCGTGGGGCATACCCAGTTCCAAAGGATTCCCATTTCAGAGGAACGCCAGAAAGAAATGATGGAAAAACAGGTGGAGCAGTTAATGATTGCCATTGATATGGCAAAGCGGGAGGAAGGCAAAAACTGGTCCGTAAAACAAATGGAAACCAAAAAAAAGCAGCTTTTAGATAAGATTAAGCGCATGAACAATGAGGAAATCAAAGACCATGTGGTATGCTTTGAGGAACTTGGTGTCAATGCGCTTTTTGTAGACGAAGCGCATAATTTTAAAAATCTCGATATTTTTACAAAGATGAACAATATTGCAGGCATTAATGCCAATGGTTCCCAGAGGGCTATGGACATGCGCCAGAAGGCACAATATATCAATGAGATCAACCACGGTACCGGCGTTGTCCTTGCAACCGGGACCCCGATATCCAATTCTATGTCAGTGCGCCCGTAAGGGGCTGTAATAATCTTACCTTGAGCAAGTAATAGGGCAAGGTATCAAAGCGGGATAATCCGCACCCTATCGTCACCCGACTTATCCAAAAAGGGAAACCTGACGGGGAGTGTAGCATGTCGGAGGGCACGAAACACGGAAACTTCCAAAGTGTTTGCGTGGTAGTGGCGAAAAGTTATGAATAAGGAAGAAAGCTAAACTGCCTGAATGACAGCCGGAGATTGGGCAAAATGTTGCTCCATGCGTAAGGAAGTTATACCCGCATGTACTCTGGTGGATATGAGTCTGCCATGCGTATTCACAAGATACCCAGAGTAAATCAGCCATAGGATAATGGAAAACGGCGAACGTCACATCCGAAATCATAACAGGCTTATGTTATTACAGTTCTAAACGGGGATTGCCTAAGGTAAAATGCCGAAAAACGGCTATGAGTGCTATGAGAAAAGTGACTCTGAATATTTACTATGGCAACAGAGTCTCCGTAGTAGTCCGAGGACGGGAAAGCTGTCCACATGGCGAAGGGAGACAGTCTTTCTTCAATACAAACAATAAGGAAAGGTGCGTGAGGCATTATGAGAAGTCCCGAAAATGTATTGAAAAGTTTAAGTGAAAAAGCAAAAAACAAAGAATACAGATACGAGAGATTATATCGTAACCTGTACAATCCAGAGTTCTATCTGCTTGCATACCAGAATATTGCGACCTCTCAGGGGAGCATGACGGCAGGAGCAGACGGACTCACTCTTGACGGTATGAGCCTGGAACGTATTGAAAAGCTCATTGAGAAACTGAGAAACCACTCATACCAGCCGAACCCTGTTAGGCGTGTTTATATTGCGAAGAAAAACAGCAGTAAAAAGCGCCCACTGGGGATTCCGTCAACGGATGATAAACTGTTACAGGAAGTTGTCCGTATGATACTTGAAGCGATTTATGAGCCGATATTCTCCGATAATTCACATGGTTTCAGACCGAAAAGAAGCTGCCATACAGCGTTAAAAGAAATCGTAACGCTGTTTACTGGCGCAAAGTGGATAATAGAGGGAGATATTAAGGCTTGCTTTGACAGCTTCGACCACCATATCACAATACAGCTTTTGAAAAAGCGTATAAAAGATGAAGCGTTCATATCACTGATGTGGAAATTTCTAAGGGCAGGATATATGGAACAGTGGACATACCATGAAACGTACTCCGGCAGTCCGCAAGGCTCCGGTGTCAGTCCGATACTTGCCAACATCTATCTGAATGAACTTGATGAGTTCATGGCAAAGATGAAAATCAGTTTTGACAAAGGCGATACAAGAAGCCGTAAAGTCCACAAAGACCATGATAAGGCACGTTGGGCTTATAGGAAAGCGCAGAAAAATCTGGAAATGGAGCGCACAGAAGCAAACTTGGCAGCATTTAAAGAAGCAAGGAAAGTGATGTTGTCCACTCCGCATTTAGACGAAATGGACGAAAATTACAAAAGGCTTCAATATAACCGTTACGCCGATGATTTCTTGATTTCAGTAACAGGTTCAAAGCAGGATGCCGAAAATATCAAAGAGCAGGTGAGAATATTTCTGAAAGACAAGCTGAATCTCACAATGTCGGAGGAGAAAACTCACGTTACCCATTCTTCTGAAAAAGTGCGGTATCTTGGATACGACATAAGAATATCAAGAAGTCAGGATACGAAGCGGACGAAAAAGGGCCTGCAACGGGTGTGGTATGGAAAAGTGCAGTTATATGTGCCGAAAGAAAAATGGATTGCGAAACTGCACGAATACGGTGCGTTTAAAATCAAAAAAGACGAAAACGGCAAAGAGATTTGGAAGCCGCTCCACAGAGGGGCGCTCATGCCATTAGATGATGTGGCAATCATCAGTAAATATAATTCTGAAATCAGAGGATTGTACAATTATTACAGGTTAGCAATCAATGTATGCAATCTGGGGAAATTCCATTCTATCATGCGTGGAAGCTGTCTAAAGACGTTGGCGGCAAAATATAATTCTTCTGTTATGAAGATGTATAAGAAATACCGTAGCGTAAAGGGTGACTTTGGCGCAGACTACAAAACTAAGAGCGGAACAAAGCGGTGTGAGTTTTACAATGAAGGATTTAGGCGTAATAACAATATCGCACCTGAATTTGTAGACATTATGCCGAAGTACAGAGGGCAGATAAAACCGAATAGTCTTGCAGGACGTTTAAAAAGCGGACAATGCGAGAGGTGCGGAGCAAGCCCCGTGAAAGTGTATATGCACCATGTAAAACGCTTAAAAAATTTGAACGCTGATAATGAATTTGACGAACTGATGTTACAGAAAAGGCGGAAGTCATTGGCTCTCTGCCCGAAATGCTACGAAGAAGCAAAAACAAAATCACTTAAACTATGAAAGATGGCGAGCCGTGTACATCGAGAGGTGTAAGCACGGTTCTGGAGGGGGTTACGCCAAGACCGCTGATGAAAGGAAGTATGGCGTGGCGTTTCCTACCTTATGAGCTTTATGTAATGCAGGTATTCCTGCAGGAAATGCGCCTGAAAATGAAGGGCATTTATAATTTTGATGCCTGGGCTTCCAATTTTGGGGAGGTAACGACTGCGCTGGAACTGGCACCGGAAGGGACCGGATACCGGATGCGGACCCGGTTCAATAAGTTTGTAAACCTTCCGGAACTGATGATGATGTTCCGGGAAGTGGCGGATATCATCCTGCCGGAAATGCTGGACATACCAAAACCAAAGCTGAAAGGCGGAAAGTACATCATTGTGGAATCGGAGGCTTCGGATTATGTGCTGGCACGCATGGAAGAAATGGTAAGCCGCGCGGAAGCAATCCACAACGGCATGGTCAATCCACGGGAGGATAACATGCTGAAGATTACCGGGGAAGCGAGGCTTTTGGGGACAGACGCAAGGCTTTTGGATTTGAATGCCCCGGTGGATGAAGATTCCAAGCTAAATAAGGCAGTAAGGAATATCTATAAAGAATATGTGGATTCCATGGAGGACAAGGGAACGCAGATCGTGTTTTCCGATATTGGGACACCGGGAAATGGGAAGAAATTTACTGTATATGATTATATTAAGCAGGAACTGGTATTAAAGGGAGTGCCGGAGGAAGAAATCTGCTTCATACATGATGCGAAAACAGATGAGCAGAGGGATAAACTGTTTTCTGACCTGCGTAGCGGAAGGAAACGGATCATCCTTGGAAGCACGGATAAACTGGGAACCGGAACCAATATACAGGACCGTATTGTTGCTCTTCACCATATCGATTGTCCGTGGAAACCTTCTGCCATAGAACAGCGTGAGGGCAGGGGACTCAGGCATGGAAATAGAAATGAGGAGGTGAGTGTTTACCGTTATGTGACGAAAAATTCCTTTGATGCATACCTTTGGGGAATCGTAGAAACGAAGCAGCGGTTTATTTCCCAAATCATGACGAGCAGGGAGCTGGCAAGGGACTGTGAAGACGTGGATGAAACGGTATTGAACTTTGCGGAGATCAAGGCGGTAGCTTCCGGCAACCCTTTGATCATGGAAAAAATGGAGGTAGATAATGAGGTAACAAGGCTGCGTGTTTTAAAATCTGCTTATGAAGGAAAGCGGTATATCCTGCAGGATGCGTTTACTTTCCAATACCCGCAGAAGATTGCAGCAAGAAAGAAGAAACTGGAAATATTGGAAGAAGATATCCGGGTGCGGGATGCGGAAATGGAGAAAAACCCTTTGTTTGAAATCGTGCTGAGAGAAAGGAAATTTACAGAACAAAAGGAGGCCGGAGAATTTCTCCGGGCAATCATAGAACACACCATTCTGTACGAAGAACTTGCCATTGGTACTTATAAAGGGTTTGAATTAGCGATTGAGAAAAATTCGGATGGTGCAATTCTTTATGTGAAAGGGGGACAGACATATGAAGTGGAAATGAAAAAGAGCGATTCCGGAAACATGATACGCCTGGAAAATACCATCAATGGACTGGATGCCAAAGCCGAGGATATCCGCCAGAAGATTGCTGGTTATCAAGTGGAAATGGAAAACGCGAAAATTGAATATGAAAAAGAATTTCAGTACGAAGATCTGCTGAAAGAAAAATTAAGGCGGCAGACGGAGATCAATACCCAGTTAGAGATCAAAGAAGAAAATGAGGTCATTGAAAATGTACCGGAAGAAACAGTGGAGGCTCCGCAGATGGCGGCCGCCGCAAGATAATGTGGATGCTGGAAAAGGCATCTTTTTTTATTAATTGAAGATCGGAAAGGAGATTATTTATGGATTATAGTATCAGAGTATATAAAGTGGAAAAAGAGGATAGCAGACTGAGAGGGTTTGTGAGTATTACGTTTGACGGGGAATTTTGCGTAAAGAGCATTGCACTGAAGCAGTCTGCAAAAGGAAACCTTTATCTGGAGATGCCAAAATACAAGGATTATGGAACCGAGGAGTATCTTCCATTCTTTGCATTTAAGGATGCGGAATTTAGAAAAGCGGTTACGGAGCAGGTTATTGAGGCTTACGGCCAGATTGAAGAAAAATATATTGACCGTGAGGAAACGTGGAAAGATGAGGAATTCTTTTATGATTTAAGTGTTACCCCAAACCGGGGAAATGATACATTCAAAGCGGAGGCTGCCATGAAAATCCAGGATGTATTTGTAGTACAGCAGATGCATGTGATCCAGGGATGGAATGGCAAAACCTTTGTGGGAATGCCGCAGATCAGTCAGAAGGGGGAAAGGGTGGATATCGCCCACCCGGTAACGGGAGATTTTAAGCATGAGCTGGAGTCTGCTGTTATGGAAGAATATCACAAAAAACTGGAATTCCAGCAGCAAAACCAGCAGCGCAAAGCAGCAAGATAAAATTATCTGATGGTAAATTTGAAAGTAGTCTCAAAAAGTGTAGCATTTTCTGTGAAACGGTGGTAAGATAAAAACAGTATATTTGATTGGAGGACAAACAATGGCTGGAAGGCGTAAAAAACAGGAAAATCTTACACTGGAACAACAGTTGGAGGCTGTAACAAACGAGATTGCAGAATGTGAGGCGCATCTTAAAGAATTAAAAGAAAAGAAAAAAACTTTAAACAGTCAGATAGAAGAAAAACTGAAAGAGGAACTTTACAGGAAAGTTATGAAATCCGGGAAGAACCTTGATGATGTTCTTGCTGCGCTGTCCGAGTAAAGATAGAAGATGATATGTAAAATGGTAAAACCGCTATGGGGATAGTAATTTCTCATAGCGGTTTTTTTCTGGAAAGAGTAAGCAGGTCGGAGAATATAAAGGAAATGAAAATAGGAGAATTGGATGAATTTTTGGAACTGGAAGAACCGGTAAGCGGGTATTTCCTTTTGGAGCAGGATGAAGAGCACCGGGAATTGTTGGAAGAAAATTATCTTTATATTCCATCTTTGGGCTTGGATATCCATGTGGGAATTTCGGAAAGCTGGAATGAAGATTCGGAAGGATTTGAAGCGGATTTTGATTATTACCACTTCCGGCATTCGGATACCAAAGAAAGTATTTATACGGAGCAGGGAAGCTCATTAATTACCTGCATCCATAATTATACAGGACTTTCCTGGGATGAAATTGAAAATATGGATTGTGAATATAGATAATAAGAAGTGAAATAAAGGAAGATGTGGTGGCTGTCATGGGACAGCTTTTTTTAATGCCTAAAATGAGAAGACTTTATTGAAATAGTGAAAATGGCAGATAGGAATGTCAAAATAGTTGGGAGGGATATAACGTGAAAAAGGACAGGTTGTGGTCTTTGTTTTTATTTGCTGCTGTGATTTTTATGATTGTTTGTGGATGTCGGCTCATCCAGATTGTACTTCGTTATCAGGAAGCGGACAGACTGTATGATGATATTGAAAAAGAAGTGTTTGAGCCTGATATTCCGGCTGAGGATGGTAAAAATCAGAAGGATGAAAATGACACAGGGGTAAAGCCGACAGTGGATTTTCACAAACTGATCAGTATAAATGAGGATGTTGTGGGCTGGATATCCATACCCGAGTTGGATTTGAAATATCCGATCACGCAGGGAGAGGATAACGAGTATTACCTTCATCATGCATATAA
>JAUNGM010000042.1 GCA_030524545.1 Eubacteriales bacterium
ATCCTGCATTCTTTTTTAGTGTATATCTCAGCAGTAGCTGTGAATGGTAACAAATTTAATAAAAAAATAAAAAAAATGGAAAAAAACGGTTGACAACAGGATGGGTCTTGATTATACTAAGATTGTAAAACTAAAAAGGCAAACCTGCCGAAAGACGGGGACGCAAAGCCAAGGGTCTAAGGTGTGATACACTATGACAGCCGGTTGCCGCATTAAATTCCGATTTAGTGACGTTATTTGGAATGAGTGTAAAAGAATAAGAGGATTATTCTCTCCTTTGTGGTAGCCGTTTATTTTTAATAAACGGTTTTATTTTGCACAAAGGTTCTAATCCGGTAAACACTGAATCGTCCAAAATCAGAAAGGTGTGTAAATAATATGAAAAAGAAAATGGCGGATTTATTCAGAAACAAGAAAATCGTCGGCGGATGCGCAGCAATTGCACTGGCCGTAATTATCGGCGGAACTGCACTGATGCAGCCGGCAACAACGATTCCGGAGCTTCCTACATATGAAGATCCGGTCATGGTAATGGAAACCGAGGAAGAAGAAACTCCTTTAGCTTCCAAGCCAACCGTAAAGACAACGACATCCAAGAAGACGACTAAACAGAATGTAAAGCTTTCTAAAGCTGCTGCAAAGACATATTCCAAGAGCCTTCCTACAACGAAAAAGACTACCAGCAAGACAACGACCAGCAAAACACAGAAAGTTGTAAAGAAGACCGTTGTTTCTACAGCAAAAACAGAGAAGTATACAAAGAAATCCAAAACAAAGGTTGTTACCACAACTGTTACAACAACCGTTACCACAACAACCACAAAGCTTGCAACAGCATCGGCAACAACCACATCATCCAAAACAAGCAACACTGCTGCAAAAGGCAAATACGAAGTAAGCATCAGCAAGATTGCTCCGAAAGCAGACTCAAGAGTTACTTCTGCTTATCAGACAATGGGCTTTAAGGTGTATGTAGATTCTTCCGTATCCTATTCCGGATATTTTGATGCAAAGTCAAGAAGCATCACCCTGAAGTATGAAGACGACACCATTTATCATGAGCTTGGACATTTCCTTGCATTCATTGCCGGAAATGTAGATAAAGCATCCAGCTTTACAAGCGTTTATACCAAAGAGAAGGGTAAATACACAGGCGTGAATAAGTCTTATGTAACCCAGAATGCTTCCGAGTATTTTGCAGAATCTTTCAGAGATTATACTTTGAGCGCAGGTGTACTGAAGACTTCCCGTCCTAACACCTATGCGGCTATGACCTCCGCACTGAGCAAAGTAACTACCGCGCAGGTAACGAAGCTTCAGAAACTGTATGCTCCGATTTGGAAATAAGATTGAATTTCATATGAAAGAATGACGGCACCTGTAAAAGGTGCCGTTTTTCGTGGACAGATGAAAAAAAATGTGTTAAGATATACAATAATAATACAATTATGCCGCTGCTTCTTCTACAACGGCAGAGAAAAAGACGGATCCGTGTGGATTCTGATGTTCGTGTCTAATCAGACAGAGTATCCCGTAAATTGTTAAAATGAAATAAAAGATGATTAATAGAAGGCTGAGGGATTGTTTATGAGAGAAAAGTACGAATCATTGTCGCTGGCAGTATTAAAGGGACTCGCAAAGGCCAGAGGATTGAAAGGGGTTTCTACATTAAGAAAACCGGAATTAATTGAGCGCATGCTTGAAGAAGATGAAAAAGAAGAAAAAATGAAAAATAAAACAGAAAAAAACGCTGCAGAGAAAGAACCGGAAGAGAAGCCGGCAAAAACAGCAGGCGAAAGACAGCCGTTTGAAAGGGCATCTTTTGAAAGGCCTGCACCTGAAAAAATAAATATGGAAAAACCTGCTGCCGAACGACCATCCTCAGACAGGCAGGAGGGCGAGAATCAGGAGGATACCAGGAAGAACGGCGCCTATCGTGTCCCCGCAGAAACCGTCCAGCTTGACAGCGGTGAGAAGGCGAACGGTATCCTGGAAGTCATGCCGGACGGATTCGGTTTTATCCGCTGCGAGAATTATCTTCCGGGAGAGAATGACGTTTATGTATCCCCGTCCCAGATCCGGAGATTCAATTTGAAAACAGGAGATATTGTCCAGGGAAATATCCGTATTAAGACACAGGGAGAGAAGTTCAGTGCTTTGCTTTATGTGACTTCCATCAACGGATTCCATCCAAGCGAAGGACAGAGACGCTACAATTTTGAAGATATGACGCCGATTTTCCCAAATGAACGTCTGGTGCTGGAGCGCCCCGGCGGAACTATGGCCATGAGGATTGTCGATCTGATCAGCCCTATTGGTAAGGGCCAGCGAGGCATGATCGTATCTCCGCCCAAGGCTGGTAAGACAACCCTCCTGAAGGATGTGGCAAAGTCCATCCTGCGGAATAATCCGTCCATGCACCTGATCATTCTTCTGATTGACGAGCGTCCGGAGGAGGTTACCGATATCAAAGAAGCGATTCAGGGGCCGAATGTGGAAGTCATTTACTCTACGTTTGATGAGCTTCCGGAGCATCACAAACGCGTATCTGAGATGGTAGTGGAGCGTGCCCGCCGCCTCGTGGAACATAAGAAAGACGTAACCATCCTTCTGGATTCCATTACAAGGCTTGCGAGAGCATACAACCTGATCATTCCGCCAAGCGGCAGAACCCTGTCCGGCGGTCTCGATCCGGCAGCGCTTCACATGCCCAAGCGTTTCTTCGGTGCGGCCAGAAATATGCGTGAGGGCGGAAGCCTGACCATTCTTGCGACGGCCCTTGTGGACACGGGAAGCAAGATGGATGATGTCATCTACGAAGAATTTAAGGGAACCGGCAATATGGAACTGGTACTTGACAGGAAGCTTCAGGAAAAACGTGTCTTCCCGGCTATTGACATTCAGAAGTCCGGTACCCGCCGTGAAGATCTTCTGTTAAGCCGTGAAGAACAGGAAGCAGTCTACAATATGCGTAAGGCGCTTAACAGCATGAAGGCTGATGAGGCAGTGGAGCAGATCCTGAATATGTTCTCCAGAACCAGGACAAATGCAGAGTTTGTGCAGACGGCGAAAAAACAGAAATTTTTATAAACAGCTTGCATTTACTGCGGGTGTATGTTATAATCAGAAAGCTGTTTAATAGTGAATTCGTCGAATGAATACGAATAGAAATACAATAAATATAGAGAGGTGAAAATCATGAGAGAAGGAATCCATCCGAATTACTATCAGGCTACCGTAACCTGCAACTGTGGAAACACATTCGTAACCGGTTCTACCAAATCCGATATCCACGTTGAAATCTGCTCCAAGTGCCATCCGTTCTATACCGGACAGCAGAAGGCAGCTCAGGCTCGCGGACGTATTGATAAGTTCAATAAGAAATACGGCTTGAATAAATAATCAGACAAATAGAAGTAGTAATGCGAAGGTTGAGGTTGGGAAATCTCAACCTTTCTTTGCAGTTGGGCACGGGGCAATTGACTTTAACGGATCGTGATGATTCCGAGACGCAGTCAGGATCATGCCCATTTAGGAGAATTATATGAAATCATCGAATATTGGCGGTCAGGCGGTGATGGAGGGAATTATGATGCGGCATAAGGATAAATATTCTATTGCCGTACGCCGTCCTGATCAAGGAATTGAGTTAAAAGTAGAAGACTATAAGTGTATTTTCGGCAACGCGGCATTCTGGCGCAAGCCGATCATCCGGGGCGTTGTCAGCTTTGTGGATTCTCTGGTTACAGGAACCAAATGCCTGATGTATTCCGCAGAGATCGTGGGTGACGAGGAAGACGAAGAGTATGCAGCGAAGACCGCCCATCTTACGGAGGAAGAAAAGGCTGCCCGCAAGGCGAAGGAAGACAGGCAGTTTCAGTGGCTGCTGTATGTCACGGTTGCCATTTCCATTGTGGTCTCGATTGCTGCTTTTATGCTCCTTCCCTATGCACTGGCAAGCCTTTGCAGGAAGGTGGGAGCTTCGGAATTTGTGGTTACGGTTGTGGAGGCCTTTGTGAAGCTGGCCCTGTTTATGGGGTATATGCTGCTGATCTCCAGAATGAAAGATATCCGGCGTACATTTATGTATCATGGTGCGGAACATAAATGTATCAACTGCGTGGAGCACGGACTTCCCCTTACGGTAGAGAACGTGATGAAGAGTTCCCGTCAGCACAAACGCTGCGGAACCAGCTTTTTGTTTCTGGTAATGCTGGTCAGTATTGTGCTTCATTTTGTCTTTGTACTGGTACCTTTCTACTGGGTAAGGCTGTTCGGCAGACTGCTGATGGTTCCTGTTGTTTCCGGAATCTCTTTTGAAATCATCCAGTGGGCAGGGAGGACAGACAGCAGATTTGCAGATATGATGAGCAAGCCGGGTCTGGCCCTGCAGAAGCTGACTACAATTGAGCCGACACCGGATATGGTAGAGGTGGCGATCACAGCAGTGGAAGCCGTTTTTGACTGGAGAGCCTACCTGAAGGATGAATTCGGTGTGGATGCAGGAACTGCCGAAGAAGACTGTACACCGACATCAGCCGGAGAAGCAGCCGATGCAGACGTATAGAACACTTTTGAAAAAGGGGACTGCAATCCTGGAGGATGCAAAAATCCCGGAAGCAGGGCTGGATGCCTGGCTCCTTCTGGAAAATGCCGCCGGGATCAGCCGTGCCTGGTATTTTGCCCATGATACGGAGGAAGTATCCGAAGAGACAGCCGGGGCCTACCTGGAATTATGCGGCAGGCGCGGGGCGCGTATTCCGCTGCAGCATCTCACCCATCGGGCATACTTTATGGAATATGAATTTTATGTGGACGAAAATGTTCTGATTCCCCGTCAGGATACGGAAACGCTGGTGGAAACAGCACGCGTGCTGCTTGCGGACAGAAAACGGCCCCGGATTCTGGATATGTGTACCGGTTCCGGCTGCATTCTCATCAGTCTTCTTGCGGATAAGGAAGACTGTTTCGGAGTGGGCACGGATATTTCCGGAGATGCCCTTGCGGTGGCGCGGCGCAATGCTGCTGCCATCGGTGTAGGAGAACGGGCAGTTTTTACGGAAAGCGATATATTTTCCGGAGAGATTTTTCAGGAAAAAGATGGAAAATCACCTGTGAAGTATGATATGCTTGTTTCGAATCCCCCCTATATTCCGACAGGGGAAATCCAGGAGCTTCAGGACGAGGTCCGGCTTCATGACCCCATACCTGCGCTGGACGGCCGTGGGGACGGACTTTATTTTTACCGGGAGATTACCCGGCAGGCACAGCAATATCTGAAACCGGACGGATGGCTTTTATATGAGATTGGCTGCAGTCAGGGGAAAGATGTTGCGGATATGATGAAACAGGCCGGCTTTGTGTCCGTGGACATAAAAAAGGACCTTGCAGGACTTGACCGGGTGGTTCTTGGAAAGATGCCGTCCGGTATCGATCCGCGCGCGGAACAGTGACGGAATCGGAGACTGTTTTGCTGCCGGAAGACTTTGTACATCAGGAGGACAACCATGTTTGATAAATTGGAAGATCTGCTTATTCGCTTCGATGAAGTGCTGAACGAGCTGGGAGAGCCGGGAGTGACCGACAATCCGGAACACTTCCAGAAGCTGATGAAGGAGCAGAGTGACCTGCAGCCCATAGTGGATGCATATAAAGAGTATAAAAAGAGTAAGGAGACCATCCAGGACAGCCTTTCCATGCTGGAAGAGGAGAAGGATGAGGAAATGCGCGAAATGCTGAAGGAAGAGCTTTCCGATGCAAAGAAGCGCGTGGAGGAGCTGGAACATGAGATTAAGATTCTGCTCCTGCCCAAAGACCCTAATGACAATAAAAACGTTATCGTGGAAATCCGTGCAGGAGCAGGCGGCGACGAAGCAGCCCTGTTTGCTGCGGAGGTTTACCGTATGTATGTGAAATACGCGGAATCTCTTCGCTGGAAGACGGAGATGATGAGCCTGAATGAGAATGGAATCGGCGGATTTAAAGAAGTTACCTTTATGATTCAGGGTTCCGGCGCCTATTCCAGGCTGAAGTACGAGAGCGGTGTACACCGTGTACAGCGTGTCCCGGAGACAGAATCCGGCGGCAGGATCCACACCTCTACCTGTACGGTTGCGATCATGCCGGAGGCAGAGGAAATCGATTTCCAGCTTGATATGAATGACTGCAAATTTGACGTGTTCCGTGCTTCCGGAAACGGCGGACAGTGCGTCAATACAACCGACTCCGCAGTGCGTCTGACGCATATTCCGACAGGAATCGTGATTTCCTGCCAGGATGAGAAATCCCAGCTCAAAAATAAAGACAAGGCCCTCAAAGTGCTGCGCTCCCGTTTATATGAGATGGAGCTTGCCAAGCAGCATGATGCGGAGGCAGAGGCCAGAAGAAGCCAGATCGGTACAGGCGACCGTTCGGAAAAGATCCGAACCTACAATTTCCCTCAGGGGCGGGTGACCGATCACAGGATCAAGCTGACGCTCCATCGTCTGGAGAATGTCCTGAACGGAGATCTGACAGAGATCATCGACAGCCTGATCGCGGCTGATCAGGCAGCCAAGCTGAGCAGTCTCCAGAATGAGGACTGACTGCAGGTATTCATCAGATAGTATCTGCAAATACCAAACAGATATGATTGACAAAGCAGTTAATAGAAAGAAAATCAGAAAGAAAGAGGAAGAGATATGAAAAGAACAGCACTGGTAATCATGGCAGCCGGAATCGGCAGCCGCTTTGGAAAAGGAATCAAGCAGCTTGCCCCTGTAGGCCCGAATGGTGAGATCATTATGGATTATTCCATTCATGATGCGCTTGAGGCTGGTTTTAACAAGATTGTATTTATCATCCGCAGGGATATCGAGGAAGAGTTCCGCAGAGTGATCGGAGACAGGATTGAGAAGATTGCTGAGGTTGCTTATGCATTCCAGTCTCTGGATGACCTTCCGGATGGTTTTGCAAAGCCTGCGGATCGTACAAAACCGTGGGGAACCGGACAGGCAGTTCTTGCAGCAAAAGCAGTTCTGGATGAGCCGTTTGCAGTCATCAATGCAGATGATTACTACGGAAAGGAAGCCTATGTAAAAGTTCATGATTATCTTGTGCAGGAGCAGCCGGCGGACGGCGTGCTTCATATCTGCATGGCAGGTTTCCGTCTGGGAAATACCTTAAGCGACAACGGCAGTGTAACAAGAGGTATCTGCCATATTGAGGAAGGTGCGCTTACAGGAGTGACGGAGACACATGATATCTTTAAAACTGCTGCAGGAGCAGAAACACGGAGTGAGGACGGTACGGCGGCAGAACTGGATACAGATAGTCTGGTTTCCATGAATATGTGGGGACTGACACCGGAGTTTATGGATACGCTGGAAAAGGGCTTTGTGGAATTTTTAGGAGGCTTAACTGCGGGAGATATCAAGAAAGAGTATCTTCTTCCGGAAATGATCGACCGTCTGATCAAAGCCGGAACTGCCAAAGTGGATGTTCTGGAAACCGCAGATACCTGGTTTGGTGTAACTTACGCAGAGGATAAAGAATCTGTCATGGCAGCGTTCCGTGATCTTGTGGAAAAGGGCGTTTATCCTGCTGATCTTTATGCATAAGATAATAGAAGGGTAACTGTTTGACCGAAGTGTATCGGGAAGGAAAAGGAGATTATTATGGGAAAATATTTTGGAACAGACGGTTTCCGCGGGGAAGCCAATGTAAAACTGACCGTAGATCATGCATTCAAAGTGGGACGTTATGTAGGATGGTACTATGGACGCAGCCATAAGGCAAAGATCGTCATCGGCAAGGATACCAGAAGAAGCAGCTATATGTTTGAGTATGCACTGGTAGCAGGCCTGACCGCATCCGGCGCAGATGCCTATCTGCTTCATGTAACAACAACTCCCAGTGTATCCTACGCTGTAAGAACCGAAGATTTTGACTGCGGCATTATGATTTCCGCAAGTCACAATCCTTTTTATGATAATGGAATCAAGCTTCTGAACGGCAACGGACAGAAAATCGAGGCTTCCATTGAGGAGCGGATCGAAGCATACCTGGACGGAAAAATCGAGGACCTTCCTCTGGCAACCAAAGAAGATGTGGGACGTACCATTGACTTTGCATCCGGACGTAATCGCTATATCGGTTATCTGATCTCCATTCCAAGCCGTGATTTCAAAAACATCAAAGTAGGTCTGGACTGCTCCAACGGAAGCTCATCTGCCATTGCGAAGAGCGTATTTGATGCCCTGAGGGCCAAAACCTATGTGATCAACAACCAGCCGGACGGAACCAATATCAACACCAACTGCGGTTCTACCCATATCGAGGTGCTTCAGAGATACGTGGTTGACAACGGACTGGATATCGGTTTTGCCTATGACGGTGATGCGGACCGCTGTATTGCAGTGGATCATAAGGGAAATATTATTGACGGTGACAAGATCATGTACGTCTGCGGCAAATATCTGCGGGAAAAGGGCCAGTTAAACGGAGACACCGTAGTCACTACCGTAATGTCCAATCTGGGCCTTTATAAGGCGCTGGAAAGAGAGGGCATGCGTTATGAGCAGACTGCCGTAGGAGATAAATACGTAGCAGAGAACATGATGGAAAACAATTACAGTATCGGAGGAGAGCAGTCCGGGCATATTATTTTCAGCCGCTATGCAGCAACCGGTGACGGTATCCTGACTTCCCTGATGCTGATGGAAGCCTGTGTGGAAAAAAAGGCAACTCTCTGTGACCTTGCGAAAGAGATGAAGACTTATCCGCAGCTCCTGCGTAACGTGCGCGTAGCAGACAAAAAAGAGGCAAGGGAAAATCCGGCAGTTGTGGCAGCAGTGAATGCGGCAGCAGAAGCGCTTGGTGATGACGGACGTATCCTGGTAAGAGAAAGCGGAACGGAGCCTGTGATCCGTGTAATGGTGGAAGCAGGCACGGACGATATCTGCCGGAAGCATGTAGAAGATGTGATCAATGTGATTGAGGCCCAGGGGCTGATTGCAGAAGCATAAGGAAACACATGAAAAACAGAAAAGTATCTTGGATTTTGGCAGTCTGCACAGGAGTACTCCTCCTTGCAGGCTGCGGCGGAGAAAAACAGAAAATATTTGAGCAGGCAGAGAAGGATTTTGCCCAGGGAAGCTATGAGTATGCCCTTTCGGGATATGGGGCTTCCGCAGCGAATGAATGGAAGACTGCCAGGTCTTACCGCGGGGCGGGACTTTGTAATCTGCGTCTCGGGAAATATGAAGATGCTATCAGCTGCTTTACCAGTGCCCTGAACTGTGAAAAAGTGGGAAAAGCACTGAGCAAGGATATTTTATCCTATCATGCGACTGCGGAATGGAATCTGGAACTTTATGAAGATGCCATGGCAGATTGCCAGACATTGGCGGAGGACTATACCATGGATGCGGATACTTACTATCTTACAGGTAAAGTAGCTCTTTCCATGGATTCCTACGCGGAGGCTTCTTCGAATTTTGAACAGGCCTATGGAGAGGATTCCACCTATGATATGGCAATCCGGATTTATGAGGCATATCTGGAACGTGACATGGAAGCGGACGGAACCCGGTATCTGGAGGCAGCCCTTCAGACAGAGCCAAAGAAAGCGGACGATTATTGTGACAGAGGCCGTGTCTACTATTATATGGCAGATTATGAAAGTGCCCAGAAGGAACTGATCGAAGCTTCTAACCAGGGAAGCCCGGAAGCATTGCTGCTTCTTGGAATGGTGTACCTGGCGCAGAATGACGTTTCCAATGCCCGTTCCATGTACCAGGAGTATGTCTCCGGAGAAGGGGCATCTGCCCAGGGATATAATGGTCTGGCTCTCTGTGACATTGCAGAGGGGAAATATGAGGATGCCCTGGCGAATATTAATAATGGCCTGCCCAGTGCCACGACGGAAGAAATGCAGGATCTCCTGTTTAATGAAATCGTGGCTTATGAAAAGCAGCTGGACTTTGCTGCCGCATTGCAGAAAGCAAAGGAATATCTGGAGATGTTCCCGGATGACGAGGCAGCTGCAAAAGAAGTGAAATTTTTACAGACCCGTGTACAAACCAATACCCAATAGCAAGGGGATGTGTTTATGCAGTTTTATGATTTTAAAGAGATTGAAGAACGAGTGATTCTGGTAGGCGTACAGGTGGATGACAGCGAGGACACATATGAGTCTTTGAAGGAACTGGAGGAGCTTGCCGGGACAGCGGGAGCTGTCACCGTAGGAAAGCTTGTCCAGAACCGTGAGGCAGTCCATCCCGGTACGTATATCGGCAAAGGCAAGATTGAGGAGGTTCGTGCCCTGGCTCTTGCCATGGATGCCAACGGAGTGATCTGTGATGATGAGCTGTCTCCTGCCCAGATGAACAATCTGGAGAGGGAGCTGGAATGCAAAGTCATGGACAGGACTCTCCTGATCCTGGATATTTTTGCAAAAAGAGCTGTGACCAGCGAAGGTAAGATTCAGGTAGAGCTGGCACAGCTTCGTTATCGCTCCGCGCGTCTTGTGGGCCTTAGAGAATCCCTTTCCAGGCTGGGCGGCGGTATCGGTACCAGAGGCCCCGGCGAGAAAAAGCTGGAGACAGACAGGCGTCTGATCAGGAGCAGGATTACTGCGCTGAAGGAAGAGCTTGCCCAGGTGGAAAAGCACCGGGATCTGATTCGCTCCAGACGTTCTGCAGGTAATCTGAAGACCGCTGCGATCGTGGGATATACCAACGCAGGGAAGTCTACGCTTCTGAATACCATGACGGGAGCGGAAGTCCTTTCTGAGGACAAGCTGTTTGCGACTCTGGATCCGACAACCAGGCTTCTGACGCTGAACGACGGGCAGCAGATTCTGCTGACAGATACGGTCGGCTTTATCCGCAAGCTTCCTCATCATCTGGTGGAGGCTTTTAAGAGCACTTTGGAGGAGGCGAAATATGCGGACTATATCATTCATGTAGTAGATGCCTCCAATCCGCAGGCGGAAATTCAGATGCATGTGGTCTATGAGACTCTGCAGCAGCTCGGTGCCACCGGCAAAAAGATCATTACCCTTATGAATAAGCAGGATCTTGTGCCGGAAGAACAGATCCGGGATTTTCGGGCGGATTATACGCTGAAGATTTCCGCAAGGACAGGGGAAGGCCTGGAGGAAGTGAAAGAACTTTTATCCAGACTGCTGAGTGAGAACCAGATTTATATTGAGCGTCTGTTTCCATATCAGGAGGCCGGCAAGATTCAACTGATCCGGGAATACGGACAACTGCTCTCGGAAGACTATACGGACAGCGGAATTGCGGTAAAGGCCAGGGTTCCCATGGAGATTTATCCGCGGGTAAACTGACCGCAGGCTGCTTTATCATCAGGAATCCCTTGATTTATCAACGTTTACAAAAATGGATAAAAAGAGTCCTGTTTAATGGACTTGGGAACACCATATTGTGTGTTAATATAAATATAACACAAGATATGGTGTTTTTGTGTTGACGTATCAGGGAGAGTCTGGTACAATAGGTCTACAGCTTTTGGAAAAGAAGGAGGAATTGCATTCATGTTTCAGGTAGTAAAACGTGATGGAGAAATCGCTGATTTTTCCATGGGAAAGATAACGGCAGCAATTGATAAAGCATTTATTGCAAAAGAGAAGTGTTACAGCAAGGATATGGTTGATCTGCTGGGGCTTCGTGTTACGGCAGATTTTCAGAATAAGATTAAAGATAATCAGATTACTGTGGAGGATATTCAGGACAGTGTGGAGAATGTGCTGATCCAGGCCGGATATTCGGATGTGGCGAAGGCTTATATCCTGTACCGTAAGCAGCGGGAAAAGATCCGCAACATGAAATCTACCATTCTGGATTATAAAGAAATCGTCAACAGCTATGTGAAAGTGGAGGACTGGCGTGTAAAGGAGAACTCTACGGTTACCTATTCCGTAGGCGGACTTATTTTGAGCAATTCCGGCGCTGTAACGGCCAATTACTGGCTGTCTGAGATTTATGACAATGAGATCGCAGAGGCACACAGGAATGCGGATATCCATATTCATGACCTCTCCATGCTTACCGGGTACTGTGCCGGATGGTCACTGAAACAGCTGATTCAGGAAGGGCTGGGAGGCATTGAAGGGAAGATCACCTCTTCCCCTGCAAGACATTTAAGCGTACTCTGCAATCAGATGGTGAATTTCCTCGGAATCATGCAGAACGAGTGGGCCGGCGCACAGGCATTTTCTTCTTTTGATACGTATCTGGCGCCTTTCGTAAAGGCAGATCATCTGTCTTATCCGGAAGTGAAGAAATGTATTGAATCCTTTGTCTACGGAGTAAATACTCCAAGCCGCTGGGGTACTCAGGCACCGTTCTCCAATATTACGCTGGACTGGACAGTTCCGGACGATCTTGCCGAGCTTCCGGCGATTGTCGGCGGCAAAGAGATGGATTTCAAGTATAAAGACTGCAAAAAAGAAATGGATATGGTCAATAAGGCATTTATCGAGACGATGATCGAGGGTGATGCCAATGGACGCGGTTTCCAGTATCCCATCCCTACGTACTCTATCACAAAGGAGTTTGACTGGTCCGATACGGAGAATAACCGTCTTCTCTTTGAAATGACTGCGAAATATGGTACGCCGTATTTCTCCAATTATATTAACAGTGATATGAAGCCGAGCGATATCCGCAGCATGTGCTGCCGCCTGCGTCTGGATCTTCGCGAACTGCGTAAGAAGAGCGGCGGATTCTTTGGCTCCGGTGAGAGTACCGGATCCGTGGGTGTTGTTACCATCAATATGCCAAGGATTGCTTATCTTTCCAGGACGCCGGAAGAATTTTACCGCAGACTGGATCATATGATGGATATTGCGGCAAGATCCCTGCATATTAAGAGAGATGTCATTACCAGGCTTTTGAATGAGGGCTTATATCCGTATACGAAGAGGTATCTGGGAAGCTTTCAAAACCATTTCTCCACAATCGGTCTGCTGGGCATGAATGAAGCCGGTTTGAATGCATGCTGGCTGGGATGCGATATGACAGACGAGCGCACGCAGAAATTTACAAAAGAGGTTCTGGAACATATGCGGAATCGTCTTTCTGATTATCAGGAGATGTATGAGGGTGAACTGTTTAATCTGGAGGCAACTCCGGCAGAATCAACGACCTATCGCCTTGCAAAGCACGACAGAAAACGCTGGCCGGATATCCGTACGGCTGGCAGCAAGGGAGATACGCCGTATTATACAAACAGCTCTCATCTGCCGGTGGAATTCAGCTCTGATATTTTTGATGCACTGGATATCCAGGATGAGCTTCAGACCCTGTATACATCGGGTACGGTGTTCCATGGATTTATCGGTGAGAAGCTTCCGGACTGGAAGGCTGCTGCTGCTCTGGTAAGAAAGATCGCGGAGAATTACAGGCTGCCGTATTATACGATTTCGCCTACGTATTCGGTCTGCCAGGAGCACGGATACTTAAGCGGCGAGCATTTTACCTGCCCGAAATGCGGAAAGAAGGCTGAAGTTTACAGCCGGATCACAGGTTATTACAGACCGGTGCAGAACTGGAATGACGGCAAGGCACAGGAGTATAAGAACAGGACGCTGTATGATATTGAGAATTCCAGTATTAAGAAGGTGCATACAAGTATGGTGACAGTGACTGCGGATGATGTGAAGGTAGAGCCTGTGGAGACACATAAGTATTTGTTTACCACAAGCACTTGTCCGAATTGCAGGATGGCGAAGAAGATGCTGGAAGGAGAAGAGCTGGAGATCATCGATGCGGAGAAAAATCCGGAAATGGCACGGCAGTTTGGAATCATGCAGGCTCCGACCCTGGTGATTACGGACGGGGAGCATCTGACAAAATATGTGAATGCTTCTAATATACAGAGGTATGTGGACGCTGAGATGTAGATGCAGAGATGTCGATACAAAGCTGCAAATGTGCAGTTGAAATAAATAATCGGATAGAAATCAGAAAAGCCCAGGCCTTGCAGCCGGTGCAAGGCCCGGGAATGAAAATAATGTGTAATTGCACAAGAAAATTCTGAATTTAGAAACTATATTGACAAATATGCATAATATATGTTATAAATAATTTATTAGAAAAACCGTTGAAGAAGAGTGAGTACTTCTTAAATTTCTGATTCCAGAGAGCTGCCGCCGGTGGAAGGCAGTATCAGTTTTAAGAGGGAATGGGCTTCGGAGGGCGAGCAGAAGATGTACATGGAAGGCTGTGTACCAGTATGTGAGCCGGAGAGAACACTCCGTTATCAAATTCAGCATATGTCCGTATGCGATGAGTGGGTATGTGAATACCAAGCCGGGTGGCACCGCAGGAGTTTTACTCTTGTCCCTGCAAGTAATTGTTGTTGTGGGAGACGAGGGTATTTTTTTATGCCCTTCCCACAAAAAAATGGCAGCAGCCAGTCAGATGAAAGGAGAAAATAAAAATGAGCGAGACAAAGAAAATCCCTTACAAAATTTATCTGGAAGAGCAGGAAATGCCGAAGGAATGGTATAATGTACGTGCAGATATGAAAAATAAACCGGCCCCTCTTTTGAATCCGGGGACGTTAAAACCGATGACAGCAGAAGAGCTGGGCGGAGTATTCTGTGAGGAACTGGTGAAGCAGGAACTGGATAATGAGAATGCCTATATTCCGATTCCGGATGAGATCCGCAATTTTTATAAAATGTACCGTCCCTCTCCGCTGGTAAGGGCTTATTGTCTGGAAGAGAAGCTTCAGACTCCGGCGAAGATCTACTATAAATTTGAGGGCAACAATACAAGCGGAAGCCATAAGCTGAACTCTGCGATCGCCCAGGCCTATTATGCCAAGAAGCAGGGCTTAAAAGGTGTTACGACAGAGACAGGAGCAGGGCAGTGGGGAACAGCGCTTTCCATGGCGTGTGCGTATCTGGATCTGGACTGCCGTGTTTATATGGTAAAATGCTCCTATGAACAGAAGCCGTTCCGCCGTGAGGTGATGAGAACTTATGGTGCACAGGTGACACCTTCCCCGTCAGATACGACAGAAGTGGGAAGAAAGATCCTGGCAGAGCATCCGGGAACGACCGGAAGTCTTGGCTGTGCGATTTCCGAAGCAGTAGAATGCGCAGTGGGACATGAAGGTTACCGTTATGTACTGGGAAGCGTTTTAAACCAGGTACTTCTTCACCAGTCTATCATCGGTCTGGAGACAAAGGCTGCTCTTGATAAATATGGAATCAAAGCGGATATGATCATCGGATGTGCAGGCGGCGGATCCAACCTGGGCGGTTTGATCTCTCCGTTTATGGGACAGAAGCTGAGAGGAGAAGCCGATTACCGGTTTATTGCAGTAGAACCGGCTTCCTGCCCAAGTCTGACTAGAGGAAAATATGTTTACGATTTCTGCGACACCGGCATGGTGACACCTCTTGCAAAAATGTATACCCTGGGAAGCGGCTTTATTCCATCTCCGAACCATGCAGGCGGTCTCCGCTATCATGGCATGAGCTCCATTTTGTCACAGCTTTATGCAGACGGGCTGATGGAGGCGCGTTCCGTAGAGCAGACATCCGTATTTGAAGCTGCAGAGATGTTCGCAAGAGTCGAGGGAATCCTTCCTGCACCGGAAAGCTCCCATGCGATTCGCGTGGCCATTGATGAGGCTCTGAAATGTAAGGAAACCGGCGAGGAGAAGACAATTGTTTTCGGTCTGACAGGAACCGGATACTTCGACATGGTTGCTTATGAGAAATATAATAATGGGGAAATGAACGATTATATTCCGACAGATGCGGATCTTCAGGTTGGATTTGACGGAATTCCGAAATTTCCGGGAAATGAAATCTAAGGAAACGAGATAAATAATCCCCGCCGATTCGGCTGATAACTGTTTGACTTACCAGATGATCAAACAGCGGCCGGATGGCGGGGATTTTATTTTATCAATGAAAGTTCAGCCTGAGTGAGCCCGGAATCAGCCCTGATTCTGGGCTGCTACCAGGTGGGCAGCACCGTACATTTCCCGAAGCTTAGGTTTTTCAATTTTACCGGTAGCGTTTCTCGGGACATCAGCGAAAATAATCTTGCGGGGACGCTTGTAACGCGGCAGCTTCTTGCAGAAGGTATTGATATCATCTTCCGTGCAGCACATGCCTGGCTTCAGGGAAATAATGGCTGCGGAGATTTCTCCGAGGCGCGGGTCAGGAAGACCGATGACTGCCACATCCAGGATGGCATCATTGGTGCGCAGGAAATCCTCGATCTGCACAGGGTAGATATTTTCGCCGCCGCTGATGATGACATCTTTTTTGCGGTCAACCAGGAAGATAAAGCCATCTTCATCCTCCATGGCCATGTCGCCCGTGTAGAGCCAGCCGTCATGGAGAACCTCTTCGGTAGATTTTGGATCATTGTAGTAGCATACCATGACGCCGGGGCCTTTGACTGCGAGTTCTCCGGTCTCGCCCTGTTTCACAGGATTGCCGTTTTCATCGATGATCTTGGTTTCCCAGCCATAGCCGGCTTTGCCGATGGCGCCTACTTTATGAATATTATCTACACCAAGGTGTACGCAGCCAGGTCCGATGGATTCACTGAGGCCATAGTTGGTATCGTACTGATGATGCGGGAAGTAATCCTTCCAGTGTTTGATCAGGCTCTGCGGTACGGGCTGGGCGCCGATATGCATGAGACGCCACTGGTCAAGCTGATACATGTCCAGCTTCACCTGGCCGCTGTCCAGAGCGAGGAGAAGATCCTGTGCCCAGGGGACAAGAAGCCATACAATCGTACATTTCTCCTCGGAAACGGCACGCAGGATAAATTCCGGATTGGTTCCTTTGAGGAGAACAGCTTTGCCGCCCACAAGGAAGCTTCCAAACCAATGCATCTTGGCTCCTGTATGATAAAGGGGCGGGATACAGAGGAAGACGTCATCCCTGGTCTGGCTGTGATGATGCTGCTCTGTCTGTGCGGAATGCATTAAAGCGCGGTGTGTATGTAAGATCGCCTTCGGGAAACCTGTGGTTCCGGAGGAGAAGTAAATTGCAGCGTAGTCCTCATCCGTGATGTCAATCTTGGGGGACTGGCTGGAGCAGTTGGCCGTATGCATGGTATAATCTTCCGCAAAGCCCGGGCATCCGTCACCCACATAGTAAAGAAGACGGTGCTTACCGATCTCGTCCGCAACTTCTTCCACACGGCCGATAAATTCCGGGCCGAATACCAGAATATCTACCTCAGCCAGATCCAGACAGTAACGGATTTCTTCCGCAGAGTAGCGGAAGTTCAGCGGCACGGCAAGCGCACCTGTTTTCAGGATACCAAAATAAATAGGAAGCCATTCCAGGCAGTTCATGAGAAGGATGGCCACCTTGTCGCCTTTCTGAACGCCGCGCTCCAGAAGAAGATTGGCAAAACGGTTGGCCTTTTCGTTAAATACATTCCATGTAATTTCACGCCGGTAGTAGGAAGCGCGTACCGGCTCGATCAATTCGTACTCTTTCCATGTGACACGTCTTGTTTCCGGCATCTCCGGATTGATCTCTACAAGACAGACATCCTCGCCGTAGAGGCGGCAGTTCTTTTCCAGAATTTCTGTAATAGGCATTGGAATCCCCTTTCTCGTTTGCCAAATCCGGGTAATGGGTATGAAGAATCCATATAAAACGCAGCAGAATGGTTCATAAACATAACAAAAAAATTCTGCAATCACGGGAACTGCAGAATCGGTGCCCCTTTTGGCAAAAATGTAGTTCTTCGCGCTTTAACGCGCCTAATTATTAAAGTAAATATTACTGGATTTTGGACAGAATGTCAACTACTATTTCGCTGTTTTGCATAGAAAAATTCGCCAAAATCAAACAGAATTTGTTGGAAATGACTTGACAATTACTATAGACGTGATATACTAAAACAATCTATTTAACAGTTAAAAGCGTTACGCTTTAACGTGCGAAAACACAAAGAGAAAGGTTTTGAGGAGGGCTTTGTAATGGCAGTGAAACTGATTCTGCTGGTCATCTTTTTTGGAATTATGATCAGCGTGGGATTTATATCCCGGAAGCACGCATCCAGCGTGAATGATTTTGTTCTTGGAGGAAGAAGTGTAGGACCATGGCTGACAGCTTTTGCTTATGGAACTTCTTATTTCTCTGCGGTAGTATTTGTTGGTTATGCGGGACAGTTCGGATGGAAATACGGTCTGGCCTCCACCTGGATCGGGCTTGGAAATGCAGTGCTTGGAAGCCTTCTGGCCTGGGTTGTCCTCGGAAGACGTACCAGGATCATGACCCACCACCTTCAGGCGGCAACCATGCCGGATTTCTTTGGCAAACGATTTGACAGCAATGCACTCAGGATTGCGGCTTCTGCAATTGTATTCGTATTTCTGATTCCATATACGGCATCTTTGTACAATGGCCTTTCCCGTTTGTTTGGAATGGCGTTTGATATTCCGTATGCAGCGTGTGTTGTTTTAATGGCCACCCTTACCGGCGTATATGTAATCCTTGGCGGATATATGGCAACGGCCATCAATGACTTTATTCAGGGCATCATTATGATCGGCGGTATTATTGCAGTCATTGCGGCTGTTTTAAACGGACAGGGCGGATTTATGTCAGCCGTAGGCAAGCTGGCTGAACTGGAAAGCGATGTGCCGGTGACTTTAGGACAGCCCGGGGCATTTACTTCTTTTTTCGGTCCGGATCCGCTGAATCTGCTCGGCGTTATTATCCTGACATCCCTGGGAACCTGGGGCCTGCCTCAGATGGTACATAAATTCTACACCATTAAGAATGAAAAAGCAGTTAAGACCGGTACGATCATCTCCACATTCTTTGCAGTGATCATTTCCGGCGGATGTTATTTCCTGGGAGGTTTCGGACGGCTTTTTGACAGCCCGGCTATTTACAACGCAGATGGAAGTATGGCTTATGATGCGATTATTCCGGCAATGCTGTCCACGCTTCCGGACGTGCTGATCGGTATTGTGGTCATTCTGGTGCTTTCCGCATCAATGTCCACCCTGTCTTCTCTGGTACTGACTTCCAGTTCTACGCTGACACTGGACTTTATCAAAGGAAATCTCGTGAAGGATCTGAGCGAAAAGAAACAGCTTCTGATCATGCGTGTGCTGATTGTATTCTTTATTGTGGTTTCCGTTGTGCTGGCATTGAACCCGCCGACATTTATCGCACAGCTCATGGGTATCTCCTGGGGTGCTCTGGCCGGAGCGTTCCTGGCACCATTCCTGTACGGACTTTTCTGGAAAGGAACAACCAGACTGGCAGTATGGGCAAGCTTTATTGCAGGTGTAGGTATTACGGTTGCAAATATGTTTATCAAATTTATCGCATCTCCGATTAATGCGGGGGCAGCTGCAATGATCGCAGGTCTGATCATTGTTCCTGTGGTAAGTGTGATCACTCCGAAGATGGAGAAGAAGCAGGTGGATGATATCTTTACCTGCTATGATGAAGAAGTGCATGTAAAACGAAAAATTGCATTGCCGGAGAAAGAGGCATAGCCTCCTGGCTCTTTGCACGCAAGAATAAAGTATTTATAATAAAGAAGGATTCAGGAAAGCATATATTTTCCTGAATCCTTTTTTATACTAGCGGAGAATCCTGCAAAGCAGGATCCTTTTTCATTAGGTATCAGATTCCCAGCAGAAACTCTGCATTTCGGGAAAGAATCATCTGTTTTTCTTCTTCGGAAAGTCCTGTGAAGGACAGCAGCCGTTCGGCACATTCCTTCTGGCTGGTCCACGGAGCGTCGGTTCCGAAAAGGATTTTATCAGCGCCGTGAAGATGAACCATTCGGACAAATTGCTCCTCAGGCATATGCATGATGGAATAGGCAGTGTCAAAGTAAGCATGTCTGCCGCAGAGCTTCAGCTCGGACTCGTCATAATGCTCGTTGCTTCCCATATGGGCGAGAATCAGTTTGGGCGGGGCCACTTCATTAAGGACACGGAGAATCATATCCGGTGAGCAGAATTCTTCGTCAGGGGTGTAGGGGTCATAACCTGCATGAGTCAGGACGGAAAGCCCAAGCTCGGAGGCAGAATCTATGACCCGCATATAGCGGATATCGTCAAAATGCAGCCCCTGATAATTGGGATGCAGTTTGATGCCCTTGAACCCCTCGTTTTTGATGAGACGAAGCTGTTCCTTGTAATCATCCGCCATAGGATGCACGCTTGCCAAAGAGATCAGGCGCGGACTCGTCCCCTCTGCGCAGGTCTCGTTGACATGGACGGCAAAGCGCAGGATAGAATCGAACTGATGGGGATTGGTGACAATGGGAAGGATCACGCTGACATCAATGCCGCCTCGGTCCATGGAGTCTTTCAGGCCATCGATGGTTCCATTCATGCTGGGAGCAAGATGGATAACTGAGGAAAGGTTGGGAATGGCCTTGGCAGCAACCTTATCCGGAAAAATGTGTGTATGAAAATCGATAATCATAAGTGTTCTTCTATTTTTCTCCTTGTGTTTTTGGGGATGAGGGTAGGTATGTTCCTATTTTAGCATTCTCTTCGGCTAAGTCAGCCCTTTTGCGTTCGGTATTCCCCAGCTCTTCCACGCACAGGCTTCTTACTGTATAAACCATGCGGTTCTTTTGAAAGGAATCGTGGAAATGCATCTGCATCGTGCCGTTTTCCGCCATATTTACGTTGTTGTCATATGGGGAATGGGTGACCGAATGGTGTAGAGTATTCCCAGATATGTAGATTCATTTTAACAAGGTTTATTTTTAGTGTCAATACAGAAACATAAAAAAATGCTTGACATACAGAAACACATACAGAAACATAAAAACCGTTCAACAACGTTCGACAAATCTGGCATACAGAATATATCTTGTATGGGCTTTCAGTAAAAAAAAAAGAACAGATTGCTCTCAAAAATTTAAAAATATGTGGAAAAGATAAGAAAAGAATGTTATGATTATTAGAACAAACATGTAAAATGTTGAAAATTCCATTGTGAAATAAGGAAGCTATGCTGCCAATAAGGAAACCGGATTACATAGTATTTACGGCCGTCGTGCTGAAATAGGAAACCAGAAAAGGACATTTCAGTGCATCAAAATTTTCATAAATCAAATACTACTTATGAAAAATCAGATGCGTTCAGTAAATATATGTGAAAAGGAGACAGAACAATGGATATTTCAAAAATCACAATCGCTGACGTATGCACAGAATGGCTGAATATGAAAAAACTATCGGTAAAGCAATCCACATACGCCAAGTATCATTATATCATCAAGACGGAAATCCTTCCGGAACTGGGGGATTATCCCCTTGAGAAAATGAATTCTTCTATTATAAATGCATTCACCAGCCGCAAGCTTGGTGTAGATCCGAACTGTACGGACAGACGTCTTGCAAGCAAAACTGTCAGGGATATCTATACGATTCTGAAGTCCGTACTCCGGTACGGCGAAAATGAATACCATACAGGTCCTCTGGCTGCCAACACGGTACTGCCCAAACCTAAAAGGGAAAGTATAGAAACTTTGACCATGATGGAACTGAGGAAAATTGCAAAATACCTCTGGGAGCGTCCCTGGGACGCAAGATGCGTAGGTCTGCTGCTGTGTATGTATTCCGGCATGAGACTGGGAGAAATCTGCGCATTGAAATGGGAAGATGTAGATCTGGACAAAAAGACCATCTATATACGGCACACCATGCAGCGTATCACAGTTCCCGAGGAGAATGGAGAAAGTAAAACCCGTATTGTGGTGGATGAGCCAAAAACACAGTCCTCCATGCGGCTGATTCCCATTTCAGACGAAATCTATCCACTGATCAAAAACCTGCATAGGTTCTCAGGTGCAAATGCCTACTTTTTATCTAATACAGAACGCTTTGTAGAGCCAAGAAACTATCAGTATTTTTTTAAAAGCATACTGAAAAAAACAGAAATCCGAAACGTAAACTTTCATATTTTAAGGCACACCTTTGCAACGCAGTGTGTAGAGGTCGGAATGGATATCAAAACACTGAGTGAGATACTGGGGCATTCCAGTACAAATATAACACTTACTTATTATGTACACTCATCTCTGGAAACAAAACAAAAACAGGTGAATCTACTGAAAATCTGATGAAGTGAAAAATGAAAAAACGTTCGTGAAGTAAACTACTTCACGAACGTTTTTTCATTTTTTATTCATTCCAGTTTATTCTAACATACCGTATCGCATCTGTAAAGTTGTATAAACATAGAAATTATAACCAAAATTTCACCTTTTTGTAACATATTTATCCAACTGTCAGCCATTTTTATTTCCATTTATGATGTCTCTTCTATCCAACCATCTCCCATAAGGAATATGTATCCGGGAACTCTTTCGTACAGTAGTTTACTGTACGAAAAAATAAAGTAATACGCAGGAAAGAGTGAGGATGAGGCTTTGGAAAAGAAAAGAGTAGAGGGAAACAGGAATGCGGCGGAGGCAGATTACATAGATTTGCTGGATCTGTTCCAGCAGTATTTGAAGAAATGGTGGATGATCCTGATCGGATTTGTTGTCGGGACACTGCTGGCAGGAGTTTATACATTTAAGATTGCAACGCCGATCTACGAGGCATCATCCATGGTATATATGCGGGGAGCCGGAGAAGTGGTTTCCTTTCAGGAACTTCAGATAGGTGCCGCTTTGACTAAGGACTATGAAATTATCTTTACCAGCCGCCCGATTCTGGAAGAAGTTGTGGAAGAACTGGATCTGGACATGACCTGGAAACGGCTCAAATCCAGAGTAACTCTGGCAAACCAGGATGACACGCGAATCCTCCGTGTATCCCTTCAGGATCCGGATCCCAAGCTCGCCAGCAGTATTGTGAACAAGATTGTTGAGATCGGTATGGAGAGCGTAAAGGAAATCGACTCCAAAGAACCGTATCTGATTGAAAAAGCAGTTGTGGATTGGGACAAAGTAAGACCTTCCCACAGCAGAAATCTGGTGATGGGGGCGATGCTGGGTACGCTTCTTGTATTAGGCGTACTTACACTGAATTACATTTTGAATGATAAAATCCGTTCCGTTAGGGATGTGGAACAGACCCTGCGCCTTCCGGTATTCTGTATCGTTCCGGAGAGCAGTACCTGTTCTTATAAAAATCTGCCTCAGAAGAAGAATGTAGAGTGGTAAGGGGAAACGAACTTATGGGAAAAATTGAGTTTAAAGTAATGGAGCCGGAATTTGCGGTGACTGAGGCTATGAATACACTCAGGACGAATATCATCTACAGCAGCGATATAAAGACAATCAATATTACCAGTACATTTTCGGATGAAGGCAAGTCTACGATTTCTGTACAGCTCGCCAGGAGTTTTGCGGAGCTGGGAAAGAAAACACTGCTTGTTGACTGCGACCTGAGAAAATCTTCCATGCTCCACCGGTTTCATGGGGGGAAAAAGATGGAAGGGCTTAGCGAACTTCTGACAGGACAGTCAGTGAAGATCATACATAGTACAGATATCGAGAATCTTTCCGTAATCTGCAGCGGACAGATCCCGCCGAATCCGTCAGAACTGCTTTCCAGCCAGAAGTTTACCGTATTTATTCAGGCACTGAAAGAAAAGTATGACTATATCATTCTGGATGCCCCGCCGATCGGTTCTGTTATTGATGCTGCCATTACCGGCAGAAATTCCGATGGAACCCTGATGGTGGTTCGCAATGACTTTACAAAAAAAGCGGCTGTAAAGAGAGCCAAGCAGCAGATGGAACAGAGCGGCTGCAAATTGTTGGGAGTCATCCTGAACAGAGTGAAGAAGCACCAGAAGGATTATTACTATTATTCAGGTTATTACAAATATGGCTATGGGGAGAAGTAGACACAGGCGCCGGAGACGAAAGCAGGCAGTGCAGGCTGCGGTTGTCATTGCGGCGCTGGCGATTACAGGAGTGCTGCTGTTCTGGATGTATACGGATAACCGGAAGGATGCTAAAAGCGGGACAGAGACAGCGGATGCAGAACGCCGGTACCGCAAGATCAATGTTGACGGAGTGGATTATCAGTACAACACAGACCTGATCACTGTGCTGCTGCTGGGAGTCGATACGTCAGGGCAGGATATGACAGGACAGGCGGACTTTATTTCCCTGGCTGTTTTTGACAGGGAAAATGAGAGCATCAGGCTTATCGAGATATCCAGGGATTCTATGGTGGATGTCCGGGTATTTGACGCAGTCGGAAAGGACCGCGGATGGAATACGCAGCACCTGGCACTTGCCTATGCATTCGCCGGGGGCAAAGAGAAGGGCTGCCTGATGACCCAGGAGGCAGTTTCCCGAATGTTCCATGGCATACCGATCGTGTACTATGCGGCGGGAAATGTTTCGGCATTGCCGACCTTCCATAACCTGGTTGGAGACCTTACGGTACAGATTCCGGATGACAGCCTGGAGTATCTGGACGAAGGATTTAAGAAAGGGGAGTCCCTGACCCTGACTTCTGAAAATGTGGAACTCTTTGTAAGATCCCGGGACACAGATCAGGAGTATTCAAATACAGGGAGAATGAGAAGACAGGAAACCTATATGGAGGCTTATCTGGAAAAGCTGAAAGTTCTTTTGAGCGAAGACTTTTCCGGAACCGTATCCCGTATGGAGAGCGTTTTCTCAAATACAATGACCAATATAGGGCTGAGTGAAGTTTCGTCCTTTGCGGAAATGGCAATGGAGTACCGGTTTGACCCGGAACAGGACTGTTATACAGTCCAGGGAACGGATCATTCCGGTGAGTACCATGATGAATTTCATGTAGACGAAGAGGCATTGCAGCAGTTGGTATTACAAATTTTTTATAAGAAGAAATAGGAGGCAAAGAAAATGAAGAGCAGATTTATCAAAACGTTGGC
>JAUNGM010000043.1 GCA_030524545.1 Eubacteriales bacterium
TGAATAAAACAGACGGAATGGGAATCATTGATGACTGTTCAGAATACAGGACAAGCGCTGAACGGCGCAGAGGCCGGCGGAAAACAGGTGAGCCGGAGATGCGTGTCGTACATACGGAGATCAGCTCGGAGGATGTAGTGTCAGGGACAAGGCAGAAGGTACTGGATGCTTTTGAAGAATATCGGCGGGATTTTCAGCCGGAATTTGTTCTGTTAAGTGCAGGCCCCTGCTCCGCAATGATCGGAACGGATCTGGAAGAAATTGCAGAGAAGCTGGAGCAGGACAGCTGCATAAAGGCCGCGGCTGTAAAGCTGTCAGGACATAAAACCTATGATGTGGGAATATCAGAGACTCTGCTTACACTTGCAAAGCTTCTGTCAAAGCAGGGAGATGTACGGCAGGGCAGTATTAACATTCTGGGAGCAAATACTCTTGACTGGCAGGAGAAAAATACCGATTCCTTCCGCAGATGGACTGAAGAGAAGGGCTTTTCCGTAATCGCAGACCTTGGCGGAAGCGAGAAGGCGGAAAACATAGCAAAAGCACCGGAAGCAGCGGTGAATCTTGTTGTTACTGCTTCCGGCCTTGCGGCAGCCAGATACCTTCAGAAAGAATACGGAACACCTTACATTGCGATGGCTCCGTTCGGAAAAACCTGGACAGAGACGATGGTAAATGCCCTTCGGGATAAGGAACAGCCCCAAAGCAGCCCTCAGCCTGAAAATCAGCAGGCGGAGGTCCTGGTCATCAGTGAACAGCTCATGGGAAACGCCATCCGGGAAACTTTGATCCGCGATTATGGAATACAGAAGATCCGGGTATGTACCTTTTATACCCTTGATAAGAGTCTTGCACAGCCGGGCGACCGAAGAATCCGAAGTGAAAAGGATGCGGAAACGCTTCTGAGAGAGGGCGGATTCCGTACTATTATCGCAGATCCGCTGCTTCGCTGCTTTGCTCCGGAGAACAGCAGGTGGATCGATCTTCCGCACAAAGCATTCCAGCTCTACGGAGAACACCAGCCTCTCCCGCTGCTTCTGGGAGAAAATCTGAATCAATGGCTGGATATACAGGAAAGGGGAAATGTATTATGAGACAGATTGCAATATATGGAAAAGGCGGCATCGGCAAATCGACAACAACGCAGAATCTGGCCGCAGCGTTAGCGGAACAGGGGAAAAAACTGATGCTGATCGGATGTGATCCGAAAGCGGATTCCACAAGACTGATTCTGGGAGGAATGGCAAAAGCCACCGTTCTGGATACAATGCGCGTGAAAGAGGAAGAAGATATCGGGGCCGAAGACCTGATCTATCCCGGATTCCGCGGAATCAAAGCGGTAGAATCCGGAGGACCGGAACCGGGAGTCGGATGTGCCGGAAGAGGAATTGTGACTGCGATCAATCTGCTTGAGACACTTGGCGCCTATGAGGATGACCTGGACTATGTCTTTTATGATGTCTTGGGAGACGTGGTCTGCGGAGGCTTTGCAATGCCCATCAGGGAGGGCAAAGCGCAGGAAATCTATATTGTCTGCTCAGGAGAAATGATGTCTCTGTATGCCGCTAATAATATATGCAAAGGAATCCGAAGGTATGCTGTTACCGGAAAAACAAAGCTCGGCGGACTGATCTGTAATTCGCGTCTTGTGGATAATGAAATTCAGCTTGTAAAGGAATTTGCGGAAAAACTGAATACGCAGCTTCTGTATTTCCTGCCGAGAGATAATATGGTGCAGCGCGCGGAATGCAAGAGAAAAACAGTAGTTGAATATGCTCCGGACTGTGCGCAGGCGGATGAATACCGCTCATTGGCAAAAAGGATCGAAGAGAATACCTTATATTCGATTCCGACCCCATTAAATATGGATGAGTTAGAATTACTATTGGAAAAATATATGGTTTGTGAAAATTGACAAGAAAATAACAAATTAAAAAATAAAAATTGTTCAATTTCTATTTTGGAAATCATGAAAAATGAAACGGAATTGATTGCGGAGTAGTTATTTTGTACAATAACCTCACCAAATAAAAAACGAAAACGGAGGATTTAACAAATGAAAAGAAAAGCAATGACAGCGTTACTTTTAGCAGCAGCAATGACAGTTGGCCCATGTTTTACCGCATTCGCATCTGAGGTCCAGATTGATTCTGCAGTTCCTGTAGAGGCAGCAACACAGGCCGGTAAAGTAATTGTAGCAGTAGACGACGACTCTTTTACGATCGGACCGTGGGGAAGTGATTCTTCAGTACGTGACTGGACAGAGAACACGATATGGGCTCATCTTTGCTATCGTCCATTCATCGGTGCAATGCTTGAAAATGACGAACTTCAGATGAATGCAGCAAAATCTGTTACAAAAGTAGATGATGCAACATATGAAGTAGAAATTTTTGATAACATCGTTGACAGCCAGGGAAATGCGATCAAAGCATCTGACGTAGTATACAGCTACAATAAACTGGCAGAGCTTGGATTTGTATCTGAGATTTCTCTGTACTATGACAGCGCAGAAGCTACCGGCGATTATACATTAACCCTGAAGCTGAAAGACACCAGCGAAGGTGCGATCGAAGCAGTTCTGTGTAATTGCTCCATCGCAAGTGAATCCTGGTATGAAGGTGCTTCCGAGGATGAGGTGAACTCCAATCCGGCTACCACAGGTGCTTACATTGTAACAAATATGGTTACAGGTTCCGGTGTAACACTGGAAGCGAAAGATGACTACTGGAAGACAGAAGATAAAGCAGACGTTGAGTTTGAGAATGTAAAAGAGATTGAGCTTCGTTGTATTACAGAGGCTTCCTCCAGAACAATCGCTCTTGAGAACGGTGAGATTGATATGGCAGAGATTTCCTCCGATGAAGTAGGACGTTTTGAGGAAAGCGAAGATTATACAACTACCAAGTACCTCAATGGTATGACCCAGTATCTGATCTTCAACTGCAGCGAAGGCAGCGTTTTCGCAGATGAAAATGCACGTAAGGCTGTTGCCTATGCATTTGACGCATACAACATGTCACTTTCCGCAGGCGAAGTTGTTTTGAGCCACGATGTAGCCCCGAATCTCGGACCGGACTATGTAGATGCATGGGAAGAAGAAGAATACTTTACTTATGATATTGAAAAAGCAAAAGAGTATCTTGCAGCAGCAGGTTATGATGAGAGCAATCCGCTGACATTCAGCTTCCTGAACAGCTCCCAGGCTCCGCAGCAGCCGTATGTAGCACTTCAGGCAATGCTTGCAGAAGCAGGTATCACTCTTAACATTGACAGCCAGGACCGTGCAGCAAGACAGGCTGTTCAGATGGACCCGTCCGCATGGGATATGTCTGAGTACTCCAACTCTGTTGCAGACTTTACAACAACCTTCTGGAATGACCTGTTTGGCGGTGAAACCAACCAGTGCTTTGTACAGGATGAAACCATGAGTGAACTCCTTGCAGCAGCTATCGCAGACAGAAGCGAAGAAAATATGAATGCATTCCATGAGTACGTTAAAGAACATGCTTACATCGTAGGCGTTTATACAGAGGTAAGATCCATTGTCAGCACAGCCGGTATTACTGATATTTCTCTTCAGAAGCTGAACCCGGTACTGAACGCTATGACATTTACAGAGGATTACACATCTGTAGAGGGCTGATATTCCGTAAAGGGCGGCCTGTAAACAAATCGGACATGTCTGCTTAGACAGACATCACGATAAATGAAAGATTGGAAGCGGCACTGTATTATTAAATTGTTAATGTTACTATTCACAGATATGAACCCTTACTGAGTGAACAGTAAACCGTTTACATGGTGCAGTGCCGTTTTGCATCCTAATAGGAAAGGAAGTAAGTTCATGGTACGATATGTTGTAAAACGATTGTTGATAATGATTCCGACGTTGCTCGCAGTTGGTATCATTATGTTTACTTTAATGAACTTCGTCCCGGGTGATCCTGCACAGCTTGCGTTAGGTTCAGGTGTGCATACGGAGGCGGAGATTGAGGCGAAACGTGTAGCTCTTGGACTTGACAGACCGTTTGTGGTCCGGCTGGGCGAGTATGTAGCGAATATTTTTACGCATTTTGATTTTGGCAAGTCTTTGATCGATGGTACTGATATTAAATGGGAACTGATGAAACGATTCCCGCACACTGCCAAGATTGCAATCTTCAGTATTATATTAACCGTCGTGGTGGGCCTGCCGCTGGGCATTTATACAGCGGTACATGCGAACTCCGCAGGTGACAGGGTTTCCCTGTTTGTTACATTATTATTTGACTGTATGCCAAGCTTCTGGACAGCTTTGATGCTGGTTCTGCTTTTCTCTTTGAAACTGAAGCTGCTGCCGTCGTCCGGTGCAAAAACACTAATCTATTTTGTGCTGCCGACGATTGCAAACTCACTTGGCGGTCTGGCCGGATTTACCAGACAGGTACGTGCCAGTATGCTGGAGGTTGTAAAGTCAGATTATGTAACTACTGCGAGATCAAAAGGACTTTCGGAAAGAGATGTTATTTATGGTCACGCACTGCCGAATGCGTTAATCCCGATCCTGACAGTCATTGGTATGAGGTTTGGTTCCATGCTTGGCGGCGCAACGATCATTGAGGTAGTATTCTCTATCCCTGGTATTGGACAATATCTGGTAAACTGCATTAATAACCGTGATTATAATGCATGTACCGGTGGAATTATATTTATCGCATTTACATTTGCATTGATTATGTTGCTTACAGACCTGCTGTATGCCTTTGCAGATCCACGTATCAAGGCGCAGTATGTATCCTCAAATAAAAAGAAGGTGAAATAATGGCTGATGAATTAAAGAATAAAGATTCCAGACATCATGGACATGATGGCCATGGACATGGCCGCGGACATGGAAAAAAAGGAAAGAAGCGTCATCATATTGATGCCAGCATTAAACCTGGCTCAGCGAAATATGTATGGGCTAGTATTTCTCATAACAAAGGGGCAGTATTCGGAATGATATTTCTTGCTTTGATCATCATTCTGTCCTTATTGTCTCCCTTCATTTGCAGGTATGATTATTCAACGACCGATTTCATAAATATGAAAGCATGGCCGTCCGCAACACATTTATTTGGAACAGATGATCTGGGCCGTGATATTCTTTCCAGAGTTTTATACGGTGCAAGATACACGCTGATCATTGGTCTGTTATCTACCGTGCTTTCTGCAATCCTGGGAATCATCATGGGTGCGGTTGCCGGATATTTCGGCGGTGTGATCGACTCCGCGATCATGCGTTTTCTGGATCTGTTCCAGGCATTCCCTTCCCTGGTTCTTGCAATGGCATTTTGTGCAGTATTCGGAACCGGTGTAGATAAGTGTATCCTCGCTCTTGGCCTTACCGGAATCCCCGGATTTGCCCGTTTGATGAGAGCCAATATTCTTCGTATCCGAAATATGGAATATATTGAGGCAGCGACAACGATCAATTGTCCGACCTGGAAAATTATCGCTCAGCATATTGTTCCTAACGCAATTTCTCCGATCATTGTTGAAATTGCAATGAGCATCAGCAGAAACGGTCTTGCATCCTCTTCCTTAAGCTTCCTGGGACTTGGTGTACAGGAACCGAAGCCGGAATGGGGCCAGATGCTTGCAGCAACACGTAACTATATTCGTGATTTCCCATATATGGTAATCATTCCTGGTATCTTCATTGTGCTTACAGTATTAAGCTTCAACCTGATCGGTGATGCTTTCCGTGATGCACTGGATCCAAACTTTAAAGATTGATGAGGGATAAGAGATGGCAGAAACAAAAGAAAAATTTTTTGAACTTCATAATCTCACAGTAAAGTATCATTCCGGAAATTCTATTATTCATGCAGTCAATGATGTTTCCCTGGAATTAAATGCAGGAGAAACGCTTGGTCTGGTAGGAGAAACAGGAGCAGGAAAAACTACCATTGCTAAATCCATTCTTCGTATACTTCCGGAAAGCTCCGTAGAAAGTGTTGATGGAGAAATCCTGTTTGAAGGAAAGCAGATTCTGGATATGAATGACAAAGAGCTGCAGGCATTGAGAGGAAAATCCATTTCCATGATCTTCCAGGATCCTATGACAGCCCTGAACCCTGTAAAAACCGTAGTATCACAGATAGCGGAAGGCTATAAGCAGCATCAGAACTGTTCCAAGGCCGAGGCAAATAAGCGTGCTATAGAAATGCTGGAAATGGTTGGCATAGGTGCTGACCGTGCAGATGAATATCCGCATCAGTTTTCCGGCGGTATGAAACAGAGAGTAGTCATCGCACTTGCTCTTGCCTGTTCACCGAAGCTGCTGCTGGCAGACGAGCCGACGACTGCGCTGGATGTAACGATTCAGGCACAGGTTCTGGATCTGATCAAAGGACTTCGAAATAAGCTGGGAACCGCTATGATCCTGATTACCCATGACCTGGGTGTAGTAGCTGAGGTCTGTGATAAAGTGGCAGTTATCTATGCGGGACGTATCATTGAAGAAGGAACGCTGGAGGATATTTACGACCATCCGACCCATCCGTATACCTGTGGGCTTTTCGATGCGCTTCCGGATCTGGAAAAGGATGTGGAAAGGCTTTCTCCGATTGAAGGACTTCCGCCTGATCCATCTGTGATCCGCGATCACTGTGACTTCATGGAAAGATGTCCATATGCATGCGGCAAATGTAAACGATATGATAACCAGATGATTGAAATGTCTAAGGGACATCTGGTGAGATGCTGGAAAGCAAATGAGGGGGTGTAATGGGTGGCAGCATTATTGGAAACACAGAACTTAAAAAAATATTTTAAGAGTGGTGCAGGAATGGTTCATGCTGTTGATGATATCACCTTCAAAATTAACGAGGGTGAGACAGTAGGCCTCGTAGGAGAATCCGGCTGCGGAAAATCAACACTTGGAAGAACCCTGATTCACCTGAATGAAAGCACAGATGGAAAGATTCTGTTTCAGGGGAAAGATGTCACAAAACTGAATAAAAAAGATATGAAAGAGTTCCGCAAGAATGTGCAGATGATCTTCCAGGATCCGTATTCTTCCCTGGATCCGCGTCAGACAGTATCGGATATCATTATGGAACCTTTGAAGCTGGATGGCAGCTTCAGCAGAGAGGAAATCAAAAATCGCACCCGCGATCTGATGGACATAGTCGGAATTGAAAAACGTCTTCGGATGTCCTATCCTCACGAGCTGGACGGCGGGCGCCGCCAGAGGGTTGGAATTGCAAGAGCCCTGGCGCTGAATCCGAAATTCATTGTCTGCGATGAGCCGGTATCCGCACTGGATGTGTCCATTCAGGCACAGATCCTGAACCTTTTGATGGATCTGCAGCGGGATTTAGGACTTACCTATCTGTTTATTACACACGATATGTCTGTTGTAAAGCACATTTCCAATCAGATCTGTGTCATGTATCTCGGACAGATGGTAGAAATGTGTGACAGAAAGGAACTGTTTGCATATCCACTGCATCCATATACCAAGGCATTGCTTTCCGCAATTCCAACAACGGATATCCATAACCGTAAAGAACGTATCATCCTGAAAGGTGAGATTAAATCACCGATTAATCCGGGACCGGGATGCCGTTTTGCATCACGCTGTCCATATGCGGATGAAAGCTGCAGGCAGGGTGTCAAGGCCTGTGAAGTACGTCCGGGACATTTTGTAGTATGCAACAAAGCCAAAGAAATTAATCAATTATAGAGAAGGGGTTATGAATGAAGACATTCCGTGATTCTTTTGAAGAAAATTATATGGCATATGAAGAGCCATGCAATAACAAGCGGGGCTTCCGCATCCAATATGCATATGTTGGCGCATGGTATGTGTATCAGCTGAATAAGGAAGAAAAGCAGCGTTGTAAACGTATTTTCGGCACGATGTGTGTGCTGGGCACCATTTTCTTTGCTCTGGCAGTTCTTCAGAAATGCGAGTTGAATTATCGGTCTTTTCCGATACTGTTTTCAGGCTTTTCACTGGCAGCATTTCTGTTTGAATGGTACGGTGTGTTAAAATTTGTTTTTTCAAATGACAAGATCACATGTCAGAGCTTTAAAGAGATCAATATGATTCTGAGGATCGTGCCGGGTGTAAATTCTCTTCTTCTGCTTGGTGCTTCCGTTTCATGTGTTTTTATGATAGTCCGGAATAGTCTTTATCCAGGTATGGCAATTGTACCGCTTTTTTATTTCTTTTCGGGTGTATGCTCTTTTTTGATTACATTCTTTTATCGGGCTTTGCCTTACGAAAAGCAGAAAAATACAACCTGGAATGACGGATCAAAAAAATTTATTCGTATGTGAGGTGGTTAAACTTTTTGGAGCAATCCTCCAATAGTTTATTAGAAAGATAGGATAGAGAGGCGTAAGTGATGAGAAACAACATTAAAGAAGAAAAAAAGCAGATGATGTTAAATGAAAACATCATGACACTGCTGCCGAAGATGGCGGTACCGACAATTGCCGCCCAGTTGATCACAACGATTTATAATCTGGTAGATACTTACTTTGTAAGTACGCTTGGTACAAATGCAACGGCAGCGGTAGGTGTAAACAGTTCTCTGGAACGAATGATCACGGTAATCGGATCTTTGATCGGAGCAGGTGCCTGCAGTTATCTTGCCAGGCTTCTGGGAGCCAAAGATGATGAACATGCAAATAAAGTATTGTCAACATCTATCTTTACCGGTATTGGTTTAGGTGTAATCTTTATGATCTTCGGTAAATTGATGCTTGGTAATATTGTTTACTGGCTTGGTGCGACGGAAGAATGTGCAAGCTATTCGATGCAGTATGGAACTTATGTTTTGTATGCGGCACCGTTTATGATCGGCAGCTTTATTTTGAATATGTGTCTGCGAAGCGAAGGAAGCGCTACCTATTCTATGATCGGTATCGGATTTGGAGGTGTTCTGAACTGTTTCCTGGATCCGCTGTTTATTTACAAATTTGGCCTGGGAGTAGCAGGAGCTTCCATGGCAACCGCAATTTCCAAATTTATCAGTTTTGTTATCCTGTGCTGGCCATATGTGAAAAAGACTACGGTTGTTGAAATCTCAATTCGTAAATTCTCATTGGCAATGACGGATGTAAAAGAGGTTGTTGCAATAGGCTCCAGCTCCTTTTTCCGCTCCGTACTGACGGTGGTAGCTTCTATTACGATCAACCGTGTAGCAGGAAGCTATTCAACAGCATCACTTGCAGCACTGTCCGTAGCAAACCGTATCATGGAGTTCCCGTTTGCATTCATTCTGGGATTTGGCCAGGGCTATCAGCCGGTTGTTGGTTTCAACTGGGGCGCCAAAGTCTGGAAGCGTGTAAAGGACAGCTATACATATGGCTGCCTTATGGCGGTCGGCGGATCCATTGTCATGGGAATCATCATATTTATCTTTGCATCTCCGCTGATTCGTATTTTTAACAGCCAGGCAGATACGGAGGTTATGCAGCTTGGACTTCTCTGTGTAAGGCTGCAGTGCTTTGGCCTGATCATGCACGCACTCAGCTCTCAGGTAAATATGTTCTTTGCAGGAATCGGAAATGCAAAGCTGGCTCTGCTGGCAAACTTTGCAAGACAGGGATATTGCTTCTATCCGGTTCTTCTGGTGGCACCTATGATCTGGGGCGTAAACGGTGTTGCTGCTACACAGGCATTGGCAGACTTATTAAGTGCAGTTGTGATCATTCCGCTATTCTTCTATGGACAGAAAATTATCCGTCTGGCAGAGGCCGGAAAGATTGAAGTGAAAGCACGCAGAAGATAAATGATAATCCTGCGGACTTTGCAGTAAGCGCAAAGTCCCGGGAGGAACTGTTACGAAAGGAGAACATGTATCATGTTTATTGAAGTTGATAAAGAAATGATCGATACCAATGACGACAATATTGTAAAGGTTCGTCAGAAGTTATTCCCGGAAGAGGAAAAGATGCCGCTGGCAAAATATTTTTATAAGTATCCATTGCATATGCCGACTCCGCTGGAAATGCAGATCATCCAGAAACCGATGAAGGTGGAGGATGCCATCCGTCCGGAAAACTTTATGGATCTTTTGAAACCATACGGATATGACAAGGTGGAGCTTGGTTACTGCATGTTTGAGGATGGTTCCGGCTACGTGGCAACCTACCGTGTCAGACCTCCGCATATTACTGCAGAAATGGAAAGATGGTACCGCAACTGGAGAAATCTGAAATCCAAAAGCATGGTTCCGGGGCATGGTAATCTGAGATACAAAATCTGGAATTATGCAGACCATTTCGATCATTACTATGTAAACTGGCAGGATGGATCTGATGGAATTCATACAACAGAAAGTCTGGACTTAGGTGCCGGCGACCGTATGTATGACACTATCCGCCATCAGTTTGACCTGAAAGACTTCGGGCTGACAGATGAGAGACTGCAGGAGCTGAAGGATGCAGGATGCCAGCTCACAGGAAAAGGATCCTATGAGACATTTGATGAGCCCGGTACCCATCTCTGCCTGGCATATTCCCGTCCGTGCCCGCAGGGAGGCGTTGAGACCAGAAGCCGCGAGTGGATCGGCTGGAGACCTGTGAACGGAAAGCTTGTAAGAGATTACAGCACAAAATGTGATGAAGCGTATTTGAAGAAGGTAGTGATCCATACACTGATTGAGTGGGAGCACTTATATACATTCCTTCCGGAACTGTATGCGGAGTATCATGATCAGCCGATGGATGCAGACTAATTTTATAGATAGAATGGGAGTGAGAAGATGTTCACATTAGAAGGAAGAACTATGATCATTACAGGCGGCGCGGGAAACAATGGTTCAGCAATTGTAAACGCTGCTCTGGAACGCGGTATGAATGTTGCAATGCTCAGCGGACTGCATACCAAGGCACAGAAAGCCATTAAAGAAAAAATTAATCCCAAATATCATGATCATGTCATTGGAATTGCACAGAATCCGAAAGCAAAATGGGAAGAGAATCTTGCTGCAGCACCGGAAATTTATGAGACACGCGAGCATATGAGTGATATGATCCGTCTGGTATATGAACGCTTCGGCAGTGTGGATGTGGTAGTAAATGCAAAAGGCGGACATATCCGTTATGATTTTGAGCATACGGATAAGACCATCTGGCGTCATTCCATGGAGGTTGTGGAATCTGCATTTGTAAATGTAAAAAATGCGATGCCGTATCTGCTTGAGAGTAAGGCGCCCCGGATTATCAATATCACCACCTGTGATGCGAGAAACGGCGGATATTTCCTGGATCCATCCTTTGCAGCAGCCCGTGCAGGGCTGGAAGCCCTGACCTATGAAATGGCTAAGGAGCTTGGGCCGAAAGGCATTACCTCCAACTGTATCCTGATCGGCCACTGTGAAGGCGATGTTCCGGAGGAAACTACCCTGAGCGATGAAGAACGTGAAAAAATGCTTTCTCAGATTCCGGTAGGCAGAATGATGGTTCCGCAGGATGTTGTCGGTGCATTTTGTTTCCTGGCCAGTGAAGAAGCAAGCTTTGTAAATGGTGCAAGAATTGATATCAATGGCGGCCTGATCGTAGGCTAAGCAAGAAGGAGGAAATCCCTAAGGGGATACCATGATGCGCAAAAACATGCGCAAGAAGGAGGAAAGCATGGGCTTAATATATAATGACGGGATGCCTTATTATCAGGTACCTGAGCTGACAGAAGAGGAAAAGGCAATGCCTGCCTCACGGTTTTATACAGACTATAAGCTTTATCCGCCGAATCCGCTGCAGCAGCAGATTCTGGATGCCGGCCCGATGGACGTGAAGGATGCCATTCCGATTGAGCATTGGCTGGATCATCTTCAGGTGACAGGATACCCGAAGGTATGCTACGGATATACGATGATGCCTGAGGGATATGGTTTTTATATTGAATATTCCGTATCTCCTGTAACATGGCAGGGGAAATGGAGACGCTGGTATGGAAAATGGTATAATCAGCATTCCAAAAGTATGGTAGAAGGCCAGGGAAACCTGCGCTATAAGATCTGGAATCCATTGGATCACTGGGATCATAAATTTGTAAACGGAGAAAATGATAAAGATGGCGTTTGGTCCATGGAAACTCTGGATCTGGGTGCTACCGGAGACCCAAGCAAGGGAATCGGGGCGATATCACACAATATCGATCTTCGCGATTACGGACTTTCTGAGGAGCGTTATCAGGAATTGCTGGATGCAGACTGCAGAGCAGATGCATGCTGGGAAGAATTTGAAGGACAGCCGGGACACCATCTGGTACTTCGCTTCAGTCGTCCGTGCCCGCTTGGAGGAAGAGAAAGCATTAACTGTGAATGGATGGGCTTTTATGCAAAGGACGGAAAGATTATCCGCGATGAGGAGACTCCGGTGGATAACACTTACTTAAAAAATGTTCTGACGCATAATACCATTGAAAGACAGCATTTATATGAGGTTTTGCCTGATTTATATGAGGCATACAGCAAGTTGCCAATAGACGAAGACTAATACAAGGAGACAAATATGGGAGCAATTAAGACATCGTTTGTGAACGTGGCAAAACGTTCTCCGGGAGTGTTATATGAGCCGGTGCAGAAAAATGAGAAACAGAGGATCGCGGTACTGGTTATGCATTCAGATGAAGATTATTTGCTTTGGCCGACCGGTCCTGAACTGGCAAAAAGAGGATATACTGTTCTTAATGCAAATGTAATGAATAAAGAAGGCGTTATCTTCAGCCAGATAGAAAAAACAAAGAGTGTGAAAGCAGCAGTGGAGTATCTGCGTTCGCTTCCCCAGGTTGAAAAAGTCATACTGATGGGCCATAGCGGCGGAGGAACCCTGATGTCAGCGTACCAGGCTGTTGCGGAAAATGGACCACAGGTATTTCAGGGGCCTGAAAAAATATTCCCATATCCAAGTAATGAAGAGTTACCGCCTGCAGACGGAGTAATGCTGCTGGATTCCAACTGGGGAAACGCAGTCATGCAGCTTTTGAGCCTTGATCCTGCGGTGGAAGATGAAAATAGCGGCATGCTGATCAATGAAGACCTGAATCTGTTTAATCCTATCAATGGATTTGATGAAAAAGGCTCTGTTTACCCGGATGAATTTATTCGGGCATTCCAGAAGGCACAGAGTTTACGGAATATTTACATTCTGGAATATGCGTTAAGCCGTTTGATGAAGATTGAAGCCGGAGAGGGAAATTATGTAGATGATGAGCCGCTGATCATTCCGGGAAGCGCACAGGTATTTTTTAATAATAAGCTGTATGCGCAGGACATTCGCTTAATGTCCCATACACAGAGGCCGCATTTGCTTCTTCATCCGGATGGCAGCAGGACAGAAGAAATCATTCATAGTCTCAGAGGACCGGAGAATTCCAAATCCTTTACGGATTCTTTCTGGGATGGAGCAAGATTCCTTTCTGTAAAAACATATCTGAATTCCTACGCTGTACGAACCTCTGATGATTATGGATTTGATGAAGATCATTTATGGGGAGTAGAATGGGATTCTACATATAATTGTCCTCCGGGTAATGTGGCACATATCAAAGTCCCGATGCTTGTCATGGGTATGACAGCCGGATGGGAGTTTCTGGCATCGGAAACAATCTATGATATGGCTGCAAGCAAAGATAAGACGATTGCATTTGTAGAAGGTGCAACCCATAAATTTACACCTGCAAAGCATCTGGAAAAATTTGAAGGTGAATTTGGTGATACCATGAAAACCCTTCATGACTATCTGGATGAATGGCTCAGTGCCGGAAGATTCTGAGGATATCCTTTGTATAACCTGGTATAGAATGACATCATTACTTATAGAGATATAGGTGACGGTGTCATTTTCTATGTTTTGCGAAGCTTTCTTTCTGTGAATTATATGTGGTCAGGGATAAAAAATAAATTAGGTACCTTGACAAATAAAGGCTAAAATGATAGTATAGATAAAAAGAAAGGTACCTAACAATTAAGTAAAATGATAAAGATTGAATAATGATTAAATGAAAGTGAGGAATTTCTATGAACGATATGAAACCAGAGAGATGTAATCAATGCAGGGAACATTGCCCGTTGGATGCTTTGCAGTGCGGAAAAGGGAGAAAATATTTTGAACAGATACAGAAGGCGGGAGCCGGTATGGATATGAATCAAAATAATCAGGAAGATTATGAAGAAGGCAGAGTCCTTAAAGGAAACGAAAGGCATGAAGGCCGAAGAGGCCATAATGGCCGGGAAGATCATGAAGGCCGAAGAGAACATAATAGCCGGGAAGATTTCGAAGGCTGCAGAAATCATAAAAGGCATGAAGGCCGCAGAGGATATGATACAGCGTGGGATGAAAAAGGCCATGGCGACGGCTGTGGGAACGGCTGCGGCAAAGAGAATGGATATGACGAGGCAGAACAGTCAGAAGAGTCATTAGCAGGCTTACTATGCAGATGCGGCTACATTGCGGACCGTAAAAGCGGCAGGCAGAGAGGACAGAAGCGTATTCTCCGTATCCTTATGCATTATCCGCAGATCAGCCAGAAGGTTCTGCTTGAGAAGATGAAAATAGAACCGGGTTCCATGAGTGAGGTACTGGCAAAGCTGGAAGATAAAGGCTTCATCCGGAGAGAAAAGGATATGAATGACCGCCGGAAAATGCTGGTGACACTTACGAAGGAGGGCCAGCATGCAGCAGAACATTACGACAGTCATAATATGGATGAAGGTATGCTGGATATCCTTAGTGAAGAAGAAAAAGAGTCCCTGAGAAAGATTCTTAAAAAACTTCTGACGCATTGGAGAGCGGAACGCGCAGAACAGGGAAATCACCATCATAAAGACGGAAGAGTCTGAAAGGTGTATAGTTTATAATGGAATCATGTAAGGGCGGAAGTAAGGATGAACAAATATCGTGATTCAATTCAAAAAAATTTATATTGCTTTATACTGGCACCTGTTTTTATGATTCTCGAGGCGTGCGGGGAATTTATATTACCCTATCTGAATGCGAATGTGATTGACAAAGGCGCTGCAAACGGGGATATTGCTTATATACTGCAGAATGGCTTTTATATGGTGCTGGTAGCATTGGTCATGCTGGCAAGCGGGGTTCTGGGGGCCTACTTTGCCATTAAAGGTTCCTCTTACCTGGCAGCGGACGTACGCGGAAAAGCTTTCCGAAAGATTCAGGAATTTTCTTTTGCGAACATAGATGCGTTTTCTACAGGGTCGCTGATCACCCGTATCACCAATGATATTACGCAGATTCAGAATTTCGCCCAGAGCCTGATGCGTGGGTGCTTCCGGAGTCCCGTCATGCTGCTTGGTGCCGTATGCATGTCTTTTGCGCTGAATCCAAAGCTTGCAGCGGTCATCTGCGTGGTAATCCCTTTTCTGGGACTGGCGATCGCGATGATCATCCGAACCGCTTCACCGCGATATACAGCAATGCAGGTAAAGCTGGATTCTCTGAACAACCGGATCAATGAAACAATCACCAATGAGCGCGTGATCAAATCCTTTGTACGGGAAGAATACGAAAAAGAAAAGTTTGCAGATGTAAATCGTGTGTTAATGGATAAGAGCATTGCTGCATTAAAAATGATGATTTTAATGCAGCCCATTTCTGCGCTTGCAATCAACATTACAACATTGGCTGTGGTCTGGATTGCCGGAAAGCAGATTATGATCGGAGACATGGATGTAGGAACCCTGACAGCATTCATCACATATCTGACACAGATTTTGACAGCATTGAATTTCCTTGCCAATATTTTTCTGCAGGGAACCAGAGCGGCTGCTTCTGACCGAAGAATCTCCGAAGTGCTGCAGGCAGACGTAGATTTGACAGATACTCATGCAGGAAAAAAGGACATGGAGATTGAAAATGGAGAGATAGAATTCCGGGATGTATCGTTTCGTTATCTGAAAAAGAACAAGGAAAATATCCTGGATCATATCAATCTTCGGATAAATGCAGGTGAATTTATTGGAATTGTAGGCTCTACGGGAAGCGGTAAGACCTCTCTGATATCTCTGATTCCAAGGCTGTATGATGTGGATGAAGGCGCTGTCCTGATCGATGGAACAGATGTACGTGAGCTTTCTCTGAAAAAGCTTCGTGACAGTGTCTCAGTGGTACTTCAGAAGAATACGCTTTTTTCAGGAACCATTGCTGAAAATCTGAGATGGGGAAGTGAGGATGCGGATATGGAGGAGCTTTCCCGGGCATGCAGAGTGGCACATGCAGAAGAGTTTATCCGCACATTTCCGGACGGATATGAGACAGAGCTCGAACAGGGCGGCACGAACCTGTCCGGAGGCCAGCGGCAGCGGCTGTGCATAGCCAGAGCACTGCTGAAACATCCGAAGATCCTGATTCTGGATGACTCTACCAGTGCTGTGGATACTGCTACGGATGCCGGAATCCGGAAAGCATTCCGGGAAGAGCTTAATGGAATGACAAAAATTATCATTGCACAGCGCATCAGCTCCGTGATGGATGCAGATCAGATCGTGGTTATGGATCAGGGGCGGATCATTGATACAGGTACCCATGGAGAATTGATTAAAAGGTGTTCTACATATCAGGAAATCTATTTTTCCCAGAAGGAGGAGGCATAAGATGGATCAGGAACGTGCGCTGCGCATTCAGAAGAAATACGGCCAGACCTCTTTAAATGGGCAGAAGAAGGAGTTTTCTATGGGCGGTCCGGGAGGCCCGCCGAACCGGAGGCAGGCCATGGGCGGGAAGCCGAAGGATACCAAAGGAACGATGCTGCGGCTGATGCAGTATCTTGGAAAGGAGAAAAAGTGGATCCTGGCGGCTGCAGTCTCTATGATATTTTATACAATTTCTTCCCTGGCAGCTTCGTATATGCTGCGCCCTATTATCAACCGTTTTATTTATTTTGACTCCTCAGACGGGGATATCACAAAACGTGTGCGGGGGCTGGCGGGAGCTTTAGCGGTTCTGGCATTGGTCTATGGGGTGTCCGTTTTCAGCCAGTGGCTTCAGCAGAGAATTATGCTGTATGTTTCCCAGAAATCACTGCTGCGTATGCGTAAAGAGCTGTTTGATAAGCTTCAGACACTGCCGATCAGTTATTTTGATAATCATACCACAGGTGATATTATGAGCCGGTTTACAAATGATGTGGATGCGGTGGGGGAAATGCTGAATACCACGTTTATCCAGATGATTTCCGGAGGTATTACAGTAATCGGTACGATCGTTCTGATGCTGTATACCAATGTCATACTGGGAATGATGACGATATTAATAACCCCGGTTCTGATGCTGACCAGTAAGATGCTGATCAAAACAGGCAGACGCGCTTATGCCTCCCAGCAGAGTAAGCTTGGAATTTTAAACGGGTTTGCGCAGGAAACCATTACCGGGCAGAAGGTTGTAAAGATATTTAATCATGAGGAAATTGCAATTGACGAGTTTGACTTTTTAAATGAAGAGCTGCTTCACGCACAGATTAAGGCCCAGTTCAGATCAGGAATCATGGGGCCTGTGACACATCAGCTCTGCAATATCGGTTATGCCGTGACTGCATGTGTGGGAGCAATCCTGGCAGTGGTTAAAGGCTTTGACCTGGGAGGCCTGGCCGTATCAGTGAACTATACCAGACAGTTTAACCGGCCGATCAATGAGATTTCCATGCAGATGAATAATGTGTTTTCCGCACTTGCCGGAGCGGAAAGAGTCTTTGCTGTGATGGATCAGGAACCGGAGAAGGAATCGCAGGATACGGTAGTTCCTGATAAAATGAAAGGGAATATTGTCGTAGACCATGTAAACTTCGGCTATACCCCGGAGGTCACTGTACTGCGGGATATCTCTCTGTATGCAAAGCCGGGGCAGAAGATTGCGTTTGTTGGCTCTACCGGTGCAGGAAAGACCACAGTGACAAACCTTTTATCCCGATTTTACGACATTCAGACCGGCAGTATTACGATTGACGGAATACCTATTGAAAAGATTGAGAGAGGATTTTTGCGGAGCAATATTGCCATGGTGCTGCAGGATACGCATCTTTTTACGGGAACAGTGAGAGAGAATATCCGGTACGGCCGTCTGGATGCCACGGATGAGGAAGTGGAAGAGGCCGCAAAGATTGCTTCCGCACATTTTTTTATTAAAAATCTTGAAAATGGATATGATACCATTCTGGAGCAGGACGGAGCAAATCTTTCCCAGGGGCAGCGCCAGCTTCTGAATATTGCAAGGGCTGCGATCTCCAAAGCGCCTATTCTGATCCTGGATGAGGCAACCAGTTCTGTGGATACCAGAACGGAGCGCCATATAGAAGAAGGAATGGATGCAATCATGCAAGACAGAACCACCTTTGTGATAGCCCATAGGCTGTCCACAGTCCGAAAATCCAATGCGATCATGGTACTTGAAAAGGGCCGGATCATAGAGCGGGGAACCCATGAGGAACTGCTGGAAATGAATGGACGCTATGCAGATCTTTACCATGAGATTGCGGAACTGGATTAAGAATCGGATTCAAATGAGAAGAAGCATGGTGCCCTTCCGGGGCACCATATTTTAGAATATTCTATTACAAAAAGCTCTGAATTCCCGCATAAATAGCCGGAACCAGCAGTGCCGGGAGCATATTTCCCACCGGAAACTTCTTTCCAAAAGCAATATTTACTCCCACACAAAAAATCAACGCAGAGCCAACATAGGAAACATCCGCAATCAGTGCCGCACTCATAAAATCTCCGAAAGCGGCTGCCGCACAAGTGATCAGTCCCTGATAAACAAACAGCGGAAGCGCCGAAAAAATAACGCCTTTTCCAAGTGTAGAGGCAAAGATAACAACAATGACGAAGTCGAGAATTGCCTTGGCAGTCAGCGTGGAAAAATCTCCTGTCAGCCCATCCTCAATAGCGCCCACAATTGCCATAGCCCCGATGCAGATCACAAGGGTACAGGTAACAAACCCCTCAACAAAATGCGCATCTCCTTCCGTATGCAGTTTTCTTTTCAAAAACTCCCCGAAAACTTCCAGCCTTGCTTCAATATCCAGTAAACTGCCTGCCAGGCTGCCAAGCACCATCGAAAAAATCAGAAGCATTGTTCCCTGTGTCTGAAGTGTCCCGCCGCTGACAACCAGCATCTTTTCCAGCACCCCGGCTGCTCCGATAAAAATCGTTGCGACCCCGCAGCCCTGCATAAGAATCTGACTATGTTTCTCCGGGATTCCTTTCTTTAATGCAACTCCAAGAAGGCCGCCTGCGATAACGGCTCCGGTATTGATGATCGTCCCTAAACCAAACATGATTTCCTCTCCATTACTAATATTTCTTGTAAAACTTAAAAAAAACCAACATGCTTAAAATCAGCACGCCTGATTATTATACAAAAATCCTTTAAGAAAGTAAAGCGTTAAAAATGTGCTGAAGGGGAGGGGAAGCTAAGAAAAGCCTTCTATAAAGAAGGAGGGCCGGGCTTGTGCGAAGCCCGGCAAGTATGAAAAAGAAAAAATAGTTCTCGGCAGCGGTTGCGGCCACTACCAATATCGAAAATATCTATGTAAAAAAGCTTTCGCTTTATTTGCTTAATAATATACCGCCTAAATGTGATGAAAATGTGTACATGAGTTGAAAAAAACGTGATAGATTTCTAAAAAACTTATAAACAAATCCTGCCCTGTTTTTAAATTTTGGATTAAAATATAAAAGATATTATATACTGACATTTTCAAAAAGAAGGTGTATAATAGCCCTTACATAATTTATGCGATGGGGATGAGAGAAAAGATGGAGAAGCAGAAAGCTTCAGAAAAGCATTATCTATTTACAAATCAGGACTTACGCAAGCTGATCATACCATTGTTCATTGAGCAGTTCCTGGCTATTTTTGTGGGTCTTGCTGATTCCATAATGGTTGCTTCCGTAGGGGAAACAGCCGTGTCAGCCGTATCATTGATTGATACGATCATGATTCTTCTTATTAATATGTTTACTGCACTTGCCACAGGCGGAGCAATTGTGGCAGGCCAGGCACTTGGGCGGAAACGGCAGGACGAAAGCTGTGAGGCAGCAGAGCAGACTTTTCTTTTTGCCACTATATTTTCCATAGTCATCATGATACTGATGTATGTGTGCAAATGGCTGATTCTTCATGTGGTCTTTGGCCGGATAGAGCCGGAGGTAATGCAAAACTGTGACATTTACCTGATGATCGTGACAGCATCCATCCCGTTTCTGGCAATTTATAATTCCGGTGCGGCCATGTGCCGTGCCATGGGAGATTCCAAAACACCAATGCAGATGTCTTTGGTAATGAACGGTATGAACCTGGTGGGAAACGCCATTCTTCTTTACGGCCTGGGCCGTGGTGTGGAAGGTGCGGCAATACCTACCCTTATTTCCCGTATGTTTGCCGGAATCTGGATGCTTTCCTGTATCCGTGATTCCGGGAAGGTTATCCATGTGCGGAAGATCGTCGGCCTTCGCCTGAAGTGGCCTGTCTTGAAAAAAATCCTTCATATAGGTATCCCATACAGCCTGGAAAACAGTATGTTCCAGCTTGGCAAAATATTGGTACTGAGTCTGGTTTCCGGTTTCGGAACTTCTTCCATTGCTGCAAATGCGGTGTGCAACAGTGTGTGCAGTTTTGCCATTTTGGGCGGAGTATCCATGGGATATGCCCTGTCTGCTGTAAGTGCACAATGTGTAGGCGCAGGAGATTACGAGCAGGTTCGCTATTATACCAGAAAGCTGCTGAAATTTTCCTATGCTGCCCTGGTGCTGATGAACATCCTGATCGTGCTGATTCTGCCATTTATTATCCGGATTTACAATCTGTCTCCGGAAACAGGGGAGATGGCAAGCAGGATCATCCGCTATCATGCATGTCTGGCCGTACTGATCTGGGCGCCGTCCTTTACTCTGCCAAATACACTGAGAGCAGCCAATGACGTAAGCTACTGCATGTGGGTATCTATTATTTCCATGTGGATATTCCGAATCGGATTCAGCTTTATCCTTGGAAAATACGCTGGCATGGGAGTTTTCGGCGTCTGGGTTGCCATGACTATTGACTGGGCAGTGCGTATGGTTTTCTTTATAATCCGTTACAGGGGGAAGAAGTGGGAGTTTAAAAAGGCATGAAATATGAGTGCGAATATTGGAATGAAATATGAGTGTGAAAAAAATCGTTGTAAAACTTTCGGCTCTCCCTTATAATGGATTGCAGAAACCATATAAGAGATGAGTTATATCCCAAGACACCTTAAATATGTCCATTCGGGGTGGTGCTGTGCGGGTATGAATCATGCAGCAGAGACCTCTTTCCTGCGGCACAACTACTTTTAGGAGGAAGACGATGAAGAGAGAGACAGTTGTTGTACTTGACTTCGGCGGACAGTATAATCAGTTGATCGCACGCCGTGTCAGAGAATGCAATGTATATTGCGAAATCTATTCTTACAAAACCGACATTGAAAAAATCAAAGAAATCCAACCAAAAGGAATCATCTTTACCGGCGGCCCCAATAGCTGCTATGAACCGGATTCACCGACTTACCCGAAAGAAATCCTGGAACTTGGCATTCCGGTACTGGGAATCTGCTACGGCGCACAGCTTATGATGCACCTTCTCGGCGGAACCGTAGAAAAAGCCCCTGTACGTGAGTATGGCAAGATTGAAGTAAATGTAGACACCAATTCCAAACTCTTCACAGATGTATCCCCGAAGACCATCTGCTGGATGAGCCATAACGATTATATTTCCAAAGCAGCACCGGATTTCCGGATTTCCGCATGGACCAATGACTGTCCTGTTGCCGCTATGGAAAACACGGACAAAAATCTTTACGCAATCCAGTTCCATCCGGAAGTGCTCCACACTCAGGAAGGAACGAAGATGCTTTCCAACTTCGTATACAATGTCTGCGGCTGTGCCGGCGACTGGAAAATGGACTCTTTCGTAGAAGAATCCATCAAAGCCATCCGTGAAAAAGTCGGAGATGGCAAAGTCCTCTGCGCCCTTTCCGGCGGTGTGGACTCTTCCGTTGCAGCAGTCCTCCTGTCCAAAGCAGTAGGAAACCAGCTTACCTGCGTATTTGTAGACCATGGCCTTCTCAGAAAGAATGAAGGAGACGAAGTAGAAGCTGTGTTCGGCCCCAACGGCCCCTATGACCTGAATTTCATCCGCGTCAATGCCCAGGAGAGATTCTATGGCAAACTCGCCGGGGTAACCGAACCGGAGAAAAAACGTAAGATCATCGGCGAAGAATTTATCCGCGTGTTCGAAGAAGAAGCCAAGAAGATCGGTGCCGTAGACTTCCTGGTGCAGGGAACCATCTATCCGGACGTAGTAGAAAGCGGTGTCGGCGGTGAATCAACAGTCATCAAGTCCCACCACAATGTCGGAGGACTTCCTGATTATGTAGATTTCAAAGAAATCATCGAGCCGCTGCGCAATCTTTTTAAGGACGAAGTACGCAGAGCCGGCCTTGAGCTTGGAATCCCGGATTACCTTGTATTCCGCCAGCCATTCCCCGGCCCGGGCCTTGGAATCCGTATCATCGGCGATATCACAGCAGAAAAAGTAAAAATGGTTCAGGACGCAGATGCTATCTGGAGAGAAGAGATTGCAAAAGCCGGATGGGATAAGAAAGTAAACCAGTACTTTGCCGCGTTGACGAATATGAAATCTGTCGGTGTAATGGGCGACGAGAGAACATATGACTATGCAATCGCTCTGAGAGCTGTGACAACGACAGACTTTATGACTGCGGAGAGCGCGGAGATCCCGTGGGAAGTGATCGGACGGACCACCAGCAGGATCGTGAATGAAGTGAAGCATGTGAATAGGGTTCTGTACGATTGTACGGGGAAACCGCCGGCTACGATTGAGTTTGAATAGCGGACGAAATTGCGAAAAAGCCCGTAAATAAAGGCTTTGCGGGACTTCTGAATTGCCCGGTGGAGTGCAAATGGAGTTAAAATTTATTTTTTTCTCTTGCTTTTATTCCGGACAATGACGAGATTTTCGCAAAATCATCCAAATTCAGAAAGATATAATTAGTGGAAATTAAAGAACAGTTTGTTTTAATGGAAGTATTTTCCGTTGGAGCAAACTGTTTTTTTATACCCTTTTTCAATGAGCTCCGGATACCAGCTACATTATGGAAGCAACCGTAAAAAAAATAATTTTTGCAAAAATCCGAAATAGGATGTCCTGTTTTGCACCTGTCAGTACAGAGTATATGAAAAGATAAATATTCAAAATACAGGAGGTACTGATTATGCAGAATAAACTTTTTTTAAAGGCGGCTGATATATGTGAGCTTCTGGAAGTAAAACAGACATTGGCTTATGAAATCATTGGTAACCTGAACAAAGAACTGGAAGAACAGGGATATCTGACACTTAGAGGAAAGGTTCCAACAAAATATTTTGTAAAGCGTTTCTATGGAGTAGAAGATACCTGTGAAATCCCGCAGGAAGAAGGAAAGGAATGGTTTCATGCGTAAGAGAAAGATGTATTTATCAGTGGAAGATATCGCAGAACTCTTTGGATTGTCAGTTTCTTTTGCGTACAGGGTAGTAGAGAAGATGAATGCCGATCTGGCAAGCAAAAATTATTATGTGATCCTTGGACGGGTGCCAACCCGGTATGTAGAGGACAAGATTTATGGTCTGGAGCATGTGGAACAATATTTGAAGGAGGACAAGTAACATGGGTGTAGTACAGGAAAAGATGTATATGAATGTGGATGATGTATGTGAGATTCTCGGAGTATCTAAGGCATATGCCTACAACTTAATGCGTGGGTACAATGAAGAGTTGAAAAAAGCAGGGTACATTGTGGTGCCTGGAAAAATTTCTACAAAATTTCTGGCAGAAAAGATTTATGGCATGAAGGTAGGCGATTAGAGATGGGTGTTTACAAAGAAGGAAAGAACTGGAAGGTACAGGTTTATTACAAGGACTGGCAGGGAAACCGTAAGAGAAAGCAGAAACGTGGATTTCGTACAAAAGGGGAAGCCAAGGAGTGGGAGAGAGACTTTCTGCAGCAACAGAGCCAGGGAGTAGACATTGAGTTTGGGAACTTTCTGGAAATCTATTATAAAGATATGGATGTGCGGCTTCGGGAACATACCATGAACACGAAACGATATATTATCGAGCTTAAAATCAGACCTTACTTTGAGAAGAAGATTCTGAGTGAAATTACGGTAGCGGATGTCCGGGCATGGCAGAATGAGCTGCTGACTCATAAGGATAAAAATGGAAAAGAATATTCACCTACCTATTTGAAAACAATCAACTGTCAGTTGACGGCAATATTCAATTATGCAGTTCGCTATTATAATTTGCAGAGTAATCCATGCAGGAAAGCTGGGGCAATCGGTAAGAGCAAAGGGGAACCAAAAGATTTCTGGATGCAGGATGAGTTTAATGAATTCCTGGAAACTGTAGAGGATAAACCAGATGCACGACTGGCATTTCTGGTACTGTATTGGACTGGTATGAGAATCGGGGAATTGTTGGCACTCACATATCACGATGTTAATTTGGAAGAAAAGACGATTTCCATTAATAAATCATACCAAAGATTGAAAGGAAAAGATGTGATCACACAGCCGAAAACACCGAAAAGTATCCGGGTGATTACAATGCCGGATTTCCTGGTGGAAGAGTTTCGGGAGTATTACAGCCATTTATACGGAATTATGAAAAAGGACAGACTGTTCCATTTCACAAAATCATATATGGAACATAATCTGATAAGTGGTATTAAAAAATCAGGGGTAAAGAAAATTCGACTTCACGATTTGCGA
>JAUNGM010000020.1 GCA_030524545.1 Eubacteriales bacterium
AACATGGAAATGCTAATTTGAAACAGGCTTCTAATTTGCGTGGATTATACTAGTGTTGGTATCAGAATGACAAAGCAAATTTTTGCAGATAGTGTAGCTTCAGCTATCCCTGTCCTTGGCGGGGCATTATCTGGTGGATTGACCTTTGCTATGTTTAAGCCATGTTGTATGAAATTAAGGAAAAATCTGAAATCATATAATCTTTGTGATCCTGATTACTACAGAGTTATAGATGAATCTTCAGATGATGAGGAGTAAACACTATTGAAAGTAAAGCAAAAACTCAAACATGACATTATACCGGCAATCAGGATATATCTTGGATTTCCGCAAATTAAGGTTTTTATAGCGATTTTGATATTAGCGATAATGTCATTTGCTGGAGCATATTTAATAGAAGACATGTTCTGGTCTTCCATATGCGCAAATATTTTCGCAGGACTGGTAACCGGTATTGTATTGTTTCTTCTTACCGGAGTAAAACAGATTTACATTGCTCGTCAGGAATTAAAGTATCAATGGCTCAAAAAAATACATGATCAAATAATTATTTTCAATGACTGTCATAGAAAGATGATGCTTAACAATAATGATATTCATAATGTTGAGTTCGAAAATGCTATTTATGATACTATATGTGCTGCTCACGATGTAAATGTATATATTGAATCTGGCGAAAGAGATAGAAGGCTTGGATTCAATACTCTTCGATATTGCAAAAATCAATATGAATATGATGCTCGTGACAAAAGTGATAGAGACGACAAGGTTCGAGGCAAAATTATCTCAAGTTCTTATGAAAGTAAGCAAGATGCTGATACTTTATTTGATAGTATCAAGAAGGATTTGTTTACACTGAATCATCAAATAGTCACCGAAATGAGTGATATTGAAGTAAAATTAAAAATTGCAAATAGATCGATAATCTGATTTTCAATGGCTCTACCGGCTTCCCCCCGGTAGGGCTATTTTTTCCCTTCTATCGCCCACATTCCTGTCCATTTCCCACAAAAATCAATATTTCAAAAATTATTTTCAAATCTGCCTAAATTTTTTCCAACTTTTTTGTATTTAGAAGCTGAGAAGGCTACAGATCAATAATTCGAATCGGATAGCCACTCAGCACTTTGAAAACTGAATGAGCTTGCCAGTCCGCCGGAATCCAGCCAGATAGGGTTCCGGATAAGTCCAAAGACAATCGATCCGAGGATGAACAGAAACAGAGGTTTGCATTTAAACATTGCTGCGGCGATGGCTTTCTGAGCAAAGCGGCGAACTAATAATGAGACTCACGAATGATGTCGGCCAGGAGAAGTGAGGATCCTGGAGACCATACACGATATGGCTGAGGCTGCCTGCGATGCCGCTAACGGACTGGGTGTTCCCTGAGATGGGATACACGCGTAAACAAGACAAACGAGCACTGTACAAAATTATAAAAATTATAATTTGCCCCGGTGCACTCCGGGGTAACTGACAATAGAAGTCGTGTGGCAGAGGAGTATACAACAAGCAGTCATTTGCTTATGTGCAAGCACAACGCATCTGTCTGCTCATTGTATTTGACTGTAAATCGTAACTCTTCTGCCACATTCTTGTGTTGCCAGGAAAAACAAAGTGGCAATCAGAAAGGGGATTACACATATGAGACCTTGTTTGAAAGCAAGAGATATTAATAAGGATATCAGAGGACAGTTGCCGGTGATTGATGAGGTTACGTTCAGAGAGCATTTTTGTGCGGAGTGTCCGTACTATGCAGGAAGAATCGACAAGAAGGCCCGTTGCATGCAGAGGCATTGTGCCTGGGATGATGAGAATGAAATTTTCTCTCCGGTTCTTAAGAGTATGGTACCGATCATTGAAGCGGAATTTAAGAAGGCGGAGGAGAAATATATCGAAGCAAAACATCGTAGAGATGTGATTCATAAGATGTTTGCGGACGAGCTTCTTCAGGATCAGAAGAAAAAGGATCCTTGTTACAGATGTGCTTATAACAGCCATGCTCCTTGCATTGGATTTTGTTATAAACAGATGACATCCAATCCGGTAGATCCGGCTGAAGCAGAAATGATTTAAGGAGGAGGAGCTACAATGAATGTGATTACACTTGTGGGAAGACTTACAAGAGATCCCAGCTACAGTGAAGTCCAGAATGAGAAGGGAAGGCACCATATCGTTTCCTTTTATCTGGCAGTGCCAAGAAATTATGGCAAGGAAGTATTGCAATTATTGTGAAATACTGTACGGGTTCAAGAGGGATCAGATGCTTAAGAAAAGAAGAAAAAAGGCCCTCGAGGAAGGACACACAAATAATATATGGAACAGGCACGATTTCGTAATGTGCGGTTTGGGAGAAAAAAGCAGAACGCTGGCAATCGTTAAGTATATTAGAAGGTGCATCAAGTGGAGTAAGCAGAGAATTGTCAGAGGATATGCGGATTCGGATATTTGGAATATGTATGGATATCTGCAGGTATTACTGCCAGACATGCTGGAATATCTGAAAAATCATCGTTGCGGTTCTCCGGGTTATCTTGGAGAGAATTATACAAACGAGGATGGGATTCTTGTAAACGATACTTGCCATGAGGTCTGGGATAAGATATTGGACCGTATGATTTTTCTTTGGAGAGAAACAGACGAAGAAACATGCTCTAAAAAGAATTCATACGAAGAGGAGTATATGAAAGCTCTCGATAAATTCAGAGATAAATATGGTGTACTTGGGAAAAAACTTCAGACCCCGGAAGAACTGGAAGCCAACCGAAAACAAGGCGGCGGTGGAACTGTCCACTTTATGAGTGAACTACCCGAATACAAAGAAATATCGGAAAAATAAATGGACGAAGAAAAGAAGTTAGAACAGTACAGAATCGCCTGTAAAGACGAAGTTATGGATTTGATGAAAGAACACTTCTTTGCCTTGTGGGACTAAAATTACTGAAGGAGGAAATGCTGTCCATGAAAGTTCTGAATAATGATTATTTATTGAAGGAGTGAGAGGGATGACAAGAGGAATTATCGTTTATATAGGCATAAGCGGAGAGTATTGTGTATCGACAGAATTTAACTCTGGGAGATGAGTACATGGATTATAATCTGGTGATGGAAACACCTTTTGGGCTTCCGATTGGTACTTCTTCTATTCGTAAGGCTTTAAATGATCTGATCAAGGAACATGATCTTCCATCGGTAGTATTCCATAGCCTTCGTCATACCAGTGTTACCTACAAGCTGAAGTTAAATGGCGGTGACATCAAGGCGGTACAGGGAGACTCCGGTCATTCCCAGATCAATATGGTCACCGATGTATACTCTCATATCATTGATGATGATCGTAGAAAAAATGCGGAACTCTTTGAGCAGGCCTTTTATGAGAAGAAGGATCTGGATCCAAGCATGCATGCCCATGTGGCTGGAAAGTCAGTTGAACTTCCGACAAATGTGGATGCGGAGCTCCTGGCGAAAGTCCTTTCTAATCCGGAGATGGCGGCGCTTTTAACTACCCTAGCCAAGTCCATGGAAGGAAAATAAGAGAGGAACACTCTCTTTTCATATGAAGTGAACTGGTAGCCAAGATGGTGACCAATAGTTTTGTTGGATCAAGATTTAGATGATATTATACCCGTTATACCCTTGATAAAATGAATAAATATGGGTATAATGGGTATAACAAGTTTGGGAGGTGTTACTCATGAGTCAGGAAAAATTAATGAATGCAATTGCCGAGATTGAACGGGAAATTGCCATATTGCCCGAAGGTAGCATCACAAAAAAGAAGATTAGAGATAAAGAATACTATTATCATCGAATCACCAGGAATGGTAAGCGTGTAGAAGAATATATTGATTTTAAAGATGTTTCAGAACTTAAAGATAGGATTGATCGGCGAAAGAAACTGGAAAAAAATCTAAAGGAATTGAAAAAACAAATTATTCCTGAGAAGGCAACCACAAAAGAAGAATATCTGGAGTTTAAGACAACTGTAAGAACAGGTAATCGTCTTCGCGCGCTGATTGCTGTGACGAAGAAATACAAGAAGAGAGAATGTATTCGTGAACTGCGAGATTATGTTTTCGGCAGTCAGACAGATAAAGTGTTTGTAATCTATGGTCTTCGAAGGACCGGTAAGACAACGATGATTCGTCAGATTCTTACAGAGTTACCTGAAACTGAATTTCGTAAGGCTGCCTTTATCCAGGTGAGATCCAGAGATACCCTGGAAGATATCGATGAGGATCTAAGGCTGCTGGAGACAAAAGGCTTCAAGTATGTATTTATCGATGAGGTAACACTCATGGAGGACTTCATCGAAGGTGCGGCACTCTTCTCAGATATTTATGCCAGCAGTGGAATGAAGATCGTTTTATCGGGAACGGATTCTTTGGGGTTTGCCTTCTCAAAAGAGGAACAGCTGTATAATCGATGTATTATGATGCATACAACATTCATCCCGTATCGTGAATTCGAGGAGGTTCTCGGAATCAAAGGAATTGATGAGTATATCCGTTATGGTGGAACCATGAGTTTAAGCGGTGTAAATTACAATGAAGATGCTATCTTTGCTTCAGCCAGAAGTGCGGAAGAATATATTGATACAGCGATTGCAAAAAACATCCAGCATTCCCTTAAGATGTATGAATATGGTGGACATTTCCGCTCATTATTGGATCTGTATGAAAAGGGAGAACTGACGAATGTAATCAATCGTGTAGTTGAAAACATCAATCACAGCTTCACGCGCAGGGTGGTTGAAAGGACATTCAAGTCGCATGATATTGCCGTTACGGCATCAAATCTGCTTAGAGACAGGGAAGCGCCTATTAATATCAAAGCACATATGGATCTGGATGCAGTGACTCGTGGTATAATGCAGATGCTCGATATTCTGAACAAGGAAGAGCAAAGCATTCAGATTGAAGATCATCACATGGCACAGATTGAGGAATACCTTACCTTATTGGATCTGATTATGAAGATTGATCTGGAATCATTGCCGGAAGTCAATCGAAAAGAAAGTGTGACTGTAATCACTCAGCCAGGTATGCGATATGCGCAGGCCAATGCGATTGTGTCTAATCTGCTTCTCGATGCAAAGTTCAGTGAATTATCGCTGGTTGAAAGACAGAGAATCCTGGATAGATTGCTTAGCGAGATCCGTGGAAGAATGATGGAAGATATTGTTTTACTGGAAACGAAAATCGCTTATCCGGAGAAAAAGGTATTCAAGCTTCAATTCGCAGTCGGAGAGTTCGATATGGTAGTTTTTGATCCTAAAGAACTTAACTGCAAGATCTACGAAGTGAAGTACAGTAAAGAACAGGTTCCAGAGCAGAGCCGCCATTTGAAAGACGAGGAAAAATGCGCTATGACAAGCCATCGCTATGGAGAAATTACAGGAAAATATGTTATTTATCGTGGTGAAAGTGGTATCCTGGAAGGTATTCAATATCTGAACGTAGAGGAATATCTAAAGTCATTATAAATATTCCGCAATATATCAACACATAATTGATATATTGCGGAATATTTGCTATAATATGCGAAAGGAAATCGCGTAGTATGTAAGGAAGTGATGTAAATGAAGACTTGTAAACAGAAAGCTTTGGAGTGGGGAATCAGCGAAAGAACTGTGAATGACCTGTGTAAAAAAGGAAGAGTTCCGGGCGCGGTGAAGAATGGTGGAAGATGGCAGATTCCGGATGAGGCCATAAAACCGGAGGATGGACGCATTTCCAGTGGCAGATATGTAAAGACAAGAGGGCAGGAAAAGCTGAGATCATTGCCGATTGGCATCTCTGATTATGCACGGGCACAGTCTGAATATTATTATGTGGATAAAACCTTACTGATTAAAGAATTTCTGGATAAAAAGCCGATGGTATCCTTGTTTACTAGACCGCGTCGTTTTGGTAAGACTTTGAATATGGATATGCTTCGCTGTTTTTTTGAAATATCTGAAGAAGATACCGGCAAATATTTTGAGAATACTATGATCTGGCAATGTGGAGATGCCTATACATCTCATCAGGGGAAATATCCGGTTATCTTTCTGACTTTTAAAGATGTAAAGTTTGACAACTGGCAGGCTACTCTTGATAAAATAAAGGATCTGTTACAGGCAGAATTTGGAAGACATGCAAAAATAATGAATGGTAGTCAGCTTGCAGATTATGAGAAAGAGTATTTTTCAAAAATGTTAAATGGCAGCGCATCCTATATGGATCTGACGGTTGCGCTTGAGAAACTCTCAAAGATGCTGGCAAGTTATTATGGAGTTGCTCCTATTATTATTATTGACGAATATGATACACCGATCCAGGAAGGATATTCTAAGGATTTCTATAATGAAATTATCGATTTTATGCGGGTATTCTTTTCAGGAGCGTTCAAGGATAACAGGAATCTGTCTTATGGATTTCTTACAGGCATCTTGCGAATTGTACAGGAGAGCATTTTCAGCGGATTGAATAATTTGAGCGTCAACTCGATTATGGATGAGGACTATAGTCAGTTCTTTGGTTTTACATCTTCAGAAGTTTATGAAATGCTTCAATATTACGGGATGACAGATAAGATGGAAGAACTGAAGGAATGGTATGATGGATATCTTTTTGGCAATGAAGAAATATATAATCCATGGTCCGTCATTAATTATGTTTCGAAAAAGGGTATTCCACAGGCCTATTGGGTAAATACAGGAAAGAATAAAATTCTTGTAGATGTGCTTCAGGCTGCCACGGAGGAAATAAAAGGTCAATTGTATGATCTGCTTCAGGGAGAGTGTGTAATTACCAGAATAGATCAGAATGTGGTATACAGAGCCCTTGCGGAGGATCCGGATAACATCTTCAGTCTTTTACTGGTTGCCGGATATCTAAAGACACCGAAGAAAGAGCTGCAACCGGATGGATCATATCTGTGTGAGGTTTCTATTCCGAACAAAGAAATTGCTGCCGTCTATAAAAGTGAAATCCTGTTTCATCTGATGCAGATCGGTGCAATTACAAGAACAACTGCAAATAAAATCGCAGAGAGTTTATTTGCAGGTAATTATACGAAACTGCAGAAAGCCATTGCGGAATATCTGGATAAATCTGTAAGCTTTTATGATGGAGGAACCGAGGGTTTTTATCATGGCCTGGTATTAGGACTGATCGCATTGATGGATAATCAGTATAGAATCAAATCAAACAGAGAATCCGGAGACGGAAGATACGATATTACAATGTTCCCGAGAGAGAAAAAGTATCCAGGAATCATTATGGAGTTCAAGTGGAAAGCAGATTTGAAAGAAGAGGAGATGGAGCAATTTGCTGCAGATGCTCTTAGGCAGATCGATGAAAAACGCTATGATGCAGAACTGATTGAGCTCGGTGTGGCACCTATATTCAAATTGGGAATTACATTTTCGGGAAAACGCGTAAAAGTTAAAACCATTTAAAATGATTTATGTCGCATAAAATGTAATTGTTTTTCACTTTCTCGCCAACTCGTCCAGACTTGCAGTTTTCTTTGCATAAAACCATACTCTGGGCTTAATGGTCGCCAACTTGGCTACCATTAAAAGTAGAAATTCCTTTATGTACATTGTTGCATGATATGGTAAGGCATGATATATGTATCTTAGCAATACCAGGTGAAGCTGCCGGGACGGGGGAAAGTTTTGACCACCGAAGCAGTCCTTCTGAGTGCCGGCTGATGAAGCCCCACGAAATAGCAAAGCAGCGGAGCCGATGACAATTACGCACCCCATCGCTCAAATCAGGGGTACACAATACGTGTGTTTTAGGGTATAATATAAGAGTAGAGATCATAAAAACAGGCCAAAACGGGGCTGATCCGGGACCATATAAGAACTGACAATCAGGTGCCCACGATAGCTAATAATCCCCGTAAATCAAGGCTTTTCAAGAACTTCATAAGACAGCGATAAACCAGGAGCAAGGTACCGAGTGCCTTGCTCCTAAGCGCTAGCTGTGGGTTCGATTCCCGCACGGGACGTCACGGAATGGTTAGCAGAAATTGCGAAATCATTCCGTTTTTTATTGGAAACGATCGATTTTCAGTCATATTTTCGACGGAATTGCAAACAAATGAGTTGTGTTGGCATAGCTTTTTCGCCAACCAATAACGGACCATTTCCAAAACATGAAAATATAATCTTCTAAAGAATTTGGGCGATGACGTTGTTTTCGCCAGTACGGTTAGCGTTAAGTATAGCCAAGATGGCGACCATTAGAACAACCAGATATGGATAAAAGCCAGCATTGTAACAGATGCTGGCTTTTAAACGCTTATAAGGATTCTTTATAAATTGGTTCCCTATTCCTGCAGATATTATACTTGTTATACCCTTAATAAAATGATTGAGATGGGTATAACAAGATTTGTGATCTATTCCTGCGCTTGGTCATATAGTATCTGTATTTCCTCTGGAAGATGGTCTGGCAGCATAGCATTGATACCATCTTCATTACCGTCTTCGATGGCTTTGCCATAGTACCAGCATTTGAATTCCAACATTGCCAGTGTCTTTTCAAGCTGTTTTATCTCTTCAAGAACAGCTGCTTTGCGCGCTTCGAATAATTGTTTTCTGTTCGGATAGCTGGAGGCACCTTCCGTCACCCACTGAAAGAATTGCTTGATATCTTTGATTTCAAGGCCGGATCCCTTTAAGCATTCGATCACGCGAATAGCTTCAATTTCAGTATCACTGAAGTGGCGAATATTGCCTTTACGCTCTAAAATTGGGAATAATCCTTCTTTGTCATACTACCGGGGCGAGGGAAAGTTTTGACCACCAGGGCAGTAGTTCTGAGAGCTGGTTGATGAGTGCCTGCGGAGCGGCAAAGCACCGGATCGATTGACGAAATAGTATGAGAGGAGGAAAAGCACCGTTGAGCACCTTGTTAATCTTGGATATTTGTTATAAAATGTGAGCAAAAAACAAAGTTTCGTTTTATTTTCTGGTCGGTGAACAGATAATTGGTGAAAGCTGTAATTTGACAATAGAGGAGAAGAGACAGTGCTGTTTTCTATGACGATTTTCCAGGAATACACTAAAAAGCAGAAATGGGAGGTATATGGAGCAATGCGTAAAATCAGAATTATAAAAAAGAATGATGAATATAGTTTGGAGTATGAGATTGGAGATATTTGCGAAGTGATCGGTACATGGTACGGAGGGGTTCATATTTCCGGTAAATCAGGAGTTCCTGTATCTTTGGATAAGGATGAATATGTGGAATTGGATACGGAACCGGAAGCACCGGAGGAGAATGTGATTGAAAGGGATATCCGGGTCGGTGATATTGTGCAGCATTTTAAGAGAGAATGGGTGTCTGCGGATACATCCGAATACTTATACAAAGTATTGGCATTTGCACAGCATACGGAAACGGGAGAAAGGCTGGTAATCTATCAGGGGCTGTATGCACCTTTTAAAACATGTGCCAGACCATATGAGATGTTTATGAGCGAAGTGGACAGGGAAAAATATCCGGATATAAAGCAGTATTATAGATTTGAGAAAGTTAAGGTATGATGAGTTATAGCATTGGAAAGAACGGAAGAGTTGTACAGGCTATTGCTGAGCAAAGGTTACCCAAAGGAATTTTGTGCAGAGATTGCATATAAAAATATGAATACTGATTACACGGCCACCAGAATGCTTGGCTATCTGTATCGGGTGACGAATCCGAGAATTGAAGATCTGGTGGACGAGATGATTGCCATTCTAAGTGACAGGGATCAGATTATTCAGAAGAAAGAAACGGAACGTGCGCAGGCAGTTATCAATGAGGTTTACAGGAAGGGATTATAATGGATGTTTAGAAGATGGATGATAGTTTTGATTCTGGCTTTCCTGGTATTTGGAACTGCAGGCTGCCGGGAAGAAGATAAAAAGGAGACAAAAATGGAAAAAGCAGCGGAGATTATCACGGCGGAACAGGCAAAAGAGATTATGGATCAGGATGAAAACTGCATCATATTGGATGTACGTGAGCAAAGTGAATATGAGGAAGGACATATTGAAGGAGCGCTTCTGATTCCTTATACAGAAATTGAAAACAGGGCAGAAAAAGAACTGTCTGATAAAGATCAGCAGATTCTGGTTTACTGCCGGAGCGGAAGACGGAGTGCAGTTGCAGCGGAAAGCTTGTCTGGTATGGGTTATACCAATGTAAAAGATTTTGGCGGAATCATGGACTGGCCGTATGAGGTGGTCACAGAAGGTGAATAGGCACCGGAAGAGGAACAGTTATCTAAGTTCACAAAATCTTCATAAAAAATTTAGCACTCGAACTTGACGAGTGCTAAAATATATGTTATATTACACATAGAACAAAGGAGAGGGACAGAAAGGATTCAATAGAAACCTTTGTAAGTCCGAACATCCCCGGTTCCAAAGAATAACAAGGAAAAGATTTTATGGAAAAGGAGCGATGACTTATGATGATGCCTAGTATTTTTGGAGAAAACTTAATTGATGACTTTTTTGGATTTGATTATCCATTCAGAGGATATCAGAGAGAGAACACAACTACAATGATGAAGACGGATGTGAAAGAGCATGAGAATGAATACGAACTTGAGGTAAGCCTGCCGGGTTATAAGAAAGAAGATATACAGGCGGAGCTGAAGGACGGATATCTTACAATTAAAGCTTCCACATCACAGAACAACGATGAGAAGGATGAAAAGACCGGTAAGTATATCCGCAGGGAACGATATTCAGGATCCTGCAGCAGAAGCTTTTATGTAGGTGAGAATGTTAAACAGGAAGAAATCAAGGCTAAGTATGAGAATGGGGTACTTGACCTGATGATTCCGAAGAAAGATCCGAAGAAGCCTGCAGCAGAAGAAAAGAAATATATTGCCATCGAGGGTTAATTGGCACCTCTTAAAATAGACAGGACTGCATATTTGCCGGATCGGGGATATGCAGTCTCTTTTTCATGATACATTACAATTACAGAAATCTTACATTCGTCCGGGAGGTGTTTCTATGGCTGCGAAGCGAGATTGTTATGAAGTTTTAGGCGTTGATAAGAAGGCGGATGCGGCTGCTATTAAAAAGGCATACAGAAGGCTGGCAAAAAAATACCATCCCGACACCAATGCTGATAACCCGTCCGCAGAGAAAATTTTTAAGGAAGTAAATGAAGCATATGCAATTTTAGGCGACGAAGAGAAACGGAAGCTGTATGATAAATATGGCTTTATGGCATTTGAGCAGGGCTTTTCGCCGGAGGATGCAGAACGGCAGTATCAATCAGGATATCATCAGTACGGAGGACAGGCGGATTTTCATTTTGATACGGGAAATGCAGAAGACTTTTTCGGAAATATTTTCGGAGACCTTTTTGGAAAAGGAAATCGTTATCAGGGAGCTTACAGCCAGGAGAGATACGGAAATTCTTTTATGAAAGGGCAGGATGCGGAAGCAGAGATTGCAGTCAGCTTTGATGAAGCTGTTTTAGGCTGTGATAAAACGTTTTCTCTGAAGAATTCCGGCAATGGCAGTACGCAGTCCATTCAGGTGCATATTCCTGCCGGGGTGGATACAGGGAGCCGGATTCGGCTGAAAGGAAAAGGCGGATTAGGAAGCCGGGAAAATGAAAACGGCGACCTGTATTTAAAAGTCAAGGTGACTGCAAAGCCGGGATATGAGCGAAAGGGCCTGGATATTTATTCAACAGTTTCTATTCCCTATACGACTGCGGTATTAGGCGGAGAAGCACGTATCCATACCTTCTATGGAGATGTTGTATGCCGGATCAAGGAAGGTACTCAGTCCGGAAGCAAGATCAGATTAAAGGGAAAAGGCGTTGTCTCCATGAAGAATCCCTCCGTATATGGTGATCAGTATGTAATAGTACAGATACAGGTTCCAAGGGGACTTACTCCGGATGCGAAACAGAAGCTCCGGGAATTTAAACAGGCAGGAGGATATTAAAGAGGAACGGCGGCGAACCGTTATACAACAATAGAAAGAGACAGAAGCATGACAGAATAAGAAAAGCAAGGTTTGGCTCCCGGGGTCACCTTGCTTTATTTTTTTGTAATAAGGAAATAAATATTCCGAACATAGGATATTTTATAAGTAATGTATTGTAAGTATAAATTTTAAATTATTATAAATCCCAAAAAGTTATAAAATATAAAAGTTTTTGGAAGGAAAGCCCCAAAACTATTGAAAGTAATAAAAAAATGGGATAAAATAAGAATAAAAAATCTACGGAGGTTTTGAGTATGACTGTTCAAAGAATTGAGAGAAAAGAATATTTAGAAAAACTCATTGCTTTCAGGGATAAACAGATTATAAAGATTATTACCGGGATACGCCGCTGCGGTAAGTCTACCATCATGGAAATCTATCAGGATTATCTGAAAAGCCAGGGGGTATTGGACGAACAGATAATTGCAGTTAATCTGGAAGATTATGATTTTTATGAATTGCGCGAGCCCAGGAACCTTCACGCATATGTCAAGGAACGTCTGGTCAAAGATAAAATGACATATGTATTTCTCGATGAAATTCAGCACTGTGAAGATTTTCCGGGGGTGCTTGACAGCCTGTTTATAAAAAAAGGCGTTGACTTATACGTGACAGGTTCCAATGCTTATATGCTTTCGTCAGAAATCGCTACGTTGATATCCGGAAGATATGTAGAAATCCGAATGCTTCCGCTGTCTTTTAAAGAATATGTGTTGAGTACCGGAGATACCGGCGGGCTTGCAAGAAAATATACGGCATATCTTGAAAACAGTTCTTTCCCTTATGCGTTGGAGCTGACCGGGCAGACGAAAGAAATCAGGGATTATCTTGACGGCATCTATAATACCATTGTGGTGAAGGATATTGCAAAGAGGAACAGGATTCCGGACACAATGATGCTGGAGAGTGTGGCACGGTTTGTTTTTGACAATATCGGCAATCAGTTATCTACTAAAAAAATTGCAGATACGATGACTTCTAATGGAAGAAAGATTGATACGAAAACAGTTGAAAAGTATTTAAACGCATTGATTGAGAGCTTCATTGTCTATCAGGCCAAAAGGTACAATATTAAAGGGAAACAATACCTGAAAACACTTGAGAAATATTATGTTGTTGATATTGGTTTAAGATATATGCTTCTTGGATCCCGTTCCACTGACGTAGGACATATCCTTGAGAATGTGATATATCTGGAGCTTCTCCGAAGAGGATATGATGTATATGTTGGTAAGCTTGATGAACTGGAAATAGATTTTGTTGCCATGGACAGTAAGAGAATTACTTATTATCAGGTGTCTGCCTCTGTGAGAGATGAAAAGACTTTACAAAGAGAACTTGCACCTCTGCAGAAAATCAATGACCATTATCCGAAGATTATCCTGACTCTTGATGAAGACCCGGAAGCGGACTATGAAGGAATTCGGCGAATTAATGCTTTAGATTGGCTTATGGGGATGACAGATTAGGTGAAAAATGTTCTGTACAAAAGAACTCTAATCGGTTATAATAGAACTCGCACGCAAACGATTTAAAGCGTTGAAGTGATAAAGCGACGGCGAGAGGAGAAACAGAAAATGAAAGAAATTTCTAAATTGATGAACTACCGGAAAGATGTGCGGGTAGTAGATGCGACAATGCGGGACGGCGGGCTGGTGAACGACTTTTATTTTACAGATGAATTTGTGAAGGCTCTGTATTTTACGAATATCGGGGCCGGCGTGGATTATATGGAGTTTGGGTATAAAGCATCCAGGGAGATGTTTGACGAGAGCAAATTTGGCAAATGGAAGTTCTGTAAGGATGAGGATATCCGTGCAATTGTAGGGGATAATGATTCGGAACTGAAGATTGCGGTCATGGCGGATGTGGGAAGATGCGACTATAAGACCGATATTATTGACAAAAGTGAAAGTCCTATTGACCTTATCCGTGTCGCAACTTATCTGAATACGATTCCGGGAGCAGTGGAAATGATCGAGCATGCTGCGAAAAAGGGTTATGAAGTAACCTGCAATATCATGGCGATTTCCAATACCCAGGAGAGAGATCTGGAGGTTGCGCTGGACATTCTCGGGCAGACTCCGGTGGATGCATTTTATATTGTGGACAGCTATGGGGCTTTGTATCCGGAACAGGTAGCACGTATTGTTGATATTTATAAAAATGCTGCAGAAAAATACGGAAAGAAAATCGGTATACATGCACATAATAATCAGCAGCTTGCTTTTGCTAATACCATTGAGGCGGTTGGTGACGGCGTTGACTGGCTTGACGGTACTTATGCAGGTATGGGCCGCGGAGCCGGGAACTGTGCAATGGAGCTTCTGCTTGGATTCCTGCGCAATCCCAAATATAATGTTTATCCGGTATTTAAGTTCGTAGACAAATATATGGCAAAGCTTCGGGAAGAGGGAATTGTATGGGGGTATGATCTGCAGTACCTGATTACCGGGCTTTTGAACCAGCATCCGAGAACGGCGATTCAGTTTACGAAAGAAGGACGGAAGGATTACTTTGAATTTTACAGAGAAGTAATGACACAGGACTGATAGGGAATCAGGAAAATTTGGAATTGACGTAACCGATAATGTATGGTAAAAATAAAATAGCAAGTTAGCATCTATTAACTGTAAAAGGTGTAAAAAATGCGTGACAGGTTTTAGCAGACATGAAAATTAGGAAGCGGGCCTGTCCGCTTTATTTTTACAAACGTGTTAGGTAAAACTAACTAAAAAATGTACAGGGAGGAAAGAGTTATGAAGAAAAATCCATTTAAAATTGTATGGGTGATCGCAGGATTTTTGTGTTTGGGACTTGGAACAGTAGGTGTGGTACTTCCGATTTTGCCTACGGTGCCTTTTTATATGGCAACGGTATTCTGTTTTGCAAAAAGTTCCAGGAAGCTTCATGATTGGTTTTTGGGAACAAAGCTGTATAAAAAACATCTTGAGAGCTTTGTAGAACAAAAAGCAATGACAATAAAAACAAAATGCTCTATAGTGGGAATGGTGACGCTGGTTATGGCAGTTGGCTTTATTTTGATGAAAGAGGTTCCTGTGGGAAGAATCTGCCTGAGTATTGTGTGGATTTGCCACGTGCTGTACTTTTTTGTCCGGGTGAAGACAATCAAGGAACCAGGGCAAGTGCTATAATTTGGAAAGGAATTAGAGATAAAATGATCAAAGGAAGACTGGTGGGGCTTTTGTCTCATGCTAAGAAATACATTGTTTATAATGTCCTGTGGCAGTGGATTTCTCTGCTGGCACAGATGATGGCAGTGTTTACGATTGCAGACCTGCTGGAGCAGGTCCTTTTTTCCGCTGTGGATGCGGGGCGGTTCCAAAGGGCGCTGGCTGTGCTGGCGGCTGCAATCGTTATCCGATTTGTTTGTGAAAGGATGGCTTCCAGGGCCTCCTGCATGGCGAGTGTGGATGTAAAACGTATTTTAAGAGAAAAAATTTATGAGAAGCTGCTGAAGCTGGGAGCTGCGTACAGAGATCAGGTTTCTACATCAGAGGTGGTGCAGGTCTGCGCAGAAGGTGTGGAACAGTTGGAAACGTATTTTGGAAGGTATCTGCCGCAGCTTTTTTATAGCCTGCTGGCACCGCTGACCTTATTTGCAGTGCTGGCATTTGTCAATCTGAAGGCAAGTATTGTCCTTTTGATCTGCGTGCCGCTGATTCCCATATCCATTGTGGTGGTGCAGAAAATTGCAAAGAAACTTCTGAGCAAATACTGGGGAATCTATACAGAACTTGGGGACAGCTTTCTGGAGAATCTCCAGGGACTGACTACGCTGAAGATATATCAGGCAGATGAACAAAAGGCGGAGGAAATGGATGAGGAATCCCAGCGGTTCCGGCAGATTACTATGAAGGTACTGACTATGCAGCTTAATTCTACAAGTGTGATGGATATTGTTGCATACGGCGGTGCAGCGATCGGAATGATCGTGGCTGCCAGCGAATTTCTGAAAGGGAATCTGGATTTTTCCGGGACATTGGTGATTATTTTGCTTGCTTCGGAATTCTTTATCCCGCTGCGGCTTTTGGGATCATTCTTTCATATTGCCATGAACGGAATGGCTGCCAGTGATAAGATTTTCCGTCTTCTGGATCTTCCGGAGCCGGAGACGGGCGGGGAAACACTGCCGAAGGAAAATCTGGATATCCGGTTTTCGGATGTACATTTTTCCTATGAGGAAAACAGGGAGATTCTGAAAGGCGTCAGTCTGAAACTTCCTGCAGGAAGCTTTGTATCTCTGGTGGGTGAATCAGGATGCGGCAAAAGTACCATTGCCGGGCTTCTGGCCGGGAAAAACCGTGGTTACAGCGGCGGGATTACGATTGGAGGAAAGAATATATCAGATGTGCGGGAAGCGAATCTGATGAAAAATGTAACATTGATCAGGCATAACAGCTATCTGTTTAAAGGAACTGTGGAAGAGAATCTGAAAATGGCAAAGCCGGATGCGACAGAGAAAGAGATGAAGGCCGTGCTGGAAAAAGTAAATCTTCTGTCATTTTTGGAAACGCAGGGAGGATTAAAAACGCTGCTTTTGGAAAAGGCTGGGAATTTTTCCGGCGGGCAGTGTCAGAGACTGGCTCTTGCCAGGGCCTTGCTCCATGATTCGCCGGTCTATATTTTTGATGAAGCAACCTCGAATATTGATGCCGAGAGTGAAGAACTGATCATGGAGGTAATTCGTGAACTGGCAAAGACAAAGACGGTTTTGTTGATTTCCCACAGACTGTCTAATGTGGTTGGGTCAGATCGCATTTATATGCTCGCAGACGGTGAGATCTGCCAGCAGGGAACTCATGAGGAATTGATGGAAGAGAATGGGCCGTACCGTCATCTGTTTGAAAGCCAGAAAGCATTGGAGCAGTATGGAAGGAATGCTCTCCGTATGGATGAGGAGAGAGTAGTGGACGATAGTGCCGGAATGGGAAAGGCGGTGAGCGTATGAGAACTCAGAAGAATACGGAAAACAGGCGCAGGGGCGCCATTGCGATCATGGCGCAGCTCATCGGTCTGGTGAAGCCGCTTCTGCATATTATGGTCGCTGCAATTATTTTGGGTGTGGCAGGATATTTGTGTGCGATTTTTCTGACGATACTGGCGGGTCAGGTTATGATACGGGGAATTACCGATGGAAGTGTGAATATTCCTGTTACTTTAAAGAGAGGAATGTTTGACGGAATATCTGTAAAGACCTTGTTTATCATTATGGGGGTCATTGCAGTGCTGCGGGGACTGCTTCATTATGCAGAGCAGTATTGCAATCACTTTATTGCGTTTAAACTTCTGGCAATTATCCGGCATAAGGTATTTGCCGCACTGCGGAGGCTTTGTCCTGCAAAGCTGGAAGGAAGGGATAAGGGAAATCTGATTTCTATCATTACAACGGATATTGAGCTTTTGGAAGTATTTTATGCACATACGATTTCTCCGATTGCCATTGCCGTATGTACCTCTCTGGTGATGGTGTCGTTTATCAGTCAGTACCATATTGGGGCAGGGATGTTTGCGCTGGCAGCCTATTTGATCGTAGGACTGGTGATTCCTGTATGGAACGGAAGACGCGGTGGTAATGAGGGGATGAAATTCCGAACAGAATTCGGGCAATTGAACAGTTTTGTTCTGGATTCCCTGCGCGGCCTGGACGAGACGATACAGTACGGACAGGGCAAAAAAAGGAGCATGGAGATGACCGGACGATCTAAGAAACTGGCGGCAATGCAGGAAAAGCTCAGCCGGATGGAAGGTTCCCAAAGGTCGTTTACCAATCTTGCAATTTTGGTATGCTCTTTTGGAATGCTGTTTTTGACGCTGCTTTTTTATGGGAATGGGGCAATTGGTTTTGAAGGTGTATTAACATGCACCATCGCAATGATGGGTTCTTTTGGGCCTGTGGTAGCTCTGTCCAGTTTGTCTAATAACCTGAACCAGACATTGGCAAGCGGAGAGAGAGTCCTTTCCCTGCTTGAGGAAGAACCGCTTGTGAGAGAGATTGAAGAAGACGGAACCTGTATCTGGAACGGTGCGGACAATTTTACGGGAGCGGAGGTTTCTCATGTAAAATTTGCTTATGAGGAGGAAGTGATTCTGGATGATTATTCTCTCCGGATGGAGCCCGGAAGGGTCATTGGAATTCACGGTGCAAGCGGTTCCGGAAAATCTACGATATTGAAGCTTCTGATGAGGTTCTGGGATGCAGATCATGGTTCGGTAGATGTGTCCGGCGAAAATGTACGGCGAATTCCCACAAAGCGTCTTCGCGATAGTGAGTCCTTTGTTACGCAGGAAACACATCTGTTCCACGATTCCATAGCCAATAATATTGCTGTGGGCAAACCCGGTGCATCAAGTGAAGAGATTATGGAGGCTGCCAAAAAAGCATCCATTCACGATTTTATCATGACCTTGACGAAAGGGTATGATTCGGAAGTCGGGGAACTGGGAGATACTTTATCCGGCGGAGAGCGGCAGAGGATCGGAATTGCCAGAGCGTTTTTGCATGATGCACCCTTCCTTCTTATGGATGAACCTACCAGCAACCTGGATTCTTTAAACGAGGGAATCATCCTGAAGTCCCTGAAGGAATCCTGTAAGGAAAAGACGGTGGTATTGGTGTCTCATAGAAAATCTACCATGAATGTGGCGGATGAAGTATTTGAAATGAAGCAGGCCAGATTGTCATAAAACGGTTGTGTTACTGTTTATGCCTTCGGCAGATCAGTAACACTGTTGTATCAAATGGTTGTATCAAATTTTTATCAAAAGAGATTAATCTGTTGTACGAGGCATAACGAATATGATAAAATACCCTTGGTAAATCTAGTAAATTTTGCAAGAGAGAAAGGGGAAAAGGATGGAAAAAAGGATTATTCAGGTGGAAGAGAGAGTTCCGATGAAACTGATGATTCCGCTAAGTATTCAGCATCTGTTTGCCATGTTCGGAGCTTCGGTTCTGGTGCCGTTTATTTTTGGCATTAATCCGGCCATTGTATTATTTATGAATGGGTGCGGAACACTGCTGTTTATCTGCATTACAAAGGGGAAGGCTCCGGCATACCTGGGCTCAAGCTTTGCGTTTCTTGCACCTGCGGGAGTGGTAATCGCCAAGTATGGGTTTGAGTATGCGCAGGGAGGTTTTGTCGTAGTCGGCATCTGCGGCTGTATCCTGGCAGGAATTATTTATAAATTCGGTACGGACTGGATTGATATTGTGCTTCCTCCTGCTGCAATGGGGCCGGTAGTTGCTCTGATCGGTCTTGAGCTTGCAGGTTCCGCTGCATCTACGGCGGGACTTACAGGGGTTGAAACAGTGGATACAAAGAATCTGATTGTATTTTTGGTAACGCTGGGAGTGGCTGTCTTCGGGCAGGTATTATTCCGCGGATTTCTCTCAGTAATTCCGATTCTGGTCGCGATCATTGCAGGTTATATTGCTGCAGCATGCTGCGGAATGCTGGATTTCGGGGAAGTAGCAGAGGCATCCTGGTTTGCCGTTCCGGCTTTTCATCTTGCAAAATTCAAGATGGAAGCGGTTCTGACGATCCTTCCGGTAATCCTCGTTATTACTTCTGAGCATATCGGGCATCAGATCGTCACAAGCAAGATTGTGGGAAAAGATCTGCTTAAGGATCCGGGGCTTCACCGCTCTATTTTTGCAGATAATTTTTCTACTGCAATCTCCGGTATGATCGGTTCTGTACCTACCACGACTTACGGAGAAAATATCGGAGTTATGGCGATTACAGGCGTGTACAGTGTGTGGGTGATCGGCGGGGCAGCAGTGCTCTCTATCCTGATTTCTTTCTGCGGAAAGTTTTCCACTCTGATCAGTACGATCCCTGGACCGGTAATCGGGGGAATCTCGATTCTGCTGTATGGAATGATCGGTACGTCAGGCCTTCGGATCCTGGTAGATAACAGGGTGGACTACGGAAAGTCCAGAAATCTGATTCTGACCTCCGTTATTTTTGTAATCGGACTTTCCGGTATTGCAGTAAGTTTAGGTGATGTACAGCTGACCGGTATGGTGCTTGCCTGTGTGGTTGGTATGGCGTTGAGCCTGATCTTCTATGTATTGGATAAGTTTCATTTAACTAATGATTAGATGAATGATGCATCCATAGTTACGGTTTACCCCCAAGCCTTGCACCGGATGCAAGGCTATGGACTGGTAAGGTGAAATTGCCATAAGCCTGACGTTAAAATTTTAGAGGAATATATTTACACATAAAAACGATAAAGGTATAATAAACATAAAAGATCAAAATACATTAGGAGGAAACAATGATGTTAGATAAAAAAGTAGTGGAACTGTTAAACCAGCAGGTAAATAAAGAATTTTATTCTGCATATTTATACCTGGACTTTTCCAATTTCTATTATGACCAGGGATTAGACGGATTCGGAAACTGGTATAAGATTCAGGCACAGGAAGAAAGAGACCATGCAATGCTGTTTATCCAGTATCTGCAGAATAACGGCGAAAAGGTAGAATTAGAAGCAATTGAAAAACCAGGCGTTGCTCTGGAAAGCGCTAAGGCTGTTCTTGCAGAAGGCCTGAAGCACGAGCAGTATGTTACAAGCCTGATACATAACATCTATGATGCTGCATATACTGTAAAGGATTTCCGTACCATGCAGTTCCTTGACTGGTTTGTGAAGGAACAGGGTGAGGAAGAGACAAATGCAGATAATCTTGTAAAGAAATTTGAGTTGTTCGGTGATGATCCTAAGAGCCTTTACATGCTTGACAACGAGCTGGCTGCAAGAGTATATTCCGCACCGTCTCTGGTATTATAATCATGAACCGGGATAAAGTCATCTGTCCCTGCTACCACGTCACAAAGGGTGATGTGGCGGATGCTGTGAAGAATGGGGCAGTCTCCTTTAAAGACGTAAAAAAGGCCACAAAGGCAGGGAAGGGCTGCGGCAAGTGTAAGAAAAAGGTGAAGAAGCTGACGAAGAAGCTTCTGGCTAAGGGAAAAGAATAGAGATATTATATTTTTTAGTTAAGGGAATCTGTGCGGGTGCGGCAGGTTCCCTTTTTACCTGAAGAAAGCAAATTCATTTACCCATTCCCATAAGTAAGGTTACAATGACCGTACATTGTGAAAATTATTTACTGAATTTAACAATTTGAACACAATTTTCCCACAAAGTAAACACAAATTCCCAATATACTTTAAACCAACAAAAAGATAAATAAAGAATCCAGGGAGGGATTTGATTATGATGAATAAAGATGAACGGAATGAGAAAATGAAGAAAGCTGTTAAAAAGGGTGCAAGTATCAGTTTATGTGCAGTGCTGGCGGGAGGACTGGCAGCAGGAGCTTTTCAGGGAGTGAATACTTTGACAGGATGGAATCAGCCGACACAGGTGGAAGCGGCTGTCCAAAGGGATGATGGAGTGACTCTTTTGAAAACAAAGACAGAATCCAAAGATTCAGAAGAAGAATCCGGTTCTTCCGTAAAAGGCGGGCTTGATGTTTCGGATATTGTAGAGGAGGCAATGCCTTCTGTTATCCATTACAACAAAATCCCTGCAGGAAGTACAGAACTATTTCGGATTATTCCAGTATGGAAACGGGCGTGGATATGCTCCGCAGTATCAGGAAGTGCAAGGAAGCGGCTCAGGTATTATTATTGGAAAGAATGATAATTCCCTTTTGATTGCAACGAATTATCATGTAATTGAAGATGCCGAAACGGTTTCTGTTTCCTTTATAGATGGAAATTCTTACGAAGCAACAGTGAATGGTTACGATGAAGATCGTGACCTGGCAGTCGTTTCTGTAAGCCTTGATGACATTTCTGATGACACATTGGATGAAATCTCTGTTGCAGCGATTGGCAGTTCTGATGATCTGCAGGTTGGCGAGCAGGTAGTGGCTATTGGTAATGCACTTGGATATGGACAGTCTGTAACTACCGGTATCGTAAGTGCTAAGAACCGCAGACTGGATGGGTCAGTGCAGGATTTTGATTCGGACAATGCAGATGAGGCTGACGGCGTAAACCTGATTCAGACAGATGCTGCAATTAATCCTGGTAACAGCGGCGGTGCCCTTCTTAATATGGATGGCGAAGTGGTTGGTATCAACTCAGCAAAATTGGCATCCACAGAAGTAGAGGGTATGGGATATGCCATTGCCATCTCTGATGTAGCTGATGTGCTGGAGAATCTGATGAATGAAACTCCAAGAGAAAAGGTAGAGGATGGAAATCATGGCGTTCTTGGTATTACAGGAACATCTGTCAGTGATGAAGCAGTTCAGGTATATGGTATGCCTGCCGGTGTTTATGTAACAGAGATAACGGAAGACAGCGGAGCAGATGAGGCGGGAATTAAGAAGAATACCATTATCACAGAGTTTAACGGTAAAAGAGTAAAAGATATCCAGACTCTCGTAGATCTTCTTGAATACTATGAGCCTGGCGAAGAAGTGGAGCTTACTGTGGAAGTGATAGATGGTGACGGCTATAAGGAAAAAACAGTTACAGTGACACTGAGCGAAAATACCAATAAGGATGAAGATAAAGAGGATCAGGAAGATAAGAAAAACAATGAGAAAGAGGATCAGTCCGAGGAGAGCGAAGGCAATTTATATGAGGACTGGGAGAACAGCGAAGAGGAAAAAGAACAGATTCCTGATATCAGAGAATTTTTTGGACAGTGGTAAACAGCAGACAGAAGAAGGAATATAAAGCTGCAAAAGATAGAAAAATAATAGAATAAAATGATGGAAAAAGAAGTCAACGGGATATGGAACTCCATAGGTCAGGCCTGAAAGCTTAACTTATGGAACGAAAGTTCATACATCCGCTGGCTTCTTCTTATTTGTTCGATCAGTAACTACAGAGGTCTTCTGTTACTTTTATGCCGAAGGAGTGAACAGTAGTCTTTCGTTATTTCAGAATATGCATCTGTAATCTGGAATATTGAAAGAAGCATATATCTCTGCTATACTAAAAAGGCTGGTACATCGTTTTGCAGATAACATATGATTCGTTTATTATACAGGATATAAGACAGAATATTGTCCGCAAAACGATGTACCGGATAAATTAGACAATGAGGAAAAGTATATGGAAAAAAGAAAAATCATCATAGACTGTGATCCCGGTGTGGATGACGCGATTGCGCTGGCCTTCGCGGCTGCGCATCAGGAGGAATTTGAGCTTCTGGCGGTCACTGCTGTAAGCGGGAACCAGTCTATTGAAAAAGTGGCGCAGAATGCATTAAATCTGGCGGAATTCTATGGTCTTGATGTACCTGTTGCAAGAGGCATGGATGCTCCTCTGGTCAAAGAACCATTATATGCTGCCAAAACTCATGGGGAAAACGGAATTGGCCAATGTGCTATTCCGGCAGCCGCCAAAACGATGATGAAAGAACATGCCGTTTTGTATCTGAACAGACTTTTAAAAGAGCTTCCGGAAGGAAAAAAGGCAACCTTGATAGCAACGGGCCCGCTGACAAACATTGCCATGCTCCTGAGACTTTTTCCTGAGGTAAAAGATAAAATTCTGGAAATCGTCTTTATGGGCGGTGCTGCTATGGGCGGAAATGTTACGCCGTCTGCGGAATTTAATATGTATGTGGATCCGGATGCTGCGAGAATCGTGTTTAAGTCAGGAATTCCCCTTGTAATGTGCGGTCTGGATGCCACGTTAAAATGCACACTTAAAAGAAATCAGATTATCAAGCTTTGTCAGTCAGGAAATCCTGCAGCGAAAGTCTGCGGAGATATGGCAGGATACACTCTGGAAAATACATCCGCAAAATACAGGGGAGAGGTTAGCATTCATGACGTGGTTCCGTTGATGTACCTGCTTCACCCTGAGATATTTACCATCAAGAGAACCATTCTGGACGTAGACTGTTCCGAAGGGCCGGCACGGGGAACCACATTGTGTGATTTCCGCTGGTGGGAACATGATGAAGAGGAATTGACATCTTTTGTACTTCTGGACGCGGACGGCAGCAGGTTCCAGGAGTATCTGATCACTGCACTTTATGAGCTTGGAGAATCCATGAGAGGCAGAACAGAAGGGATACAGTAATGAATTATATTGTTTTTGATCTGGAGTGGAATCAAAGTCCGGGTGGAAAGAAAAATTCCAACAGCCATCTTCCCTTTGAAATCATTGAAATAGGTGCCGTGAAGCTGAATGAACAGTTTGAAACAGTCGACAGTTTTCAGAGATTGATCAAGCCCCAGGTTTATAATTGGATTCATGACAGCATTCATGAAGTTATTCATGTAAACTACAAAGATCTGGTGAAGGGAACTCCTTTTCCCGAGGCAGCGAGGGAGTTTCTGGAGTGGTGCGGGCCGGAGTACTGTTTTTTTACATGGGGAAATCAGGATGTGATGGAACTGCAGCGTAATCTGAAATATTATAAAATGCTGCAGCTGTTTCCCGGACCGGTGACGTATTATGATGTGCAGAAGATTTTTGGTATTCGTTATGAGGACAGGAAGTCAAGAAGAGCATTGGAATATGCAATTGATTATCTCAAAATTGAAAAAGACCATGGATTTCACAGAGCGCTTGCAGATGCTTATTATACCGGAGAGGTATTGAAGACAATTAATGAAGAGTATATTTTTCCAAACTCGTCCATAGATGTGTACCAGAATCCAAAGAGCAGAAAAGAGGAAATCCATATTTCCTATCCTACTTATGATAAGTATGTTTCCAGGGAATTCCTTGATAAGGAAAAGATTATGAAGGACAGGGAAGTGAACAGTACCCGATGTCCTGTTTGTCATCTTCCTGCAAAGCGAAAAATCCGGTGGTTTATGAATAATTCCAAAATGTATGAAAGTATTTCACTTTGCCAGGAACACGGTTATGTAAAGGGAAAAATTAAAATACGGCGTACGGAAGAAAACAGGTTTTATGTGATTAAGACCTTAAGGACTGTAACAATAGAAGAAGCGGAGGAACTCCGCGAAAAAAGGGAATCCCTCCGCCGTAAAAGGCAGATGAAGAAACGGCTAATTAAGCAGGTCTGACAGGATATTTCGTTCGTATTGGATGCTCCATCCAACTGCATGATCCTGATAATAATATCGTGTTCTAAGCCTTAAGGGTCCTGCGGCATCATGCAGCAGGGCCTGTTTTGTTGTAAGAGTGGATACGTCGGTTCCGGTGGGAACGGAAACGTAAACATTGCGCATATAATGGAATGGGAATGTGTTGCCGCCATCCTTGAGAATATATTTTTCACTGGGAAGTGTTTTTAACGGAACAGGTTCTTTATCTACCTTCATTTTTACCCGTTCAAAATTGTTAAATCCATAATCCAGTAGCGCAGCGGTATCGGACCAGGCACCATTGACAGAGTTCAGAACCACGACAAGAAGAATTGTGCTCCCCCTTTTGGCATATGTGACCAGGGTACTTCCGGCAGCATCCGTGTATCCCGTTTTACCGCCTACAACGCCGTCATAAGCATAATCTCTGCCTGCCATCATCTTATGATGATTCAAAAGATAACGAGTTTCCGGCTGTTTATTGGTTGGCGGAATTTCGTACAAATCTTTTGTTACAAATTTACGGAACAGAGGATTAAACCATGCAGTTTTGGCAATCTTGGCCATATCGCTGGCAGTAGTGTAATGGGTTTCGTCCGGAAGTCCGTTGGGATTGTTAAAGTGGGTTTTGGTACAGCCGATCTGTCTGGCACGTTCATTCATCAATTCTACAAATTTCTTGGAGGATCCGCTGACTTCCTCCCCGATAGCAATGGACATTTCATTAGCGGACTCCAGCATGACGGCCATCAGAGCCTGAGTAACCGTAAATTCTTCCCCTGTTTCTGCATAGATGCTGGAGCTTCCGGGTTCAATGCCGTAAGCGGCAGCTTCGGAAACGACCATTTTGGCACTTAAATCCAGGTTCTCACAGCCGAGTAAAGTAGTCATGATCTTGGTAATGCTGGCCGGATATTGCTTTTTGCCGGCGTTTTTGGAGTAGAGAACTGCTTCTGTGTAGACATCCATCACAATGGCGGATTCCGCTTCAATCTGTGGACCTTTAGGCCAGCCTTCTATGGAATCAGTGGATGCCTCCTGGGTGTAGTATTCTGTGTGTGGATTTGGGGTAGGTGTGGGATTGGCGGCAGCTTCCGTGCTGTCACCGCTCTCTGCTGCATAAATAAATGCAGGCTGGTTCAGAAGCAGAATTCCCAGAAGAAGGCAGCCTGCGGCCAGCCGTAAATAATACCTTTTCAGCCATACCATTGTTGGCGCAGCAGGTGCGCCGGACAGGAGGTAATTTTTTTTCTTTCTTATCATTATCAAACAACCCTTCATTTTTATTGATTTCAATTTACGCTCCCGCGAAGGGAGCAACAATCAGCGGCAGCAGCCCGGTAGAAAGCAGCTGTCTTCCTGCGAGACGACAGTGCATGGAGCAGATAAAAAATGAATCATGTGATTCCGCATTGCTGCTTACTCATAAAGACATTATATATGAATAAAAAATCGTATACAAGGATATATTTTACAGGAGGTTGTCCTAAAATATGTAAAAAACACTTGACATATGGATTTTCCAGCCCTTATAATAAATCAGCACACGAAAAATATGTAAAGACTTTGATGGAGACAGTAAGCTGTTTAAAAAGCTGCAGAGAGCCGGGGACGGTGGAATCCCGGTGCGAGTATATTCAGCGGAAGATCACTCCGGAGTTTCTTTTCCGAAAGGCACCGCAGGGGTTTGCCGGTAACATCGGTGCAAATAGGAATAGACGGTATTTCCACCGTTAGAGGGAACATGTATCGGCATAAGTATGCGCAAAATGCCCGTACAGTGTAACAGGTGGTGCGAATGTGACAGTTACTTTCGTCCTTTTACAGGACGGAAGTTTTTTTGTTTTAGAACAGCAGTGCACAAATATATAAAGCCAGACCGGAGCAAACTCGCTTGCGGAGGGATGGATTTGTATATTTGTATAGGGCGGTACGCCCTCAAGCGAGATGAAGCGAAGCGGAATTGAGCTTGTACACTGCGTAAGTTTTAGACAACTTAGAACAGCAGTGCACAAATATATAAAAGCAGCCTGGAGCAAGCTTGCTTGCGCACAAATATACAAAGCCAGGCCGGAGCAGATTTGCCTGCGTAAGCCTGTTTTTCTGTAAAAATATGAATAATTCAGGAGGGAAATGCAGTGTACCAGAAAGTAGACACGAATCTGAATTTCGTTGACCGCGAAAAAAAAGTCGAAGAATTCTGGAAAGAAAACCACATCTTCGAGAAGAGCATGGATTCACGCAAAGAAGGCGAAACCTATACCTTCTATGACGGACCGCCGACAGCCAACGGAAAACCCCATATCGGCCATGTACTGACCCGTGTTATCAAAGATATGATTCCGAGATACCGTACCATGAAAGGCAATATGGTGCCGCGTAAAGCAGGATGGGATACCCACGGCCTTCCGGTAGAACTGGAAGTAGAAAAGAAGCTGGGCCTTGACGGCAAGGAACAGATTGAAGAATATGGAATGGAACCGTTCATTCAGCAGTGTAAGGAAAGCGTCTGGAAATATAAGGGAATGTGGGAGGATTTCTCCTCAACCGTAGGTTTCTGGGCAGATATGGAACATCCGTATGTTACCTATGAGGATGACTATATTGAATCCGAATGGTGGGCATTAAAGGAAATCTGGAACAAGAAGCTTCTGTACAAGGGCTTCAAGATCGTGCCTTACTGTCCGCGCTGCGGAACTCCGCTTTCCGCCCAGGAGGTTTCCCAGGGTTACAAAACAGTAAAAGAGCGTTCCGCGATCGTCCGCTTTAAAGTAATCGGCGAGGATGCATATTTTCTTGCATGGACCACAACCCCGTGGACACTTCCGTCCAACGTGGCACTTTGTGTAAACCCGGATGAAACCTACTGCAAAGTAAAGGCTGCTGACGGATATACCTATTATATGGCAGAAGCCCTTCTTGACAAGGTTCTTGGCAAGCTTGCACAGGAAGATGCCCCGGCATATGAAGTTCTGGAAACTTATAAAGGAACCGATCTGGAATATAAAGAATATGAGCCGCTGTTTGCATGCACCGGAGAGGCTGCTGCAAAACAGAGAAAGAAAGGCCATTTCGTAACCTGCGACAATTATGTTACCATGAGCGACGGTACCGGTATTGTTCATATCGCACCTGCATTCGGTGAAGATGACAGCCGTGTAGGCCGTGAATACAATCTGCCGTTTGTACAGTTCGTAGACGGACAGGGGAATATGACTGCAGAAACACCGTACGCAGGCGTATTTGTAAAGAAAGCAGACCCGATGGTTCTGGTTGACCTGGATAAAGAGGGCAAGCTTTTTGACGCACCGAAATTTGAACATGATTATCCGCACTGCTGGAGATGCGATACTCCGCTGATCTACTATGCACGGGAATCCTGGTTCATTAAGATGACTGCTGTAAAAGAAGACCTGATCCGCAACAACAACACGATCAACTGGATTCCGGAAAGCATCGGCAAGGGCCGTTTCGGAGACTGGCTGGAGAACGTCCAGGACTGGGGCATCAGCCGTAACCGTTACTGGGGTACTCCGCTGAACATCTGGGAATGTGAATGCGGATGCATGCATTCCATCGGAAGCCGTCAGGAGCTGTTCGAGATGAGCGGCAATGAAAAGGCGAAGACCGTAGAGCTTCACCGTCCGTATATTGATGAGATCACCATCAAATGTCCGGAATGCGGCAAGGATATGCACCGTGTACCGGAAGTTATCGACTGCTGGTTTGACTCCGGGGCTATGCCTTTTGCACAGCATCATTATCCATTTGAAAATAAAGATTTATTTGAAAAGCAGTTCCCTGCAGACTTCATCTCCGAGGCTGTAGACCAGACAAGAGGATGGTTCTACTCCCTGTTGGCAGAGTCCACTCTGCTCTTTAACAAAGCTCCGTACAAGAACGTCATCGTTCTGGGACATGTGCAGGATGAAAACGGCCAGAAGATGAGCAAGTCCAAGGGAAATGCCGTAGATCCGTTTGAAGCACTGGAAAAATACGGTGCTGATGCGATCCGCTGGTATTTCTACATCAACAGTGCTCCGTGGCTGCCAAATCGCTTCCATGGCAAGGCTGTTGTGGAAGGACAGCGCAAATTTATGAGTACATTGTGGAATACTTACGCGTTTTTTGTGCTTTATGCCAATATTGACAACTTTGACGCAACAAAATATACTTTAGACTATGACAAACTTCCGGTTATGGACAAATGGCTTCTCAGCAAGCTGAATTCCGTAGTGAAGGCTGTGGATGACAACCTTGCCAACTACCGCATTCCGGAAAGTGCAAGAGCACTTCAGGAATTTGTAGATGAAATGAGCAACTGGTATGTCAGAAGAAGCCGTGAGCGTTTCTGGGCCAAAGGAATGGAGCAGGATAAGATCAATGCGTATATGACACTGTATACCGCACTGGTTACCATCGCCAAGGCAGCAGCTCCGATGATCCCGTTCATGACAGAGGATATCTACCAGAATCTTGTAAGAAGCATTGATAAAGCTGCTCCTGAGAGCATCCATCTCTGCGACTTCCCTGAAGTAAAGGAAGAATGGATCAACAAGGAGCTGGAAGCTGACATGGAAGAACTTTTGAAGATCGTTGTTCTCGGACGTGCAGCCAGAAATACGGCCAACATTAAGAACCGCCAGCCGATCGGAACCATGTTTGTCAAAGCTGATAAGGAAATGGACAGCTTCTTTACCGATATCATTGCAGACGAGCTGAATGTAAAAGAAGTGAAATTTGCAAATGATGTGGAATCCTTTATTTCCTACAGCTTTAAGCCGCAGCTTCGGACAGTGGGACCGAAATACGGCAAATTGCTGGGCGGCATCCGTCAGGCCCTTACAGACATTGACGGAAGCAAGGCTATGCAGGAACTGAAATCCGCGGGTGTCCTTACCCTGGATATAAATGGCAATAAAGTGGAGCTGTCTGAGGAAGATCTGCTGATCGAGACCGCACAGACAGAAGGCTATGTAACTGAGACGGAAGGAGAAGTTTCCGTTGTCCTGGATACGAACCTGACTCCGGAACTGATCGAAGAGGGCTTTGTCCGCGAGATCATCAGCAAAGTGCAGACCATGAGAAAAGAGGCCGGCTTTGAAGTGATGGATAAGATCAGTATTTATGTAAAAGACAACGACAAGATCATGGAAATCATGAAAGCACATCAGGATGAAATCATGAAAGATGTCCTCGCAGAAAACGTTGTGCTTGGAGAAGCAGACGGCTATGTAAAAGAATGGAACATCAACAAAGAGAAAGTAACTCTTGGTGTAACCAGATTATAGGAGGTTAAGGAATGATTGACAAGCAGTTTAAGAAAGAAGCTTTTAAAGAGAGCGTAAAAGAAAATGTAAAATTTCTTTACCGCAAAACTTTAGAAGAAGCAACACAGCAGCAGCTTTTCCAGGCTGTCAGCTATACAGTAAAGGATGTTATCATTGATAACTGGCTGGAAACACAGAAAGCATACGAAAAACAGGATCCGAAGATTGTTTACTATATGTCCATGGAGTTCCTGATGGGACGTGCTCTGGGCAACAACCTGATCAATCTGACAGCATATAATGAAGTAAAAGAAGCTCTGGAAGAACTGGGACTGGATCTGAACGTACTTGAGGATCAGGAACCGGATCCTGCACTGGGCAACGGCGGTCTCGGACGTCTGGCAGCCTGCTTCCTGGATTCCCTGGCTACACTGAACTACTGTGCATATGGCTGCGGTATCCGTTACCGTTACGGTATGTTTAAACAGAAAATTCAGGACGGTTTCCAGCTTGAAGTACCGGACAACTGGCTGAAAGAGGGATATCCGTTCGAACTGCGCCGTCCGGAATACGCAAAAGAGGTTCACTTCGGCGGACATGTAAGAGTAGAATATGACCCGGTTAAGGGAGAGAATAAATTTATCCACGAGGGATATCAGGCAGTCAAGGCAATTCCGTATGATATGCCGATCGTTGGATATAACAACAAGATCGTTAATACCCTGCGTATCTGGGATGCAGAGCCGATCGTAGACTTCGGTCTGGATTCCTTTGACAAGGGTGATTACAAAAAGGCCGTTGAGCAGGAAAACCTTGCACGCAACATCGTAGAGGTACTTTACCCGAACGATAACCACTATGCAGGTAAAGAGCTGCGTCTGAAACAGCAGTATTTCTTCGTATCTGCCAGCCTTCAGGCAGCCATTGCAAAATATAAGAAAGCACACAGCGATATCCATAAGCTTCATGAAAAAGTTGTATTCCAGATGAACGATACTCATCCGACCGTTGCAGTTGCAGAGCTGATGCGTATCCTTATGGATGAAGAAGGACTTGGATGGGATGAGGCATGGGCTATCACAACCAAGAGCGTTGCTTACACCAACCACACCATCATGTCCGAGGCACTGGAAAAATGGCCGATCGAGCTGTTCTCCAGACTGCTTCCGCGTGTTTACCAGATCATCGAAGAGATCAACCGCCGTTTCATCATTGAAGTACAGGCAAAATATCCTGGAAACTATGAGAAGATCAAGAATATGGCAATCATCTATGACGGCCAGGTGAAGATGGCAAACCTTGCAATTGTTGCAGGCTACTCTGTAAACGGTGTTGCACAGCTTCATACGGAAATCCTGAAGAAAGAAACTCTGAGAGACTTCTATGAGATGATGCCGGAGAAATTCAACAATAAGACAAATGGTATCACCCAGAGACGTTTCCTTGCTCACGGAAATCAGCTTCTTTCCGACTGGATCACCGACCATATCGGTGCAGAATGGGTAACAGACCTGCCGCAGCTTAAGAAACTGGCTATTTATGCAGATGACGAAAAAGCACAGCAGGAATTCATGAATATCAAATACCAGAACAAGGTCCGCCTTGCAAAATACATTCTGGAGCATAACGGCGTAGAAGTAAATCCGCGTTCCATCTTTGATGTTCAGGTTAAGAGACTTCATGAGTACAAACGTCAGCTTCTGAACATCCTGCATGTAATCTACCTGTATGACCAGATCAAGCTGCATCCGGAGATGGATTTCTATCCAAGAACCTTTATCTTCGGTGCAAAAGCATCCGCAGGTTATGAGCGTGCGAAGAAGATCATCAAACTGATCAACTCCGTAGCAGATGTTGTAAATAACGATGCTACCATCAACGGCAAGCTGAAGGTCGTATTTATCGAAAACTACCGTGTATCCAACGCAGAGATGATCTTTGCAGCAGCAGATGTTTCCGAGCAGATCTCTACTGCAAGTAAAGAGGCTTCCGGTACAGGTAACATGAAGTTCATGCTGAACGGAGCTCCGACCCTTGGAACTATGGACGGTGCAAACGTAGAGATCGTAGAAGAGGTTGGTGCAGAAAATGCATTTATCTTCGGTCTCAGCTCTGATGAGGTTATCAACTACGAAACTCACGGCGGATACGATCCAAACGTGATCTACAATACAGACAGCGATATCCGTCAGGTACTGATGGAACTGATCAACGGAACCTTCTCTCATGATACGGAGCTGTTCCGTGACCTGTATGAGTCCCTTCTGACCAACCATTACAGCGACAGACCGGACCAGTACTTCATTCTTGCTGACTTCCGCTCCTATGCAGAAGCGCAGAAACGTGTAGAGGAAGCTTACCGCGATGAGAAGAGATGGGCGAAGATGGCCATCCTGAACACTGCATGCAGCGGCAAGTTCTCTTCCGACAGAACCATTCAGGAATATGTAGATGATATCTGGCATCTGGATAAGGTTTTTGTAAAATAAGCATCCGGATTTAAAAATTTATAACACAGGAGACTAAACTGGTATACAGGGAGGTCTCCTGTTTTTATATAAAAAATTCTTTGGAATTCCCTGTATAGGAATACAGATTGAACTGAATTTTCTATCCCGGAGTTTTGAAATTTCCATGTTCATACATTTTTTTATTTTGTATAATTTGTACACATACGATGAAAAGTGCCGGGTCATGCTATAAATATAGAAATTCCGGCTCTTGTAAGCAGGGAAACAGGATGTTTTAAGATGGACGCTTGCTGCGTATAACGTAAAACGGAGGATTGAGACTATGAAAATTAATCATTTAAAAGTAAACCATCTGGTGAATCCGATGGGATTTGATCTGACTGAGCCGACGATTTCTTATGTAGTGGAAGAAACGAACGGAAAACGCCAGACAAAGGCACAGGTTCTGGCAGCAAAGGATGAAGCATTTCAGAACATCATTTATGATTCCGGTGAAAAAGAGGACATCGTGAGCACTGCTTTTGTCCTGCCGATTGATATGGAGCCGGAGACAAGGTATTACTGGAAGGTAAGGGTATGGGCTGACAACGGAGAGAGTGCGGAAAGTGAAGCTGCATGGTTTGAGACAGGCAAAGGAGGCGAGTGGAAGGCAGACTGGATCACCCCGTCCCTTCCAAAGGATGTACAGGCTGTTCTGATGAAAAACGTTTCTGTTTCAAAGCCCGTAAAAAAAGCCCGGATGTATATGGTAGGGCTTGGCGTTTATGAGCTTTATCTGAATGGGCAGAAGCAGGGAGAAGAGGTGCTGCTTCCGGGACTTTGTGATTTTGATACCTGGATTCCGTATCAGACCTATGAGATGGAGCTTCAGAAAGGGGAAAATCTTATTGAAGTTGCTCTGGGAGACGGCTGGTACAAAGGCTGGTACGGCCTCAGACAGACTTCCGAAAATTACGGAGACCGTCTGGCTGCTATTGCAGAGCTTCATATTACTTATGAAGACGGCACAACAGAGACTATCTGTACGGATACTTCCTGGAAGGCACGTAGGAGCCGGGTCGTATACAGCGGTATCTATCCGGGTGAAGTGTACGATACCACGCTGGATACCAGCAAAGTATTTACTGTGGAAGCCATAGATCTGGATAAAAAGAAGCTGAGTCCGAGACTGAGTCCTGCAATTACCATTCATGAGAGAATAAAACCGATTGAAGTGATTCATACTCCTGCAGGCGAAACGGTTCTGGATATGGGACAGAACATGGTGGGCTGGCTGAGCTTCCGCTGCAAAGCACCGGAAGGAACAAAGTTATTTTTCCAGTTCGGCGAGATTTTGCAGGATGATAATTTCTATAATGAAAATCTCCGTACAGCCAAGGCGGAGTTTACTTATATATCCGACGGAACGGAACGCTGGGTAAGGCAGCACTTTACATTCTACGGATTCCGTTTTGTAAAAGTGGTCGGCTGGGAAGGCGAGCCGGATCCGGAGGATTTCAGAGGTCTCGTCATTCATTCGGAGATGGAGGAGCTGGGTCATATTGAGACTTCCGATCCGTTGGTAAATCAGTTGATCCATAATGCAAAATGGGGACAAAAGGGGAATTTCCTGGATGTTCCGACTGACTGTCCGCAGAGGGATGAGCGCTATGGCTGGACCGGTGATGCACAGATTTTCAGCGGAACTGCCTGCTTTAATATGGATACTTATGCATTCTATACAAAATTCGGCAAGGATGTTTATGCAGAACAGTTAAAGCTGAACGGCAGTGTGCCGGACGTTGTTCCTGTAGCAAATTATCCCGGAGATGCTTCGACTGCATGGGGAGATGCTGCCACCATCATTCCGTGGAATGTATATCTGCATTATGGTGACAAAGGAATCCTCAGCCGCCAGTACGCCAGTATGAAGGCCTGGGTTGATTATATGAGACGCGAGGATGAAAAGTACGGCAATAAATATCTGTGGCAGAGCGGCTTCCACTATGCAGACTGGCTGGCTTTGGACGGAAATGTAGAAGGCGGCGTCTATGGTGCAACGGATCCGTTCCTGATCAGCTCCGGATATTACTATTACTCCACAAATATTGTGGCCAAGACGGCAAAGATCCTTGGAAAAGAGGAGGATGCGGCTTACTATAAAGAGCTTGCGGAGAAGATTTATGATGCATTTATAAAGGAATATTTCACGCCGAACGGACGTCTGTGCGTGAATACCATGACTGCGCATGTAGTGGTTCTTTATATGGGACTGACTCCTGACTTTGCCTATGAGAAGACCTGTGCCGGACTTCTGGAGATCCTGAAGAAGAATAAGTATCATCTGAATACCGGATTTGTAGGTACACCGTATCTGTGCCCGGTTCTTTCCGAAAACGGAATGAACGACATAGCTTACCGTCTGCTGATGGAAAAGGGCTTTCCGGGATGGCTGTATGAGGTTCTGATGGGAGCAACTACCGTCTGGGAGCGCTGGAACTCTGTGATGCCGGACGGCAAGATCAGCGGAACGGGAATGAATTCCCTGAACCATTATTCCTATGGTTCTATTGTGGAATGGATGTACCGCTACATGCTGGGAATCCAGCCATGCGAAGAAGCAGCAGGCTTTAAGAAATTCAGAATTGCCCCTGTGCCGAACTATCAGATTCAGTGGGCAAAGGCTTCCCTGCGCTCTGCAGCAGGCAGAATCTTTAGTGCCTGGGCGATTGAAGGGAAAAATCTGAAGCTGGAAGTGACGGTACCTTTTGATGCACAGGCAGTGATCGTCCTTCCTGATGCGGAAATACAGGCAATTGCTGCTCAGACAAAAGGAAAAGACGGCATTCTGTCTGTGGTACAGGCAGGTAAGAATGTAGAGGTCACTGCGGCTGCAGGTACATATATATTCTGTTATGAGCCAACAGTTCCGTGCCGCAGGATTTATTCCATTGATTCTCCGATGGAAGAGCTGATGGCTTATGAAGGTACGAAGAAGGTGCTGGATGCTGAATACTTTACGTTTGTGAAAAATCTTCCGTTCTATGATGAACTGTATACGCTGCAGGAACTGATGAACGGGCCGTTTACCAATGTGCCTTATGAACAGCAGGAAAAGATTGACAGGCTGCTTCGGGCGGTTGAATAGTAAATAAAAAAGACTGCAAAAGAACACGATTGCTTTTGCGGTTGTAATGAGGGATGGTGGCAATGGGACTGATCGGAAATATTTACAGAGTTGTCGTGGCGGATGACGAACCCATGGCAGTAAGGGGAATCTGCCGTATCATAGAGACGCACAGCCCGGAATTTGAAGTAGTGGGTACGGCTGAAAACGGGCAGGAGGCCCTGGAAATTATTGAGAAGACTTTACCGGACCTGGTTCTGACAGATATCGCTATGCCCCTGATGAATGGACTGGAGCTGGTACGCCAGGCCAGTACAAAGGTACCGGATCTGTGCTTTGTGATCATAAGCGGGTATCAGGATTTTGAATATGTAAGGGATGCGATACGAAACGGAGTCCTGGATTATCTGACAAAGCCCATTGTTCCATCCCAGATGCTGCCTACCATGAAAAATGTGGAGGAGAAGCTTCGGAGATTTTATTATAGCAGAAGAAATGGAATTCTTCGGAAAATCTGTATGGGAGAAACCGTTACGCAGGGGGAGGTTTGTAAATTCTTTCCCCATAAAGAATTTTACGCGGCTCTCCTGCGGGAAAACGGGCTGCCAAGAAGATACTCTCCCGGCAGGGAAACGGAGCTGTACGGAACGATTGATGAAACGTATTCCGTATATGGACGGGATAACATGGAAGAATTATTTTTAATTCCCAAGGAAATGCTGGGCGGACAGTCTCTCATTGATTATATGATAAAGGTAGAACTGCGTCAGAAAACAGAGGGATCCTATACAACGCTTTTATACTATGGAAACGCTTTTTCCGTATCGGAGATATCAGGAAAAATCAGGGATATGTACTTCTGGCTGAATACGCTGAGTACGGTGGGATTTTCCCAGGCAGTTGACCTGGACAAAAAGCAGCTTCTTTCCAAAAGGCTTCCGACACCGGATACTACGGAGCTTTCCGGCCTGCTGCAGGAGCTGGAGCAGTATGCCAAGATGGGGCGGTACGACCAGCTTCAGAAGTGCATTGCAAAGGCATTTGCGCAGTGGGAGCAGGAGAGACGGCCTCAGCTCTGGCTGGAGCATTCCTCTAGGCGGATCCTGAATTTTATCCGGATGCAGACAGGAGATGAGGAATCACTGATCGAGAGCGAGTATCAGCTTGAAGATATTTTTTATTACGCCACCAGTATGGAAATGCTGTGGAATAACCTTCAGTCCATTCTTTTCCGGTTCGGAGAGAGGGAAAAGGAGAAACCCAAGGTGGACTCACCGGAATTTTTCGGGAATATCGAAAAATATTTAAAGGAACATCTGTCAGAGCCCTTATCCCTGCAGGAACTGTCGGAGTTGTTTGCGATTTCACAGGCTTATATGAGCAAGCTGTTCCGCAAATATACCGGACAGACCTATAATCAGTATCTGACAGGAATCCGTATGGAGCGGGCCAAGCAGCTTATGAAGGAAAACAGTGAGCTGTTTGTAAAGGACATTGCAGAGATGGTCGGATACCGCGACCAGTTTTATTTCAGCCGGATTTTTCACTCTTACACGGGAAAATGCCCGGCAGATTACCTGAATCAATAGTTTCAGATTTTCAATAGTTTTGTTTTGAATCCTCCATGTACTTTTCATTTTTCAGCAGGTAAGATATAAGTACTTAAAGCTACGAAAAAGTGAAAAGTAAAAGGAGGATTTTTATGAAGAAAAAAGCTTTATCAATGGTTCTCGCCGCTGCATTGGCAGTAGGTATGATTCCGGCTACGGTTGTTATGGCAGAAGAGGAAAAACCGTATGAGGGTGTTACACTGAATGTCTGGGCCGGCAACGCAGAGTACAATGAAGGAACGATCGCTGTTATGGAAGCAGCTACCGAGAAACTGGGTATGGAGTTCCAGGTAGAAGTAAACCCGGGCGGTACGGAAGGAGATAACATTCTTAAGACAAGAATTGCATCTGCTGACCTTCCTGATCTGATGGCCTACAATTCCGGATCTAAATTGTATGACCTGAATCCGTCCCGTGCATTTCTGGATATTTCCGACTGGGACATCGTTGAAAAGTTTGATGATGCGTTCCTGAGCTCCGTTACGATCGACGGTGCAATATACGGTGCTCCGCAGTCTTCCACACAGGCAGGAGCAGTTATCTATTATAAACCGGATTATGAAGAATTAGGACTGGAAGTTCCGCATACATGGGACGAATTTGTTGCAAACTGCCAGGCACTTGCAGACGCAGGCAAGACCCCTGTTTATTTTACAGGCGGCGAAACCTGGGCAACACAGGTTCTGTTCCTGGGCGATTACTATAATATCGCAGCAAAGAATCCAACCTTCGCAGATGATTATACAAACGGAACCGCAAAATATGCAAGTGTTCCTGAGGCAACCAGAAGCTGGACAAAATATGAAGATCTGGTAGATTTCCTGAACGCTGACAAATCTGCAGCAACAGTTGTAGACGGAAACTTTGCACTTGCTACCGGCGAAGCAACTCACTGGTTCATTCTGACCCAGCAGCTTCCGCTGATCATTGCAGAGGCAGAAAACCCGGATGATATCGGCGTATTCGGTGTTCCCGGAGATGATGCGGACAACCACGGACTTACCGTATGGGAGCCAATGAGCTGGTATGTAAGCAAAGACAGTGAGAATGTTGATGCTGTAAAAGCATTCCTGGATTTCTATTATACGGAAGAAGCACTGGATCTGTACTTTGGAACCTATGGCGCAAACGGACCTTCCTGTATCAAGGGTTATGAGCTTCCGGAGTCTGTATGCAGTGCGGTACGTGTAGACATGCAGAAATACTTTGATGACGGAAAAACAGTTCCGGCTCTTGAGTACCAGTCTCCGATCAAAGGAACTACCTGTGAGCAGATGACCACTGCTGTGGGCCTTGGCCAGATGTCCGGTGAGGAAGCAGCCGCTGCTTATGATGACGACTGCAAGAAATCCGCAGTTCAGCTGGGCTACGATTGGGAATAATGTTCTGATGAGATAGAGAATCCAAGCATTCGATATCTAAAGAAGGAATAATGTGGCCGCCTGGAAATGACAGGCGGCCAATCTTTTATAGGAGGTTCGATTATGAAAACCAAAAAGGAACAAAGCTTATATCCCCTCTGGTTTCTTTTTCCGTCCCTGATTATCTTCGGTATCTTTTTCCTGTGGCCGATAATATCTTCCCTGTATTACAGCCTGACTGTATGGAATTTTGATACGGCGAAATTCTGCGGACTTGATAACTACAAGCTCTTCTTTTCTGAGAAAGCCATGAGCTCTTCAGTAATACATACTCTGATTTATGCATTTGGAACCAGTGGTTTAAAGGTAATTCTTGCATTCTTTATCGCCATTTTTCTGACCAGTAAGATTAAAACAAAGAACTTTATCCGCTCAGCGGTTTTCTTCCCGAATCTGGTTTCCATGATGGCGGTGGGCCTTACTTTTTCTTATATGATGCATCCCACAAAGGGACTTTTAAATGTGGTAATTCAGGCTTTAGGGGGAACTCCCATTGATTTCCTGGGCAACCCAAGTCTTGCTCTTTTCAGTATTATCATGACGGATGTATGGAAAGGTCTTTCCATTTCTGTAGTTATCTATATTGCAGGAATCCAGTCCATTGACAAGACATATTATGAAGCGGCATCTATTGACGGTGCGACCGGATGGCAGCAGTTAAAACATATAACACTTCCGCTGGTAGCTCCTTCTCAGAACTCGATCATTATTCTTTCCCTGATCGGCGGACTTCGTTCCTTCGACCTGATCTGGTCAATGACAGGAGGCGGCCCGGGCTTTGCAACAGATGTTCTGGCATCCGTTATTTACAAACAGTATGCAGCCGGCTTCTATGGGCTTTCTACCGCAGGCAACGTAGTGATGCTGATCGTAATTTCGGCGATTGCGTTCCCGCTGCAGCATTTCCTGAATAAGAGAGAGGAGGCTATTCAATAATGAAAAAACAAAAAAGACTCCTTCTCCTTGGAGATATCCTTGGAGTTGCCGTGACAGTTATTATTTTCCTGATCCCGTTCTATTTTATGTTTGTACAGTCAATCAAATCAAAGGCTGAGGCAAACAGGCTGTCTATCAGCTGGCCGAGTGAAATTCATTTTGAGAACTATCTTGAGGTTTTCAGCCATGCAAATTATCAGTTGGTGACAGCATTTAAAAACAGCGGAATCCTGACCCTCTTTACAGTACTCGGGCTTCTGCTGACTGCAGCAATGGCAGGTTATGTCATTCAGAGAAGACATGATAAGATTGTAGGCGGCATCCAGGCAGTGATCATGCTGGGCCTTATGATTCCTGCGGCAATCCTTCCGACCATTCATATGCTGCAGAGTATGCATATTTATAAGACCATGTTCTCTATGGTCATGATCGAGATTGCATTGCAGACACCGTTTGCAGTTATGCTGTACCGCGGGTATATGGCTTCCATTCCGGTGGAACTGGAGGAAGCAGCCAGAATTGACGGATGCAACAGATGGCAGATTTTCCAGAAGATCATCTTTCCGCTGCTGAAACCGATCCAGGCTACATTGATCATTTTGGTCGGTGTGCAGACATTTAACGATTTTACCAATCCTCTGTATTTCCTGCCCGGCTCCGAAAATACAACTGTTCAGCTTACGCTGTATAATTATAAGGGACAGCTTGCCAGCAGCTACAACCTGCTGTTTGCCGATATCATTGCGATCACGATTCCAATGCTGATCCTCTTCCTGATTTTCAATAAGAGAATCGTTGACGGTATGGTTGCAGGTTCTGTAAAAGGATGATGACAAACAGGGAATAGATTAGTATTATATTTATAGGGCACGGAGGATGGATAAGAAAAGATAGGAGAGACATATACCATGAAATTTCGCAGTAGGATGATTCTTGCATATGCGACGGTAGCACTTCTGGTCAGCCTGGTACTTGGAATCGTTGTGGGCCAGAACAGCCTTCGCTATGAAACAAACAGCCAGAAAAACAATCTGCTGATTTCAGCAAAATCTTATGTCACTCAGATGGATGAAACGCTGGGAAGAATGGATGCGATCATGCAGTATATCCTTTCGGATGCTGCTATGCTTGAAAGTATCACACTGCTGGCGAGTGCTCCGGAAGAAAATACGCCCATCCTGTATGTCCGAAATGCAGAATCAGCAATTCGTGTAGGGATATCTACATCATATATTATGAAAAATTCATACAGAACGGTGTTCTTTAATGAGGATTCATTTCTGGCCAGCAGTGTCATATATACGCCGGATGCAGCCAAGTATGTGCCGAATCAGAGACTGAATTATGATTTCCGCCTGGAGGATATCCCTTATCTGGAGGAGGTCAGTGCAGCTCAGGGAAAATCCGTGATCGTGCCTGCACATATGGATCCATGGGGAGAAAACGGCAGTGTTTCCGTGTTTTCCCTGGCAAAGGAGCTGCGGGGAGAAGGAATGGGATTTCTGGAGGTTGAGAACCGTATGGACAGTCTTGAGCTTCTAGAAAAATCAGATCCGGATATACATTTTTTATTGATCGTAAACGGAGGCGACCTTCTTTATGCCAGTGATGAAAGCTACTTAAAAGAGCTGAAGGATAGTGACCGCAAGATGCTGAAAAACCTTCAGGAAGGAACTGTTCTCACAGAAAACGGGGACATTTATGCAAAGGCTTCCTCAAAAGACTTTGATCTGACTGTGCTGGCTTATAAGCAGAGAAGCTTTCTGGAAGGGGGAAGACGGAGGATTTTCCTTCTGGCTTTTTTGGCGGCAATGGTGGTATTTGGGGTCAGCCTGGTCTTCATCATTTTCTGGTCAAGCATCCTGACCATACCGATGAAGCGTCTGCAGGAAGTGGTAGAAAATACAAATATCGAAAACCTGCAGGATCACCAGCGCCTGGAAGAAGCCGGAGGCCCGGATGAGTTTCAGGAACTGATCCATTCCTTCCAGACAATGACAGCACGTCTGAATACCGCGCTGCAGAACGAAAAGAGAGCGGCAATGCTGCAGCTTCAGGCACAGTTTGATACATTGCAGACCCAGGTGAATCCGCATTTTATTTATAATGTTTTGAATATCATCTCTTCCCATGCAGTGATGGACAATGATGAGGTGATCTGTGAGATGTGCGGATCTCTCGGAAATATGCTCCGTTATTCCACGAATAATAAAGAGCGTTATGCACCTGTGGAAAAGGAACTGGAATATCTCAACAGTTATTTCTATCTTTTGAAGGCACGTTATGAGAACCGTCTGGAGGTCAGTATCGACATCGACAAACGGATCGGAAAGCAGATCATTCCGAAAATGACCCTGCAGCAGTTGGTGGAAAACTGTGTGAAGCATGGATTTCATGATACGGATGGCTGCATGCATATTTCGGTGACAGGCAAGGTACTGGATGATCGGTGGATTATCCGGATTCAGGATAATGGCTCCGGTATCCCTCAGCAGACTCTCAGCAAAATATGGGAAAATCTTTCGGAAGTCAGGGAAGAGATCCTGGAACGGTCAATGCCTGTGGAGATGGAAATCGGAGGAATGGGAATTGCCAATACTTATGCCAGATGTCTGCTGCTGTATCATGAGGATTTTATCTTTGAGATGGAGAATGTATCTGACGGCCAGGGATTTGTGGTGACGGTCGGCCAGAAAAGAATGTGAGATACTCAAAACAGAAAGGGCTTCCTGTAGGATTGGCCGGGCATTCACAATATGTGGATGTTCCGGCCTTTATATTATAGGCCTTTAAATTATAGAAGGGGATTTATAAAAAAACTGTGGTATCTTATATTAAGATATGGTAAAATTTATGTTAAATGCGGGTTAAATACCTCCGTGTTGTGAGATAAAACTACAAAAGAGAAATGGTAAGGTTGAGCAGACGGCTATGAATATTTTTAATGTGATTTCTATTTTGGGCGGCCTGTCTATGTTCCTCTTTGGGATGCGTATGATGGGAGATGGATTGAAGGAAAGTTCCTCAGGAACCTTAAAGAAAGCGATGGAAAAACTTACCAGCACCCCTGTGAAGGCTTTTGTCATGGGATTGGTAATGACTGCGCTTATTCAATCTTCAACAGCAACAATTGTTATTACGGCAGGACTTGTAGGAGCGGGAATCATACCCCTTAGTCAGTCCCTGGGAATTATTATCGGAGCAAACGTTGGTACAACAGTTACCGGACAGATTATCAGGCTTTTGGATATCAATTCGTCAGGTGCTTCCTTTTTGCAGTTTTTAAAGCCATCGACGCTGGCACCGCTTGCAATGATCATTGGTATTGTGCTGATCATGGGAAAGAGTTTCAGAGGATCTGAGAAAGTAGGGCGGATCATTATCGGCTTTGGTATTTTATTTTCAGGGCTTCTGAATATGACAGATGCTGTAAGCGGCCTGACAGAAAGCGGTATCATTGAGCGGCTGTTTTCCAATCTGGGACAGAATCCTCTGATCGGCTATCTGGTCGGGGCAGGCGTGGCGTTTGTTTTGCAGAGTTCCTCTGCTACCATTGGTATTTTGCAGGCTTTTTCCACTTCGGGACAGCTTACGTTTGGTTCTATCTATGCTGTGCTGGTGGGAATCTATCTTGGTGACTGCGTAACAACTGCGATTGTCTGCAACATAGGGGCAAAACCTGATGCAAAAAGAGTCGGTGTTGTGAATATCCTGTTTAATTTGAGTGAGTCGGTCGTGGTTCTGACAGTTGTAACGTTCATTCATAAACTGGGGCTGCTGGATGGCATATGGAACAGTACGATTGATTCCGGCGGCATTGCGAATACGAATACGATTTTTAATCTGGCATGTGCGATTTTGCTGTTTCCGGCGCTGAAGTGTTACGAAAAACTCAGTCTCAAAATCGTGAAGGACGAATCTTCCGCTGCCGGCAAATATGATGAGATGCTGGACGCACTGAATCCGGTATTTGCCGGCACACCGGCTCTGGCACTTGCCCGTTGTTATGACGTGCTTCTGGTAATGTACGGAATGGCCCGAACCAATATTGACCGTGCATTTAATCTGGTTACGGAATATGATGAACAGATTGCAGCACAAATTATAGAAGATGAAAATTATATTGACATGATGGCAGACAGGGTTAGTAATTATCTGATTCAGATTTCTTCCCGAATCACTTCACCTATGCATATAGAGATCATGAACCATTACTATTCGGGAATTACAGAATTTGAGCGTCTGGGAGATCATGCGGTAAATATTGCAGAGATCGCGGAGGATCTTAATAAAAATGATACTGCTTTTTCTAAAGCTGCATTATCGGAGCTGAATGTACTGCAGGAATTGATTGACAGGATTCTGGATTATACACATGATGCATTTGAAAAAAGAGATTTATCTGCAGCACGCCATATTGAGCCTCTGGAAGAAGTGGTAGATGATATGGTCGGTGTGCTCAATGACAATCATATGGATCGAATTCGGGAAGGAACCTGCGGGGTATATGCCGGAACAGAGTTTTTAAATCTGCTTTCCGAGATAGAGCGTATTTCTGATATCTGCTCTAATGTGGGCGTGGCAACGGTAGCAAGGGTGCAGCCGGAGATTAAGCATCAGGTACATGATTATGTTTCCATGCTTCATTCCGGACGAGACGAAGGCTTCAACCGTGAATATCAGGAGGCACACGAACGGTATTTCAGATTATTAAAGAATCATACATAAAATAGGGAGATTTGCCGGGGCTGCTGTACTTTAATGAAAATTATAGTGCGGCAGCTTTTTTCTGTGCGTATTTCGCATCATTTTGTGTTAAAGATGCGAATTTTTGGTGCTGTAAATCAGAAAAAGAGAGATGCGAGGGAATAATAGATTCATACAGTTCATAGCCTGTATAAATAGAACTTTGAACGGATGAAATAAATGACATATTTATGGAGCGGAATGATTTTGATCGGAATAGTATACGGTGCTCTGACAGGGAACCTGAAGGAAGTGACGGAGGCAGCGGTTTCTTCTTCAAAGGAAGCGGTGAATCTGTGTATTGCAATGGCGGGAATCACAGCTTTGTGGACGGGAATTATGAAAATAGCAGAAAATGCAGGGCTGGTGGGGCAGCTTTCCAAAGGCCTCCGGCCGCTTCTGCGGCTTTTGTTTCCCAGGCTGCCTGTGGAGTCCGGAGCGTGCAGATATATCTCCCTGAATTTTTTGTCGAATTTCCTGGGGTTGGGATGGGCGGCGACGCCGGCAGGGCTGAAGGCTATGGAAAAATTAAGTGAATTGAATAAGGAGAATTGCAAAAAATACGGAAGTTCGCCGTCGGCGGCAAGTAATGAGATGTGTACGTTTTTGATCTTGAATATCTCGTCACTGCAGTTGATTCCGGTAAATATTATTGCTTACAGGAGCCAGTATGGGAGCGTGAATCCTGCGGCAATCGTGGGCCCGGGGATTTTGGCGACGGCGGTAAGTACGGGGGTGGCGGTTATCTTTTGTAAGGTGATGGATCGAAGAAGGCGGAGAGTGTGAGTGCTCTCCGCTTTTGAGTTATTTCTAGTGCAAACAATTAAAAATTTTTAAGGAAATGGGTATCATTTTACAAGATATATGCTATAATGATAATGAAAAGGGAGGTGCTTAGTATGCTGTATATTGGTAAAGCGATGCAGGATAGAATGAATATATTAGGCTTAACTGCAGATGAAGTGGCAGAAAAGGCCTTTGTGGAAAAAGAAACTATTGATGCAATTATACAGAACAAAATTGCGCTGGAAGAAATTGATGAATTTGATATGTCTTTAATTTGCAGTATTTTACACTGTAAACCAGAATATTTTGCGGATGCAAATATGAAAGAAAAAGATTTGTTGATGGCATCTATGAATAGAGGTTTAGATAATAAAAAATCAATGGAAGTAAAAGCGAGGATTCAAGATTTTATGACTGATTTTGCTTTTATAAAGGATATTTTATTAGAGATGGGAGAGGTATACTCATGACATGTAATGTTATAGAGGCTGTAAATAAGGCCAGGGATGTCTTTGGGATAAAAGATTTCCCTGGCAATTTTTTTGCATTGCTTGAAAAACAAAACTATACGGAAAAATATAGATTATTACTATTTAAAGAGGATATAGATAAATTATCAGGATTTATTGGGTATGGTGATAATGAAATATGCGTTATATGCATAAATTATCAAAGACCAATAGGGCATCAAAATTTTACACTTGCGCATGAACTGGGACATTGGTTTATGCATAAAGGGCAGAACATTTCAGATGATGATAAAACATGTTCATATTCTACTGAAAAAATAGAACAGGAAGCCAATGATTTTGCGGCGGAATTGCTTTATCCGGAGAGACTTTTTAAGGAGGATTTTTCTGACATAATTGGAAAAGATTTATTGCGGCCTGATTCAAGAAAAGCATTGGCAATTTATATTGATAAGCTATGCCATAAGTATTGTCTCAGTTTTGATATGGTATTCAGAAAAATACTATACAAAAACAGGCAAATAAAACAGTATAGTATAGTAAAAAGAGAAATAGAAAAAGCACTTGGATGTAAAATATCCGAATATTTTGAAAAGGATTTTTATGTGCCTAATGAAGAGCTGCCAGAATACCAACAGTTGAGGACACCTTATATTGACTTGGAAAAAAAGGTTGATAGGTTAGTAGCATTGGGGAAGATCGGTGAAGCCACAGCCGAAGCCATAAAATATAGAAACGGAATACAAATTAATTAATGTATTATCTTGTAGATACAAATATATTTCTTCATGTTATTGGTTCTAATATATATGGTGTGGCTGATTTATGCAAAAAGAACAATAACGATATTACAATTACACAGACAATCTTAAATGAATTAGATCCGGGCTATTACAGGGAAAATGAAGATGCTTCTAGTAAAGAAGTATATACATCGGTAAACAATTTGGTATTAGGAACGTGGGGGATTAAAGCTATCCAGATAATTCGCCTAAGCGATATTGAAGGGGCAAAAGAAGAGCTAAAAAAGATTAGAGAAAGATTCTATGGCTGGATGCGGAATCCCCAATATTTACAAAAATTAATACAAGAGGGAAAAATTTCTAGAGATGATATAAAGAAGCCCAGTTTCAGAAACAAAGATTTGGGTGAGTGTGAATTATTGGCAATTGCAAAAGCAGCTGTGGGTCAATACTGGATTGTTACAAATGATAGGGGAAGGGTTTTTCAGCATCCGGATCAAAATATATTTGATACATATGCGAATGATCCAAATGTTACTATTATTACGGGTAACGAATGGCTTAAAATAATTGGTTTTAATGAAGAAAATGAATAATAAAAGAAATACTTTTAGTCCTAACTTGACACCAGCTAACTTCGTGAATCCCACGGCGATCGTCGGGACGGGGATTCTGGCAAAAAAGTTTGAAGAGGGCGTTGTGTTCTAATGTTATTCTAATGTTGCTAAGCTAATATAGACTCATAATAAACTGGAGGAATATCAATATGAGAAGAATGAATTTAGTGAAAAAAAGTATATTGGCAGCAGGTATGATGGGAATTCTGATAATATTGGGAGCCGGGACGGTATTTGCTGCAGTTGATGCGCAGGAGGCAGAAGAGATTGCCCTTGCGGATGCTGATATCAAGGCAGATCAGGCAGACCGCCTGAGAACAGAAGCAGAGAGGGAAGATGGAGAGAATGTTTACGAAGTAACATTTACTGTGGATGGCGTTGAATATAAATACCTGATCAGGGAAGAAGACGGAACGATTCTGGAGTGGGAAATGGATGGCAGAGACATCGGAGATGCGGCAGCGGAAAAGAGCCTGAAGGACAGCTCAAAAGAGTCATCGGATGCTGACAAAGATTCAGCAGAGAATACGGATACGGTGATCGGCCTGGAACGTGCTAAGGAGATTGCTCTTTCAGACGCAGGTCTGGATTTGGCTGATGTGAGTTTTTCCAAGATTAAGTTTGGAAAAGAGGACAGGGAAGTGGTTTATGAAGTAGAGTTTTATCAGGCTCGGGATGAGTTTGAGTATATAATTGAAGCCTACAGCGGAGAGATACTCAAGATGGAAAGGGATTAGTATACAGCCGGTTTGGCTTCAGTTTTACGTATAAACAGAACAGGGCCTGTCATAAGGTATTATGAGGATGCTTCCGGGAGGGAGTATGGAGATGATTACGTATCTTTCCAATCTCATAATACCTTTTTTGTTATTTTATGTGATTGGTTACGGGCTTCTGGCAAAAAGGGATATTTACAGCGACTTTCTGGATGGGGCAAAGGACGGGCTGAAAACTGTGGCGGGGATTTGTCCTACACTGGTCGGTTTGATGACGGCAGTGGGGATTCTGCGTGCTTCCGGTTTTCTGGAATTTCTCGGGGGAATTCTTGGAAAGGTAACCGGATATATAGGGCTGCCTCCGGATCTGGTGCCGCTGACACTGGTCAGGATGTTTTCTTCCAGTGCAGCGACAGGACTTTTGCTGGATATTTTTAAGGAATTCGGAACGGATTCACCGACGGGGCTGATGGCCGGAATTGTGATGAGTGCTACAGAGAGTGTGTTTTACTGTATGAGCGTTTATTATGGGTCAGTGAAAATCAGAAAGACCAGATACACTTTGCCGGGGGCAATCATTTCAACGGCAGCGGGAGTAGCAGCGGCGGTGTGGATTGTAAACTGTCTGATGTAAAGCAGAAAAAAAGGACATTTCCTATTATACACTGCTGTAAGGCAGGAGGAAATGTCCTGGAAAGAGTACCGAATACGATTCCGGGATATCCGGGTTTGTCTTATGTTTTCAGGTTATGCTCATCTGGCAGTCAGATAAGCTCCTTGTTTTTGATAAGCATTTCTTTAATTATGTTTTGTGTATAAGCACCAAGATGCTTTTTGTCTTCTTTATCCAGTTCATCCGGGTAGATTGGTTTACCATATTCTACAATGACATGGCATGGCTTGATGGTGGGAAAATGAGCTTCCCAGATCTGCGCCGTATTGCTCATGGCAATGGGGATGATGGGACATTTGGCCCTGGTGGCGATTTTGAAGCTGCCGTCGTGAAAAGGAAGCATGTCCGTTTCATCTTCATTTTTGTTCCTGGTGCCTTCCGGAAAGATACAGATGGAAATACCGGATTTCACTTTTTCTACAGCAGTGAGGATGGTCTGCAGGCCCTGCTTGATATCGCTTCTGTCAAGGAAAAGACAGTGGAGATATTTCATCCAGTTGGACAGAAGGGGGAATTTTTCCATTTCCTTTTTGGCAACATAGCCTGTCCGGATAGGGCAGCGGCTGTAGGTCAGGAGGATGTCAAAGTAGCTCCTGTGATTGCCGATATAGAGAACAGGAGTATCTTTGGGGACGTTTTCTTCTCCAATGACTGTTACTTTAACACCGGTGAGCCACAGGATAAAACGGAAAACAGCCTGGATGATTCGAAGTGAGCTGATTTCTTTTTTCAGAGGGTCAAATTTTCCGATGATCCATTCCACGATCAGAAGGGGAATAGATAAGATCAGATAACCGATAACGGCAATACATACTAAAATAAATCGTATCATAACAAATTCCTTTCGGGTATGTAAATTTCTTCCTTTCATTATACGGAATTTTTGAAATAGTTGCAATAAATCTTTTTCATCCTACATAGAATAATTACTAAGGAACAGATAGGGGTGGCATTATGAAGCAGATCGTCTCCCTGTTTTGCCTGGCTGCCTGTATGGTGTTGGTGCTTTGCGGATGCCGGATCATCCGCGTGGAAGAGGAGGAACGCAAACCGCTGGAATATACGGTGATTAATCAGCAGGAAATGCCTGCAGAAGTCGAGTCCCTGATTGAGGAAAAAAAGACAAAGGAGTTCCAGATGACGTATCAAAGCGGAAAGGAAATGTATCTGATCAAAGGTTACGGGCAGCAGATGAGCGGAGGATACAGTATTTCTGTGGAGGAATTGTCTGAATCCTCCAATGGTATTTTTTTTAAAACCCGGCTGATTGGTCCTGAAGATGACAGCCTTGGAGGAGAGCCGTCCTATCCGTATATTGTGGTCAGGATGGCATACAGGGATGAACCGGTATTGTTTGAGTAAAAAGAAAAGGAGAATGCAGGATGGAGTTAAAACGGGAAGATATTCAGATGCTTCGTGTGAAGAGCAGGGCGACCAGTCAGGTAACTTTTGACATGGATTACAATGTGCCGGATGCAAAGCCGGATATTGGAAGGATGATTCAGAGCAAAGGAGACGTATCAATGGATGAGGTGCGTCTGAATGAAGGTCATGCTTTTCTGAAAGGCAGCCTGAATGTGGATTTGCTGTATGTGGGGGATGAGGAGAAAAAAGTCTACAGTCTTTCTGCAAAATTACCTCTGGAGGAAACCCTGAACCTGGAAGGTATCGCCAGCGGCGATAAACTGTGCCTGAAGTGGGAAATTGAAGATTTAAGCGTACATCTGATTCATTCCAGAAAAATAAACATTAAAGCAATCGTGACTTTCTATGCTGTTGTGGATGAGCTTACGGGAATCCGCCTGCCTGTCGCGCTGGAAGAAGAAGGAATCTCCGTGCAGAAAAAGCAGATGCGCCTTTTGAGCCTGGCTGTACATAAAAAGGATACACTGCGCCTGAAGGAGGAAATTTCACTGGCATCCAATAAACCGAATATCGCGGAGCTTTTGTGGTATCATATTGAGGTGCGGGGACTGGATCTGCGGCCGGAGGACAATGCGGTAAAGGCTAAAGGCGAGCTTGCCGTATTTGTTCTTTATGCAGGAGATGACGAGGGAAATCCGCTGCAGTGGCTGGAATATTCCCTGCCATTTTCCGGGGAAGTGGAATGCAGCGGCTGCGCAGGTGAGATGATCCCGAATATGGAAGCAGCCGTGATCAATCAGGGAATTGAGGTGAAGCCTGATGAGGACGGGGAAGAGAGGGTGCTTTTGGCAGATGTGGTTCTGGAAGTGGATATGAAGCTGTATGAGGAAGAAGAACACGAAGTGATCATGGATGTATATACGCCTTTGAAGGAGTGTATTCCTCATGGACGGCCGGAGGTTTTGGAAGGTCTTCTGGTACGAAATTTTTCCAAATGCAGGCTGGCAGACAGGATTGAGGTAAAGGAGAATCAGGGTAAAATCCTTCAAATTTGCCATAGTCAGGGGAAAGTAAAGATTGATAAGACCCGGATTGTGGAGAACGGTATCCAGGCAGAGGGAATTGTCCACATGAAAATCCTCTACAGTGTGGGAAATGATGATATGCCCTTCTATTCCATGGAAGCCATGATCCCCTTTACGCATGTGGTGGAAGCGCGGGGAATCACGCCGGAGTGCGAGTATTTTCTGAAAACGGATCTGGAACAGCTATCCACGACCATGGTGGACAGCAATGAGATTGAAGTAAAGGCAGCAGTCAGCCTGAATGTACTTGTGATGCGGCAGGAGGAGGCGGTGATCATTGACCGTGTGGAGGAAAAACCGCTGGATATGGAGAAAATCAGGAGTATGCCCGGCATTACGGTTTATATGGTAAAGCCGGAGGATACTTTGTGGGATATTGCAAAGAGATTTTATACAACTGTAGAGGAAATTTGTTCACTCAATGAATTGGAAGAGGAAAAGGTCAGCCCCTGCCAGCCGCTTTTACTTGTGAAAAAAGTGGAGAGCTGAAACAATTTTTCTGTGCATATTGAAATTTGACAAAAAATCATATAAAATACGAAATAAGGAATACTGTATACAAAGTACAAAAGATGGTTGCTGTTCATCCGGTGATCAGCAATACGCTTCATAAGAATACAATATCGGAGGAATTTATGAGATTACGTGCATTTGCTAAGATAAATCTGGGCCTTGATATTTTGGGAAAGAGAGACGACGGGTATCATGAGGTACGCATGATCATGCAGACCATTCAGATGTATGATGTGCTGGAGATACAGAGAAGTAAATCACCGGGGATTTCCCTTGTTACGAATCTTCCGTATGTTCCGTCTGATGAGCGCAACCTTGTTTATAAGGCAGCCAAGCTCCTGATGGATGAATTTCATGTGGAGGAAGGGCTGTCTATGAGACTGGACAAGTCCATTCCTGTGGCAGCAGGTATGGCGGGGGGCAGTTCGGATGCAGCGGCAGCTTTTGTGGGTGTGAACCGGCTGTTTGGCCTGGGTTTAAGCGAGCAGGAGCTGATGAATCGGGCCGTAAAGGTTGGCGCGGATGTGCCATACTGTATCATGCGCGGAACGGCGCTTGCAGAGGGAATCGGGGAGAAGCTGACGTGGATCCCGCAGGTGCCCAGGTGTTTTGTGCTTGTGGGTAAGCCGGGCGTGAATGTTTCCACAAAAATGGCTTACGAGACCCTGAAACTGAAAAGTATTACCTGTCACCCTGATATTGACGGTATGATTGAGAATATCAAGAATGGAGACCTGTATGGAATGGTTTCCAAAATGGGGAATGTTTTTGAACCGGGCATTATCGGAAGGTATCCGGTGATTCAGGAAATTAAGAATCTCATGGAAGCCAATGGAGCGCTGAAGGCGATGATGAGCGGAAGCGGCCCTACGGTTTTCGGTATATTTGACGATGCGGATAAAATGGCTGCCGCTGCGGCTGTGCTTCGGGAAAGCCATCTGGCTAAGACGGTTTTTGCCACGGAAGTATACAATCGAAACGGAGGTTTTACGAATGACAAGTGATTTTACAGTGAATATGGATCAGTATCTGCCTTTGCGGGATGTTGTATTTAATACGCTGCGTCAGGCGATTTTGAAAGGAGAGCTGAAGCCGGGGGAGCGGCTGATGGAGATCGCTCTGGCGGACAGGCTGGGAGTGAGCAGGACTCCCATACGAGAAGCACTCCGCAAGCTGGAATTGGAGGGCCTGGTGGTTATGATTCCCCGCAGGGGCGCCCAGGTGGCAGATATCACGGAGAAGGATCTGAATGATGTGCTGGAGGTCCGTATCGCACTGGAAAATCTTGCCATTGAAAAGGCGTGTAAGCGGATGACAGACGAGCAGATAGAACAGCTTCTGGCTGCCGCTAAAGAATTCGAAAAAACTACAACGGAAGGGAATCTTGTCCATCTGGCGGAAGCGGATGTAGCATTTCATGATGTGATATACAGGGCAGCGGATAATGTGACGCTGAATCAGGTGCAGAATAATCTGAGAGAGCAGATTTATCGTTACAGAGTGGAGTATCTCAAGGATGAAGAGATGAGAAATCAACTGGTGAAGGAGCATGAGATGCTTTATGAGGCGATGAAAGAAAGGGATGTGAAGAAAGCACAGGAGATTTCGTTTCGGCATATTGAGAATCAGAGGAGGGGGATTATCCGGTCGATACAGGAGGATAATTCTTCTGAGAAGAAATAAAATAGAAGATTTTGGAGATAATAGGAGGGACGTTGATGCGTCTCTCTTTTTTTGTTGTGTGAAAAGGCAGGATGCCGGGAGCAGCAGCCTTGTGTGCAGGGATGGCCGGCTGTCGGCGGACTATTTTGCAGGAGGGATATTATGATGGAAGACAGTGTAGGGATTTCTAAGGCTTTGAGGGAGAATGAGGAGTATGTGAGGAAACGGTGCGAAGGATGTGCGGACATTTTGATCCGGCCGATGAAGCTGGGGGATGAAAAGAAAGTGGACTGCCTGATGGTTTATATTGAGGTGGCGGTTTCAAATATGATGCTGGATGATTCGGCAATCGGGAAGATGGTGAATCATTTCTGGGAGGTCTCTCCTGAGCAGATTCAGGAATTTGTAAAAAATAACAGCCTGGGAATTGCAGATGTGAAAAAGCTGGAAAATATGGAAGAAGTTTTTTCAGCGCTGCTGGCGGGGAATGCAGTTTTCTTTATGGATGGATATGACCGGGCGATGAAAATCTCCAGCAAGGGATATCCGGGGATGGGAGTGTCCGAGGCGGAGACGGAAAAGGTCATCCGAGGTTCCAGAGAGGGCTTTACGGATTCTGTAAAGACAAATTCGGCACTGGTACGAAAACGTTTAAGGGATACAAGGTTGAAGGTGGAGGAACGTCAGCTTGGAATCAGGACCAATACGACAATGCAGATGCTTTATATGGAGGATCTGGTAAGAGAAGAGCTTTTGGAGGATATCAGAGAGAGAATGGATACTTATGAGATTGATGGGATTCTGGACAGCGGAATGCTGGAGCAGCTTACGGAGGATAACTGGTATTCCCCCTTTCCGCAGTATCAGAGTACGGAGCGGCCGGACAGGGCTGCTCAGGAGATTCTGAATGGGAAGATTATTCTGCTTTGCGATAATTCGCCCTCGGCGTTAATCCTGCCGAGTTCCTTTCAGGGATTTATGGAGAGCAGTGAGGACTGGAACCAGAGGTTTGAAATGGCATCGTTCCTGCGGGTGCTGCGGTATGTGGCCCTGGCCTGTGCAACATTGTTTCCGGGAGTTTATCTGGCTGTAATACGGTTTCACACACAGATTTTGCCGACAAATCTGCTGTTGTCCTTTGCAGAGGCCAGGGAGGGTGTGCCCTTTTCCAGTGTGGCGGAGCTGGTGTTTCTGGAACTGGCTTTTGAACTGATCCGGGAAGCGGGGGTACGGGTGCCAGGGGCGCTTGGAAATGCAATCGGGATTGTCGGAGGGCTGATCGTGGGCGACGCTGCGGTGAGTGCCAATCTGGTAAGCCCAATCGTTGTAATGATCGTGGCGCTGACAGCCCTTGGGTCTATGACTATTCCCAATGAGGAGTTTGCTTCGGCATTCCGGCTGGTAAAATATGTGTTTCTGTTTCTGGGAGGTTATCTGGGGATTTTTGGGATTGTATTGGGAATTTATGTGGTCATTGCCCATTTGGCAGGGCTTTTGAGTTTTGGGATGCCATATTTGATGCCATTTGTAAAAAAAGAGCCGATGAAGGGCGTCGGAGATGGGATTTTGCGGATGCCGTTTCGGAAAAGAAGGCAGAGACCGCTGTATGCAAAGCGAGATGAGAGCCTGCGTTTGAAAAGAAGGGAGGGGTGAGAAGATGAAGTTTGCGGAAAATAACAGAATTTCCCACAGGCAGTTTTACCGTCAGATGGTGCTGGCGTTTTTGGCTCCTTTTTTATTGTGTTTGTTTGGGAGGGACAGAATTCTCGGGCCGGCCGGAATTGCGGGGACGGTTGCGGGAATGATCCTGCTTTTGTTTTATGTGATTTTTCTGATTCGGCTGGAGCCATACTATTCGGATCTGAATAAGTCTGCAGGAGGATTCTGGAGCCGTATCTTTGGTGGCTTTTTTGTGATTTATGTGCTTCTTACAGCAGCGTATCTGCTGGAGGTTTTGGAAAGAATTGTTCCTATGAGTCTCTTAACAGGAGTGTCCGGACGCGTGATTTCTTTTTGTGCAGTTCTTGTATGTGCGTTTGGAACGCATAAAGGGATGCAGAGACGGGGAAGGATGGCGGAGGTTTCCGGCGGTTTGCTGCTGGGAGGAATTGTATTGATGATGCTTCTCTGCCTTGGGCAGAGCAGGATTTCTTATCTGGAAGAGATGTCCGGAGCGTGGAATTTCAGCGGAGAGGATTTTGTAAAGAGTACGTATGGAATATTATGTGCGTTCTCCGGAATCGGGCTCATACCGTTTGTGTTGGGAAATGTGCAGAAGCAGGGAAGTGCATGGAAACCGGCGGCACTTGGGATATTGACTTTAAGCGGAGTTATTTTGGGAATGCTCTTTTTGTTTCCGGCAGTCTTTGGATGGAAAAGGCTTCAGATGGAGAAATTTCCGGTGCTTCCGCTGCTGGCGGGGGCAGATCTTCCGGGAAATGTACTGGCGCGGTTTGATGTGCTGTGGATGGGATTTTTACTGTACAGCCTTCTGTTTGCCATAGGGAGCCTGTTTCATTACGGGCACCAGATCATCCGGCTGTCACATTTGGGGACAGGAAGATACTGGATGGCAGTTATCGTTTATCTGCTTTCCATTCTTGAGTTTGACGGTATCGGGATTGAAGATTATTACGGCGTTTACCTGGGGTATTTTTTTGTACCGGGACTATTGATTCTGCAAATTTTTCTGATGCTGCGGGGAAAAGGACGAAGAAAGAAAAAGGCGGCAGCAGCGGCTGCTCTCTCTGTAATGCTTTTCCTGTCCGGATGCGCCGGCGTAGAGCCGGAAAAAAGAATGTACCCCTTGGCACTTGGAGCGGATACGACAGATGAGGGTTTTGTACTCACGTATGGAATGCCGGATCTTCCACAGGCTACCGGACAGGATAAGCAGGAGGAAGAAGGCAGTGTTTCGGCTCTTACAATTACAGGAGCGGATTTTGGGCAAATTGAAGCGTCCTATAACCGATCCCAGGAAAAATATCTGGATATGGGCCATTTGCAGGTACTGATCCTGGGAAACCGTATAGCAGGAGACGGAAATTGGACTGTGCTTTTGGACTATCTGGAACAGGAACCGTTTGTAGGTGAAAATGTCTATGTATTCCGAACGGAAAACCCGAAAGAAATCCTGGAGTGGAAAAACGGAAAAGGAACTTCTATTGGAGAATATCTGACCGGACTGATGGAGAATCGTATGTCCGGTCAGCAAAAACAGGGTGTGACACTGCGTGAAGTTTATCATCAGCGATATCATAGCGGCGAAATGCCGCAGCTTCCGGAAATACGGATAAATGGAACGGAGATCGAGGTTTATTTATAGCAGGAAACATGAATAAAGGACAGGAATAAGGCAATACTCTTGATAGCAAAAGGGATGGCTTTAAGTGGGGAATGTTGGCTCATTTGAAAAGCCGGCTGCCGCGTCATCCCTTTTAAACAAAACAATCAGGAGGCGCCAATGACCTATTTAAGAAATAAAAAAAATCGTGTGCTTTTATCCATATTAGCAGCAATTGCAGCCACTCTCTTAACATTGTCTGTTCCTCATACCCAAAAGAAACCGGACGTTCTTGCCTGGTGGGGAACCATTTATCCTGAATTTTGTTTTTCCGGAGCGGAAGATTTATCGGATAAGGAACTATACGGAAACCCGAAAGAGCTGCCGCGGGTAAAGATTTCCTTCTGGCTTGCGAAAGCCCTGAATTGGTGATAGAATAGGAAAAAACAATTGTAAGAGATGGAGAAAATTCAATGAAAATAGACAGAGATGCCCCCATAGGCGTGTTTGACTCCGGTATCGGAGGCCTTACGGTTGCCAGGGAAATCATGAGAAATCTCCCGTCAGAAAAAATAGTATATTTTGGCGACACGGCAAGGGTACCCTACGGAAGCAAATCAAAAGAAACGATTATCCGCTATTCCCGCCAGATTATCCGTTTTCTCCGGGAGCAGCAAGTGAAAGCGATTGTGATTGCATGCAATACGGCAAGTGCCTTTGCTTTGGATGAAGTACGTCATGAACTGGATATTCCTGTGCTGGGGGTAATTGAATCAGGTGCAATTGTTGCTGCGCAGGAAACCAGGAATAAGAGGGTCGGTGTGATCGGAACGATAGGAACGGTCGGAAGCGGGATTCACGAGGCGCATTTGCGGAAGCTGGATCCGGAGATCACAGTTATCGGCAAAGCCTGCCCTTTGTTTGTTCCCCTGGTGGAGGAAGGATGGCTGCATGATCCTGTAACGTTTGAGGTGGCCAGAAGATATCTCAGAGAATTACAGGAACGGGAAATTGACACATTGATTTTAGGCTGTACGCATTATCCGTTAATTCGTTCTACCATTGGTGAAGTGATGGGGGAGGGAGTGCGGCTGGTCAACCCGGCTTATGAGACTGCATTGGAGCTGAAGAGCCTGCTTACGAAGGAAGAGCTTTTAGGTACGGGCAAAGAGCAGGAGGAGTTTCCATACCGGTTCTATGTGAGCGACCTGGCAGATAAATTTAAAAGTTTTGCGAATTCCATCCTGCCGTATGATGTGGAAATGACACAGAAGATAGACATTGAAAAATACTGATGGGAAGTATCGACAGGTAATATGGATACTGGAGAATATAAAAATTTTTGAATATGAACTTTGGAGGGAAATGCGTATGGATAAGGATGTACTGATTCATGTGCGCGGTCTTCAGATGATGGATACGGAGGAAGGCCAGGAGCCTATAGAAATCGTTGTTCCGGGACAGTATTATTTCCGTAACGGAAGCCATTATCTTCGTTATGAAGAGATTATAGATGAATCATCCGTGCCTACCGTAAATTACATAAAAATGTCCCCGCAGGGAGTAGAAGTCAGGAAAAAGGGCCTCGTGAATGTGCATATGGTCTTTGAGCAGGGTAAGAAGAATATGACTTATTATACTACTCCATTCGGCACGATTCAGATGGGAATTGCCACTACAGGCCTGGAATTAAATGAGAATAATGACAGCATTAATATGACTGTGGATTATGCCCTGGATATGAATGAAGAGCATGTGGCAGACTGTTACCTTACTATTCAGGCGCAGACAAAGGACTCGGGAATGGCAGTCCTGTAAAAAGTTTTATACGGAATAGATAAAAAAGGGGCGGCCCCGGGAGATTTAAAATCTTCCGGGGCCGATTGATTTTTATGAATGAGAATTGTCCGGCGGAACAGTTTTATTCAAAGCATTTTTTTCTAAGATCTTTGATGGCCCATATTACCCATACTGCCCATGGAGGAAATGGAGAGGTCATCCGCATTTATGAGGGAAGAAGAGTCTTTCTCCTGTTCTTCTGAGGTAGAAGGGACAGAACCGTCTAACTGCCCGGCGATGCTTTCGGCACGAAGAAGACAAAACTCTTTCAGTGTGGAAATACCTGTCTGAAATTCCTCATAGGTACAGAATTTTGTGGGGTCTTTTTCTACGTAAGGCGCAATCATTTCAGAAACGGAATCAATCAGTTCTTCCAGATATCCGCTGTCAAAATACTGAGAAATAAATGTCTCAAAATATTCATGATAAAGTTCCGTATATTCCTCATTATTAAAAATCCATGCCAGCATGGGGCGCGATTCGATAGTTCCGCCGGATACGGGAGTATCGATGGGATAATTGACCAGGGCAGTGGCATCCGTTTCGTTTTGGAAACCGCCGAAAGCGAGGTTGTAATCCCATGGAATCATGGATAGCTGCCCGTTCTCTTCGTAAAGGTAGTAATTGTGAATCATGGAGCCTGTGTAGCTGTCAAAATTGCAGACAAAGTTATGGATCACAAAGTAACGGATCACCGATTCTATGTCTACGGTGGTTTCCAGGTTTCTATTTTCATTCAGAGATTTCAGGGAAGCAATAAGACGCTCCTTGTCTTCATCGGTAATGTCTGTCTTGGCATTGTCAAAGACGTTTGTATAGCTATCGTATTCATCATCCGAATAAATCAGGGAAACATCATCGCTGCCCATGGCCATGCCGCCCGAACCGAAATTTCCGCCGTGCTGCCGCATACCGCCCGGACGGGAATTGCCGTTCTGCTGCGGAACATCGTCCGGGCTGAAATTGCCGTTCTGCTGCGGAGTATCATCAGGTTTAAAATTGCCGTTCTGCTGAGGAATATCGTCCGGGCTGAAATTGCCATTCTGATGTGACAAATCCTTGTCAGAAGATGAAAAATCGTCCATGTCAAAGCCGTTTCCGTTGCCGCGGCCGCCGCCCATGCTCATGCTGTCCGGCTTATAAAGTTCTCCGTAATCATTTCCGTAATTCCGCTGAAGGAAGCTTTCCTCCACACCCTCCACTGCCAGATAAAGTCCCCAGTCTTCCCCATTGACAGTGATATAGACAAAGCTGCACAGAGGTGCACTCGCACCGAAGGTGCCCATCATCCGGTAACACAGGAAATCTTTCATATAAGTATTGTCCTGAATGATATTATTCAGGCTGAGCTTATCCAGTCCATGATAGGTTTTCGAATTGTCGTAATGATCAAATTCGATTTTGAAGCTGTACCGGTCATTGCCGTAGGCTGCCACGGAGCTTAAAGAGGTATTTCCCTTGGCGCGGATGCCAACGTCTTTGAAGGCCTCGTTGTCAATGACAACAGAACAGTTTACATACTCCTCATTCTCACAGGAATCCAGAAAGCTGTCCCAGTCATCCATGACAATATTCAGAGTATGTACGGCAGAAGAATCAAACAGTGTTTGCTCATAAGTAAAGGAGGTACTGACTGCCTCGATTCCGATTTGTTTTCCATTGGCGAACAGGCATGTAAGAAGCAGAATCAATGCAAGGACGATACAGCAGATTTTGTCAATATGTTTACTTGTAGACATGATGTATAGTTCTCCATTTGATATTTCAGTTCGACTCAGCCCATATATTCTCCGTTGTAACTTACCAATATGGCACTGCTCACGCCTTCCATATCGGCAAGCGTATTGATAAAGTCCGTATTATCTTCTTTCATCCGGATTTCCAGATTCAGCTCTATGGAACCCTTCTGAGCGGTTTTACTTTTTACGGTGCAGCGTTTCACCTGGCTTTTCAGGAAATGGATGGCGTTTTGTTCGCTTTCATGATCCGCGCAGCCAATGACGACAATATATGGATTCAGGTAAGGTTTTCGGTTGACGAAGATCAGAAGGATGATTCCGATAAAAACACTTCCTGCAACTGCAAGTATGAGCATGCCGGATGCAAGGATAATTCCCGCGGCAATGGCCCAGAACAGAAAAGCAAGATCCAGCGGTTCTTTGATGGCAGTACGGAAGCGGACGATGGAAAGAGCACCTACCATACCGAGAGATAGAACGACATTAGATGTTACTGCCAGAATCAGTATGGAAGTAATCATAGTAAGGGCAATGAGAGTGACGCCAAAGCTGGATGAGTACATCACCCCGGAGAAGGTTTTTTTATAGACAAAAAAGATAAACATACCAATGCCAAATGCCAGCACCATGGTCAGGAACATATCGAGAATGCTGATGCTGTTCATTGTTTCCAGAAAGCTTGATTTAAAAATATCATTAAAAGTCATGATCGTGTCTCCTTAGTTTTTTGTAATGTGCAGTGAAACGGGGCTAAAAAAGAATCCTGCAGGCCGCATATTTGGAAAAAGCGCCTGGGCGTCTCCCGTGAAGCTGTACGGCATCCTGAATGACAGAGGGAAGAAACGCATCCCATTTCACTTCCAGAATGATGGGGGAACCGCAGACAGGAACCGTGATGCAGCCGGTGTTTAGAAAATCAGTGCAGTACAGTCCGGTACGGATGTTATAGTCCAGAGTTACGCGCACATTCCCGGGCGGATATACAAAAGGTTCTCTTGTGTAATCGACGATGGTTTTTGGCTTCAGTCCCTGATTGTTCATTTTGCAGTATAACTCGTAAATGAGAGGGCGGCTGCTGTCCTTCATCCATTCCAGATCACTGCTGACGATTGCCTGGGCTTCTTCGCGGGTTAAGGATGCGGTCTGTTTATTGCAAAGTCCGCCTGCCTTACTTTTCTTTTCCAGATGGATGAGGGACGTATCATTGTTGTAATAACGTATACGGAATTTTTAACGCCGGCTTACCCCGTCCAGCTTTTCCCGGAGTGCTTTATCTGCCGGATTATCGAAATAAAGACTTCGGATTTCGTATCTGCCATCTATGGTATGGCTGTCCGGCCGGGCAACTGCCAGCATTCTCTGACGGATCGCCATCATGTCGGACGTATTGATCTCGTGTTTCCACTCATGTCGAAAGTCCATTTTTTTCACCTCCTTATGGTGAGGATATTTGGATAAAGATTTGAAATGGATTTTACAGGAAGAACCTTAAATGAAGTTAAAATAGGAACCATAATGTAACTATTCAGCAGGTAGTATCCCGCGAGGTGTTTTCATGCATTTATGCATGAAAATCCCGAGACATACAAGCCAAAATTCCTTCACCGAAGGTGATCTCTAATGAATTTTGGCTCGTAACTGTGAAGGTACTGAACAGTTACACCATAATGAGAAAAAGAGAGATATGGCAGCATGAAAAAAACGCTGCAGAAGTCAACAACTGCAGCGGTTCATGAAAATTATTTTTTATCTTTATTTTTTTTGAAGATACGTTTGAAGAAGCCCTGTTTCTGTTCCGGAGCTTCCAGCTTGCCACGGATGCCGCGAACTCCTACGATATAAAGTCCGCTGACTTCTGCCTTGATTTCTTTCTTTACGGGAATCAGGTCAAAGACCTTTTCGTCAGCAATCAAGATACTGATCTTGGGGCCGACTTTAGCTTTGACAATGGGAAGCTTGGAGCGGCGCATGAGCTTCGGGGTCTGATCGATGACCATCTGAGGAAGGCCGGATTCCTTCAGCGGAAGCCGCTTCTTATCAATGACCAGCATGGAAACGGTCTGTTTGGTAGCTTCAATCTGTGCCTGCTGTTCTTCCTGCTTTTTCTGAGCTTTCTTGCCGAAGAAGTATAGAGCAATCAATACTCCGATCAGAACTACCAGAATGACAAGAAGGACGATCGTTACTGTACTCATATGTATCCTCCTGATATATAATTTAGTAGAATTTTGATGAAACCTGCCATGTCGCGCAGAGCCTGTTCTGAAAGAACATCATGATGGAGCCGATGCCCGACTGGGTGTATGTTTTGCGTAGTATATTCTACCATTAAATAAAAGAAAAGGCAATTAGTTTGTGAAGTTTTCATAATCATTTGCATTTAACGGGTGGAAATTTGAATCATTAATAGGTATAATGAAGCTACTATTTTACTGCATGAAAGTGAATAGCAGGATAAAGAACCGCAGACAGTGAAAGCTGTGAAGGCAAGGAACAGATACGAATAATTATTTCTAATGTGGAGAAAGTAAAATATACAGAATATACCAAGGAGTCAGAATGGAAGATAAAAAGATAAATTCAGAGAATGGGATGCAGGAATTTCCGGATCTGAATGATGATACTCCCATTCCTCTTACGGAAGAAGAGGAGAAGGCAATTGAGCTATGGAAAGAGAAGCGCCGCAAGGTTGCAAGGAAGCGCCGCAGGAAGCTGATATGGCATGTGGCATTTACCACAATATTGACAGCGGCCGTGTTTGTATGCGGTATTTTATATGCGACGGGCAGACTGCCGGAAATCCAAAAGGAGGATGTCAGCCGCCGCCTTACAGGCATATGGGATAAAGTAGTTTCCATGCTTCCTGAAAAAAGCCCGGAGAGTGAAACGGAAGTTCCGGATGCCGAGGAAAAGCCGGATACTGAGAAAACACCGGATACGGAAGAAAAGACGGATGCTGAAAAGGCAAAGGAAGAAGAGCTCGCACGGGCAGAGGCTCAGAAACAGAAAGAGGAGCAGGAAGAACAAAAGAAGAGAAACAAAATTCTGAAAAAAGCGGAAAAGCTTGCTGCACAGTATGATTATGATAAGGCAATTAAAACGATAAAGAGTTATGAAAATTACAGTTCCTATAAGAGTATGCGCAGTGCAATAAAGAGCTATAAGGAAACAAAAGAGAGCTGTGTAGCCTGGCCGCTGGAGGAAGTGACCCATGTTTTTTACCATACACTGATCAGAGATACGGGCAAAGCCTTTGACGGCGATTATAAAGAAGGCAATTATAATCAGGTTATGACTACCATTGACGAATTTAACAAGATCACACAGACTATGTATGATAAGGGATATGTCATGGTAAGCATCTATGATATGGCAACTGTGAATGAGGACGGTTCCATGAGTCCGGGAGAGATTCTTCTTCCGCCCGGTAAAATCCCGTTTATTCTTTCTCAGGATGACGTATGTTATTATCACTACATGGACGGCGATGGATTTGCAACAAAGCTCATTGTAGATGAGGATGGAAAGATCCGCAATGAATATGTGGAGGATGACGGAAGCATTTCTGTCGGGGATTATGATGTGGTGCCGCTGATCGATCGTTTTGTGGAGGAGCATCCTGATTTTTCCTACAGAGGAGCCAAGGGAATTGTTGCCCTGACAGGCTATGACGGAATATTGGGGTACCGGACAGATATCCAGTATAAGACGAAGGAAGCCCTTCAGGACGACCAGAAGAAATTTCTGGAGGAGCATCCGGATTTTGACTTTGAGAAGGAACTGGAGCAGGCCAGGGAGGTGGCGGAAGCCCTGAAGGCCGAAGGCTGGACTTTTGCAAGTCATACCTGGGGGCATCAGAACGTAGGAGAGATCAGCATGGAGAAGCTGCAGACAGATACACAGAAATTTAAGGAAAATGTAGATCCGCTGATTGGCGGAACGGATATCATCATTTTTGCCTTTGGTGCGGATCTTTCGCAGATTGATGACTATTCCGGAGAAAAGTTCGAATATCTGAAGAGTTCCGGCTATAATTATTACTGTAACGTGGATTCCAGCAAATATTTTGTTCAGATCCGTGACAGATATTTCAGGATGGGAAGAAGAAATCTGGATGGTTACAGAATGTATTATAATCCGGAGCTTGTAGAAGATTTGTTTGACGCTTCAGAAGTCTTTGATAAGAGCAGGCCGACACCTGTACCGCCCATGTAAAGAAAGGGGGTTACGATTCTCCGTTATAGACAGGAGAAATGGCCGTACAGCCGTCTGCCGGAGAGCAGAAAGGAGAAATTGAATAATGAAAAAAGCTGCTGCGATGCTTACCGCGGCTTTCAGTCTTGTGATACTGGGAGGATGCGGGCAGATTCCGAAGGAGGACGGGCCGTCTTTTACGGAATACGGGCAGGTTACAGTGACACCAAAGACAGAGCCGGCCTCAGTGTCGGAAGTTACATCAGAACTGGTGGAGTATCCGCTGGAGCAGATTACGCACATTTTTTTTCATACATTGATTTACGATACCTCGAAGGCTTTTGACGGAGGATACAAAGAAGATAATTACAATCAGGTTATGACAACAGTCAGTGAGTTTCATAAAATCATACAGACCTTGTATGAAAAGGGGTATGTAATGGTAAGCCCCCACGATCTGGCAACGGTGAATGATGACGGTACCATAAGCCGGGGCAGGATCATGCTGCCGCCGGGCAAAACTCCGTTTGTGCTTTCTCAGGATGATGTCAGCTATTATCATTATATGTCAGGAGACGGATTTGCAGATAAGCTGGTTCTTGACGAAAACGGGGAAGTAAAGTGCCAGTATACGCAGGATGATGGAAGTGTATCCATAGGGAATTATGACATGGTTCCCCTGATTGATGCCTTTGTAGAGGAACATCCTGATTTTTCCTACAATGGAAGAAAGGGGGTGCTGGCAATGACAGGCTACGATGGGGTGCTTGGATACCGGACGGATATTGCCTATAAAACAGGAGAGAATCTTCAGGATGACCAGAAGAAATTTCTGGAGGAACATCCCGATTTTGATTACGAGAAAGAAGTAGAAGAGGCCAAACGGGTGGCAGATGCCATGAAAGCTTCGGGATGGGAATTTGCAAGCCATACCTGGGGACATAAAAATGCCGCGGAGTCTTCCCTGGAAGAATTACAGGCAGATAATGAGAAATGGGAAGCCTATGTGGCTCCGATTCTGGGCAGAACGGACATGATCATTTTTGCCTTCGGCGCAGATATCGGTGACTGGCAGGAATACACCATGGATAATTCCAAGTTTGCATATTACAAAAGCAGGGGTTATAATTACTATTGTAATGTAGATTCCAGCAGATACTGGGTGCAGATCACAGACCTGTATTTCCGGCAGGGGAGACGAAATCTGGATGGCTACAGGATGTACTATGATTCGGAAATGCTGAGCGATTTATTTGATGTTTCCGCTGTATGGGATGATTCCAGACCGGTACCTGTAGCGCCGATGAGTTAAAGGATCAGAAAATGACCGGAACTGTTCAGCAGATATTTATGAAAGCACTGAACAGAGAAAATCTATTGATATTTGAAGGGAGCATATTATGAAGAAAAAAGCATTTCTCGCAGTATTGGCAATTTGTGTGGCTTTAAGCACAGGAGCATGCGGCGGGGATAAAAAAGAAACTGATACAGCAAAAACAGAGACAACTGCTGAAACAGATACAGAGAAGGAGTCCGGGGAAACAGAGACAGAAGAAGAAACAAAAGAAGAAAAAACGGAAGAAAAGAAATCTTCAGGGGGAACCCGTCTTGTTTCCGTAAAAGATATTGACAAATATATCACCATTGGAGAATATAAAGGCCTTGCACTGGAAAATACAGTGGATCTGATTTCGGATGAAGATGTGGAAGCACAGGTAGAATACGAGATGCAGAGCAAGGCGGAAGAAGTCACGGATAAAAATGGCACCGTTCAGACAGGTGACCTGGTTACGATAGACTTTGTGGGAACAAAAGACGGAGAGGCTTTTGACGGAGGAACTGCCAATAATTATGACCTGACAATTGGAGAAGGCGGAATGATCGATGGTTTTGAGGATGGGATCATCGGAATGAAGAAGGGCGAGACAAAGGAACTGCCGTTGACCTTCCCGGAGGATTATTTCTCTGAAGAAATGGCAGGCCAGGATGTTGTATTTAAGATTACTCTGCAGAATTTCCGCCGTGTGCCGGAGCTGACAGATGAGTGGACAGCGAAGAATACGGACTTTGCCACTGTGGAAGAGTATAAGCAGAACTGCCGTAAAGAGCTTGAGGACAATGCAAAAGAATCCGCTAAATATCAGATGTACAGCAATGCCTGGAATATGGTTCTGGAATCCTCCGAGATCATTGAATTCCCGGAAGAAGAAATCGACAACTGCATTGCGGAGTTTAAAAGACAGATAGAGGTTTATGCAAAACAGGCAGATATGGAGCTGTCGGATTTTGTCGTAAGCCAGGGATATACGGAAGAAAGCTTCGAGGATGAATGCCGCCAGTATGCGGAGTATAAAGTAAAGCAGAACCTGATCGTTCAGGGAATTATGGATGCAGAGGGACTTAGCCTGGACGATAAGGAGTGTCTGGAAATTCAGGATCAGCTTATCGAAATCTATGGTGTGAAAGACCTTGCAGATCTGATCGACCAGTATGGGCAGGTGAATGTGGATGAATCAATCGGCCTGCTGAGAGTAGAGCAGTTTATTGCTGATCAGGCAGAAGTTACAGAACAGGTTGCTGACGGCGATCAGGTTGGGGTGAATGGAGATGCGGAAGATACCTCCGTAGATGAAGGTGCTGAGGATGAAGAAATCCCTGTAGAAGAGGAAGTTGTGGAAGATCCTGCTGAGGAAGAAGCAGAATAAACGGAAAAAGACGGATGGAGCCGATGAAGACGGGACATCCGAGAAGGGAGCGTATGAGCCATGATAATAAGAAACGGAGCAGTATTTAAAGAGGACGGAACTTTCAGACAGGAAGATCTTTATGTGGAAGGCCATAGGATTGTGGCTTCCGAAGAAGAAGTAACAGACAGGACAGAGGTGGATGCCAAAGGACTTCTGGTAATTCCGGGACTTGTGGATATCCACAGCCATGGTGCGTTTGGCCATGATTTTTCGGATGCGGATACGGAGGGACTGAAGACAATCCTGAAGTATGAGAGAAGCTGCGGCATCACGTCCTATTGCCCTACTTCCATGACACTTCCGGGAGAGCAGCTGAAAGAAATTTTTGCCACGGCAGTTGAGGCTGCAGGTACGGAAGGCGGAGCAGTTATCAGAGGAATCAACATGGAAGGCCCATTTCTGGATGTAAAGAAAAAGGGAGCACATGTGGAAGGCTATATCCGTAAACCGGATGCGGAGTTTTTCCGGGAGCTGAATGCTGCTTCCGGAAATATGGTGAAGCTGGTAACCCTTGCCCCGAATACGGAAGGGGCGATGGATTTCATTGATGCGGTCCACGATGAGGTCTGCATTTCTCTGGGACATACGGGAGCTGATTATGAAACTGCATATCAGGCAATGAAAAGAGGCGCGCATCATGTGACACATCTTTACAATGCCATGATGCCGCTTGGCCATCGTGACCCGGGGCTTATAGGTGCTGCAAGTGACGATCCCTTCTGTATGGTGGAGCTGATCAGTGACGGGCTTCATATCCATCCGTCCGTAGTGCGTGCAACCTTCCGCATGTTTGGGAGCGAAAGAGTGGTTCTGATCAGTGATTCCATGATGGCTACCGGTATGGCGAACGGACAGTATGAGCTGGGCGGACAGGCCGTGACCGTGAAGGACAGAAAGGCAACTCTGGCTGACGGTACCATTGCCGGTTCTGCAACGAATCTCTATGACTGCATGTGCAAAGCGATATCCTTCGGTGTGCCTGTCAGCGAAGCCATTTTTGCGGCAACAAGGAATCCCGCCAGAAGTATCGGTATCTATGACAAAGTCGGGTCTCTTACCCCGGGCAAGGAGGCAGATATCCTTCTTGTAACGCCGGAGATGGAATTAAAAACCGTACTTTAAGATGCACCTGAATCCTGTGGTAATATCATGTGGAAAATATGGCTGAAGTGAACAAAAAGAGCATTGTATTTCCATAATAAATGAGTTATGATAGAACTGAAAAACAAAAATATACTGTTTTGGTATAAATTACATCAGGCGTACTTCCAAGGGATGTCTGCGGTGTGCTGCGCCAGATAGTGGGATACCTGATAAGGTACAATGAGTGGAGATACAGGATGGATAGAAAGGTTTACAAAGAGAGAATGCGCAGGAAGCAGCGCCAGCTTCGTATGCGCAGGTATATGCGCCTTGGCACATATGCAGTGGGAATTGTCCTCGTTATGGTTTTTGTGATTCGCGGAGTGATCCTGCCGATCGTACATAGTCTTGGAGGAAACGAACCGAATGAGACAGTAGAGGTTCAGGCGCAGACCGCAGAAGCAGATCCTAATGCTGCCATACGGCAGCCGCTGAAAGGGCAGGGAGATCTGACGAAGACGTCGGAGTTAACTCCCGGATGGCACGAGGATGAGAATGGCAGATGGTATCAGAATGCGGATCATACATATTATGCCGGCGGCTTTCAGGAAATTGACGGTGTAACTTATTGTTTCAGTGATAATGGATATGTGCAGACCGGATGGGTATCCAAAGGAGTTAAGGACTATTATTTTAATGAAGATGGTTCTTACAATCCGGAGAAAAGACGGTCAATGATCGCAATGACATTTGATGACGGGCCCGGGCAGTATACGGATACACTTCTGGATATTCTGGAAGAGAACAATGCCCGTGCAACGTTCTTTATGCTTGGCCAGAATGTAGGATATTATCAGGATACGGTGAAGCGTATGGCAGATATGGGCTGCGAGATCGGCAGCCATTCCTGGGATCATCCGAATCTGTATAATTTGAGCCTGGAGGATGTTGCCAAGCAGTTTTCAGATACGGATAATGCACTGATTGAAGCCTGCGGACAGGCTGCAACAGTAGCGCGTGCCCCTTATGGAAATGAGTCAGAGGATATTATTAATACCGTGGGCAAACCATTCTTTATGTGGAGTCTGGATTCTCTTGACTGGTCCTACAAGGATGTAGATCTGGATTATCAGTCTATTATGGTAGATAACAGCAGCTCACTTTCAGACGGAACGATTATTCTGATGCATGATATTCATGAAGCTTCGGTAGAGGCATGTAAGAGAATCATTCCGGATCTGATCGCACAGGGATATAAACTTGTAACTGTCAGCGAACTGGCAGAGGCGAAGAATGTGTCACTGCAGTATGCATCCTACAACAATTTCTGGGATAGTTATCTGGAAGGCCTGCCGGGGTATCAGGGCAGTGATGACAGTGGATTATCCGGTAGCGAAAGTACAGAAGGAGAGGATTCCGGTGACGGGATCAGTGATGGAACAGAGGACTCTGGTGACGAGATCAGTGACGGAACAGAGGATTCCGATGAGGATATCTCTGACGGCAGTGATTACGGTGACAGTTTCGAAGACGGGGCTGAGTACAGTGACGGCGAATAGTTTTAGGTAAGGGAAGCATGGAACGGAGGAAAATATGAGAAGGAAAAAGAGACATATTTTATGGATGGCGCTTTTCGCGCTGCTGATCGCACTGCCGGCCATTTCTTTTACAGGAATGTCAAAAGTACAGGCAGCAGCAAAGCTTGCAGAACCATCGTTAAAAGAAGCTACAGCTACCAGCAAAGGTGTGCAGATTACATGGGGCAGGGTGTCAGGAGCTTCAGGCTACTATGTATATCGCAAAACAGGAAAGAGCAATTTTCAGAAAATCGGTACGATAAAAAACTCCGCCACAGTTACTTATCTTGACAGCAAAGTAAAAAGCGGTACCACCTATCAATACACAGTCAGTGCATATAAAGGCACTGTTAAAAGCAGCTATAACAAGTCAGGGCTTAAGATAATGTATTTGAGCAGGTCTAAAGTAAGCCTGACAGCGAATGACGGCTCTGTTAAGGTAACGTGGACAGCAGTCGCCGGGGCTAAGAAATATCTGATCTACAGGAAGCTGACAGGCGGAAAGTATGTCCGGATTGCGTCACTCTCCGGTACAGCCGGGTCTTACACGGATAAAGACGCACCGGGAGGCGGGAAGTATAATTATGCAGTGGTTGCCTATAATGGCAGTTACAGGAGTGCAACCGGGGCAAATGTCTGCACATTGCCCAAAAAGCCGGCGGCCCCGAAGCTTGGCAAGATAACGGCAGTTCAGAACGGGGTGAAGCTGACCTGGAGTCAGTCCGGCAGTCCGAACGGATATTATATATACCGAAAAACCGGAAACGGCGCATATTCCAATATTGCAACAATAAAAGGCGGGTCTGTCCGTTCTTATACAGATAAGAAGGTTACTATCGGAAAGAAGTATACTTATACTGTTATAGCATATGGAAAGGGCGTAAGGAGCGGATACAATAAAACCGGTATTTCTTATACGGTTCCTTACTCTATTTCAAATACAAAGTCTGCATATACAATTGAAGCAGATGTTACCTTAAGCGGAACCGGAACCGGCTGTCATGCAAAATTGGTTGCGTGTACACCGACATCCGCTGTAAGCTTTGGAATACAGTATGACAAATGGGCGGTTGCACCATATACCGGCAAGACCATGTTTATGGTTGAAAATGTTTATTCTAATGCAGCAGGAGGACAGCAATATATCAGAACAGGAACTGCGGCACGGAATAAGAAATTTCATCTGATGCTTACGGTGAAAAATGATGGTACCTGTAATGTTTTTGTAAACGGATCTAAAGTTGGTAGTGTGAAAAATCCTCAGCTTGCGAACCAGACGATCGCTCTTCGTGTGGAAGGGTCTGCAAGAAAGAACGGGGATTCCGTAAAAGCGGTTTTCAGCAATATCAAGCTGAAAGGCGACGGGGCATACAGCTCATCCAGATTATGGTACACTCATAATTTTGATACCAATGACGGAGTAAAATCAGACACAAGCAAATTCGCAAGTTCTAAATCAATTACGATTTCCGGAAAGATAAAAGGGCTTACGGCAGCACAGGACTGGGACAATGCATACGAAAAAGTATCAGGAATTATTCAGTTCTTTTAAGTAAATAATAGTAAAGACGGGAAACGGTGTACTGGCAAATGGAAGTACACCGTTTCTTTATGAGAAAAGCCAGACTAATAGTGAGCTTTGGTAAAGTTTATAAGCCTTTTAATTGACGAAAACTGTGCATATTGGTATAATAAAAGAAATATTGAGGCTGAAAGTTGGTCGTATTTGACAACATAAGTTTATGGCAGAACAGGAGGACATCGTAGTGGGCAGATGGTTTGAAGAAGCAGTATTTTATCACATGTATCCTATTGGAATGACAGGGGCACCCAGACGGAATGAGCAGACGGAAGTAACACACAGATTTCCGGCGCTGGAGGAATGGCTGCCCCATATTGCATCCCTTGGGTGTACAGCGATTTATATAGGACCTTTATTTGAATCGACTTCACATGGTTATGACACCAGGGATTATAAGCTGGTGGACAGAAGACTGGGCGATAATGATGATTTTAAGCACTTTGTAAAAGAAGCACATGAACTGGGAATCAAGGTAGTCGTAGACGGCGTATTTAATCATACGGGCCGCGAATTTTTTGCTTTTCAGGATATTCAGCGCAACAGAGAAAATTCACCTTATTGCTGCTGGTATAAGGGAATTAATTTTGGCTGGAATTCTCCGTACAATGATGGGTTTGGATATGAGGCATGGAGAAACTGTTTTGAACTGGCCAACCTGAATCTTTGGGAGCCGCAGGTACGGAATTACCTTTTGGATGTAATAGGGTTCTGGATTGATGAGTTTGACATTGACGGTATCCGTCTGGACTGTGCGGATTGTCTGGAATTTTCCTTTATGGAAGATATGCGCAGATTTACCAATGAGAAAAAGGCGGATTTCTGGCTGATGGGAGAGGTTATCCATGGAGACTACAGCCGGTATGTGAAACCGTATATGCTGGACAGTGTAACGAATTATGAGCTGCACAAGGGATTGTATTCCGGGCATAATGACCACAATTATTTTGAGATCGCACACACCATCCGCCGGGAGTTTGACCAGAACGGCGGTATTTACAGAGGAATGAAGCTGTATTCCTTCGTGGACAACCATGATGTGGACAGGATTGCATCCAAGCTGAATGTGCCGGGACATATTTATCCGGTTTATACCCTTTTGTTTACTCTTCCGGGGATTCCGTCAATCTACTATGGCTCTGAATGGGGGATTCAGGGACGCAAGGAGGGCGGCAATGATGATCCGCTTCGCCCTGCGGTAGACCTGAAGGAGGCATTGAAGGAGGTTCCGGATCCGGAGCTTCTGGAGTGGATTCGGACGCTGGGTAAAATTCATAAAGATCAGCCTGCACTTGCAAACGGCAGTTATCAGGAGCTGCTTTTAACAAACAGGCAGTATGCTTTTGCCAGGATTTTGGATGGACAGGGTGTCGTTGTGGCAGTAAATAATGATGATAAAGAGGCGGAACTCCACATCAGAGTGCCTCTTGCGGGCAAGACGTATAAGAGCCTGGTCAATGACGAGGAAGTTCAGGCGCAGGACGGAATGCTCCATATCAGGCTCTTGCCGAATGAGAGTCAGATTCTTTCTTTTTAATAATAAGGTATTATAGGGAGGTACGAATCGATGGGAAAGAAGTTAGAATTTACGGATCTGGACCAATATTTATTTGGTCAGGGTACACATTATGATGTGTACAAAAAGATGGGGGCACATCCAACGACACAGAACCGTAAGAAAGGTGTTTATTTTGCCGTATGGGCACCTAATGCGCAGTCAGTTTCCGTAATCGGGGAGTTTAACGATTGGGATAAAACTGCCAACCCAATGGAAAAGGCCGGCCCAATCGGCGTTTTCCAGGTCTTTGTACCAGGTGCAAAGGTGGGGGATTTATACAAATTCTTTATTGTAGGTATGCATGGGGAGGAGCTTTTCAAAGCGGATCCCTATGGAAATTCCGCAGAACTGCGCCCGGGAACTGCATCCAGAGTTGCGGACATCTCCAGTTATAAATGGAATGATTCCGCATGGATGAAGAGCCGCCTTGAGTTTGATGAAAATAAAAATGCAATGGCCATTTATGAGGTGCATCCGGGTTCCTGGAAAAAGCATCCCGTAACAGAAGAAGGAGAAACAGGCTTTTATAATTACCGGGAATTTGCACACGAGCTTGCGAAATATGTAAAAGAAATGGGATATACCCACGTAGAACTGATGGGCATTGCGGAACATCCGTTTGACGGTTCCTGGGGATATCAGGTAACCGGATATTATGCCCCTACCTCCCGTTACGGAACTCCGGAAGATTTTAAATATATGGTAGATTACCTGCATAAAAATAAAATTGGTGTTATTCTGGACTGGGTACCTGCCCATTTCCCGAAAGATGCACACGGTCTTGCCAACTTTGACGGAACGGCTGTTTATGAGCATGAAGATCCGAGACAGGGCGAGCATCCGGACTGGGGTACCAAGATTTATAATTATGGAAGACCGGAAGTAAAGAACTTCCTGATTGCAAATGCACTATTCTGGGTGGAAGAGTGCCATGTAGACGGACTTCGTGTGGATGCGGTTGCTTCCATGCTTTATCTGGACTATGGTAAGAGTGACGGACAGTGGGTTGCTAATAAATACGGCGATAATAAGAACCTGGAGGCGATTGAGTTCTTCAAGCATCTGAACACGGTTCTTCTTGGCAGAAATCACGGTACTGTGATGATTGCCGAGGAATCTACCGCATGGCCGAAGGTCACCGGTAAAGCAGAAGATGACGGGCTTGGCTTCTCCCTGAAGTGGAATATGGGATGGATGAACGACTTCCTGGAATACATGAAGCTGGATCCGTATTTCCGTAAATACAATCATAATAAGATGACATTTTCCATGGCATATGCATACAGTGAGAAGTATGTGCTGGTGCTTTCCCATGATGAGGTGGTACATCTGAAATGTTCCATGGTAAATAAGATGCCGGGATATCTGGATGATAAATTTAAGAATCTGAAGACGGCATATACCTTTATGATGTGCCATCCCGGCAAGAAGCTTCTGTTTATGGGGCAGGAGTTCGGACAGCTTCGCGAGTGGAGTGAGGAGAGAGAGCTCGACTGGTATCTGCTGGGTGAAGACAATCATAAAGACCTGCAGAAATTTGTGAAGGGGCTTCTTCATATGTACCGCAAATATCCTGCTCTCTATGCAGTGGATAATACTCCGGACGGCTTTGAATGGATTAATGCAGATGACGGGGACAGAAGTATCTTCAGCTTTGTGCGCAAATCGCCTACCAAGAGGAATAATGTTCTGGTGGTATGCAATTTTACTCCTGTGGAGCGTGCAGATTACCGAGTAGGTGTACCGAAGAAGAAACAGTATAAACTGATCATGAATGAAACAGGAATGCTGGAAAAACCGGTGGTATACAAAGCAGAGAAACAGGAATGCGACAACAGGGAATTCTCCTTTGCGTATCCGCTGGCACCATATGGAGTAGGAATTTTCCTGTATTAAGATTGGGAATCTTCCCCAAGAAAAGGATTGCAATTTAGAAAAAGATGCGTTATAATGTGCGCGAAAGCAATGAGATATGCCCGTTGGGGCATCCCGGAATTTATGCTCTGCTTATTGCTATTCCGGATCTGAGATGAATTGCTTGCTGTAAATGGAAAGGGGAATTATTATGAAAGTATCTAACATTAAAGACGTAGAAAAATTTTTTAAAGTAGTAGATAGCTGCACAGGCAAAGTAGAACTGGTAACAGGAGAAGGAGACAGACTGAACCTGAAATCAAAACTGTCCCAGTATGTATCTTTAGCTAATATTTTCTCCGGCGGAGAGATTCCGGAACTGGAGATCGTAGCTTATGAGAAGGAAGACATTGATAAACTGATGTACTTCATGATCAACGGCTGATTGTAACATAAGAGAGTGGCGGGGGCGTGACGGATTTGTTGTGATGCAGATCTCATGGCCCCCTGATTTATCTATCATAGAACTGTTACGTTTTACCAATATACGAGGACTGTTCAGCGAAAATGAATAAGACAGTACACCAGAGGGGACAGTAACAGAAAAGAATCATAACCAGGGGGCAGTAAGTGCTTCCTGGTCAAATTGCGTTTGAAAGGAGTCTTAAAAATGGCAAAAATCGATATTATTTCCGGCTTCCTTGGAGCCGGCAAGACCACATTGATCAAGAAGCTTCTGAAGGAAGCATTTCAGGATGAGCAGGTAGTTCTGATTGAAAATGAATTTGGAGAAATCGGCATTGACGGAGGTTTCCTGAAAGAAGCGGGAATCGAAATCAGAGAAATGAATTCCGGGTGTATCTGCTGTTCTCTGGTAGGCGATTTTGGGGCATCACTGAAAGAAGTGATCACCAAATATAATCCGGACAGAATCCTGATCGAGCCATCCGGTGTGGGAAAATTATCAGATGTAATAAAAGCTGTTCAGGGAGTTCAGGAAGAGACAGGTCTTGTGCTGAATAGCTATACAACAGTGGTAGATGCTAAGAAGTGTAAGATGTATATGCGCAATTTCGGAGAATTTTTCAATAATCAGGTGGAATATGCCGGAGCAATTATTATGAGCCGGACAGATATTGTAGATGAAAAAAAGGCTATGGAATCTATGGCGCTTTTGCGTGGAATTAACGAAAAGGCTGCCATTATTACCACACCGATTGAAAAGCTGGACGGTAAAAAACTGCTGGAAGTCATGGAGCATCCGGTTTCTCTGGAAAAACAGATGATGGAGGAAGAGGTTTGCCCGGAATGCGGACATGTGCATGACCATGAGCATGAGCATCATCACCATCACGACCATGAGGAGTGCTGTGATCATGACCATGAGCACGAGCATCATCATCACCACGACCATGATGACCATTGCGGCTGCGGCCATGACCATGACCATCATCATCACCACCATGCAGATGAAGTATTCACAAGCTGGGGCCGTGAGACTGTGAAGAAGTTTACAAAAGAAGGGTTGGAAGAGATTCTGGAGAAGCTGTCTGATTCAGAGGAATATGGAATCATTCTTCGTGCAAAGGGAATGCTTCCGGCCGAGGACGGAACCTGGATCTACTTTGACATGGTTCCGGAAGAAACGGAAATCCGTGAAGGAGCACCGGAATATACAGGACGTCTTTGTGTGATCGGCTCCAGGATGGCGGAAGACAAACTGGCAGAATTATTTGGATTATAATCAGGAGGGAATCTAAGAATGGACGAAATCCGTGTTCCCATATATTTAATCTCAGGATTTTTAGAAAGCGGCAAAACTTCTTTCCTGAATTTTACCCTGCAGCAGGACTATTTCTGTATTGAAGGAAAGACTCTGTTGATCCTCTGTGAAGAGGGCGAAGAAGAATATGATATGGAAGCGCTGAAGCTGACCAACACCGTTGTGGAGATTATCGAAAAAGAAGAGGATCTGACTCCGGAGCGCCTGATGGCAATGGACATCATCCATCAGCCGGAACGAGTGATCATTGAGTACAATGGCATGTGGCTTGTCAGCAAATTTGAACAGATGAAGCTGCCGGAAGGCTGGGGCATTGAGCAGGAGATTACCTGTGTGGATGCGAGCACTTTCCAGATGTATATGAATAACATGAAATCTATTTTTATGGATATGGCCCGCAATGCTGATATGGTGGTATTCAACCGGTGCAAACAGGATGATCCGCTTCCTGCCTACCGCAGAAGCATTAAAGTTGTCAATCAGAGGGCAGAAGTTATTTTTGAAGATGAAGAAGGCGAGCTTGACGATATTTTCCAGGATGAGATGCCGTTTGATATCAATGCTCCGGTCATCGAGATTCTGCCGGAGGATTATGGGATCTGGTTTGTGGATGCCATGGATCATCCGGATACCTATGTGGGGAAAACCGTTCGGTTTAAAGGCCGTGCTCTGAAGCCGAGAGGAATGGGAAGCAGGTTCTTTGTTCCCGGGCGCACGGCTATGACCTGTTGTGCAGATGATACCACGTTTCTTGGCTATGTATGCAAAAGCAGTGTTGCTCCGGCTCTCAGGGAGGGCCAGTGGGTAGAAGTGACTGCAAAGGTTGCTTTTGAAAACCGCATGGAATATCAGGGCGAGGGGATTGTCCTTTATGCAGATCAGGTAGAGCCATGCGCACCGCTGGAAGAAGAGATGGTTTATTTCAACTAGCCGGACTGCCGGGGAAAGAGAACGTGAGAATCATCTTTATGATACAGAAAAACGATGGAGGAATGAATGATGTATTTGATCGTTGGTTTGGGAAATCCGGGCAGACAATATGAAGGAACACGCCACAACATGGGATTTGACACAATCGACTATCTGATTGAAAAACACCGGATTCCGCAGGGCGGTGTAAAATTTAATGCCATGTACGGCAAAGGAATCATTGGCGGGGAAAGAGTAATTCTCATGAAACCGCTGTCTTATATGAATTTAAGCGGCGGCCCGGTACGAGAGATGGCAAATTACTTCAAAATCGACCCGGAAACGGAAATGATCGTAGTCTATGATGATATTGACCTGGAGCCGGGACAGCTTCGCATCCGCAAGCAGGGAAGTGCGGGCGGACATAACGGAATTAAGGATATCATCCGCCAGCTTGGCACCCAGAAATTTCTGCGTGTCAAAGTGGGCGTGGGGGCCAAACCCAGGGGCTGGGATCTGGCAGATCATGTATTGAGCCGTTTTGCTGATGGTGAGCGCAGACTTGTGGATGAATCTATCGGCAGAGCCGGCGACGCAGTGGAAATGATGATTTCCGAAGGAACGGACGCTGCAATGAATGAGTATAACAAAAAGGCAGTTCCGGCATCGGAAAAGGAATAAGAGGTTTTTATGGAAGCTTTTTTGCAGCCTCTGCAGAATCTTGCAGAGATGGAACAGATATGGAAATGCAGTAAAGAAAATCATGGAATTCTCGAGATAACCGGATGTATGGAGTCCCAGAAAGCTCATCTGATGTATGGGCTTTCCGGGCTCTTTCCCTGTAAGCTGATTTTGGCCGAGGATGAACGCAGAGCAAAGGAACTCTACGAGGATTACCGTTTTTATAACAAAAATGTATATTTTTATCCTGCAAAAGACCTGCTTTTTTTCCAGGCGGATATTCACGGAAATCTGATCATACGCCAGAGAATGCAGGTGATCCGCGCACTTCTGGAGCAGGAGGAGCTGACGGTTGTTACAAGTGTGGACGGCTGCATGGATTATCTGATGCCTTTGGAAAAAATCAGGCAAAGCCTTCTCCATTATAAAAGCGACAGTGAGATGGATCTGGACGCGCTGAAATCATCTCTGGTGAGGATGGGATACGAACGTGTCGGGCAGGTAGAAATGCCGGGGCAGTTTTCTGTGCGGGGCGGAATCATTGATATTTATCCTCTTACGGAGGAAAATCCTCTGCGGATTGAGCTATGGGGAGATGAAATTGATTCTATCCGGAGTTTTGACGCACAGAGCCAGCGTTCTCTGGAAAATCTGGAAGAGATTACGATTTATCCGGCTATAGAGCAGACCGGTGACAGAGATATGGTGACTTTTCTGGATTATTTTCCCAAAAAGCGCTGTGTGGTTTTTCTGGATGAGATGAACCGTCTGTCAGCGAATGCACAGAGTGTGGAGGAAGAACTGCTCCAGAGCCGTCGAAACCGTGAGGAAAAGGGAATTCAGAATTTGCCTGAACTGTGGCTTTGCGGCTTTGAAGAGCTCTGCAGGAATCTGAACAAAAGAAACTGTATTGCATTAAGCGCCCTGGAGCAGAAAAAAGAGAACTGGAGGATTACGGAAAAATTCAGCCTTACTGTAAAGTCCATCAGTTCTTATAACAGCAGTTTTGAACTTCTGGTAAAGGATCTTCAGAAATATAAGAAGCAGGGCTTTCAGATCGCGCTGCTTTCCGGTTCCCGAACAAGGGCGGAGCGTTTGGCCAGGGATCTGCAGGAGGAAGGGCTGAATGCGTTTTACAGTCAGAACTATGACCGTATCATCCAGCCGGGAGAGATCATGGTGGTCTACGGACACGCCAAAAAAGGGTTTGAGTATCCTCTTGTAAAATTTGCAGTTATTACGGAAACGGATATCTTCGGGCAGGAGCAGAAACCCAGGCGGAAAAAGAAAAATTATACCGGGCAGCGGATCCAGGATTTTTCCGAGCTGTCCATCGGGGATTTTGTGGTTCATGAAAAGCATGGCCTCGGAATTTACAGAGGTATCGAAAAAGTAGAAGTTGATAAGATTATCAAGGATTATATTAAAATTGAGTACAGGGAAGGAAGCAACCTGTATATTCTGGCAACACAGCTGGATGCTTTACAGAAATACGCAGGAGGCGAGACTGCCAAAGCCCCGAAGCTGAACAAGCTGGGCGGACAGGAATGGATCAGAACCAAGACGCGGGTAAAGGGAGCTGTACAGAACATTGCGAAAGAACTGGTGGAGCTTTATGCAGTCCGCCAGGAAAAGGAAGGCTATGTCTGCGGTCCGGATTCGGTATGGCAGAGAGAGTTTGAAGAAATGTTTCCTTACGAGGAGACGGAGGATCAGCTTGCAGCTATTGAAGACACCAAGCGGGATATGGAAAGTACAAAGATCATGGACCGGCTGGTATGCGGAGATGTAGGCTACGGAAAGACGGAGGTGGCACTTCGGGCTGCTTTTAAAGCGGTGCAGGAGAGCAGGCAGGTGGTCTATCTGGTTCCCACAACGATTCTTGCCCAGCAGCATTACAATACCTTTGTCCAGAGAATGAAGGAATTTCCGGTAAGGGTAGATTTGCTGTGCCGCTTCCGCACACCTGCCCAGCAGAAAAAGACCATTGAGGATCTGAAAAAAGGCCTGGTGGATGTGGTGATCGGTACCCACAGGGTGCTTTCCAAGGATGTGCAGTTTAAGAATCTGGGTCTCTTGATCATTGATGAGGAACAGCGCTTCGGAGTGACCCATAAAGAGAAAATCAAGCAAATGAAGAAGGACATTGATGTGCTGACCCTGACTGCCACGCCAATTCCGCGGACCCTTCATATGAGTATGATCGGAATACGTGATATGAGCGTGCTGGAGGAGCCTCCAATGGACCGTGTGCCGATTCAGACATATGTGATGGAGTATGATGAAGAGACGGTGCGTGAGGCTATTAACAGGGAACTGCGCAGAGGCGGGCAGGTTTATTATGTCTATAACCGTGTGAACGATATTGCGGAGGTGGCCCTTCGGATATCGAAGCTTGTGCCGGATGCCAGGGTGGATTTTGCCCATGGTCAGATGAGTGAGCGGGAGCTGGAAAACGTGATGTATGGATTTATCAATGGGGAGATTGATGTGCTGGTTTCCACGACCATTATTGAGACCGGACTGGACATTTCCAATGTAAATACGATGATCATCCATGATTCGGACAGATACGGCCTTTCTCAGCTTTACCAGCTTCGTGGGCGCATCGGGCGTTCCAACAGGACGGCGTATGCGTTCCTGATGTACAGACGGAATATGATGCTGAAAGAGACTGCGGAAAAAAGGCTTTCTGCAATCCGCGAATATACGGATCTGGGCAGTGGGTTTAAGATTGCCATGCGTGACCTGGAACTGCGCGGCGCAGGGAACCTTCTTGGGGCTGAGCAGCATGGGCACATGAACGCAGTAGGCTATGACCTGTACTGCAAAATGCTCAATGAAGCCGTGAAGGAAGCAAAAGGAATCCGCACGATGGAGGACTTTGAGACAACAATTGACCTGAATATGGATGCCTTTATTCCGGACAGTTATATCAGCAATGAGTTCCAGAAGCTGGATGTTTATAAGAGAATTGCAGCAATTGAGTCACAGCAGGACTATGATGACATGCTGGAGGAACTGCTGGACCGTTTCGGAGAACTGCCAAAAGCCGTGCTGAATCTTCTTGCGATTGCAAAACTGAAGGCGCTGGCGCATCGGGCATATGTGACGGAAATCAAGCAGCTTGGAAAGGATATGCGTATTACGCTCTATGAAAAAGCCGGGCTGAACCCTGCCGGTATTCCGGAACTGGTGCAGAAATACAGGCGTGGGCTTCAGTTTAAAATGGAGCAGGAACCAAAGTTTTTCTTTACGCCGGAAGGCGGGGTGATCGAGGCGTTGACAGGATTTGCAGAAGAACTGGCAAAGCTGGTGGAAGAGTAGGGTACCGGACGGCAGTGTTCGAATCCCGCCTTTCGTACCTCACGCATGACTGAGTGGTTATGAAAGTTGTGTGAAAAATTGTTGTTTTTTGCAAATTGCCTTGCCCTTGGGACGAAAAAAGATTATACTCATAATTATAGTGATTTGTCCGAAGGACAAATCATGTCCGTTTAGATAGAATGTAAGTGCAGTATCAGGAGGAAAAGATGAAAGAGTTAGCAAAGAAAACAGCCGTGGCAGCTCTTGCAGGAGTTATGGCAGCAGGAATGCTTACAGGCTGCGGAGAGAAGGAATTAGACGGTACCAAGACCGTTGCAACTGTAGATGGAACAGAGATTCCCCTTGGTGTAGTGAGCCTTATGGCGCGCCAGCAGCAGGCTTATACGGAGGCTATGTACGCCAGCTTTATGGGCGGAAGCACGGGAAATATCTGGGATACGGAGGCAGATTCCGAATCCGGTGAAACGTATGGCCAGCAGACTGTTTCCAACTGTCTGGAACAGGTGGAACTGATGTATATCATGAAATCCAAAGCAGCCGATTATGATGTGGAAGTAACTGAGGAAGACCAGGAAGCTATCGCAGCGGCGGCCGCTGAATTCATGGAGACCAACAGCGAAGAGACTATCAAGGAACTGGCTGTTACGGAAGATCAGGTGAAGACCTTCCTGGAGCTTCAGACCTATTTCCAGAGAATGCATGATCCGATCATTGCTGATGTAGATAAAGAAGTTTCTGACGAAGAAGCACAGCAGTCCTCATTTACTTATGTGAGCGTTTCCACAAGCGGTGATGACCTGACAGAAGAGGAAATTGCAGAGAAGAAGGAAAAGGCTCAGGAATTATTGGATAAGGTGAAAGAAGATCCGGAAGCAGATATGGATGAGACAGCTAAGGAAGTTGATGAGTCTTTCAACGCACTTGAGGGCCACTTTACTACAAATCCTGGTGAGGATGAGGAGGATTCTTCCAGCTATCCTGACGAAGTAATGGAAGTGCTTCGCGGAATGAAGGAAGGCGAAGTTTGTGATGAACTGATTGAGACGGATTCTTCCTATTATATCGTAAGACTTGATGAAGAGTTTGATGAAGAAGAGACGGAGTCCCAGAAGGAGTCTATTATTTCTGACAGAGAAAATACACTTTATACAGAAACCACAGAACAGTGGCTGGAGGATGCGGAGATTAAGGTTGAGGAAAAGGTTCTGAAGACTTTGACAATTACAGATAACCACAGCTTTACCTTTGTAACTCCGGAAGCTGAGGAAGAGACAGAGGAAGGCACCGATGAAGATCTTGCAGAAGACACCGATGACGAAGAGGTGCTGACCGAAGACGAAATTGATGCGGAAGCAGCCGAAGATATCGAGGATGATATGGAAGAGGATGCTGACGAGACAGAAGAGGATGCTGAGATAACTCCGACCGAAGAAGCTGAGCCGACTGCAACTGCGGCTCCAACAGAAGAACCGGAAGCAACAGCAACTCCTACAGCGAAGCCAACTGCAACAGCCGCACCGACCCCGACTGAGAAGCCGGAAGCTACACCGACAAAGGCAGCAGAATAAGAAATCAGCAAATCCCCTGACCGATAAAAGATCCGGTCAGGGGATTTTTTTTGCCTGGAGCTTGAAAGCTGTTTTTATCAGTTCCAGAATGATATTTTTCTCCTCTTCTGTTTTATCTGCCAGAAATGTCATAATCTGCTGTTCGGTGTCGGAAAGAGGAACAGGCTCGTTATTTTCAAATAAATCAGAGGGATGAATGCAAAGTGCATCACATAGCTTTAAGATGGTGTTTATGGTCGGGTTTTTGTCCTCTTTTTCTATCTGGCGTAAATATACGGAGGAGATTTCAGCACGAAAAGCCAGCTCCTCCTGAGAGAAGCCCTTTGCACGGCGGAAGGCCCGAATTTTATTTCCGATACTATAGTTTTTATTCATAATCATCACCTTAATATATATTATCGACTTGATTTTATTGACACAATAAACTATAATTATCTTTATAAAAAGAAACTATATTTTATATAATGCGTGTTATAAAGTATAGGCAAAATAGTGATATAAATTCATAAAGACAGGATTTAAAACACTATTCTGTAAAATAGGTAGTGTAAAACGAATTATGAAAAAATCGCCCCCCTTTCCTTGGTGCTGACCGATTATATTTTACTTACGGAAACCCCGTCAAGGCTGAATTTAACGGGCTTTCAGCCCGGCTTTGACTGGGTTCCCGACGTAAAATTTTGGTCGCCCAAGCCAAAGAAAGGGGAGGTAAAGGCTCATAGCTCCTAAAACCCTTGATTTTACTGGGGTTGAGCCGATTTTGGACGTATAAAGTTGACACTACCAAAAATTGTATGGAGGAAGAGCTTATGAGAAAGAAAGTATTATCGGCAGCATTGTCAATGATGATGATTGTTGCATCGTTTACTCCAGCATTTGGAGCAGAATTTTCCAGTGGGGAAGAAATTGAGACCATTTCAGAAGAAAACAAAAAAGCAGACCAGGAAGTGAATTTTTCTGAACAAAGCGGAAATAAGTCTTCAGAAGATGTTTTTGATTTTGAAGCAGAGAATTTTGCTGATAATGAAAATGAAGAGTTGAGTATATCAGAGGAATCCGGCGAGGATGAAAACTTAGTCAGCTCACCGGAGGAATTGACTGATGTATTTCAGTCAGATGGGCTTTATATGGAGGAAGAATATAAAGCGGCACTGGAAAATGCATCTGTGTCTGATGTTGAGGATGCGGCACAAATTGATTGGAATATATCGGATGGTATTGAAAGTGCGTTAGGAAGCGAAAGTAAGGTTGTTGATACAGGAATCTGTGGAGATGAAGTATATTGGGAGCTGTTTGATGATGGGACGTTGATTATTCATGGTTATGGTGAAATGTATGGTTATCCTGATGATGATTCGCTTTTCTTGACTGGTAAAGCAGCGGTGATTTCGGATGGCGTGACGAGTATAGGATATGGTGCATTTAGATACTGTAGCAGTTTAAGTAGTGTGACGATACCAAGTAGTGTGACGAGTATAGAATACGAGGCATTTGAGGGATGCAGCAGTTTAAGAAGCGTGACGATACCAAGTAGTGTGACGAGTATAGGAGAGA
>JAUNGM010000044.1 GCA_030524545.1 Eubacteriales bacterium
TCTTACCAAAAAGGAGCCATTTTTTACCAGAAACACAAACTATTTTACACTACCCTATTTATTGTCCGAGGACGAAGCTTTCAGCTCTTTTGCATTGATGAGTGTTTCTTTTTACATTTCGGACTGTAGAGAGGAAAGTTCCTTAATTCGGTATCGTATCATTGTTCGTGTTTTATTGCCGCATACAGGGCAGTATATCCATTCTGTTTTACTCATTTTTATTGTCCTGTTTCTTATACAAAGTTTCGTTCATTTTTTTTACATTGTGTTTAGCTATAATATATTGGACAATCCATATTACTACAAATATTATAAAGAAAATTCCAAAGTAGCAAAAAAAACCTTTCAGACTATGCTCCATCCAATACATAATATAAGCTAATGGCAGCATGATTACTGAAACGATCAAAAAGTAGATTCCTGTCTGCTTGACAAGACTCCAATCATCCATCTCCCATATAACGGAAGCGGCACCAAATCCGGTTCCCAGTATTCCGCATAAAAGTGCCTGTAGCAACACCGCATTGATTTCGCTTCCCATTGCAACGATCAATTCCGGTACACACGGAGAATAATATCCGCCTGCCCATATTAAAGAAATCATTATCGTTATCAAATACCCCATTGCAAGTCCAAGAGGAAAACCTAACACACTGCGTAAAACTATCTTTTTTTTCATATTCATCACCTCATATTCAATATAGTTTTGATTTTTGAAACATATCGTCTTGAAACATAAGTTGTTGTGCCATTCACCAGCTCGACACAAATTGTGCCGGTAAAACTTAAATCAAAGTTTTTAACTTTTTTCAAGTTAATAATTTCAGAATTTGATATACGGACAAATTGGTTTGAATTTAATCGTTCTTCCATTTCATACAGTCTAAGGCGTATTGTGTATTCGCCCTTATCCGTAACAGCAAATACTTTTCCTGCATTTGCATAAACCCTAACCAAATCTCCTTGTTCTATTACTTCAATTTTTTCGTTCTTGCTGCCAGAAATGATTTGTGGCGTTTCTTTCGATAATTTATCTATTATCATAGTAACATCTTCTGTCATAGCAGCAGTCAATATAATTATTTTAGGTTCAGCGTATGAACTATCAATTTTTATCTCAACTTGCATTTTGACTTCCTCCCTCCTGCAATGCCAGTATATGAAAATCGGGAATTGTTTTCAATAGATTTTCAACAGTCGGTTGACTATTGGCTATAAGTGGTCAGGATAAAACGATAAAAACGGCAGAGATTACTTTCTGCCGTACTATTATGCGTAGAAGTAATTTCCTTTCAGTTCATACCAAAGCACATTGCTTTCATCATAAACGTACTTGTTCATTTTGAAATCCTCCGTTATAATATATTTGCACATACATCACAGCTCTCCGATTGCCGCACTTTGTTATATTGTGTTATGAGATTTTCCTGCCCTTATTTTTGCCATTATGAGCAGTCAGGGCAAGGGTAACATTGTATGAAAGCATATAAAGGGATAAGGCGGACAAATTGCGATAAATCCTTTGTTTTCAAGACTTTTGGGGGCTTTTAATAAAACTTTGTGAGGTGCGATAAGAACCTATAAAATAGCGAGTTTACAATCGGGAGTTGGTGGAGGATAAGATATGGAGGAAATAAATAGAATCGAAGTAGACGAATTTTGGGCGGATTCAACGATTATTAAAGCGGGTGACTATGTTTTTGTTGGATATTGTATGGGGAATGAGGGTAAAACAATCGAAGAACAAATTGATGGTGCATTTGTAGTATTGCAGGAACGTTTGGCTAAGGTTGGATTAGGATTGGATTCTGTTGTAAAAATGGATTGTCTGTTTAAAGATATTAACGATTTGGTTCTCCTTCCGGACATAATAAAGAAACATTTTAACGGCAAGTATCCAACCAGAAAAGCATTTACATCTGATTTTATAAGAGAAGGAATTAGATTTCAGATAGATGCAATTGCATATAAAGGATAGCTCAGCTAAATAATATGTAATGCTTTATCGAATCCAGGGAGGAATACAGATGCAGAAACAAAATGAATTATTAAAGGAAATACGAAGCTGGTTAATAACGCTGGTGGTTAGTATAGCGATTGTTTTTATTGTTAACAATTGTGTGATTGTTAATGCCGAAATACCATCGGAGTCTATGGAGAATACCTTAGAGCCGGGAGACCGGGTGATCGCCTCTCGCCTGTCCTATCTTTCTTCAGATCCAAAGCGCGGCGATATTGTGATTTTTAAATATCCGGTTGATGATGCGCTCGGTATCACTAAATTATACATAAAGAGAATCATAGGACTTCCGGGAGAGACTGTTGAGATAAAAAATGCGGAAATTTATGTAGATGGTTCAGAGATTCCTTTGGATGAAACGTACATAAAAGAAGAATGGATCAGGAGAAATGACGGACTGACCTTCCATGTTCCGGAGGGATATTATTTTATGCTGGGAGATAATAGAAACAACTCAGCCGATTCCCGCTGCTGGGCGGAAGAAGCTCTCAAAAATGGCCTTGCTTCTAATTGGGAAGAGGCGGAAATATATAGCTATGTTGCGGAAGACAAAATCCTTGGAAAAGCGTGGTTCAGATATTGGCCGATGAATAAAATAACCGGATTTTATGAAAGTTAATTTTTATAATCAGGTTGATGACCGCTTCTTAAAATTTGCAGTAATTATTTCGAGGTCTGATGGAAAGTGGGTATTCTGCAAGCATAAAGAGAGAGAAAACTATGAGGTTCCGGGCGGCCGCAGGGAAAATAATGAAAGTATTCCGGATACTGCAAAAAGAGAATTATATGAAGAAACGGGAGCAGTTATATTTGATCAGGGAATTTCAAAGAAGACAGCAATCTGAGTCTTTAAGCAAAGCCAGGGCATCCAATGTAAAATGTTTTAGTAAATCAAGTAAAATTTAATTATGTATTATTGACAAAAGACATTGGAAAATGTAACATATTTTTATAAAAAATAGCAAAACCGCTATGAGAAAGGGAGGAATGAAAAAGATGAACAGTAAGCAGAAAAGACTAAAAAAGGCGGCTGCATGGGTGCTGTCCATGATCATGATGGTCAGTATGGCACCAGCCAGCTTGTCGGCTGCCGATTTTTCAGAAGACGCAGAATTGCTGGCTGCGGGTGCGGCTTTTTCTGATGGAAGCCAGGAATCCGCATCAGAAGGGATTTTCTCTTCCGAATGGGAAGCTCCTTCAGAGCCATCAGTTCCCGAAGAGGTGCCGGTTATCCCGGAAGAGGAGCCTGTGGTACCTGAAGATGAAAGTACATTTTCGGAGATTGATGAGATTGATGAAATCGATGAAAAGGATGAATTTGAGGAAATGCCTGAGGAAGAATCCGCTCCTTCAGAAACAGAGATTCCGGACGAGTCTCTGATCCAGGACGAGGAAATCTTTTCAGAAAACCTTCCCGAGACAGAAGAGCTTCCGGTAACAGAGGAGAATGTTCCGGCAGAAGAAGCTGCAGAGAACGCAGATTTATATATGGATGGCTTTGATGACGAATTCGGGACAGAGGAACTGTTGGGGGCAGACAGCAGCTATGCCGGCTATACCTATAAGGTATCTGGTGGTTCTGCAATTATTACAGGATACACGGGAAGTTCGGCTACTTTGAATATCCCGTCATCCATCGGCGGATATCCTGTGACAGAGATCAAATCCGGTGCATTTGCAGATAACACAACGATTACCTCTGCTGTGATCCCGTCCACGGTCACATGGATCGGGGGAATCAATTCCGGCAGCAAGGGTGCGTTCCAGGGGTGCAGCAGGCTGCAGACTGTTACGATCAAGGCAGGAAGTGAAGATGCGGAAATCAGAGAGAATACCTTTAAAGACTGCCGCAGTCTTACAAGTGTGACAATTCCCGGCAATTATAAAAGAGTTGCATACAGGGCCTTCTATAACTGTACCTCACTGAAAACTATGGAATATAAGGCGAGCGGCTATTCCTATGCAAATCAGACGATCGATGAAGGTGCATTTACCGGATGTACCGCACTTACTACAGCAGTTATCCCACGGACGGTTGTAAGTATTGGATATTATGCATTTGAGAATTGTCCGAATCTGACGAGCGTAACCCTGAATGAAGGCCTGGAAAAGATTGGGGCAGGAGCATTTGCGGATGATATTAAACTGCCGTCCATAACGATTCCGTCTACAGTCACATGGATCGGAGGAATCAATTCGGGAAGCCTCGGAGCATTTAAGGGGTGCAGTAAGCTGAAGACCGTGACGATCAAAGCAGGAAGCGAAGATGCGGAAATCAGGGAGAACACATTTAAAGACTGTACGTCTCTTACGGCAATTGTTGTTCCCGGCAATTATACAAGAATCGCATACAGAGCCTTCTATAATTGTACGGCCCTGAAAACTATGGAGTATAAGGCGAGCAGCTATTCCTTTGCAAACCAGACGATCGATGAAGCAGCATTTACCGGATGTACCGCGCTTACTACAGCAGTTATCCCACGGACGGTTGTAAGTATTGGATATTATGCATTTGAGAATTGTCCGAATCTGACGAGCGTAACCCTGAATGAAGGCCTGGAAAAGATTGGGGCAGGAGCATTTGCGGATGATATTAAACTGCCGTCCATAACGATTCCGTCTACAGTCACATGGATCGGAGGAATCAATTCGGGAAGCCTCGGAGCATTTAAGGGGTGCAGTAAGCTGAAGACCGTGACGATCAAAGCAGGAAGCGAAGATGCGGAAATCAGGGAGAACACATTTAAAGACTGTACGTCTCTTACGGCAATTGTTGTTCCCGGCAATTATACAAGAATCGCATACAGAGCCTTCTATAATTGTACGGCCCTGAAAACTATGGAGTATAAGGCGAGCAGCTATTCCTTTGCAAACCAGACGATCGATGAAGCAGCATTTACCGGATGTACCGCGCTTACTACAGCAGTTATCCCACGGACGGTTGTAAGTATTGGATATTATGCATTTGAGAATTGTCCGAATCTGACGAGCGTAACCCTGAATGAAGGCCTGGAAAAGATTGGGGCAGGAGCATTTGCGGATGATATTAAACTGCCGTCCATAACGATTCCGTCTACAGTCACATGGATCGGAGGAATCAATTCGGGAAGCCTCGGAGCATTTAAGGGGTGCAGTAAGCTGAAGACCGTGACGATCAAAGCAGGAAGCGAAGATGCGGAAATTAGGGAGAACACATTTAAAGACTGTACGTCTCTTACTGCGATCACTATTCCGGGAAATTATAAAAGAGTCGGCTACCGATCTTTCTATAACTGTACTGCATTGAAGACTATGGAATATAAAGCAAGCAGCTACTCTTTTGCAAACCAGACGATTGATGAAGGGGCATTTGAGGGATGTGCGGCGCTTACGAAAGCAGTGATTCCGCGTACGGTTGTAAGTATTGGGGATTATGCCTTTAATAATTGTGCGAGCCTGACAAGTCTGACCATGAATACAGGCCTGGAGACGATAGGACGCGGAGCATTTGCCGGAAATGTAAAACTGGTATCCGTAACGATCCCGTCTACGGTTACATGTATTGGAGGGCCTAATAGCGGAAGCGTCGGAGCATTTGCAGGATGTACTTCTCTCATAACAGTAAAGATTTCCGATAATACCAATAATGATGAAGGTTTCAGGCTTGGGTATAATACCTTCAGAGATTGCCCGTCCTTAACTTATGTATATATTCCTGCTTCTTATACAGACCTGCAGGGCAGCAATATTTTTAGCGGCCATGGCGTTGTCCTGTCTATCTGGGGAAAGAGCGGCAGTACGGCGCAGTCCTTTGCTGATGCAAATAATATTCCGTTTAACCGTTACCCGTTTACACTCAAGGCACCTTCCGTAACAGCCAAAAACACGGTAAGTAATATTGCGATTACCTGGAAGACAGTAGAAAATGCGGTCAGCTATACCATCCGCAGAAAGACTGGAACAGGTCCGTATGTTCAGATTGCATCGACTACTGGCACCGGCTATACGGATAAGAATGTTGTCCTTGGATATACTTACACCTATGAAATCAAGGCAGTGAACTGCGGCATCCCCGCATCACCTGCAACCTTTAAAGTTGCTCATCTGCCTATTGAGATTTCAAAATGCAAAATAACACTCTCCGCAGCCACCTATACCTACAATGGAAGTGCCAAAGAACCTTCTGTCACAGTAAAGGATGGCACGGCCACCCTGGTAAACGGAACTGACTATACTCTTGTATATTCTAACAATACCAATGCGGGAACCGCTTCCGTGAAAATTACGGGAAAGGGAAATTATACAGGTACAGCCACCAAAACCTTTACGATTGCCAAAGCCGCTCAGACGCTGACAACCAGTATTACGGCAACCAGTTTTACAGTAGGCGGAAGTGCTGTGGTTACAGCAAAAGGCATCGGAACGATTAGCTATACCTCCAGCGATCCGGCTGTTGTTTCTATAGATAAATCCGGCAATGTAAAAGGCTTGAAGGCAGGCAAAGCTACACTGAAGGTTACGGCAGCCGGTGACAGCAACCGAAAGGCAGCATCAAAGTCCGTTAATGTTACTGTCACTCTGGCGACACCGGCGCTTTCATCTATTTCCAATGGTGCTGGTTACGTAACAATAAAATGGAAATCAATAAAAGGAGCTGCCGGGTACTATATTTACCGTAAAACAGGTTCAGACGGCTGGAAAAAAATTGGCAAAACCTCTAAGACAAGCTACAGTGATACGAGCGTAAAGAGCGGTACAACGTATACCTATACTGTACAGGCTTATTATGATAATATTACAGGAAAATATTCCTCTGCCGGCAAGAAGATCAAATATCTGGCCAGACCTTCCGTTTCAAGTGCAGCGAATGCTGCTTCCGGCATCACTGTTAAATGGAAAAAGGTCAATGGAGCTGCAGGCTATTATATTTACCGTAAGACCGGAAGCGGCAAATGGACGAAGATTGCTTCGGTATCAAGCAGTAAACTCAGCTACACGGATACAAAAGTCAAATCGAAGAGCGGTACCGTTTATTCCTATACAGTCAGTGCCTACAGCGGCAGCTATATGAGTAAATATACAAACGGCAAAACAATCTGCCGGATGGCCAGCCCGGTGATTTCCAAGGCGTCGAATTCCGCTACGAAAAAAATCACTGTGAAATGGAACAAAAACAGTGCAGCCACAGGATACCAGATCTGTTATAAGACAGGAAGCAACAAAAAGACGATTACCGTAAAAGGCGCGTCTGCTCTTACGAAGACTCTTACAGGCTTGACAAAAGGCAAGACATATACAATCACCGTAAGAAGTTATAAAACGGTATCCGGTAAAACATATTATTCCGCATGGAGTACAGCCAAAAAAGTAAAAGTTACGAAATAATCCGTCACCTTGACACAAAGGGCACCTGAATAATTCAGGTGCCCTTAAATTGATAGACTTGCTGTGCGCAGGCCTGTTATTTTATAACTATAAACAGGAAAAGGCAAAAGGTCTGTTGGGCATTCCGGATGTAAAGAAAAGTTGCGTGATAGTTGGTAGATGCAACCGTAATGATCTGATAGATTTTGGATACAGAATAAAATATACACATACATCAGAAGCTGAAGGAGGGGCGGCGTATGGTCATTGCACGAATTGTTCAGATCATCAATCTTTGTTTCATACTTGTCTACATTGTCGGAGGGGTCTATTTATTTATTCTTGTGGTCAGAGCATTAAAAAAATATCTGAGTTCCGGGGAACAGCGGAGTGAGCAGAAAAAGATAAAGAAATCCCTCGGTGAAAGCCTGAAAGACCATCGGATCCGCTGCAAAATGACGCAGGAATTTGTTGCTGAACGTATCGGAGTCAGCAGACAGGCCGTATCCAAATGGGAAAACGGAACATCCGAGCCAAGCACCACAAATTTTATAGCTTTGGCAAAACTATACGGAGTAAAAGCTGAAGAACTTCTGGCAGAAATCAGTGATTAAGCAGGGAAAATGTCAATATTGTGTTATTAATATATAGGATGGTGCAAGATAATTTCGGAAAAGATAGCTATAATACTGTTAAATTCAAGGGATGAGAAAAGCTGTTTATGGAAGAAATCCGTAAACACGAAAATAACAAAAACAACCTGCAGGAGGTAACAGGACATGGCAGAGACATGGTGGAAACAGAGTGTTGTATATCAGATTTATCCAAGAAGTTTTAAGGACAGCAATGGAGACGGAATCGGCGACCTGAACGGAATCACTGAAAAGCTGGACTATCTGAAAGAACTGGGAATCGATGTGATCTGGCTTTCTCCCGTTTATGAATCTCCCAATGATGACAACGGTTACGACATCAGCAATTACCGGGGAATCATGAAAGAATTCGGAACTATGGAGGACTATGACCGAATGCTTGCTGCTGCACATGAACGCGGCATCAAGATCGTCATGGATCTTGTGGTAAACCATACGTCAGACGAGCATCCATGGTTTGTGGAAAGCCGCAAATCCAAAGATAATCCCTACAGAGATTATTACATCTGGCGGGAAGGCAAAGAAGGCAACCCGCCTAACAACTGGGAATCCTGCTTCAGCGGCTCTGCCTGGAAATATGACGAAGAAACAGATATGTATTTCCTGCACCTCTTTTCCAAGAAGCAGCCGGATCTGAACTGGGATAACCCGAAAGTTCGGGATGAGGTATTTGACATGATGGAATGGTGGTGCCAGAAGGGGATTGACGGCTTCCGCATGGACGTGATCAGTATGATCTCCAAGGTACCGGGACTTCCGGACGGCAAACTGAAGGAGAGCGGCTACGGAGACTTTGGCCCCTTTGTACAGAACGGCCCTCACGTTCATGAGTATCTTCAGGAGATGAACAGGAGAGTGCTTTCCAAACACAGTCTTCTTACCGTAGGAGAATGCTCCGGCGTGACCATCGAGGAGGCGAAGAAGTATGCCAACAGCGACGGTTCGGAGCTGAGCATGGTGTTCCAGTTTGAGCATATGGATCTGGACGGAGGAGAGACCTTTAAATGGAATGACCGCAAGATCGACCTGGTAGAGCTGAAGGAAACTCTTTCCAAATGGCAGGTGGAATTATACGGCAAGGCATGGAACAGCCTGTACTGGTGCAACCATGACCAGCCGAGAATTCTTTCCCGCCTTGGAAACCCATCTAAAGAATATCATGATGTATCTGCCAAGATGCTGGCAACCTGCCTGCATATGATGCAGGGAACTCCTTATATTTACCAGGGAGAAGAGCTGGGAATGACAAATGTTCCTTTTGAAAAGCTGGAGGATTTCCGTGACATCGAAAGCATCAATGCCTACCGCGAATGTGTAGGCAAAAATCTCATTGCTCCTGATGATATGATGCGTTATCTCCGGTACAAGAGCCGCGACAATGCCAGAACACCTATGCAGTGGGATGATACGGAAAATGCCGGATTTACTGCAGGAACCCCATGGATCATGGTAAATCCGAACTATACGGAAATCAACGCAAAAGAGCAGCTTGCAAGGGAGGATTCGGTTTTCCATTATTATCAGAAGCTGATCCGCCTCAGAAAAGAGTATCCGATTATTGTTTACGGTAAATACAGTCTGCTTTTGCCGCAGGACAGGAGCCTTTACGTTTATAAACGTGAGCTGGACGGACAGACGCTTCTGGTAATCTGTAACTTTACTGATCAGGAGGTTCCGTATGAGATTCCGGAAGAGCTGAAGGGCAGAGACAAAAAAGTACTGATTTCGAACATCTCAGGAGACTATGGAAAGAACGATATGGACTTAAAACCATATGAAGCTATGGTATTCTTATATGAATAGACAGAAAGCAGACAGTATGTGCAAAATGTAACAGCGATGAATCGCGAAGAGAAAAACAAAATGGTTGAATTGACTAAAAAGGGCGTAGAAATACGTCCTTTTTTTGTAAGAAAATTATCCATTTTAAAAAAAAGTGTGATATACTAAAGCGTGATTCGACAAATATCCCGGAAGCTTTTTTTCTGGTTTGGAAATAGTGCCGGGGATAAATAGAATTGATAGGAAGCATAGAAAATTTTATAATAACTATACGCCTGATAGAAAAAATAGGAAAGGAGAAAGCAATGTATCTGCTGTATTTTTTGTTATGGGTAATCTTTAATGGGAATCTTACGCTGGAAATCTGTATTTTCGGTATTATTATCGCAGGGGCGATATTCGCCTTCACCTGTAAATTTATGGATTACAGTGTAGAGAAAGAAAAGGCCAATATCCGGAAGGTTTTGAAATTCATCCGGTACTCCTGTGTGCTTGTCATGGAAATCGTAAAAGCAAATTTTGCAGTGATCCACATGATTTTATCAGAGAAGGAAGAGCCGGAGCCTGCGCTGGTGAGCTTTCACTCAGATATGGAGACTTCCGTTGCAAAGGCGCTGGTAGCCAATGCCATCACCCTGACTCCGGGAACGATTACCGTTTCTTTGGAAAATTCCGAATATGTCGTACACTGTCTGGACGAAGATCTGGCAGTGGGAATGGCGGATTCCATCTTTGTGAAGCTGATCTCAGACATGGAACAGGATAAATAAATGAAACAATCAATGAAATAACCAATGGAAACGTATCAAAAAATAACTGGAAAGGAAAACGAGCTATGGAAAATACAAGTTCTGCGCTTGCCCAGGCCTATCACGTACTTTTTGTTGCAGCACTGATCTTTCTGGCAATCATGGTAGTGCTGTGCCTGATCAGGGCGATCATCGGTCCGAGAATTGCAGACCGGATTGTTGCCACGAATATGATGGGAACGATGATCATGGTCATTATTGCCATTCTGGCGCTGATGCTTCAGGAGGGGTATCTGGTGGATATCTGTCTGATCTATGCAATGATCAGCTTCCTGGCAGTTGTCTGCCTGACAAAAGTTTATATGGGCGTATATCAGGAAAAGAAAATAGAGGAGGCGAAGAAAAATGGCAGTGATTGAGTGGATTCGCTTTCTGGCAGGAGCGGCATTCCTGCTGTTCGGACTTGGGATTTTTGCCATTGAAATGATCGGTGTTTTTCGCTTTCGCTATGTATTGAACCGTATGCATTCCGCAGCCATGGGAGATACCCTGGGAATCGGATTTTCCCTTGTGGGGCTGATGATCATGAGCGGATGGAGCTTTACTACGCTGAAGCTGTTTCTGGTAATCGTGTTCCTGTGGTTTTCTTCCCCGGTTTCCTCCCATCTGATCGCTCGTCTGGAGGTTACTACGGATGAAGATAAAGAGAAACATTACCGTGTCATAACCCTGGAAGAACTGGAAAAAGAAAAAGCCGAAAAAGAAAAAATAAAAGAAGAAAATTGTTTCACTGAAAATGCAAAGGAGGAGGCGTAATATGCAGGTATTCACATGTATTTTGCTGGGCTTTCTGGTCGTGTGTGCAGTCTCCGTAAGCTTTTCGAAAAATCTGCTGAATTCCATCCTGATTTTTATGTCCTACAGTCTCGTAATGTCTGTGATCTGGATTCTTTTGGAATCCCCGGACCTGGCAATTACGGAGGCTGCAGTAGGTGCGGGAATTACCAGCGTTCTGTTCTTTATTACACTGAAAAAGATTCATGCTATTATGAAGTCAGGAGAGGAGGAAGAAGATGAGTAAAAAAGTACCGAAAGAACACTACGAGAATACCCTGTCTCATCGCCTGAAGCAATGGCTGGACGGCACGAAAGATCCTTTCCTGGATACTGTGGAAATGAAACCCCAGAAAACGTTTAAAGAAGACCGCAGGACCCTTGTGAAAAGAAAAGAAGAAGAGAAGCGGCTTCTGGAACGGATCTACGATATCAGGCACAACCCGGAAATGCGTGTTTTCCGGAGAGCTTATAATGTATTCAGCGTGCTTTTCTGCCTTTTTCTGGTGTCCATGCTGCTGATTGCAGTATCTCACCTGCCAAGCTTCGGAAATGCATCAAACCCCGTCAATAATGAGGTGGCAGGGCGTTACATAGAGAGCGGGCTTCAGGAAACGGGAGCCGTAAATATCGTAACAGGAATGATCCTGGATTACAGGGCATTTGATACTCTGGGAGAATCCCATGTGCTTTTTATTGCGACCTGTACGGTTCTGATCCTTCTTCGTATTGACGGAGACAAAAAGGGGCGGAGCGGAATGGGCTATGCCATGGAAAACGACCGTATCCACGAACCGAAAAACGACATCATCCTTCAGACTGTTGCCAGAATCCTGGTTCCGCCGATCTTTATTTTCGGTATTTATATCATTCTCGGGGGACATCTGGGGCCGGGCGGCGGTTTTTCCGGCGGTGCTGTCATCGGAGCGGGGCTGATCCTGTATCTGAATGCATTCGGCTTTGAAAAAACCGAGCGGTTCTTTACCCAGAAAACATACAGGAGGACGAGCTTCTGCGCTCTGGCGTGCTATGCCCTTGCCAAAAGCTATTCTTTCTATACAGGCGCCAACCACATAGAAAGCATGATTCCTCTGGGAACACCGGGCGCCATTTTGAGCAGCGGACTGATCCTGATATTGAATATCTGTGTGGGTATCGTTGTAGCAGGAACCATGTACACCTTTTATGTCATGTTCCGGAAAGGAGCGTATTGATATGAATATTGCAAATCTTTTCAACAATTATGAGGAAGCGATTGCAATGATTCTCTTTGGAATCGGATTTTCCAACCTGCTCCTTCAGAAAAACCTGATTAAAAAGATTATCGGCCTGAACATCATGGATACGGCAATGTATCTGTTCCTGGCTTTGAAGGGGTATATTGCCGGGCGCAAGGCCCCCATTGTGACAAACGGCGTGCAGAGCGTGGAAGCCTATATCAACCCCATTCCCAGCGGTCTGGTGCTGACGGGCATCGTGGTTTCTGTATCGGTAACTGCGCTGATGCTTTCACTGACCATCCGCCTGTACAGACGGTATCATACTCTGGATCTGGATGAGATTTCAACCAGGCTGAAAAAGGAGGGATTGTGATGCAGTTTGTACAGAATTTTCCGTTTATCACCATTATCCTGTCCCTGTTTTCCGGCCCTCTTTCTTCTATTCTGGATGGAAAAAAAGCAAAGAAGATCAATCTTGCGGTGATCACGGTGATCGCGCTGATGTCCTGCGCTGTGCTGGGATTTGTGATACGTTCCGGGGCGCCGTATGTGTATATGATGGGCCATTTTCCTGCACCATGGGGTAATGAAATCCGCGTGGGCGTGCTGGAAGCGTCTATGGCAGTAATCTTCTGCATTATCATGCTGCTCTGTATGCTGGGCGGCGTTTATGAAAGGGAGGAGGAGCTGGAGGAAACCAAGCAGAACCTTTACTATGTAATGGTCAATCTGCTGCTTTGTTCCCTGCTTGCGCTGATCTACACAAACGACCTTTTTACAGCCTATGTTTTTGTGGAGATCAACACCATTTCCGCCTGCGGCCTGATCATGATCAGGCAGAACGGGCGTACCCTGGAAGCAGCGACCAGATATATGATCATGAGCCTTCTTGGTTCCGGTCTTCTGCTTCTTGGTATTTGCTTTTTGTATGACCTGACCGGTCATCTGCTGATGAGCAATATCCAGGAACAGGTAGCAATCCTGCATCAGACGGGAATGTACAATATTCCGCTTCTGGTTTCCCTGGGACTGATGTCTGTGGGACTTGCCATCAAGAGTGCATTGTTCCCGTTCCATTCCTGGCTTCCGGATGCTTACGGGTATTCCACATTGTCCTCCGCGGCGATCCTGTCATCCCTGGTATCCAAAGGATATATCTTTCTTCTGGCAAAAATCTTCTACCGTGTGGTAGGATTTGACATGGTACGTGACAGCAAGGTCGTGAACGTTCTTTTCGTATTTGGCATTGCAGGCATGATCATGGGATCAGTCAGCGCTATCCAGGAGAATAATATCAGAAGAATGATCGCATACTCTTCCGTTGCGCAGATCGGCTATATTTATATGGGATTTGGCCTTGGAACAACTGCCGGGGTAATCGCAAGTATTTACCATATTGTCTCCCATGCGGCAACCAAATCCCTGCTGTTCGTAGCTGCGTCAGGAATTACGGATGCTTCCGGCGACAGCACAAGATTTCAGGATCTGACCGGAGCGGGATACAGGAATAAGCTTGCAGGTGTTGCCTTTACGGTAGGTTCACTTTCTATGGTTGGTATTCCTATGTTTTCCGGCTTTATTTCCAAGCTGCTGTTTGCGCAGGCCGGTATGGAAAGCAGCCATAAACTGCTCCTGACCCTGATTGCATTGGCGATCAGCACGATTTTGAATGCTCTTTATTTCATGAAGACGGTCATCCGGATTTATACGCCTGTTTCCAGGGCAGCCATCCGGAAAAAAGGCTTCCGCAATATTACTATGAAAGAAAATAAGCAGAAGTCTGCGGCACTTGTTTGTTTTATCATATTGAACCTGATTCTGGGCCTTTGTTCGGAACCGATCATTGCATTGTTCCGAAGCGGTCTGGAAATGTTTTCATAGGATGTTTGCATAGGAGGAAAAGAACATGAATGGTTGGATTTTACTGCCGGTAATTTTGCCGGTATTATCCGGTATTTTTCTGTTGCTGACTTCATTTCGTGAGCATCTTGGAAAAACGGGAAGCGGCAGCGGATTATCTGCTGTGGGAAACGGCATGGATGAGCCGGAAAGGCACAGGCTGCATCTGCTGACCTGTACGGTTCTGGTCATTTCCGCAATTCTTGCGGTGACGGCAGCTTTTAGCGGGGAAAAAAGCGTGACATTATTTTATCTGATGAAAGATATCCCCATTTATTTCCATATAGACGGAATCAGCAGGATCTTTGTGACCTTTACCAGCCTTGTGTGGGTAGCTGTAGGAATCTATGCATTTGTCTATATGAAGCACGAAGGAGAGGAAAAGCGCTTCTTCGGGTTTTATCTGCTTGTGTATGGCGTACTGGTTGCGCTGGATTTTGCGGGAAATCTTGTGACATTGTATTTCTTTTATGAGCTGATGACCCTGACCTCTGCGCCCATGGTGCTTCATAACGGCTCCAGGGAGGCCATTATGGCAGCTCTGAAATACCTGTTTTATTCTCTCTGCGGGGCGTATATGGGATTATTCGGAATGTTTTTCCTGTATCGGTACTGCGATACGCTGACCTTTATGCCTGGCGGGACTTTGAACCCGGCACTGGCGCAGGATCACCGCACGATTCTGCTGATCGCGGTATTTGCCATGCTGGTGGGATTCGGGGCAAAAGCCGGTATGCTGCCGCTTCATGCGTGGCTTCCTGCAGCCCATCCGGTAGCACCTTCTCCTGCATCGGCGGTGTTTTCCGGAATTGTGGTAAAGGGCGGCGTTCTGGCAGCACTCCGCACGGTTTACTATGTAGTCGGGCCGGATTTTATCAGAGGAACCTGGGTACAGACGACATGGATGGTGCTGGCGCTGATTACCGTTTTCATGGGATCTATGCTGGCATACAGAGAGCCTGTTTTCAAAAAACGGCTGGCCTATTCCACTGTCAGCCAGATTTCCTATATCCTGTTCGGACTTTCGCTTCTGACACCGACAGGGATGACAGGAGCGCTGCTTCACACGGTATTCCATGCGATTATAAAGAGTACGCTGTTTTTGACTGCCGGAGTATTTATCTTTGAATGCGGTAAGACGAGAGTGGAGGAGCTTCACGGAATCGGGAAGCGTATGCCGAAAACTTTGTGGTGCTATACTTTTGCTTCTCTGGCGCTTGTGGGAATTCCGCCGGCAAGCGGCTTTGTAAGCAAATGGTATCTGGCGCAGGGAGCGCTGGGCGCTGACGTGGGAGTGTTCGGATGGCTCGGGCCGGCAGTGCTGCTGATCAGTGCGCTGCTGACGGCCGGGTACTTACTTCCGGTTACCATGAAGGGATTTTTCCCGGGGAAAGAGGCAGGCGATGCGGAAGTACACAGCGGAACTGAGGCTGTAAAGGAACCCTCCGCGAAAATGCTGGTTCCTCTTGCAGTGCTGGCTGCCCTGTCTGTGATTCTTGGAATTTTGCCGAATCCGCTGATCAATTACATTAGTCAGCTGGTTTCCGGTTTAATGTAGGAAGGGGGAAGAGAAAAATGAATGCTGGTATTATGGTGGCTGTGATTCTGCTCCCCATTATTTTCGGGGCGCCGATTCCTCTGCTCCCTTTTAAAACACGTAAACAGATGGCAGTGTATGTGGAGAGTATTGTCCTTATTACATCAATCCTTGCATGGATGATGCTCTTTTCCCAGCCGGAGGGCTCCTTTATTCTGTTCCGCTTTACCGGAAATTTAAGTGTCAGCTTCCGTCTGGACGGTCTTGGGACAGTTTTTGCGGGAATCGTATCCGTACTTTGGCCTCTTGCCACACTGTATTCCTTTGAATATATGAAACACGAGGGCCATGAGAAATATTTCTTTATGTTCTATGTGATCACCTATGGGGTGACTCTTGGAATAGCCCTGGCAGAGGATATCCTTACGATGTATTTCTTCTACGAAATGCTGGGTCTGGTAACCCTGCCGCTGATCATGCATACCCTGACGAGAGAAGCAATCCTGGCAAGCAGGACGTATCTTTATTATTCCCTCGGCGGTGCGGCATTTGCCTTTATCGGAATGATCTTCATCCTGACCTACGGGACAACCTCCGTATTTACGCCCGGCGGTGTCATTGACCTTGCACGGCTTGGAGACAAAAAAGATTTCCTTCTGGTGATCTATGTATTCTGTTTCTGCGGCTTCAGTGTAAAAGCCGCCATGTTCCCGTTTTCGTCCTGGCTTCCCAAAGCCGGCGTGGCCCCCACTCCGGTAACGGCGCTGCTCCATGCGGTAGCTGTTGTAAAAGCAGGAGCGTTTACGGTGATGCGTGTCACTTATTACAGCTTCGGTACGGAACTGCTCCGGGGAAGCTGGGCACAGACGGTGGTGCTGGGGCTGACTGTATTTACGATTGTGTACGGATGCAGCAGGGCCTTAAAAGAAACTCATCTGAAAAGAAGGCTTGCATGGTCCACGGTCAGCAACCTTTCCTATATCCTGTTTGGCGTGGCACTGATGACACCTCTTGGGTTTGTGGGAGCCATGAGCCATATGATTTTCCATGCGGTCATGAAGATCTGCTCTTTCTTCTGTGCAGGTGCGGTAATCTATAAATCCGGCAGGAATTATATCCATGAACTGCGCGGCTTCGGACGGAGGATGCCGAAGGTATTTGTGATCTTTACCATTTCCGGCATGGCCCTGATGGGGGTTCCCGGCCTGTGCGGCTTTATCAGTAAATGGAATCTGGCAAAAGCAGCGGTACAGAGCGAAAATCCTCTTGCCTATGTCGGAATCGCAGCGCTTCTTGTTTCTGCGATCCTGACAGCACTTTATATGCTGACCATTTCCGTAAGGGCATTTTTCCCGGGCAGGGATTTTGACTACGGTACCATTTCGGATGTGGAGGATCCTAACTGGATGATGATGCTTCCGCTGGTGATCTTTGTCATTGCCATGTTTGTTTTCGGACTTCATTCAGAGCCGATCGTTGCAGCACTGGAATCCATAGCATCCATTATGAATTAAGGGAGGAGTTGAAAAAAATGAATATGATATTGGCAATTCTGGTGTTTTATCCATTTTTAGGCGGACTCCTTTCTTACCTGACAGGAAGGTACCGGGAGGATTACCGGAACTATCTGGCGGAATTTGTGGCAGTCAGTGAGTTTGCGCTGGCAGTCCTCCTGGCATGGATGAGCCGGGGAAGCCTGGGAGCGGAAACGATCGCACAGCTTCACATTCCGGAAATCTGCGGGTTCGGCCTTGATTTCACCCTGGACGGATTCCGGGTGATCTACAGCCTGGTAGCTGCGCTTATGTGGATGATGACAACGCTGCTCTCCGGGGAGTATTTCCGCCATCATGACAATAAGAACCGTTTTTATCTGTTTCTGCTGCTGACTCTCGGAGCGACAATGGGAGTATTTTTGTCGGCAGACCTGTATACGACCTTTATTTTCTTTGAAGTGATGTCCTTTACCTCTTATGTATGGGTGGCACAGGAGGAGAATGCGGCTTCTCTGCGGGCAGCAGCCACTTATCTGGCAGTTGCCGTAATCGGCGGTTTAGTGATGCTGATGGGACTGTTCCTGCTTTATCATGCAGTGGGAACCCTGGAAATCTCCGAACTTCCGGAAGCTGTCCGTGCCTGTGAGGACAAGAACGTTTTGTACGCCGCAGGTGCCTGCATGTTAGTGGGATTTGGGGCTAAAGCCGGTGCATTTCCTCTGCACATCTGGCTGCCGAAGGCACATCCGGTTGCTCCGGCGCCCGCTTCCGCACTGCTGTCCGGTATTCTTACAAAAACCGGTATTTTCGGTATTCTGGTCATCAGCAGCAATCTGTTTCTGTATGATGAAGCCTGGGGTAATCTGATTCTTGGAATCGGCGTCCTGACTATGTTCGGCGGCGCCCTTCTGGCAGTATTTTCCATCGACCTGAAAAGGACGCTGGCCTGCTCTTCCATGTCACAGATCGGCTTTATCCTGGTAGGCGTGGGGATGCAGGGGCTTCTTGGAGAGGAAAACGCCCTGGCAGTCCATGGAACCCTGCTTCATATGGTAAATCATTCTATGATCAAGCTGGTGCTGTTTATGGCAGCAGGTGTCATTTTTATGAATACCCATGCGCTGAATCTCAATGAAATCCGGGGCTTTGGCAGAAAGAAGCCTCTGCTGAAGGCAATTTTCCTGGTTGGTGCCCTGGCGATCGGCGGTATTCCGCTATTCGGCGGCTATATCAGCAAGACCCTTCTCCATGAAAGTATTGTGGAATACGGCGGAGGCTGGGTAATGCGTGCAGTGGAATACATTTTCCTGTTCAGCGGCGGGCTTACGGTGGCATACATGACAAAGCTCTTTGCGGCGATTTTTGTGGAAAAGAACGCAAGTGCAGAGGTGCAGCGGAAGTTCGACCATATGAAGGGGTATATGAATGGACAAAGCACTTTTGCGCTGGCCGGCAGCGCGGTTCTCCTGCTGATCTGGGGATTGTTTCCGCACACCATCATGGATCGTGCGGCAGCCATCGGACAGGGCCTGATGCATCTGGAAGAGGAAGGGCATATGGTTGCTTATTTCAGCTTTCAGAATCTTTTCGGAGGTGCTGTCTCAATCGGAATCGGTGCGGTGGTCTACTTCCTGGTAATTCGCCGGTATCTGATGCGTACAGAGGGAGAAAAAGCCCGCAAAGGCACCGGAGCCTGTGCTGCCTATGCAGACGCATGGCCTGCGTGGCTGGATCTGGAAAACCTCATTTACAGGCCGCTGCTGCTTCAGTTCCTGCCGTTTATCTGCGGTGTGGCATGCAGGATCGCAGACAGCTTCGTGGATCTGTCTGTGGTGGTTTTGCGCAGGACGATTTATTCGGACAGCCCGCTGCCTCATGAGAGAACCGAAGGAAATGCATTTACGGAAAGAGCAGGAAAACTTCTGAACGGCCTTCAGGGCCTGGGCAACCGCCTGTGGAACCGGAAGAATCCGGGAGGTAAGGATTTTGTGCATATTCTGGCAGTGAGATATGAGGAATTTACAGAGACGAATAAGATTATCCGGAGGAGTTTGTCTTTTGGATTGATGTTGTTTGGAATCGGGCTTTGCCTGACACTGGTTTATATTATCTGGTGGTAGAGAGCGTTTTGGTTTTACAGCCTGTTATCAGCCGGGGCTGCCTGGCTGACAGCAGGCTGTTTTTGCTGTGAAATATACGATACAAAGGGTTCGGCAGACATTCTTTTGGGGTAAAAGTGCCAAACGATTATCTGATTTGAAATAGATTTTTGTCGAATTTTGTGGTATACTATAGTGAACGCTAGTTTTTGTAATAATGATAGAGTGCAGACAGTAATCTGGATTGAATGGGGAGAGAAGTTAATGGAAATTAGTATTTTAGAGGAATTTGTTTCTCTGGTGGAGACCAGCAGTTTTCAGGAGACGGCATTTAAAATGAATATCTCTCAGTCATCGCTTACAAAACATATTCAAAAGCTGGAGTCTGAGCTTGGGGTTTCATTATTTGACCGTTCAGCGAGAATGATCAAGACGAATGAATACAGTAAAACCTTATATCCATATGCGAAGAACATAATCGAAATAAGTCAGGATGCGCTTGCTGCTTTACAGGACGTGTCGGATGACAGAAAAAATCAGTTTGCAGTTGCATATGCACCTGTTCTGGGACAGTATGGACTGATCGACCTTATTACAGAATTTTCCAAATTGCATCCCGACAAGAATATGCATACCATTGAGACATATCAGCCCCTGGCTCTGCTGAAAACCAAGAAGTGTGATTTTGCCTTTCTGGGAGAAGGCGAAGCAGTAGATTATAATTTCAACAAGATGGTTTATAAGACGGATCATTTGGCAGTTGTTCTTCCTATGGATCATAAATATGCAAAGAGTCAAAACGTTACCCTTGAGGAGCTGAAAGATGAAAATTTTATCCTGCATGCAAGTGTTACCAGTATTCCTCATGAGGAGACGAGAAAATTCCTGGAATTATGCGAGAAAAAGAGTTTTACGCCGAATGTGGTAGCGGAATCTCAGTTTACCTCTACTATGGTTCGTTATGTGCATGGCGGCCGCGGGATAGCTGTTTTAAACAGGCTTCATATTCCCTCGGATGCTCTGCGGAATTGTGCTGTTGTTGATATTTATCCAACAGTACGTTCCTATATCTATCTTCTTTACGGAAGGAAGGTTTCCTGTCCGGCAGCAACAGAGTTTCTTCATTTTATGATCGAGAAGATCAGTCAGTAATGTAATACGCGATTTTATACAGTTTATCAATGTTAATGTTAAAAAGATGTACAGGCCCCGGCATAAAGGCTTGTGCATCTTTTTTTTATGCCAGAGTATGAAAAAATGGTGCCGGCAGCGGATGCCTGGCAGGGAAAGTGATTTCCAAAATGGAAATTCAATAATGCACAATGGAATTGATGTAATACAAAAAACTTTGCTACAATATGCACAAATCAGAGAGGGGATCATATCTGATAAGGTAAAAATAACGAAGCCCCTTTCGTTTGACAGCGAAATTTATTGCGAAAGCAGTAAATATATAAATCTAATTTCACCAAAGAAAGGAGAATTACAATGAAAAGAAGAAACAAGTGGATCGCAGCATTATGTTCGGCAGCAATGATCGCTTCTATGGCGACATGTGTATCCGCAGAGGAAGCTGTGGAAGAGGGAACTGTTGCAGAGGCCGAAGCTGAGACCGCAGAAGCCGAAACTGCAGAGGAGGCCCCGGCAGCAGAACCGGAGAGAGCCGCTCAGGTAATCGTAGCCGAAGAAAAGGTAGAAGATACAAACGGCGAACCGGGCATCAGAAAGGTTTATACTGTGAACCATATTTATGGTGACGGACAGAAGGTATCTAATGTCATCGTCGAGTATAATACGGCAATTGACGCGGAAAGCCTTGCTTTAGATACTTTTGAAGTAAAGGACAGAACTATTACGGCAGTACACACAAACAGCGAGTGTGAAGTTACGGAAGAGAACGCAGAAGGAAATTATGTTGTTCTTGATCTGGAAATCCAGAGCCCGATTCTTGATGACAAATATGCGACTGACGGACGAATTCAGGGCATGACAGTCATCGACAGTGCAACAGTTATCCAGCATCAGGATGTTGCAACGGTTGACGGAGCAGTGATCGCAGGAAGCGAAGAAGAGCATTCGACATCAGGCGGCGACGGAGGAATCATGGGCAATGATGCGGTAATTACTCCGGATATGAGCAAGTTTGACGATAACCACTATTATAACGATCCGGACAGCCATACGGTTCTGCACTACAACTTCTATAAACCGGAAGGATATGCAGAGTCCGGAGAAAAATATCCGCTGGTTCTGTTTATTCCGGATGCAAGTGCAGTCGGTGACAGCTGGGAATACATTCTTCAGCAGGGTAACGGCGGTACTGTCTGGACTTCCGAAGAATGGCAGGCAGAAAATCCATGCTTTGTAGTTACCATGATCTATGCTGATAAGTATATCAATGATTACTGGGAATATTATGAAGACTATATGTTCGGAACCATGAATCTGATTCGTGATCTTGAAGAAAAATATCCGGTAGATGCCAGCAGAGTTTATACAACCGGTCAGTCCATGGGCTGTATGGCTTCTATGGTAATGATGGAAAAAGATCCTGACCTGTTTGCAGCGGCATATATTATGGCAGGACAGTGGGATCCGGAACAGGTAAAAGATATCAAAGATCAGAATCTGCTTCTGCTGGTTTCTGAAGATGACCCGGCCTGCGCGAGACTTGATAAGAATGTTGCCAAGTGGGAAGAAGAAGGCGGCATTGTTGCAAGAGCAACCTTTGAGGGTATTGCTGATCCGGAAGAAAAGGCAGCAGTGATTGATGAGGCGCTTTCCTCAGATGCAAATATCTGTTATCTGAAGATTGCGACCGGTACCGGAAGCATGGACCTCGACGGCAATGCATTAAAAGGAAGCCACAGAATGACCTGGAGATTAGGATATGATTTGCCGGGCGTAAAAGAATGGCTGTTTTCACAGACAAAATAATAAAAGCTTAAAAGAAATATCAGAGGAGCTGCCTGACATGTGATATGCAGGCAGCCCTCTTTTGATTTCAGGCAGTAGTCAATGCGAGGAGGAATAAGATTTGGAAGCAGGAATGAAAAGGGATCACCATGGGCATGGAAACCAATAGTTACAAAGAAACCATAATTTACAAAGAAACCATGAAGGACATGGAAGCCATGAAGGACACGGCACCCGTGAGGAACAGGGCAGGAACAGAGAACACCGGGGCGGCCGCCCGGAAAGAAGGGGCTACAGGGCACTGGTGGAGAAGCCGGGAACACATTTGCTTTTTATCGGTTCGCGTTCCTGTACACGGCATAAAGGAACCGTAAAACTGGAATTGCAGAGAGAGGGAAAACTTACTTTTTTAGTATTGGAAGAGATTGACTGGATTACAGGCGGATATCTGGAGCATATTGAAGAGGCCGCCAGAGAAATTGCCGGGGAGATACATCCGCAGCATCTTGTACTGTTTGGCGGATGTCAGATTGAGCTTTTGTCTACGGATTATGAAACACTTACAAAGGATTTGTCACAGGAGCTGGGGATAGAGGTGCGTTTCCATAAGGGATGCCACCTGGTAGGCTATGATCCGAATGCGGAAGAGTAGAGAGGAGCGATATACAATGGTGAAATTATGGAAAAAGCTGCCGCCGCTTATGGCAGATAATTTTGGATTTATTGAAGTAATGAATAAAACAGACGGAATGGGAATCATTGATGACTGTTCAGAATACAGGACAAG
>JAUNGM010000073.1 GCA_030524545.1 Eubacteriales bacterium
AGCAAAAAAGAAAATACTCGAATTTTGGAGACTGTCAGAAGTTGATTCTGGCAGTCTATTTTTTTGCCTGTCGGAATTTGGAAAATTGCCGGGTATCAGGTCAGAAATTGACCGTAATTGGCTGGGGATTTAGCAGAGGTATTTGCCACGTACGTTCGCCTCCTTTTGGATTTTTTTACCGCAAAAAAATTCAAAAGGAGAACAGAAATGAATAAAGGAGAAAAGGATTTATTAAGCCAGTTTAGCGCATATGTAAAAGTAGCGGTCAAACATACAAGGCAGGAATATCTGGAAAAAAGAAACAGGATCAGAAACTATGAAATGCCGCTTTTTGAGGATGAGGAATACGCGGGAGCGGACAAAGAGGATATCCTTCAGCAGGTGGATAAGATGTCGGATAACCTGGAAAAGGGAGTCATTGAGTTCCGGATGTTATTGGAACAGATTGATAATTCAATCCTGTTACAGGCGGTTTCTGAGCTTACCAAAGAGCAGAAAGAAGTCCTGATGCTTCGGATCTTTTATATGAAGTCCTTCCGGGAAATAGGAAGTATGCTTGGGGTATCCGCTAAGAAAGCGGAAAATACATATTTCAACACAATAAGAAAAATAAGAAGAATCATAGGAGGCGGTAAGGATGGAATTTGAGGAATTATTTTTGTGTGCAAGGCAGTCGGATAAGGAAGCGCTTTTAAAGATTATAGAATTATACAGGCCATTGATGATCAAATATGCGATGGTGGATGAAAAACTGGACGAGGATCTTTATCAGGAACTTGTTTACCGGCTCCTTGTCTGCGTAACGAAATTTCCTTATGAAAGGAAATAAACACCATATATGGTATTTACTGGATTGACAAAGACAAAATATGCGATTATGATAAGCTTGTAATGTAAAGGATTCTGTTATGTGAATAGCAGAAAAAGTTTTGTTCCGGCAGAGGCTGGAAGCTGACTTTGGGCAGGAATCTGTCTTATATCATAAACGCGGAAAGGCATTGATTATTTGAAAGAATAGTCAGTGCCTTTTTTTGCGTTTAAGGATGCTGGAACATAAGAAAGGAGTGGGAAAGGTTCAGACCGTAATCAGAAAGAAGGAAAGGGGGAAACCAATGAAAAAGAAACGGATGATATGGACATATGGAACGGTGATGCTGCCTCTGGATGTAGGAAAGCAGGCCCGGTATTTTCAGAATGGGATGCTGAAGGTGACAGAAAAAGTATTGCGGATTTTAGAGCAGGCGGAGGACTACATCAAATTTGAGACGGATGGGTTCTGCTACTGTATTGCGTACCACATGGCGGAAGAAAATGAGATGGCATTAGCAGCGTAATCCTGAGGGAGTATTCCGGAGGATATTTCCGGATACTCCCTAACGGAATATGTGAAGTTGGAGGTGTAAAATGGGATTATTTAAAAAGCTGGATATCTGGTCGGTTTACGATGGGCTGGATGAAATCATGGGCTATCTTTATAACGGGAATGAGAAAAAGAGCATTTATTGGGACAGCTACAGTGAACAGATCAATGAAATGGCAAATATTGCTGGAGAGATGTACGAGGAATTAGGAGAGATCCGCCACCGGTTGTTTTATAATTATGATCTGCCGTATAAGAATCTGGAATTCTGTGAAGATGACATGGCAAATGGTGGACATACAGATATATCATGGTGGAATACGGCAGCCTGCATGTTGTCGGATACAGATATGGTCTGTTTATTGGAAAATGAGGGGAACTATGGATATTCTGATGTTGGAAAGGAAAAAATGAAACGGATACGAGCATTAGAACGTCTGACAAAAAAGCAGCAGATGGCGTTGTATATAGAAGTATCCGGATTCATCATGCGGTATATGGAACTGCGCGCTGCGTTTGAGACAATACTGGCGGTAATAAATGAGCTGGAATACAACCAGTCATTTATGGTAAAGAATGGGGAGGTGAAAGTGCCAGATGCGGTCTATGTATAGGAGAAAGTTCATAGTTGCAGGCTTAAAAAAATCTGATATAATGAAATCAGGAGAAAAGGCAGGTGAAGCCGGATGGCAGAAAAAAAGAAAGTAAAAACAGATGTGGTTTTGAAAGACTTCTGGCGCCAGAATGAACGTTTCGCGGATTTATTTAATGCAGTGGTATTTCAGGGAAAAGAAGTATTAAAACCGGAAGCGCTTCAGGAAATGGATACCGATCTATCGGGAATTATCCGGTTCAAGGATTATGAGGAATCCCTCGTGCGAACCAGGGATGTGGTAAAAAAGATGGCGTTCGGCGTAGAATTTGCTGTTTTGGGAATCGAAGCCCAGCAACGGATCCATTATGCCATGCCTTTACGTACACTGTTATATGATGGGATGGGGTATCTGAAGGAATACCAGCAGATTTCCCGTTCCCGTAAAACGGAAGCAGGAAGCATGACGGAGGATGAATTCCTTTCCGGGATGTGCAGGGAAGACCGTCTGCATCCAATTATCTCGATTGTGGTATATTATTCAGAACATATCTGGGATGGTCCGATGTGCCTGAAGGATATGATCGTAGAGATGCCGGAGGAGATTGAACGTATTTTTGCGGATTATAAGATGAATCTTGTGCAGGTGCGGGAAAGTGATCAGTATGTGTTCCACAATGAAGATGTAAAAACGGTTTTTGAAGTGTCAAGGGAGATTTTCAAAGGAAACTTTGATAAAATCAGAACCAAGTATAGAGATAAGGAAATAAAATCGGAACTGATTACAGTAATTGGGAAGATTACAGATTCAGCGGAACTGATGCGTCAGGGAAGCAGTCAGGAGGTTAATATGTGTACAGCATTGGAAAGATTAAAAGAAGAAGGACGTCAGGAAGGACGCGAGGAAAATATCCGGGATTTGGTGCTTGAATGGACAAAAGATGGCTATTCTGTACAAGAAATTGCAAAACTGCTGAAGAGGCCGGAAGAATTCGTTAAGAAAATTCAGGACGAATCCCCAATATTGGTATAAGCCTGTTGATTTTCCCTGCCATTTGTTCAGAAAGTGGCAGGGAAGATTCCTTTATAGGATGGGGAAGCAGTCAGGAGGTTAATAGGTAGTGTAAAATAGTTTGTGTTTCTGGTAAAAAATGGCTCCTTTTTGGTAAG
>JAUNGM010000074.1 GCA_030524545.1 Eubacteriales bacterium
AGATCGGTTTCCCGATTACCATGATTTCCAATGGCCCGGGAAGAAACGACATTATCTACAGAAATAAATAAGAAATCCATAGGAGCGGCAGCATGACTGCAGCAGATAATTTGCGCCGGGGAAATTTCTCCGGCGTGAACTATATTATATAAAAAGCTTTGTAACTGCAGCCTGACACTTTTCAGATTAAAAACAAAGGAGGGTAACTGTATGGAACGAGTGGGATATTATAATGGAGAAATAGCCCCGGTAGAGGAACTGAAGGTTCCGGTTCTGGATCGGGCATATTATTTTGGCGACGGCGTTTATGATGCCACTTCCGTAGCAAATGGAATGCCGTTTGCGCTGGAGGAGCATCTGGATCGTTTTTACAATAGCTGCCGTCTGCTGGAAATTCCGTTTACGATGTCAAGGGAAGAACTGACAGAGGAGCTGATGAAGGTCGTGAAAGAATTTGACGGAGCGCATGGCCTTCTGTACTGGCAGGCTTCCAGAGGAACCGCATACAGGGGACATAAATTCCCGGAAGGCAATGTAAAGCCGAATCTGATGATCATGCTGAATCCCATCAATCCGGCTCCAATGAGCAAAAAAGTGAAGCTGGTGACTATGGAAGACACCAGATATTTCCACTGCAATATTAAGACCCTGAACCTGATTCCCAATGTGATGGCTGCACAGAAGGCAGAATCCATGGGCTGTGATGAAACGGTATTTCACAGAGGAGACAGGGTAACAGAGTGTGCCCACAGCAATGTGTCCATTATCAAAGACGGCGTGCTGCGTACTGCCCCCTGCGATAACCTGATTCTTCCGGGGATTACCAGAAAACACATGATCGAGCTTGCCCATGAACTGGATATCCCGGTTGAAGAGAAACCGTTTACCGTGGAGGAACTGTTTGATGCAGATGAAGTCATTGTCAGCCGTTCCGGTGCGCTGTGCCATGCTGCAGAGTCTATTGACGGAAAGCCTGTAGGCGGCAGGGCCCCGGAAATTCTGGAAAAGCTTTATGCTGCTTATGAGGAGAAATTCAGGAAAGGTACCGGACAGAAACAAGGTTAGGTGTTTTATGAAAAATTGGAAACGAGCGGCGGCAATTGCAGGAGTGGTATTGCTGCTTTTAGTATTTTGCCTTCCCATGGTGTTTGCCTTTGGGGACAGCGACGGGTCTCAGGCGGCATTTCGCGGGGCGTTGGCAGCGGCAATCCTGGTGCCTGTAATGGCATATATCTTTTTACTGGGATTCCGGTTTTTTGGAAGAAAGAAGAATGTGCAGGAGACAAACCGTATGATAGAAAATATTATTTTTGATGTAGGAAAAGTGCTGGTAGAATTTGGATGGGAGGCATATCTGAAAAGCTATGGCTTTTCCGAAGAAAAATATGAAAAGATCGCAGATGCTACCTTCCGCAATCAGATCTGGAACGAGAGGGACCGAGGTCTTTATGAGGAGGAGGAATATCTCCGCCAGTTCTGCGCAGAAGCGCCGGAATATGCTGAGGATATCCGGGAGGTCATGCGCCGCAGTCCGGAAACCATCCATGCATTCGACTATGCGGAAACCTGGGTGAAATATCTGAAAAACCAGGGATATCATCTGTATATCCTGTCCAATTACAGCAACTATATGCTGGAGCGCAATAAAGGAGAAATGCCCTTTCTGAAATATATGGACGGTGTTGTTTTCTCCTGCCAGGTTCAGGAATTGAAGCCGGAGCCGGGCATCTATCAGAAACTTTTGTCTCTGTATGATCTGCAGCCTGAGAAATCTGTTTTTCTGGATGACCGTGCAGAGAACTGCAGGGGTGCTGAGGCCTTTGGTATTCATACTATTCAGTTCCGGGATTTTAAACAGGCGGCAGCGGAGCTGGAGAAGCTTGGAGTGAAATAAAGCCATATAAGAATGGATTGTTAAGACACAGTCAGCAGCAAAAGGCTGCCGCACAGGATAAAAAGTGCGGCAGCCTTTTTTTATCCTGCGCATTGGGATAAAAGCATAAAATGTGGGAACGATATGTTCCTCTTCTCCTATAATACTTTTATAAGAAGCTTCGGTTTCTTAAATACAAAAGAAAAAGGAGAAACAAGAAATGGACGTATCAAAAATCACAATCAGGGACGTAAGCGCAGAATGGCTGGGTATGAAGAAATTATCGGTCAAGGAATCGACTTATTCCAAGTATTACTGCATTGTAAAGCGCCAGATCATACCGGAATTAGGAGAAGTTCCGCTGGAGAAGGTAAATTCTTCCCTGATCAATTCTTTTACCGGACGAAAGCTGGGAAGAAACCAGGAAGAGGACAGCAGGGTTCTTGGGAACAAAACAGTCCGGGACATCAATATGGTGCTGAAATCCATCATCAGGTATGGGGAACGAGAATACCACATGGCCCATCTGGCCGAAAATACGGTGCTTCCCAAACCCAAAAGAGAAAGTATCGAAACCCTGACTGCAGACGAACTCGACAGAGTGTCCCGGTATCTTTGGAAACATGAAACAGATGCTCGTTATATAGGACTTCTTTTATGTATGTATTCCGGAATGCGGCTTGGAGAAATCTGTGCATTAAGATGGAAAGACATTGATCTGCAGGAGCAGGTGATCTATATTAATCACACCCTTCAGAGAATTCCCATTCCTGATGAAAACAGCATAAAAAGGACACGAATCATCATTGATGTACCAAAAACATCATCTTCCATGCGTGTTATTCCTATTTCCGGTCAGATTTACCCGTCTATCAAAAACCTCCGCGGAAAAGCCGGCGGAACAGATTTCTTTTTAACCAGCTCATCAAAATTTATGGAACCCAGAAACTACCAGTATTTTTTTAAAAGGATATTGCGGAAAAGCGAGGTAAGAAATGTAAATTTCCATATCCTGCGGCATACTTTTGCGACAAGGTGCGTGGAGGTTGGAATGGATGTAAAAACGTTAAGTGAGATATTGGGACATTCGAATATCAATATTACACTTAATTATTATGTGCATTCATCAATGGAATCAAAAAAGAAACAGATAAATCTGCTGATGCTGTGATGGGTCAGGAAGTTAGATA
>JAUNGM010000045.1 GCA_030524545.1 Eubacteriales bacterium
TGGTTGATACGTTAAATGCTCATTTCTTTCCCGGAAACCACGGGATGCATCGATTTACCCGTTGGCAATGATCCTCGTATTCTGAAAGTCATTTTGAAGTATCTATACTATATCATACGGGCAGAAAATTAGCAACAACTAACTTTTGTGTTGTTCACATTCTTTGAAATCCCTTCACCAAAAATTTCTCCTGCCTTTTTGGTTCCCCCCCTCTGAATGTTTTACAGAAAGCAGGCATCATCTCTAAAAAAATAAAAAGAAGACTCCCTCGGTCAGCGAATCTGCTTCCAAAGGGAGTCCCCCGAATAAACGATTTCTCTAATTCCGTTTTCTAATGTTTCTAATAAAACAGTTTTGTATATTCTGTCTGTGTATCTGCAATATGATATACATATACCGTTTTATCAATTTTTCGGTAAATAGCAACATGCTTTTTACAGATTACCATGCGATATCCCTGTTTGTTTAACCAGTTATCCGGTGTCATGGAACCAGAATCCGGGAACTGCTCCAGACGTTCAAGCACATCCAGAATATGATCGCTGACCGTTATTGCAGTCTCCACATCAAACTGCACCGCATACCAGTCCTCAATCCGTTTTAAATCCTCCCATGCAGTCGGGAGAATCTCTACTCTATATGCCATTTAGTCTTTCCCTCAATTTTGCTCTTGCTTCAGCAACAGTAAGCGTCGGCTCCCCGGCAATACGTTCCTGCTCCGCCTGTAATACTTTTGAACGCAGTTCCAATATCTGCTCCCGCTTTTCAAATGCTTCTATACTCATGACTACTATATCACCTTCCCCATTCTTGGTAATGTAGATGGGTTCCTTTGTCTCCTTTGCAAGATTGGAAATTGCTGCATAGTCGTTTCTTAAAGACGCAGACGCTTTTATAATCATCACGCCACCTCCTTATACATTTTCTTTTATATAATTATATCATTATTTATGTATATTGTAAAGACCAAGCAACACCACAAGCTTCCTGCATCCTTTCCATAGTATCCCTTAAAATCCAGTCATCAATTCCTTTGCAATCTCCGTTCCACATGCCATCATGCCCCGCATCCCATGTCATGCGGTGGCATTGCAGATTGTCCGTACACAATGGAAAAGGGTTGATCTCTGCGGCTGTTTCCGGAAGCACTGAAATACAATATCATGAGACATCCCCTCTCTTTAGCTTTTTTATATCATAGCGTTTCGGCTTATTCAAAAGGGAAAAGATTATGGAGTTGAAGCAAAGTCCTTTGATGAAATTATTGGTTGCACGGCTCTTTCAACATGAATCGCCTTATAATTCCAAATCCCAGCGTTCTTCAATTACCCCTTCTCCCCACTCAGACTTGTCCCTGCTCCAAACCTTATAAAAACCATGCTGTTCATAAACATGGCGCGCGATAACCTGAGCCGTGATCGTAAGCAAAAACACCTTTTTATATCCCTTTTTTCTGCAAAAATCCAACGCCAGCTCAATCAACCTGTTCCCATATCCTCTCTGACGCATTTCCGGCTCCAGCATAAAAAACCGTAATTGTGCTGTCATATCATCCACTTTGGCAATAGCGATGCTCCCGGCAGGAACTCCGTTACATTCCAGAATATTCAGACAGTCTGTATTGGGGTTGAATTTATCAACAAATTCATACACAATACAGTCTACATAACCTGAGAAAACTTCTGATAGATGGCGTTCTGCATAATAAAGTGTCTTATGTCTTGAAATTACATATTCAATATCACTTTGTTTAAACGGTCTGATAGTAATCACATCATTTGCATCAGAAAGTTTATTTCTGATCATAACCATTGCACTCAGGACTGCCTGCTGGTCATGTTCACTCAACTGTTGAAAAATCTTCTGAATCTGTGAGCTTTGAATATCACTTAATCGGTTAAACTCTTTTCTGCCCTTCTCTGTCAGTCGGATATAGCGGACTCTGCTGTCCGTCCTGGACAGCGTTTTCTCAATCAATCCCTCTCTTTCAAACTTGGCGATCATCCTGCTCATATAGCTGCGGTCAATATGAAGCCGCTGCGTCAAAATATTTGCCGTACACCGTTCCGTTTTGCTGATTTCCAACAGAACATCTTTTTCCGTAAGCGAATATCCTGCATTTAGTATCGCATCATCAATCTGCTTGCACAGATACAAATAAACCTTGTTAAATCCCTGAACATCTGCTATCTGATCCGGTGAAAACAATCCTGCCACCTCTTTTCCTTTGGATATGTAGATATTATATCACTGTCACGAACTTTTTTCATTCCATAATGTAAAACCGAGAATGAACATCCCGCCCAGCATCTGCACAAAGGTCATTCTTTCTCCAAGAATCAACACGGAAACAAGAACCGCCACCAATGGGTCAATATAACTTAAAATAGCTGTCTCCTGCCCGGCTAAATCTTTTAGTGCGGAAAAATACATACAATAGGTAATTCCTGTATGAACAAGCCCAACTGTAAGCAAACAGATCCATCCGGAAGTGTTCAATTCTGTAAGGTGCATGCCTCCTGTACCTGCCACATAAGGAATCAAAATTAAAATTGCTGCAAAAAACTGCAAAAGTGTGCGGTGTACGCCTGCTACATTTTTTATAAATTTATTCAGCAGGATAACTGCTGCATAAAAGACAGCAGCTCCCAGACCAAATAGAATTCCCAGCAGATCATTCCCGCCCTGCCCCGTATTACCAATCCCAATGATCAAAAACAGACCAACTGTTGACATACAAAAGCAAAGAATCTGCTTCCCTGTCAGTTTCTCATGAAATAAAAAAGGGCATGTAATGGTCACGATCACCGGAGCAAAATAATAGCTCAGAGTTGCTACCGAAATCGTCGTATATTTGTAAGACTGAAAAAGCAAAATCCAGTTAATCCCCATGGCAATACCGGACACCAGCAATAGCGGAATTTCCTTTTTGATCACTTTAAAATCAATTCGTTGTTTTGAGGCAGCCAGATAAATCAAAATCACTCCCGAAGCTAAAACTGCCCTGTATAATGCCAATTCTCCGGAACTCAATAAAATATTCCTGGTAAAAAGACCAAGAGTTCCAAAAATAGCCATGGAAGCACTGAGCATCATCTTTGCGCTTGAATTATTTTTCATATGGTTTTCCACTCCAATCCTCCTGTATGCTCCCGCAAAAACCTTCTTGTTTCAAAATATCCCATACCTGTGTTGCTACATGTCCCCATGTACGACTATTACTGATATAATATACTGCTTTCATAATAACCTCCCTGAAACTTTATGGACTCAGTCCACTTTTTAGTATATTAATCTTTGTGGACTTTGTCAACATTTATCTCAAAAAATTTGATTCACGATATCCTCATATCAAAAATGATATTCCTCATGAAAACACCCCTTTCCACTCAAAAATGGTCCGCCGGACCATTTTTTCATATGCTTGGCAACAAAAAAGGCACCAGCCAACCTAATGACTGATGCCTCTATCAATATCTTTGTTCTCCTAATTACATTCCAATTTTCACCTCGGCAAACTGATAATACCGCTTAACAAAGTCAAAAACATCACCATTATTCACATCTCCTTTTCTTTGACATTTGTCAATGTTTGTTGTATAATATGAGAGGATGTAATCAATGTCAATACTTTGAAATGAACTTGTACAAAATGGAGAATATGTCAATGTATGAAGGAAATAACCCTACAGCCTTAAATTCCAGAGAGTGGCTGGTCAATGCACTCCTCACTCTGATGAAAACAAAATCCTACCCAAAGATAACCGTAAAAGATATCTGCCAGAAAGCTGATCTATCACGTCAGACATTTTACAATTTCTTTGAAACCAAAGATGATATCATTCTTTTTTGTATAAAAAGGTGCTATCTGGAAATGATACATAGCCTAAAATCCAAATCATCGCTTTCACTTTCTGATATTACGGAAGAATTAGTAAAAGCATTTCATAAGAATCAGGACATGATACATTTAATTATTTCACAGAATCTGGAACATCTTCTTGAGTATGAACTTGCTTCTGTAATTCAGATTTTTGCCGAACAAGTAAGTCCTGAAATCCGCAATCGTTCTTATAAATACGGAACAGCCTTTCTTACTGGTGCGATTGCTCACACAGTCATATATTGGTTTAAAGATACTCAGCCAATTTCCTCAGAACAATTGGCTGAACTTCTGACTAATATTTTGTCAGGTAATTATTATGTCATTAAAGATAAAATATGAATCCTCTTGTTCTGGAATAACGTTCCGTAAATAATCAACAGCAAGAACAGCAGTTCCAGGAATAGCAAGTACAACACCTGTAGCGGAACCAAACTTGCGGCCCAACTGCCAAAAAGTGTAAACATCAGGACAGTACTCATCATAACTATGCCATTACGGGTTCCAAAGCCTCCAGAAACCGTTCACGAATTACTGTTTCCGGATATTTTCCCAGAAGATATCTCTGTTCCTTCTTCACCAAACCTCCGGCCATCTCCTGATGTCCTCCTCCTTCTCCTAATCCGGACAGGGCAGCGCGCACAAGGTCTCCTGCATGGACTTCCGAAATCTCGGAACGAACAGAAAACTTGATCCCGTCTTCCCGAAAACTATATACGACTGCAATCACCACCTCTTCCAGAGAAAGAATGAAGTCCGACAGTGTGGCAATCAGGCCGTCCGGGCAGGAAAAATTGATACCTGTGATTCCCAGGCCGCCATAAATGGAGATGTTATCAATAGCGGAACTATAAGCCTGAAGATCCTGAAACTGCAGATTGTTCCGTTCAAGACCGGCCAGGCTCTTCTGGTCACAGTACGGAAACAGAAAACCAAACATATCTATATCCAGCTGCGTCACTCCTCTGGAAAACTGCAAAGTGTCCATACGTATCCCATACAGCAGGGCAGTCGCCACATTGCGATCCGGAACCAGTCCTAAATCCCGATAATACCGGGCAATCAGGGTTGCACAGGCTCCGGTGATCTGCAGATCGGCATACTGATAATCTGCCTGCTTATATGTAGGATGGTGGTCAATGCAGGCAATCTCATTCCCGATGAAGTCAGTGATGTTGCCATTATATTTCTGACTGTCCACACAGATGATAGCATCCTCCGGCTTCATATCCAAATCCTCATAGGCAAACATCTCAATCCCAAAGCATCCCAGCATCTTTGCAGTGTTGAGCTTATCAATCCGTCCGGCATAGCAAAGTGTTGCATTAATATCAAACCGTTTCAGCAGATCCTGCAGCCCAAAAGCTGATGCAATTGCATCCGGATCCGGAAAATTGTGTGTCTGGATGTATACCTTACATCCCCGGCAAACCTGAACCAGTTGATGAAAGTCCTTCATTTGTTTTTCTCCTTTTTCATCATTTATAAAATAGCGAAGCCCCGCTGTGAAACAGCCCAATCGGTAGAATTTTACAGCTTCTTATACAGCTCCAATATCGTCCCGTAATCCTCTCCATAAAGGAAATAATAATCAATCTGCTTCATTCCGTCCGTATAAAGATAAGTTCCATACATGGGTATCGCACAGCACATGACAGTCTGTTCCGCAGCAACCCCGATTCCGTATCCATATCCGGAAACCAGAAGCGGCATGCGCAGTTGTCTGCCGCCAAAGCTGATGTACCTTGCTTTCTGGTTCACTGGTTCCAGATTGTCCGCCAGGATTCCCTTTGCAAAAAGCTTCTCATTCTTTTGCCAGTCAAAGTGCACCCATGTTTCCAAAAGTGCGCCGGATTCTATCTGCCTGGGCAGCGATGCTCTCTCTGCAAGCAGCAGCTTTCCCGCCTTATCAAAGAAGCTCATGCTTCCTGTCTTTTTATCAATTCGGACTATGATTTTTCCGGTGGCAACCTCCACCAGATTTCTGCCTTCTTTTGCTGTCCAGGAAACAGGATTGTCAGGTTCATAATTCCAGCAGCCGGATGAAAATTCCGCCATTCCGCCCTTTTGGAATTGTACCCGGATCATTCCATCCTCCAGGGGTGTCAGACGTAATGTTCCGTATCTTCCGGTCAGATCAATATATTTTTTCATCTTCCTTACAATACGGATGGAAGAATCAATGCGGCTGAAGCCTTTTGGACGAAGCAGGCCGGTATTGGGACATGTTCCAAACTGATGGGGAGAGGGATTGACCGGGCCGGAATTCAAAGGTTTCCGAACTGCTTCCCGGACATTTCTTTTCTTTTTTAGCAGGTTCTCTTCAGAAGCCTGTTTCGGATTGGTTTCACCTGTTTTCTGTTTGAAGGGCTTCTCCGGGCTGCCGCTCTTTTTCTTCATCTGCTGCACCACGATCGGCCTCGGGCCAAAATAATTCCGCAGCTCCCGCTCCTTATCTCCCGTCTGTACATCCAAAATCTTCTGCTCATTGGCGGTGATTTCTGCCCTGGCTTCATGCCGTATTTCTTCAGGCATCTCCTGATCCAATGACTTCATGCGTTTTTCTACGGATACCGGTTGTCCGATCAGATCTGTCAGATCTCCCTCATGGATTACTGCCAGCTCGTGCAGTGCCCGGGTAGCCGCTACATAAAGAAGTTTTACATACGAATCTTCCGCCGGATAGCTTTTGGCAGATGGATGATAGAGCAATACCGCATCAAATTCCAGGCCTTTCGTATATTCCACCGGCAGCACCATAACACCGCTTCCAAATTCCGCCGTTTCCAGATTACTGTCCGCAAGCAACAGTTTCTCACTAAGACTTTTGCTTACCATGGAGGCTTCCTTCTCATCACGGCAGATGACTGCAATGGTCTCATGGCCCTGCTTCTGCCAGTCTTTCATCATTTTTACGGTTTCCTGAAGTATCGCTGCCTCATCCCTGCACTCTGTTACACGCACTGCATTTCCGTGGCGGATGATCGGCTCCACGGGATAGACCGGGAAGTTTCCATGCCTCAGAATCTCTGTGGCAAACTCCGAGATTTCCACAGTATTCCGGTAACTCTTTTTCAGAACTCCGAAGCTGTCATAGGTTCCGGTCAGAATCAGCCCCTTTAATTCCTCCCAGTCATTCAATCCGTACCCGAAATGAATGTTCTGGGATACGTCTCCCATGATCGTATAGGTACATCCGCGAAGGCAGTACACCAATGCCCCATATGCCATCATGCCGAAATCCTGGGCTTCATCAATGATCACATGGCTGGCCTCGCGAATGCCGTCCGTTTCCTTAATGCGTTTATACAGATACGCAAGTGCCGCCAGATCGTAAATATCAAAAGCGTTCTCGCTGACGGGGATACCTTTTCCTTTCTGTTCCTGCACCTGCAGAAAATCCTGATAAAGGTCAAAGACAGATCCCTTCCAGACATCCTTTCCGAAATGCCGGCGATACATGCGCTTTAATTCTTTTTTCTCTGCCGGAGTGTAGGAAACGTATTTTCCTGATATTTCATTTTCCAGCCTGGCCAGAAGCTTCTCATTCAGCATATTGATCTTGCTCTGCATGGACATTTGAGGATACTCATCAAGATAATCCGCCACTGCCTTTTCATCCATCAAAAGAACACCGTTTTTCTCCAGACGTATTTCCTCTTTTGGAATCGCTGCTGCTTCGTATTCTCTGCAAAACTGTTCCAGATCATGGAACCATTCATAGCTTCCTTTCATACAGGCCAATGGATTCTGCTTTTCAATGGGACAAATCCGGTGGATCTCCGGCTTCCAGTCCTCATAGAGGAGACGAACAAACAACTGTTCCATGGTCATCTGCGATACCCCGTACACATCCAGATCAGGCAGCACGCCTGTGATATAGTTCAGCAAAATCCGATTGCTTCCGATGATATAAAAGTCTTCCGGACGGAATAGTTCTTCATAATTGTATAAAATATAAGAAATACGGTGCATTGCCACCGTTGTCTTCCCTGAACCGGCCACACCCTGTACGATCAGATTCGTCTTTGGGGATTTGCGGATAATTGCGTTTTGCTCCTTCTGTATCGTAGCAATGATCTCTCCAAGTACCGCCTTCTTGCTTTTGGCCAGATATTTGGTCAGCAGCTCGTCGTTTGCCACCACATCGGAGTCAAAAAAGTCTATCAGCCTGTCGTCCGCAATTTCATAAGTACGTTTACGCTTCAGATCGATCTCGCAGGTTCCTTCGCCTTTTACCACGTAGCTGCAAGGACCTGCGGAATTTTCATAATAGACCGATGCCACCGGAGCCCTCCAGTCTATAACGACAGGTTCTGCTCCGCTTTTGGAAATACCGACTCGCCCCACATAATAAGATTCTTCCTGCGGAAGTCTGGAATCCTTAAAATCAATTCGTCCGAAATACGGCTTTTTTCTTGCTTTCCGGCACCGCAGCAAGTCACGCTGATTCTCCCGAATCTGTGACTGTGTGTTGTGCAAAAGCGCCAGCCCTTCTTTGTCTTTCGGTCCGTAAGTTTCCATCAGGTCATACAGTTCCTCTGAAAGCTGCCTGATGTAACCTTCTGTTTTAGTAAGGTTATCCTGTGCCATGCAGATAATCTCTGCCAGCTGCCTTTCTTCTTCCTCTCTGCTAAGTCCCGGGATGGGGCGAAATGTCTTCTTTTCCTTCATCCTGTTTTTCTTTCCTCCTTTAAGATAGATTCATCCCGATGAAGGTATTTTAACATCTCATCCGACATTTTCATAGTATCATTGAAAAAAAAGCTTGCCATCCCTTTTCCCTTTTCCGACTTACAGATTCTCCTCAAAGAACCTTTTATATTTATGGTTCATCTTCCTGTTTTTCTAGTAAAATAGTTTCAAACGGCTTTAATGTAATGCGGTTGTTCTCAATCCTGCTGCATTCATAATTGCCCAGGATTTTTTGATATCCCTGCCATGACGGGTCTGCCAAAACAGTTGTTTCCTCGCTGGTAAGGTTATTCAGAACGATCATTTCCTCATCTTTATATATCCGCTTAAATGCAAGGATATCCGGATTCTCTTTTTCAAAAAATGCAATGGTTCCTATAGAAATGACGTTCTTTTCTTTACGCAGGGTAATCAGTTTTTTGTAGAAGGAACGAATGGAATCTTCCTCCTGCATCTGGGCTTCTGCGTTGATTTTCCTATAATTCTCCGCGGCCTCAATCCACGGCATTCCCTCTGTGAATCCGGCATTTATTCTGTCAGACCACTGCATCGGCGTTCTTCCGTTGTCCCTTGATCTGGCTGCCAGGATGGTAAGTGCTTCTTTCTCAGTCTTTCCCTGTTCCAGAAGGATCCGATAATAATTCAGGCTTTCCACATCCCGGTACTGTGAAATATGACAATAATGGGCATTGGTCATCCCCAGTTCCTCTCCCTGATAAATATAGGGCGTTCCCCTCATGAGATGAATACTTGCAGCCAGCATTTTGGCTGATTCTTTCCAGTACTGCTTTTCGTCACCCATTCTTGAAACGATGCGGGGCTGGTCATGGTTGCACCAAAACAGTGCGTTCCATCCATTTCCTTCCTGCATCCCCATCTGCCAGTCTTCAAAAAGCTTTTTTAATGCCATCCGGTCCGGTTTCATCAGGGACCACTTATCTCCATCTTTGTAATCCACCTTCAAATGATGAAAACTAAAGCACATGGACAGTTCCTTTTCCTCCGGATCTGAATAGCGGATACAGTCTTTTAATGATGTAGAAGACATCTCTCCCACTGTTACCATTTCGTCGATTCCGGTGTCTCTTGTAAGTTCTTTTAAATATTCATGTACATGAGGACCGTCGGAATAGAACCGCCTGCCGTCGCCTTCCAGATCATCCTCATAAACCTCCGGTTTTGAGATCAGATTTACCACATCAAACCGGAATCCCCTGACTCCTTTTTCTTTCCAGAACAGAATGACTTTCTTCAATTCCTGCCGCACTTTGGGATTCTCCCAGTTTAAATCTGCCTGTGTCACATCGAACAAATGCAGATACCATTTATGAAGCGACGGAACATATTCCCATGCCGGCCCTCCGAATTTCGACTCCCAGTTTGTGGGCGGCTGGTCAGGATTTCCTTCTTTAAAGATGTAATAATCCTGGTATTCTTCCTCTCCTGCAAGTGCTTTCCGGAACCATTCATGTGCTGTGGAAGTATGGTTAAACACCATATCAAGCATGATGCCGATTCCTCTTTTTTCTCCCTGGGCGATCAGTTCTTCCATCTCCTGCATAGAGCCAAATACAGGATCAATGCTGCAGTAATCCGCAACATCATATCCATTGTCATTCTGCGGGGAAAGGAATACCGGGGTAAGCCAAAGATAATCAATTCCAAGTTCCTGTAGATAATCCAGCTTTTCAATGATTCCCCGCAAATCCCCGATTCCATCTCCATTGGAGTCCTTAAAGGATTTGGGATATACCTGATAAACGACTTTATTACTGAAATCTGCCATAAGGCTTCTCCTTTACTCAAATGTTACGATTGTAGTTTTCTTCTCTGCTGCATTCATTCCTGTCCGGAATTGAATATTTTTTGCTTCTCCTTCTTCCGTGACGATACATACGGTCACATCCGGATGACCGGCCTCCTGAATCTTCTTTCTGTCAAACCGGATCAGCGGTTCTCCTGCTTTTACCTTCTGCCCCAGGGACACCAGATACTCAAATCCGTCCCCGTTCATGGCTACCGTATCAATCCCGATATGCAGCAGAAGTTCCATATCATTGGAAAGCTTCAGCCCGCATGCATGTCGGGAATCTTCCATCAGTACGGTGACTTCCGCGTCTGCCGGGGAATACAGGATTTCATTCTCCGGTATGATGGCGAGTCCGTCTCCCATCACACCTTCGGAAAATACACCGTCGTTTACCTCCTTAAGCGGAATAACCTTTCCTGCTAAAAAGGCTTTCAGTTCTTTCGGCTTATCCGCCTTTTCCCTCTCCATGGAAGCCACGACACCTGCTGCCGCATTTTTTCCTGCACCTGCTGCGATTTCCGCCAGTTCCACCGGAACTTTCGTTTCTTCTGACACAGCCAGCTTTTTCTTTCCAATGATGATCGTAAGTACCAGCGGTATCACAATCGCAATCAGCATACATAATGCAAAGCTCAGCATATACGCAGGCTGAATAGACAGGATCCCCGGAAGTCCTCCTACTCCGATGGCATTTGCAGTGGTTGAAGTAGCTACACAGACCACAGCCGCTATAGCAGAACCGATCATACCGCACACAAACGGAAATCCCTGCTTCAGGTTCACCCCGAAGATCGCCGGTTCTGTTACTCCAAGATAGCAGGAAATTCCTGCAGGTACATTTACCTCCTGGGCTGCTGCATCCTTTCTCTGCAGGATGATCATTCCAAGAACCGCTGAGCCCTGTGCAATGTTGGACAAGGCGATCATCGGCCACAGCATGGTTCCGCCGTAATCTGCGATCAACTGAAGGTCAATGGCATTTGACATATGATGAAGCCCGGTAATAACAAGCGGTGCATAAACAAATCCAAAGACCGCACCGAACACTACCTTAAAGGAACCTGTAATACCTGCATATACTACTGAGGAAATTGCGGAACCGATCTTCCATCCAATCGGTCCGAGTACAAAATGGGATGCCATTACTGCAAGCAAAAGGCTGCAGAACGGGACAACGATCATGGACACTACCTGCGGTGTGATCTTTCGGAAAAATTTTTCCAGATAAACCAGAGTAAACGCGCAAGGATTGCCGGAATGACCTGAGCCTGATAACCGATCATGTTGACTTTTACAAATCCAAAATCCCACTTGGGGATATCTGCTGCTGCGGTTCCCGCCACTGCATAGGCGTTTAAAAGCTGCCCGGATACCAGTGTCAGGCCGAGAACGATACCCAGCATCTGGGTCGTTCCCATCTTTTTCGTTACTGACCAGCAGATTCCTACAGGAAGCATATGAAAGACAGCTTCACCGATCAACCATAAAAAACTGTCAATCCCGCTCCAGAACTGGCTGATGTCACATAACGTCTTCGTTCCGTTTTCAAAGAGATAAAGACTGTCAATACAATTCCGGAAACCTAAGATCAAACCGCCTGTAATAATTGCCGGAATCAACGGTGCAAAAATTTCTGCCAGTGCGGTGACGATTCTCTGAAGTACATTCTGATTTTTCTTGGCAGCCTGCTTCACTGCATCCTTGGATACCCCTTCAATTCCCGCAGCCTTGACAAAATCATTGTAAAAATCGGCAACCGTATTCCCGATAATCACCTGAAACTGGCCGGACTGCGTAAAACTTCCTTTTACCACTTTCATTGCCTCAATCCCTTTCACATCTGCCCTGGAAGGGTCTACCAGTGCAAACCTCATTCTGGTCATACAATGAGACACGGCTGCAATGTTTTCTTTTCCTCCAACCAGACGCAGCAATTCTTTGGCGTCTTCTGCATACTTACCCATACTTCTTACCTCCATTCATTTATTTCACTTGTTTAAACATGTTTGCTATGCATTATTTATATCATACTTGTTTAAACATGTCAATATCTTTTTTTTAAATTTGTTTAAACAAGAAGCGGGTTTTTATTGAAATTTTCTTTATGGGGTTTTATAATGAAGATGTATCCAAACCAGGAGGTAATCAGATGCCCAAAAGCATATATGAAAACATTTACAAAGACTTAAAACAAAAAATAGAAAACGACACCTACGCCTACCAGGAGCTGCTGCCCTCTGAGAATACGCTGATCCGGACATACGGCTGCTCTCGCAATACTCTTCGCCGGGCAGTCAACCGTCTGGTAACGGATGGCTATGTACAGACCATGCAGGGAAAAGGAGTCAGGAATATCTACCGTCCTGTGGAACAGACTGCTTTTACCATCGGGGAGATCGAAAGCTTTCGGGAATCCGCCCTCAGAAACGGGCTGCGTCCTTCCACACAGGTTCTTCTTTTTACCGAGCTGACCCTAAATGACACGCAGGCTGCCATAACCGGCTTTCCTGCCGGTGCGGAGGTTTATTATATCCAAAGACTTCATTATCTGGATGAAATGCCTTTGATTTTGAATCACAATTATTTTCTGAAAGAAGCCGTACCCGGATTATCAAAAGAAATTGCAGAGAAATCCATTTATGAATATCTGGAAGAAACACTGCATATGACCATTGTGAACAGCAAACGAATCATGACAGTTGAAAAAATAACAGAAATTGATGAGAAATATCTGAAGCTGCGTGTGGAAGACTACAACTGTCTGGCAGTTGTCAGCAGCTATACCTATAACAGTAACGGCACCATGTTTGAATATACCCAGTCCAGGCACCGCCCGGATCATTTTCGATTTTATGATAATGCCGTAAGAAAAAAATAGCAGAAAGGAAAAGCCTGCTCATTCAGGGAACAATTGCGGAAAAATTTGTTACGCTGCAAAGCAGAGAAGGAAAAACGTATGATCAGAAAATTTCAAAGTACAGATACCGTGCAGGTAATGAATATATGGCTGCGCGGAAATGAAGACGCACATTCTTTTATCCCGAAAGATTACTGGAAATCAAATTATTCAATGGTGCAGGAACAGCTTTTACAGGCAGAAGTCTATGTGCATGAAACCGAAGGAACCATACAGGGATTTGTCGGGATACAGGAAAATTATCTTGCCGGAATTTTCGTAAAAAAAGAGGTTCGCAGCACAGGTATCGGGAAGCAACTGCTGGATTATGTCAAAGCAATTCATCCGGTCTTAACACTCAATGTATATCAGAGAAACAGGCGCGCGGTGGAGTTTTATAAACGGGAGGGCTTTTCCATCACTTTAGAGGATATAGACCCGGATACCGGAGAGGCTGATTATACTATGCGCTGGTGTGGATATTATTTTACTTCTTCATAGATTATTTTTCTTCTATTATTTTTACTCCGGATCATTATCCTGCTTCATAATCTGCCGTGCCCCGTAAATACCTCTTCCATTCACCGTAGCAGCAAGAACTAAACTATCTTCTTGTATAGACCAAATCTATCATGCCATTATATGATTGAGTGTTAAGTAATTTCAGCCTGATCTCACGCTTTGTATTTTCAAAAAGCCGAATACCAGAGCCTAAAAGTGTCGGAATTACAGTGATGTAATAACAATCAATTAAATCCTCATTTACTAACTGCTGAGCAAGATTAGCACCACCGCATATCCAAATATCTTTTCCGTTTTCTTTTCTTAAACTTTTTACTAATTCAACAGGATTTGTATTTGTAAATCGAATTTTTTCAGAAGATGTATGTGCGTTATGTGTAATCACATAAGTTATAAAGTCGCTATATACCCACTCATTCGGAGAAAGTTCAGTAACAATTTGATGATAAGTATTCCACCCCATTAAAATCGTATCAATGTTCTTTATAAACTCAGAATAGGTATCAATGTTCTCACTATCATTACCCTGACCGTTCAGCCAATCAACATTTCCCTTATTATCCGCAATATATCCGTCAAGACTCATCGCAATAAATAAAATGGTTTTTCTCATGTTTTTTATCTCCTCAACTTCCTATTTAGTGCCCATTGGGGGCGGCTTTCTCAACATGGATGGCCTTATAATTCCAAAACCCAGCGTTCATTACTCCTTCTCCTCACGCAGTCCATTTTTAGCATATTGAGCTTTATAGACTTTGTCAACATTTCTTTCAAAAAAAGGAAACACATTTTCTTTCAAAAAAAAGGAAACACCCCTTTTCACAGAAAAAGCACCAGCCATTTCTGACTGATGCCTCTGCCAATATCACTATGAATATATTTCTTTATCTGGGGCCTGACCATCGTGGGCTTTCCATGCACATTCTGTTATCTTCATATCAGAAAACACTGCTGTAAAAGATGATTTCTCAGGACTGCAGGCATAAATACCAAAGCTCCTTATAAGAGGTAGCTTTCACAAGGAGGTGTACTTTATGTCCAATCCTGATATTGCTAAAAAAGCTTTTTCAAACGGCCATACGATAAATTTTCTCCATGTCTTCCTGATACAAAACCCTGGCTGACCCCTGACTTCCCCCGCAGGCCGCAGCACATCTGACTGCCATTTCATGGATCTGTTCCTCTGTCGGATGAATTCCCAATTCTCTCATATTCGTAGGCATCCCGATACTGTGATAGAACACTTCCATTGCCTCAATACCTTTCAGAGCCGTTTCTTCATCATTACCGGTATGCTCCACACCCATCACATTCACGGCATAACGTACAAATCTGTGCAGGCAATTCCTGTAGACATATCTTGCCCAGCTTCCCCAGATTGCAGCAAGCCCTGCCCCATGTGTAACATTGAACATGCCGCCCATTTCATGCTCCAGCATATGGCTTGAAAAATCCCCGCCGTCATTTCCGCAGCCAGTCAGCCCATTATGTGCCAGAGAACCTGCCCACATCACTTCTGCGCGCGCCTCATAATTCTCCGGGTCATGATGAAGGATGACTGCATTTTCCTTGATTGTCCGGAGCAGTCCCTCTGCAATACTGTCGGTGATCTCCATGTTTCCGCCATTTGTAAAGTAACGTTCCATCGTATGCATCATCATATCGGTACAGCCGCTCTCTGTCTGATAATCAGGCAGTGTCATAGTAAATTCCGGATTCATAACTGCAAATTTCGGTCGGGCAAGGTCATCGTCATACGCACGCTTTTCTCCATTTTTTTCGTTCGTGATGACAGAGCCGTTGCTTGTTTCACTTCCGGCTGCTGCAATTGTAAGAACGACTCCTACCGGTTTGCAGGCTGCAGCCGTTTTTGTATGTTCGTACAGATCCCAGACATCCCCTTCATTTGCCAGGCCATAAGCAATCGCCTTGGACGAATCAATGGAACTGCCGCCGCCAACCGCCAGTATAAAATCCACACCTTCTGCCCTGCAAAGTTCAATTCCTTCATATACCTTGGAAAGAAGCGGATTCGGCACAACACCTCCAAGCTCCACATGCGGAATCCCTGCCTCGTCAAGTGCTCCTTTCAGACGATCGATCAGTCCGGATCTTACTGCGCTCTTTCCACCGTAGTGAATCAATACTTTACTGCCTCCGGCTTCTTTTACCAGTCTGCCAACCTGTTCCTCGGCACCCCTTCCAAATACAACCTTTGTTGGTGCAAAATACTCAAAATTATTTGCCATGTTTATGTCTCCTTTTCTTGATCTTTGATACTTTCTGTTTGCTTTGATGATTTTATTATACTTATTTCAAGGCTATATAAACATAATAAATCAGACCAATTATAGAAAAATAGCGACTTTATTATCGTTAATATTATAATTGCAGCGTCTGTTTCTCTACCTGATAAAATAGACATGCAGCTTTCAAAACGGACAGCAGGAATCTGGTTATTCAGGCTCTTTGTTTTGTATGCTGCATTGAACTGGAGTTTAAACCAAAATCATAGTATAATGGAGATATATTAGAAAAATACCGACAGGATTATGGATAAAATAATAATTTTTTAGAGGGAGTAAAACTATGCCTGCTTTTTTTCTGGACGATAATCAGGTCGAACGAATCTCAGGAATGACACGGGAATATCCTTATTGTATGCACGTTACGGATATCACGGAATTTACTGTGCCATGGCACTGGCACGAAGAGCTGGAACTAAATTATGTAAAACAGGGTGCTATGAAAGTCATCACCACAAATACGGAATATGTGATTCACGAAGGAGAGGCGTTTTTTATCAACACCAACGTCATGGAAATGAAAGAAGCGATCAATGATACGGATGTTCATGCCATTGAAATCGCCCATCTGTTTCATCCGGTTTTCCTGACAGGTCACTTTCAGAGTCTGTTTGAATCCAAGTATCTGAACCCGATTCTAAAAAACAGGCAGATCGAGGTCGTTGTCATGACACCGCAGACAAAATCCGGAAAGAAAATGATCCAGCTTCTCAAAGACGCAGAAGAATTGCAGAAAAACAAAGATATGGAATTTCAGACGAGGAACATTCTATCTGAAGCCTGGCTGGTCTTAATAGAAGAGCTTAATGAAAATGCACAAAATCTGCCATCAATCACTCTGGCCAGCCAGGAAAGAATCCGATACATGATTTCTTATATACACCGCAACTATGCAGAAAAAATCAGCTTAAAGCAGATAGCCGCCAGCGCCAGTATCGGAGAACGGGAAGCCCTGCGTTGTTTTCAGAAAACCCTGAACCGCACCCCATTTGATTACCTGAACGAGTATCGCCTGAATCAGGCGAAAAAACTTCTCAGCGAGACCGATCTGTCTGTCACCCAGATTGCCCTCCAGACCGGTTTTTCAGACAGTGCCTATTTTGGAAAGGTCTTTCGAAAACTGTATCATATGACACCAAAGGAATTTCAGGCAGACTATCGGAAATAATCAGAAATCATTTTCCGGAATAAACCTTACCGCCAGATGCAAAGGGCACCTGGCGGTAAATGTTCAATCAGCCACTACTAAATTGTTCGCCTTTACGTATTTCATTACCTTGTCGGCATTTGGAAATCCACAAGTGCCTTGTTCAGATAATCATTAAAAGGTTTCATAATGCGGAAAAGCCCTGCTGCCTTTGTAAGAAATGTTTCTGCATCGCTTAATTCTTCATCCTTTAAAGAATATTCCAAATACCAGCTCTTAAACTTTAGATATTCCGCTTGCGGGTGCTCCTTTTCGTATTCCGGAGGAACTTTTTTTAATGTAGTACCCTGTACAGTGAAATATTTCTCAAACTCCGGCTCATGGATAATCTTTTCCCATTCCTCTCCATTCCGGACAATATAATTCCGTATCATCGTTGTTGCATCCTTAAACATATCCGCGAACAGACCTCCACCTAAGAAAGACTGATTGTCGGGCTTTATCATAAGATAATACCCGACAGGGACAGGCAGCTTCCCTTTAGAGGAAATATGTGCACGGAAAGCAGGATTATAAGGGGATTTGTCATGGCTGAAACGGGTATCCCTTACAATCTTAAATGTAAGTTCTTTCGGATTGTTATGCAAAATGCTGCTGTCAAACTTTCCGATTTCTAACATCAAAGCCTGCAATAGGCCTTCAAACTCAGCATTTGCTTTTTTGTAATCTTCCTTGTTCGCATGATACCATTCACGGTTGTTATTCATGCTCAATGCCGATAAGTAATCTACAATTAACTGTGTATTCATAATCTGTCATCTCCTTCACGAATTCAGAATAATCGAAAGCTGCGTGGAATCTAAAAATTCCTGTATCAGATTTTTCGTACGTTCGGGAGATTGGTAAGACTTACAGAACGCAAAATCCTGGGATAAGTCGTCAATATCTTCCATAGCATTTTTCACATCAAGCAGGGTTTTCACAGGAATTTCTGTGGCTGTCGTATAATCCAGTTGCTGCGGATTTATTCTATGGCATTGTATTGCATAATTCACCCTGTCTTTACATTTGCATCTGCCCCTGCCATATTCGCCACAATACTGTCCAAGAAAGTCTGCCATTTTTTTACGTATTCGTGAAAGCCGCTGACGATACGCTTCCGGTGTCATTTCCAAAATATCCCCTGCAATGCGGCTGTCTACTTTAAACATGGTTCCCAATATAAAAATGCATCTGCTTTCCGTATCAAGGCATTGCAGCATCACATTGGTACAGGACATTTTCAATTCTTCGGCTAAAATATCCTTTTCCACACTCTGCGTTAAATCCGGCACATCCTGTATTTTTCCGTTTTCTATGTCATCTCCATAATACTCAAAACTCAACGGATAATGGGCAAACATATGCTTTTTGTAATTTTTCAGATGATTAGCGGCAATACTGAATACCCATGTTGTGAATGAGCTGTCACCTCTAAAAGAAGACAAATGTGTGATTATTTTCAGCAAAATATCCTGCGTGGCATCCTCCGCATCTGTAAATGTGCCGAGCATCCGCAGAGACAAATTAAATACGATGTCCTGCACACCTGTGACAAGCGTTTCAAGGGCTTTTTTATCCCCTGCTGTGGCTTTATCGACCAAAGCCTGTAATTCTTCATTCGTTTTTCTATTCATAGATTTTTACCGCCTATATAATAGGACAGCGTTCCCTCGTCTGTGTGACAGAAAATATTTAGTTTTTTTATTTGTGTACTCCAGGGAAAAGGAACTCCTTAAATAGAGAAGAGTCACATTAAAAGAAATCCATCGTCTGTGCTTCAAGTACATTTTTCATTTTGTCCTGCATCCTCTGAACAGAAAATATAATTTTAAATTCTGTCCCCTTTGCAACTACGCTTTCCACACGGATTTTTCCTCCATGTCCTTCAACAATCCATTTTGCAATAGCCAATCCAAGTCCTGCACCATCTGGATTTTTGTTTCTCGTTTCTGCTACTCTATAAAAACGATCAAACAAATGTGCTAAATGCTCCCTTTCTATTCCACAGCCATTATCATGTACTAAGATTTCTATGCTTTTTTTATGTTGCATGATAGAAATTGTGATGTCAGATGCTCCACTATACCAAATGGCATTATCCAGGAGGATCATCAGCACTTGCTTTATCCTTTTTCTGTCACCATAAAATAAAATGTCATGCTTCATTTGAACATGCAAACATATGTCTTTCTGCTTCGCAATTCCTTCTAATGCTTTTACTGCTTCATTCACTGCCTGGCGAAGATAGAACTCATTACACTCTAATTCCTGTCGATCTGTATCTGCTCTTGACAAGGTAAGCAAATCATCAATGAGGTTTGTCATTCTCTGGCTTTCGATATCAATATTTTTCAGCCATTTCATCTGGCTCTCTACACTTTCCTCTTTACAGTCCATAACCAGTTCCAAATTTGTTCGTATTACCGCAAGTGGTGTACGGAGTTCATGAGAAGCGTCCGCAGTAAAATCAAGCTGCTTTTGCCATGCCTTTTCGATGGGCGCTACAGCAATCTTAGATAAAACCAAACTTCCAATAAACACCATACCGACACCTACTATAATGGTCACGATCCAACGCCTGATAGAAATCTCTCCCGCCGGATTTAGTAAAATGAAGGAGCTGATAACGAGCAGAATAATACTGATAACCAACACACAAAATATAATAAAACGTTTCCGCAGATTATGTATCATTTATAACCTCCTTCAGACAGTAGCCAACACCTCGGATCGTATCAAGAGATACCCCGCAGGAAGAAAAATCAATCTTTTTTCTCAAGTAGAACACATATAATTCCACACATGCAATTTCGACTTCCTTTTCAAATCCCCACACTCTGTCAAAAATCTGTTCCTTCCCAAGCACGAATCCTTTGTTCCTCATAAAAAATTCCAAAAGCTGTGTTTCTGTTGCTGTCAGTTTGATCTTGGTTCCCAAACAGGATGCTTCACAGTTTTTAATATCCAACTCTAAAGAAGCCACTAAAATTCTATCTTTTGGCAGCATATTTACAGAACGCCGCCCCAATGCACGCACTCTGGCAAGCAGCTCATCTTTGGAAAATGGTTTTACCAGATAATCATCTGCCCCTGCATCAAGACCTTCAATCCGGTCTGGCAAAGCATCCTTTGCCGTAAGGAAAATAACAGGTGTCATAATACCATTCTTCCGAATATGCTTTAATATTTCCACGCCTTCTTTGTGCGGCAGCATACGGTCAAGGATAATAACATCATAAACCCCTGTTTCCGCATAGTCCTGCGCTTCCACTCCATCTCCCGTCATATCCACCTGATAGCCTTGCTTTTGCAATATCTGTGTCAGCGCTTCTGCAAGGCGCAGTTCGTCCTCCACAAGCAATATCTTCACTTACATCACCACCTCACATTATTATAAATACCTTTCCTTTGAATTTGCTTTGAAAAAATTGCAGCGCGTTTCAAAGCAGATTCAAAGTCAGGATTGCTATACTTCATTCAAATACACATGAATGGAGGAATCATTATGCCAAGCAAACATAACAAAAAACAAAAGGAAACCGGAAAATCCACTGCTGTAAAAGCACTCCGGGGTACATTCCTGTTTTATCTGCTTATCGCTTTTGAAATGGTCTATATGGCGGGGCCATTTGCCATTTACTTCTACGGAATTTACAATCCCATATTAAAATTTTTTAACAGTTCGCCTGCGCTGTCGTTCTTAAACAGATTTTTTCTGCCGCATATTGCAAGAACAACAACTTCTTCCCTTATCAATATCCATGAATATGTAGGAGCTTTTATCGCGATCATCGGCTTTATCATTTTCCTGATTGGCGCCGTGCAGATTTATTACAGCAAATTTACCCGTAAAGGTGCTGTAACCTGTGGAATATACCATTTTGTACGGCATCCACAATATACCTCATTTGCCACTTGCGGATTGGGATTGTTGATCCTGTGGCCCAGATATATCAATCTGTTTATGTTTATCACAATGCTTTTTGTTTATTATCTGTTAGCCAAAGCAGAGGAGCGGGAGTGCGAAGCCAAATTTGGTCAATCTTATATCGACTATAAAAACAAAACCTCTATGTTCTTTCTGTTTTGCAAAAGAAAGTGTACAAACTTTCTTCCTGATCACAAGACCAAAAAGGCGCTTATCCTGACAGGGATATACATCTTTTCCTTAGTTCTCGCCTATAGCATAGCGATGTTAATATATAATCATTCTGTAAACAGTCTTTACGCTTCTTATACAGAAAACTCTGCTACTGTCGCTGTCTGCCATATGGACGAATCTACAATTTCCGAAATCCTGACCATTGTTTCTGAGAACGAACAAACGTCAGACTATATAAATAACACAGAAAATATGTATCTGAACTATATACTGCCAACAAATTGGTACGCTGCAGAGATTCCCATGAACGGCATTGAATATCGATCAGGGCACGCTTCTCCGGACAATTATGACCAGACACAATACAAAATTATTCTTACGAAAGCTATCCTGCGTGACAGTAACTCTGATGCTTCCGGAACGGCAATCTTCACTGAGATACTCGAAAGAGAACCGCTCCTTGAAGTGTGGGTTGACTTAAAAAAACATACTGTCACACAAATTTTTGATATACCCGAAAATTACAAATACCGTGGTATCCCCGTAGCTATATTTTAATTTTTCGGTACCTTTAATACTTTGTTTTTATACCAAAATCATTTGTAATGAAAGCCGGGTGATCGTTGAATCACTCGGCTACCTGCGGCAGAATCATCTCATCATTCATTTTCACAAATCCATACCGTTCATACAAAGGCCTGCCCATGTCCGTTGCCTCCAGCGATATATAGCTCACGTTCCTTTTCGTTGCTTCCTCTATCAAAAGCTCCAAAGTATGATATGCAATTCCTTTTCTCCTGTTTTCCGGGTTTGTATACATATTCATAATATAAGCTTTCCATCCTGTTGGATTATGATAGGTCGGCATCACACGGAAAAAGCTGATACCTCCGGCACCAACAAATTTCTCTCCATCAAAAACAAGATATGCCGTATGTGTTTCCGCCTGCAGAGACTCTTCATAATATTCACGTGACTGTTCTTCCACAAACTCCATATTCGCCTCATCACTTAAACAATTCGCAGCCCGCAGTACCTCTATTCTTGTTTTTACCAATATTTCTATGTCTTCCATTCCCGCTTTTCTATAAATCAATTTCATATTCTTCACAACCCTGCTTCCTTTCCTGCTATCCTGTTTATAGTTCTTTCCGCTGCAGGGCTTTCCTCTTAAAATGTATCCCATAAAGTGGACACGCCCCTTTCCCAAATTTCCACTTTTCGG
>JAUNGM010000046.1:0-10816 GCA_030524545.1 Eubacteriales bacterium
AAATTTCTTTTGATTTTTTCAATCATCTACTTGACTTTTAATAGTTGGTCTTTCTGATCTCAATAGTTAATTTGATTAGCTAATGTAATTAACTTACATCTTTTTCAAAAGTTTGTCAAGTATTACTTTTCAAAATCATGGAATTAAATCTATGTAAATAAAATACCGATGCTCAGCTTCATCTCCGCTGAACATCGGTGTTTTGAGTCATTTATGCTTTTGTTAGACCGTTCCTACTCCATACATAGGCAAATACTGTTTGTTTTCATCCAATATGCCCCTTCGTTGCCCGGTAAATCAATTGGATCATGGGATCATGGTCAAAAAATCAGGACAATCAGCCCTCCAACAATTGCCGATCCCACGATCCAGATCAAGGTTAAAAATCCTCTCTTTTTCAACACCTGTTTCCATGTCTGTATAAATGGGATATCTTCCGTACCGGGAAGAACCCAGAATTTGCTGTATCCTACCCATAGCTTATCGATCACGATGCCGTCATACCAGTTCATTATTTCCAGAAATAACAGCGCCTGCCAATATGCGGTTTTAAAATCCCGGACTCCATTCCAAACGCCGATGATGAACAGCAGCGCACCCAGCATAACAAGGCAAAACAGCACCATGAACCTTTTCCTTCTCTTGCCTATGGCTGTCCTGTCCGCCAGCCCAATGGCAAATGCCCGTTCCTGCACTGGCTTGGGATAGAAGAACAAGGCATTTACCGCTCCACCCCGGGTGACGAGCGCCACCATTCCGGTAAACAGGAGTAAATAAAGAATGATTTGGAAAAAAATCATACCCTCACCTCACTTCCGCTGCTTTCCTTCCGAACAAAAGCCATATCCGTCGAACCGACTCCAAACATCTCCAGCATCTGATCCATATACGCCTGTTCTTCCTGCTCCAACAATCCGGTCTAACCCTCCTTCCTGCTCCGTATACAGTTCAATAGTTAGTTTATTCTAATCTTTCTTTTACTATACAGCAATTTCAGCAATAATTCCAGTCTTTTGAATAATAAAACCGGAAAAATCCAATTTTAACAACAGACACCATCAAAGAAATCAGCCGGTATTCATAAAAAAAGCTGTTGTTCTGCGTTCCACATGGCGGTATACTTTCCACCCATTGACAAAAGCTCGTCATGTGTCCCGGATTCGGCAATCCTGCCATCAGATACCACTAAAATCTGATCGGCGTTCTTTACAATAGACAGCGTATGGGCAATCATCACAACTGTCTTTTTTGCTTTCAACAGATTGGTAATTGCCTGTTTCACTGCCAGTTCGTTCTCAATATCCAATGAAGCCGTGGCTTCGTCCAATAACAAAATCGGGCTGTTTTTCAAAATGGCGCGGGCAATGGAAAGCCGCTGACGCTCCCCACCGGACAGCAGATTGCCATTTTCACCAATCAGTGTATCATATCCTTCTTCCATCTTACGTATGAATCCATCACAGTTGGCCTCCCGGCAAGCTGCTTCAATTTCCTCATCTGTTGCACTCTGTCTGGCATGGCGGATGTTCTCCCGGACGGTATCATCAAACAGAAATACATCCTGATCCACCATTGAAATCTGCTCCAAAACCTTTTCTGCGGCAATGCCGTCAATGGCCTGACCTCCAATCGTGATCGTACCGGACCCCACTTCATAATATTTTGCGATCAAATTCAAGATCGTGGATTTGCCGGAGCCGGAATCGCCTACAATCGCGGTCAGCTTCTGATCAGGAACCGTAAAGCTGATTTTTTTCAAAACAGGCTCTTCAAGCACATAAGAAAAATCCACATCCCGGAATGTAATTGTATGGTCTTTTCCCGCCAGCGGCTCCATGACGCCGTTTTCTTCTTCTGCGGCCATAATGCCGGTCACTTTGTTTTTGGAAATCATCAGGTTCTTGTAACTTATCAGATCTCTTGAAATTGTATCGGCCAGTTTTGCCAGGATCATAGGTAAAATGCTGATCAGCAAATAGGAAATGGGATCAAGTGTTCCCCTTAAAAAAGGGACAGAAGCGGCTGTGATCATAACCGGCAACCCTGCCCAAAGGCAGATACATTGCACCGCATTCAGCGGAATGCCATGCTTTTCGTAGGCATAGCTTACATCACAAAATTCCCGCATTGCGGATGTGACAGTCTTATTTTTGGTTCCGCCGACGCCATAGGCACGCAATGTCTGGATCCCGGTAACATATTCAACAATGCTGCTCACATTTTCGGCACACACGCTGTTTCTCTCTGTGCCATACTTCTTCACAACCCGAAAGGCCAGCCAGAGGGACGGAATAAGCAGTGCTTCCATACACGCCAGAATCATACCGCCGGGCAGCCAGACATATCCCACAAAGAGAATCAACATAACGGAGAAAGCAAGATTCTTGACCAGATCGCCGATCGTATGGGTCAATATCTTTTCATAGTTATTCACATCACTGGTAGCGACATTTATATACTGCCCGGTCTGTCCCTGCGTGAATTTTGACAATGGGATTTTTTTCAGTTTGTCGCCAAGAAAGAGACGTACATTCCTGCTGACAGCAGCTCCGCCAATTTGATTATCAGTATAGGCAATGCTGTAAATCACAATGCGGAGTATAAAAATGCCGGCCAGAAACAATGACAGTCTTGTGATGTGGGCCAGGTCGGCCCTTCCATCCCACAGCATTTTCATCACTTCATAAAGGACAAAGAAGTTACAGCCTGAAAGCATACCTTCTATGACCGTCAGAATCATGCCAATATAAAATTTACTGCCTTTTTTCATCGGGATTTCCGTTGGATTCATGCCTGCACACCTCCTTCCATCTGATAGGTTAGATTTCGGGCGGCTTCATAATCCGTCCATGCCTGATTATAATATTTGTTTTCTCTGCGAACCTGCTCATGTGTACCTATGGAAGTAATCGTATGATCCTCTACAACTGCCACCCGGTCACACATTTTCAGCGCACTCAGACGATGGGCAACAATAATAACCGTTTTCCCTTTACAAAGATTTTCAATGGCTTTGTCGATTTCCAACTGGTTTTCAGGGTCAGATGCACTCGTGGCTTCGTCCAGAATCAGGATCGGCGCGTTTTTCAGGATTGCTCTTGCAATCGCAATACGCTGTTTTTCCCCGCCGGAAAAACGGGAACCAAAGCTGCCGACTTTTGTATCGTAGCCATCAGGCAGCGACATAATGAAATCATCAATCTGTGCCTCTTTTGCTGCGGCCCGAACCTGCTCCAATGTGGCATTGCTGCCCATACGGATATTTTCAAGAACGCTGTCACGGGTCAGGAAGGTCTTTTGGAATACGATAGCTATATTCTGCAGAAGTGTTTCATAGTTAATATCCTTTACATTTTTCCCGCCGATCAGCACCTCTCCCTGCTGCACATCATAGAAGCGGGAGATAAGCTCCACAATGGTACTTTTTCCTGCTCCTGAACGTCCCACAAGGCCCACACGTTCCCCGTCTTTTACTTTCAGGCTGCAGTTTTCTAGGACATTTGTTTCTCCATTGTAGGAAAACCGGATGCCGCGAAGTTCAATATCATGTTCTTTCGGGAATGAGCCACCTCTCTCACAGCCCAGGCTGCCCTCTCGCCCTGACGGGCTCACCTTGAAAATAGGGATGCTTAAAATCTCATCTGTTTTGGTGATGGCGGTAAGTACCTGTGCAAAGTTGCTTGAAATCTCCTGCAAAGGGCGAATTTCTGTCAAATACATAGAGCCGACAAAAGCAAACAGCAAGAAAACGCTGGCAGTAATGGAGCCTTTCATAAAGAATATACCGCCAAGCGGCACCAACATGACCATGCCACATTCAAGTGCAACAATAAATGCTGCATAAAACGGCCCCATTTTCTTTGACATCAGATTCCAGACATCGTTTTCCTCTTTCACTGCATCCGCAAATTTTTGAAACGACCCGCTGCCCATATTGTAAGCTTTCATAAGTTTCATACCGCTGATATATTCCACCATAACAGAGTTCAGGTTTGCCACAGAACGATTCGCTCTTTCCATCATTCCGGAAGCTCCCATAAACATAAAGCACATAATAACAACAGCCAAAATAAGCGGTATCAGGGAGATCAGGGCCAAAGGCACATTTACGGTCATAAGATAAATAAAAATCACGACAGGTCCGATCATATAGCAGATCAATTCAGGCACATTGTGGGCAAGAAACAGCTCCAGCTTTTCAATGTCCTCATTCAGTACCGTTTTGATTTCGCCGGTACTGCGCTCGTTCAATGCGCCAAGCGGAACTTTTGCCATGTGATCAGCTACCATGCAGCGAACTTTGAACAATGCCCGGTATGCCCCTTTATGGGATGCCACGCCGGATGCACCAAACAGCAGGAAACGTATCAATACGGCAATGGAAATCATCACCGCATTTTGCCGGATAAATTCTGCAGTACATGTGTGAGTATAAACGGCGTCTATGAGCCGGTAGATGCCATAATAAGGAACCATCGTACAAAGGCCGCTGAAAAACGCCAGTACAACAGCTAAGTACATCCAGTATTTTTCATTTCCCGCCCAATCCAGCAGGAGCTTTATTGTTTTTTTCTTTTTTGGCATATCATCAATCCCCCTTTGCAAATTGCTGCATCGAAAACAGCTTCATGATCCGATTTTCCGTCACTCCGGATACAGGAAAGTCATCGCATACCTCCCCATGATCCACATGAAGCACGCGGGAACAGGTGCGGCAAATAAATTCATAGTCGTGTGTTACGATAAAAATAATCTTCCCTGCGGCAGAAAGCTCCCGAATCAGTTCAGCAACCTGCGCCATGCTGTCAAAATCCAATCCGCTTGTAGGTTCGTCAAATACCAGCAGTTCCTTTCCGCAAATCATACTCACTGCCACCGCAACCCGCTGTTTCTGCCCACCGGAAAGCGTGTTGGGGTGTTCATCCTGATAAGGGGTAAGCCCCAGCTTTTCCATTGTACTGTCAACCAATCCCAGTGTGGCTCCGCGAATTCCAAATGCACACTCGGCCCGTACACTTTCTGCGAATAATTCATAGTTTACATCCTGCATCACCATATAGGAGCGTTTCAGACGGTCTTTATAACTTTGCGGCTGCCCGTTCCATATAAACTGTCCCTCTGATTTTTTGTGAAGCCCGCATAAGGCTCTGGAAAGGGTTGTTTTTCCGGCTCCATTGTGTCCGATGATCCCAATGACCGCACCGGCTCCGACTTTCAAATTGATGCCATCTAGCACGGAGCGTTTCTGATAGCGCAGGGAAACGCTTTTTAATTCCAACAGCGAATCAGACGGAAGCTGGGAAACAACTTTTGGGTGAACCGTGTTTAGAGAGGCAGCCCGCAGCCCCATTTCTTCGCGCTTTGCTTCCGAAAATTCCCTGAATTGTTCCGGGGTGAAAATTCCGGCAATCCGCCCTCGCTCCATATAAACAATTCGATCAGCAATATCCATCAGATAATAAAGACGATGTTCTGCAATCAGAATGGTCTTGCCCTGTTTCTTTACCAATGCCAAATGCTGTTTCAAATCCCGAATGGCATCCATGTCTAAATTAGAGGATGGTTCATCCAGCAAATAAATATCGGGATTCATGGTATAAACAGAAGCAAACGCGATTTTCTGCTTTTCCCCTCCGGACAGCTCATGAATAGAGCGTCCCCGCAGGTGCCCGATATCCAGATCCTTTACTGTAAGGTCAATCCTCCTTTTCATTTCTTCCGGCGGGCAGGCTTCGTTCTCCAGACCAAAAGCAATCTCACTGTCGCTGTCCACATTAAAAAACTGCGTGCGCGGATTCTGAAATACGGAACCAATGTGTTCCGCAATTTCATACATCGGAAGATCCGCTATGTCTTGTCCGTTGATCAAAACCTTCCCGGACAAATCGCCTGCATAAAATCTCGGTATCAGTCCATTCACTAGCCGGGTAATCGTGGTTTTACCGCAGCCGCTGCGTCCGCAAAGTAAAATACACTCCCCGTCCTGTATGGTAAGGCTGACATCCTGTAAGCCTCCCTTTTCCTGTCCTGAGCGCCCCAGGCCGCCTTCTCGCTCTGCCCGGCTCACCTTGTAGGAAAAGTTAATCTGCTTTAATTCAATCATCAAAACACCCCCTTGCAAAACTGTCCAACCAAAAACAGTGCCAGAAAACAGACTGTGACAACAGCATCCCAAATACCAAAACCAATCTGTACGATGGAAGTACGAGTTTTAGGGTTCTCAATTCCTCTTGTAACAGAAGCAACCGTTAATTCATCAGCCGTTTTAGAAGCAGCCATCATCAAAGGAACATAGATACATTCGATTGTCATACCGGGATGCATTAGAAAACTTTTCAAAGAGGGGGAAATGTCCCTCATTTTCATAGCGTCCTTAATAAAACGCCAATCCTCCCGGACGGTTGGTATATACCGCAGCATAACGGCCACCGGAATCACTATTTTCCGTGAAGCGTGACTTCGGTTCATAGCAGAGAGGAATTCTCCTACTTTAGTGGTAGAAATAATAATGCCTGATAAGATTCCACAGGGATAGACCTTATGGACAAGTCCTAAAAAAGCAACCAACATAACCTGAACCGAACCGTGTGTTTTCAATGCAGCGATCGTAACAAAATAAACAGCAGCATAGACCAGTGCACCAATAATGGAGTAGCGCACCTTTCGACACGCTATTCCAAAACAGGCAATTAACAGAACCAAAAGCATCTCATAGCGCATAGACGGAGCCATTGTTGCAGACAAAACGCACAAAAGCAGAATTACAATTTTTGTTCGAGGGTCAATCCAAAGGCCGTTACACACTGTTTCACCGTTCATGCTGTAATTCCAATCATCAGACATTCGCAATACCCCAAGGGCACGCCGTTCGCTTTGCTCCTTGCTCATAAGCTTGCCTCCGTTACTCCGGCACGCTCAAATTGTTTTTTCAGTAATTTCTTTCCTACTAAACCGCTGATCACAGCAATAATAACAGTTCCCAGCAGGATAAGCGGCAACATTCCCGTGGGCGCAGTTGCAGTCATAGTATCTATGTATTCTTGTGCTGTTCCTTTTTCTAACATAGTCTGTGCCCACGCTGTGGGATTAAAAAAGTAAGCGACAAAAACACCGGCAGGGCCAAGGCAGAACAGTGAGTATGCAGCGATGTTCCACTTGATATTTTTGTACCCTTTCATTCCGGCAACAATCTCTGCAGCAATACCCATGATGATATAACCTAAATCCATACCCCAGTGCATCCCAAGTGCGAACCACACAATACCATTGATAATACCAAGAATTGCGATTGTCCCGCGCTTCGGCACTTTAGCCACCATCAGCAAAAACACCGGCCCGCAAAGCAAAGCGATACCAAAGGGCTGATAGAAAGTCAGTGCCGGATTCGGTGCAAAAGGAAGTGAACCGACTAACTCGAAAACGAAAAATAAGGCAGTAAAAATACCGATGGTTACAAGGTCTTTCATAGTCAAACCTTTCTTGTCAAGATACGATGATTGTGTTGTCATAATAAGTATCCTCCTTTATTCAGAACCATCCCCTTGACGGTTCGATTTTGATGTGTTAGTATGTAAGTTAGATGCTACTAACTACATGGATACAATACTATTCTCTCCCATTTTTTACAATGGGTTCGGCGAAGGAATTCGTTTTTGAGGTATTTATTTTCGTTTTCGGGGTATTGATAAGGCGGATAATGTTATGAATACAGTGGAAGCATATTTCAGAAAACAATTTTCGGAAAGAGGGTTTGAGCCTGATCCGGACAACGACAATTTTTGCGAGATTGGATCCACATGGAAACTGTCTGATAAAATTGGTTCTGGCAGCTACTGGCTTTATGGGCAAAAAGACTTGTACGATATCACAATTCATGATTTTTATTTTCATCAGGATACGGTCATGGATTTTTCATGGCACGAATGCTTAAGCATTACACGGTATGACTCCATATCCGGCGAAGAGCTTTCCCCATACAGAAGACTGGAAGCCGGCTGCGTAAAAAGTTTTATCGGCGGCTATAAACCTTACAAGGTATTGATTCATAAAAAAATCCCGATACGTTGTGTCGGAATTGAGATTATGCCGGCTTACTATGAGGGATATCTACAGAAGCAGTATCCCGGCGAATATACAAATCCACTGGAAGCATTTGCAGCCGTGGGACAAACAATGGATTTCCCGGAAATGGCACTCCTGCTTCGGGAAGTCCAGGAATATAGGGGAGGCGGTATTTCTGCAAGACTGTTCTATGAGAGTAAAGTTGCGCAAGCTGTTTCCCTCGTTGTAGAACGAAGTAAACAGCGAAAAGAAATCAGAAGAAGACTGTCAGACCAGGATATGAAAGATTTAGAGAATATTACCCTTTACCTGAATGATCATTGCTTACAGGATATTTCTCTGGATGATATTGTAAAGGTTTCCTTTATTGGCGCAAGGCGGCTCCAGATCATTTTCAAAGAGTATCACGGCTGCACGATTACAGAATATATCCAGCAGCGGCGCATGAGCCAGGCAGAGAGTCTGTTAGCAAAGACAGACCTTCCGATTGGCCAGATTGCCCGGGCAGTCGGCTATTCCAATGCCAGCAGACTGGCAGAATTATTCCGCAAAAGCACAGGAATGTTACCGGGCGAATACCGGAAAATGGCACAACGAAAATGAAATGAAGCACTGCCGCTGTATACTTTTCAAAATTCTCCATCCGATCAGAATCATGGCGAATGCTGTCATAAATCCCAGTATCCGTTTCATGCAGCGCCTGATCTTCTTTTTCTTATTTATGGCATAAATCATTTCTGTGCTGTCTTTCATGATTCCGTCAAGCCGTTCGTATGGAATACAGACCTTTTTTGCCTTTCTGTACATCTCCTTTTCCCACTTGTCCGATGTCTCCTCTATACGCCGATTTAATCTTCGTATTTCTTCTATGCGGCTATAAGGAATCCGGTTATAATCACTCATAATTCTCCCCCTCTATCATCATTCAGCACCTGATCGTGTTTCAAAATATGACTGTACTTTTTCAAAATTGTCTCTGCCCCGAACCGTGAGCAAGGCTTTGACTTCCGGTCTTTCGGCATTTCCATACAACGCACTGCTCTGGCTGTATGGGAGATAAATTCCATCGGCAGGAGATGAAAAAATTCCCGCCACAATACAGCTGCTCCAATGTTCATCCTCTCCCGCCTGCTCATCAGATACGGCTGAAGGTACCGCATATTCCACCTTCAGATCAGCATAGTTTTCCAGAAACTTTTTCTTCTGTTTTTCGGAAATTGAATGGTCGTTGGAGTCCCGCATACCTGCAAGAGAATCCTTTCCAAGAAACAGTACCGGAGTATTTCCCAACGGCACTTCTCTGGCATACTGCACTTTTTTATCAAACACTTCCATGTCCACCGCCTTTATCACCGTGTCCATAGTGTAATTTTCCATCTTCAGACGGATTGGAATTTCCAACACAGGAGATATCTGGCAAACTCCTCTGAGCTTTCCTGCCTTTTCCAGAAAGCTCCCATCATATTCCATTCCGTCCAGGTCTGCAATAAACTGGTAACTCCGTCTTTCCTCTGTCCGGCTCCAAAGCAGGGAGCAGCACAGGACAAAAATACTTCCCGTAAGCAGACAGACCATTAGAAAATAGCCCGGCATTCCCCGCTTCCCATGTCTTTCTGTCATCAAGCCTTCCTCGCTTCCTCAAGCAAAACATTCTTCCTGCGCAGTCCGGCAAAAAGCAGCAGGATCAGAACTGCCATACCCAGAATCAGCACAGCAAAAACAGATATCCACCAGGGATTCCCGCTTTCCTGGTCTTCCTCTACATTCAGGGATAATATCTGCGCTTTTTTTATTTCTGTCTGATAATCTCTGGAGGTTTCATGAGTATTTCCGGCCGCATCCTCATAAGACAATGTGAACAGTCCACTGACTGCTCCATATTTTTCAGCATCATCTGTTCCATGATCCACGCCTATCGTTTCCATGGTCTTTGTTCCCACATAGACCTTCATACTGCCATCTCCGCTGCTTCCCGGCTCCATATTTCCAATAAAAACATCTCCGGTAGGAAAAAGCCCGGTCCCCTCCAGATGCACCCGGACATTGTACACTCCGGTTCTGCTTAAATTCAGTACTGCTATGGGAATCTCAATTGTATCGGATGCATAAACATATGCAGGAATTTCCGCCTTTTCAAGCTCCATGCTTACTGGCTGTGAAACGGTCAGACTCACCGTTTCTGTCCCTGTTGCCTGGTTTCCCTTTTTATCTTCATACTCAAAGGAAAGATTCAGGGGAACTACACCCGCTTCTGCATCTAAAGCAACCTCTACCTCATCAACAAGAGGAATGCTCTCCCCCGGCGCCACTTTTTCATAATAAAAGGAATTACTTTTCAGCTTCAGGGATCCGTTATTCACCTGAATTGATACCTTCAGATTATACATACTCTGACTCCGGCTGCAGTTTTTCAGAGACACCTGCAAAGATTCCGTACTGCCTGCTTCCAGGATTTTATCGGACAAACTGCAGGATTCCACCAGAATCTTAGGCTGACGAATAAGCTCCTCCGATACTTTTTCACTTCCTCCGGAGCTTCCGCCGCTGCCGGAATAACCGCCAATGTAGGCGCCCTCTTTCTGCCCTGATTCCGATTCCGTCCCGTTTTGCAGGTCAACATCCGGTTCCGAAGAAAATACGGATTCAGGCTCAGGCTCCTGGATATGGAGAAAAACATTACAGTCCACAGTAATCGGATCTGTTTTTTCCTGATTATCTGGTTTCTGACTATCCGGTTCCTGACCATCCGGTTTCT
>JAUNGM010000046.1:10826-22327 GCA_030524545.1 Eubacteriales bacterium
CAGATCATTCGACTCCTGATCATTCGGCCCCTGATCTGCAGGTTTCTGATCTGATCCGCTTCCGCCGCCGGAAGGCAGATTCACTGTTGTATCTGCCTCTGTATCCGAAAAGACTGCATCGGACTGATTTGTCACACTATCCGCCAGTACGTCCGAAAACGATGCGTCACTAAACTCTGTCACCGCCAAATTCTGCGCATCATACATCCCATTCCCTTCCTCTGCATGGACAAGTGCAGATACGCTCACTGTATCTGTATATTCTCCAACAGCCGCCAATACTGTCCCAAACAGCAGCAAACCGATCCAGGCCTGTTTTCTTCCTTTCTTTCTCCATTTCATGGCAATCTCCTGTTTTGTAATTCTCTTTTTAATGTCTTATGATTTCAAAGGTGTCAGCACACCGGCATCCATCTCGAACACTTCATCACAAAGTATCCTGATATCCTCTTCATTATGACTGGCCAGCAAAATGGTCTTCCCCAGACCCTTCAGTTCCAGCAGGATCCTGCGGATTTCTCCCACTCCGTTTTTATCCAGCCCATTAAAAGGCTCGTCCAGAATCAGCAGGCCCGGGTCCTCCATTATAGCCTGTGCAATTCCCAAACGCTGACGCATTCCAAGGGAGTATTTAGCCACCGGCTTTTTCATATCCGGATCGAGCCCCACTTTCTTCAGCACAAAACGGATATCTGCTTTTGTAATCCGATGGTTCAGATCTGCCAGAATCTCCAGATTTCTGCTGCCTGTCAAATGTGTGAGAAAGCCGGGTGTCTCAATGATCACTCCAAGGCTCTCCGGAAAATCCACATCCTTTCCGATGCGTTTTCCGAACACCCGTACACAGCCGGTCGTTACAGGAAGGAAACCGCAGATGCATTTCATCAATACAGTCTTGCCGGAACCATTATTTCCTACAATCCCATAAACCTTTCCGGTCCTCAGATTCAGGTTTACTTCCTTCAGCACCAGATCATCCCCGAACCGCTTTGTTACATGTTCCAGCTTCACACAAATTCTGTTTTTTCCCATATCAGGCACATTCTGCTCCACCATAGTCCCACGAATCCTTCCCATTCTAAATTTCTTCCAGACGCCCATAAAGCACTGCTCTGTGAATCAACACTGCCGCTCCTAAACTCAAAAGAAGGAACAGCCAAAGTCCCTGATCACCGTTTCCCCATGCGCCGCTTCCCTCCAGCCATTCCATCGGATAAAGCCAAAGCACCTCCTGAAAATAACGTTCATGAAGGATCATGCAAAAATAATATCCCACAAACGGCAGTCCGTAGGCCATATAAACCGATCCGGTCAAAGCCCCGCAGATTCCTCCAAAAGTACCTAGAACGGCTGTGATCAGCCCGCCCCGAAGCATTGGCAAAAGAAGCCTGAATAATTCCGCCGGAGGGATTTCTCCCCGCTTTTCTGCCGGAAAGAAAATCACAAAAAAGAGAAATAACAATAAAATTCCCGCTGTCATCCAGGCAAGAAAGCCCCCCATAGCCACTGTAAAAATTTTGCTCTCAACATAGAACCTGCGTCCTGTTCTTGGAAGACTGGATTTAAGAAAACCGCCTTTCCATTCCTCCAGAAAAGAATCACTCCAGGGCAGCACTGCGGCCACGGGAAGAAGAAAAACCACTATCTGTGAGAAAAACGCCTCTCTTTCCATTTTCAGAAAGCTTCCGGGCTCTAAAAGCTTGTCCATTTTGGGATAGGCGGCTCCCATGGCAATACCAAAGCATCCCAAAAGCACTGCCGCCCAAAAGCCCCTTCCCGAAAGCATTCTGCGGATTTCTGCATTCATGTTTTTTCTCCTGTAAAATAAAATTGGTAATGCCCAAGCGCCGCCATACAGATACAGGCCAGTATCAGCAAAAGAAGCAGGAACAACAGGCAGGACTGCCTCACAGTAGGAAGCCTGTCGTACCCAAAATTGTGCCGTCCGTAAACTGCCTGGTTCAAAGGACTGACCCAGACCACAAACACATTGACCTTATACATTTCGTAAGTCTCCAGCCCTAAAAGCTTCCCCAAAACAGCGGGATCCAGCAAAAATCCGTATAAGCTGTAAAACAATCCGAGCACCATTCCTCTGTTTCTGCCAAGCAGAAGATTCCCTGCCAGTATCACAAAGCTCAGGGTGCTGGCATAGAGAAACAACAGTGCAATAACCTGGATCACGCATCCATAAGGAGTCATACTCTCCATCACCTTTACGGTAGAAGGAACGCCAAGGTCCTTTCCAAGCTTTGAATAGGCCAGCATGGCTGCTGTTTCACTCCAGATATCTCCCGCATAACTGGTTTTCATACACAGCACCACTGTCGAAAGAAAAATGAATACGGTATAGACTGCGGTCACACAGATCACATAGCCAAGCTGCCCCAAAAGCCATTTTCTCTTTGTCATGCGCAAAAGGTAAAATGGCACAGCAGCCGTCAGCTTCGGCAGATCGGAAAAAAGCAGGAGCAGCAGCAGTGAAGTCAGCAGAACCGCGGTAGCATCCCCAAAAGTCCACAGAAACGGTTCTGCTGCCTGAGTGGGAGTCTTATAAGCCTCGATTACTACCATAACACGGCTGCTCAACAGAAAGCTGAGCACCAGTCCCAGCAGAAATGTCAGGATCACCTTCGGATTTCTGAAAAATCCCCTGAAATTAAAGCGTATCACAGCCATTACCTGTCTCATGGAGCACCTGCCTTCTCAGTAACCCAGTTCGCGGTTGATTATACTTCCGTCAATGGCATTGATGGTCAGACAGCTATTATATTGTGTCCTGCTGATACTGCTCTCCTTCTGTCCGTTATTATCATAAACCGTTTCGTTACTTCCAAAAAAATCCCACACAGGTACCAGCAAGCCTGAGCGGCTGTCCGCAGCAGGCTCATAAATCCGACTATATCCGAACGTGATCCGGTCAATACGGTATGTTTGGGAAAATGCATAATTTAAAGCATCCGCATTCTGGATAAGCATCATTTTTTCGTAGATTTCCATAATCTTATCAAAAGACAGCAGATTCAGATTCTCGGTCCGTATTTCCCCAATATCATACTGATTATTGAAATGCACGGTGTCAATTCCGTCTTTTGTCACAATGAAATCCAGAACCTCATAAGCCCACGGTTCCATCTCGCTGTCCATATCCTCCAGACTGCCGCCCCATGATGTTGTATAGGTAATGGGAATTCCATTCAGCTTTCTTGTATAGTGCAGCATATAGCCCATATCTGCGATCTTTCTGGCCGCATTCTCCGTCTGGGAAAAATCGTCTTGTACATAACAGATTCCATATTCCCAGGAAGTCATTTCCATATTTTCAAGCTGCAGCAAAGCCGTTTTTTCGTCTGTTATCTGCTGCGCTTCCTCCAGAGTGATCCCAATCGCATCCGCCATTGCTTTCTCTTCAGGAAGATTTGAAAAACCGCCGACGGATGCCATACTGTACCCCATCCATCTGGTGTTGCTTTCCTTCTCCCTCATCTTTTCCAGACGTACCTCCATAGGCATGCCGCTGTAAGTTTTCATAAGATAGATGTAGCTGGTTCCGTCCGGCTGACAGGCCACTCCACAGAACCGGTCATCGCCCTGCATATCTCCGTCCAGTCCATACTGCGGATGTACTTTTACGGGATTCTTTTCTTCAGGCGCTTCCTGCATCATCTGTTCATCCTCTTCAATCGCCTGATAAATATCATAGTAATAATTTCCCGCCTCATCTGTCCCAAACTGATAGGGATCCAGATTCCCTTCCGCCACATATCCTTTCAGTTCTTCAATTTCCTTCTGGTAATCCGCCTTTGTCCGCGCATTATAACTATCATAAGTATAAATCTCTGCCTCCGGAAAAAAAGTATCCGTAATCCTGTCTATCAATGTCTGTTCAAAGGGATGCTGGCTTACTGCAATTGCTGATACCTTATCCGCATCCGGGATCTCCACATCAGCATTGGTTACGATTTTCAGCTTCCCTGTCTCATCCGCCACTTCACTCTGGTAATGCTCCGGTGCTCCAAGACTCTCATGAAGAATGTTCGTTTCCGTATCCTCCGTTTCAACGCCGTTTTCCGCCAGTTCCTTCGAGATCCCTTTCTCTGCGTCTCCCTCCAACGCTTCGCCTTCGCTCTGTTCACCGCGAAGCGCTTCGCCTTCCTCATAATTTTTCAGGCTTGCCTCTCCCTTCTGTTTTACCAGCGATTCTTCCGGTGTCTTTGCACAGCCGGAAAGCAAACCTGCTCCCAGAAAAATACCAAGCAGTATCACAATGCTTCTCTGTCTCATTCTTTTCCTCCTCTCAATGCACCAGACCTGCTGCCGTCAGCAGGAAACCATATACGGCAGGCATACGGTTTCCCTGGTGTTTGAGTTATCATAGCATTCCTTTTTGCACCAAATCCCTCTCAAGCTGTAACTGTTTTGTAACCGCTTCCTGTTCCCATACAACAGATACCCGTGTGCCTTTTCCTTCCCTGCTTTCCAGGATCAGTTCTGCCCCATGCAGGTCTGCAATCTGTTTGCATAAGGTCAGACCAAGCCCGACGCTTCCGGCGCTTTTGGCACGGGACTTATCTACCATATAAAACGCCTCTGTCACCCGCTCAAGTTCTTCTGTCGGAATTCCTTTTCCTGTATCTGTCACAGAAATACGATACAGATTTGCAGCTACTGTAATCACACTGTTTTCTACAGAAGCCTTGCAGGCATTATCGATCAGATTCATCAGAAGACTCATCATCAGATCCTCATCTATTTGAAAAGTAAGGTCCTTTTGACTACACGAGATTGTCAGTTGAATGTTTTTCTCCTTCAGTCGGTAAGCAGTGAGATCCTTCAGGCGTTTTAAAAAAGGCTCTGCCTTGATTTCCTTTACAGAAATGGAAACCATTCCATCATACAGCCCGGTAAGCTCCATCATTTTTGCGGATAGGCGGGACAGTCTGCGGCTTTCACTTCCGATATAATTTAATGCCTGAATCCTTCTTTTTTCGCTGAGTCCAACAGTCAGCAGTGTATCGGCATAGCCGAGAATAGCCGTCATAGGAGTTTTCAATTCGTGGGCCAGACTGCCGATAAGCTGACGCTGCATCTGATTCACATGGGAAAGTTCCTCCACATGCGCCTCTACCTTACAAGCCATTTGGTTAAAGCTTACCGCCAGTTCTCCGATCTCGTCCCTTCCGTGAACCGAAGCCCGGCTTTCGTAAGAGCCCTCTGCAATAGCAGCAGCCGTCCGGCGCAGTTCCAGCAACGGCCGGATGCTCCGGTAAATCCCATAATACAAGACTGTTCCAATCAAAGCCAAAAGCACGGCTGCAAAGCACAGCCCTTTATAAAACATGCCTTCTGTCTGCCTGCAGACATCTGTTACGTCTTTATAATAAATAATGTAATAAGAAGGACCATTGACTCCGGCCCATTCTTCGCCGAATATCATAAGCTTTCTTTCATTTGCTTCCTGGAGATTTCGCCGGGATAGCTGTTCTTTATTATCAATTGACCATTTTGCCATATTTCCTTCTGTTGTTTTTCGAATTCCTTCCGCATCAAATTCATAGGGCGATGCATTATAAAGCTGCTGCGCTCCCCGGTACAATGCTCCATTCGTTCCAATCAGCGTTCTGAATTCCTGAACCGCCGTCAAATCCCAGATTGCCTGAGCTTCTCCCGGCATGCAGGCACTCCACAGCTTTTCCTGAAATTGACGGCTATTCTGCCTGAGATTGTTTGTTTCATAAAGATACACCGATTTCAAGCTCTGCTGCTCCGATTCGTACAGAAAATACAGCAAAGGTATCATAGTCAGCAGAATGCATCCCGCAAAAACCTGCAGAAAAATCCTCTTAAAAAGCTTCAATCTTCCACCTCCAGCCGATATCCGATCCGGGGAATTGTTTTTATGACATCCTGCCAGCCCAGTTTTTTGCGGATTCTTCCTACATGGGCATCCACCGTCCTGGTCTCCCCTTCGTATTCAATGCCCCACAGCATCCCAAGAAGCTGCTCTCTGGTCAATGCCTTATTTTTATGATGTGCAAAGATCAGAAGGCATTCATATTCCATTGGTTTCAGATAAATCTCCTGTCCTCCCTTTTTTACAACATGCTTTTCTTCGTCAATCTCCACATCCAGTATTCTGATACTCTCATAACCTGTCCGATAACGTGCCAGCACCTTCTCCAGACGCACCATCACTTCCAGCATTTCAAAGGGTTTTACAATATAATCCTCCGCCCCATCCTTCAGCCCCCTGACCTTGCTGGGCAAATCCGCCTTTGCAGTCAGAAAGATCACTGGTATTCCCAGATTTTTCAGTTCAGGAAGCAGTTCAAAGCCGTCCCTGCCAGGCAGCATGACATCCACCAGTGCACAATGAAAGGCATGATCCTGCGCCAGCAAACGGCTGGCTTCATTTCCGTCAAAACAAGCTTCCGCCTCATACCCCGCTGCCTCCAGATTCATACACAGCAGATTGTTGATTGCTTCTTCGTCTTCTATTACTAAAATGCGTGTTTTCAAAATAAATACCTCTCTCTTTCTAAAGCTTTCAGAGTAAAGTATATCACATCATTTTTTTCTGAAATGTAACTGTTTTGTAACTGATACCATTTTTATCAAAAAACAGCGGCAGCAGGGGATTCCCTGTTGCCGCTGTATCCTGGTTGTATTGACTTATTCTGTTTTTCTGCCGTATATCAATGTTCCTGCTTCTCTTTTAAATCTCCATTTGCAGGATTCATTTTTATCCAGAGGGATACCTCTGCTCCACTCCCCGTACTGCTGTTTTTATATTCCAGAAAACCTCCCTGCTCTTCTATAAAGCGCTTTGCAATTGCCAGCCCCAAACCCTGATGCTTTCTGTTATGCCGACTGAGGTCTCCGCTGTAGAATTCCTCCGCTGCATGAAGCAGATCCCTTTCCGAAAATCCCGGACCAAAATCAAGAACGGATGCCTCTAGATAGAACTCCTCATCACGCTTCATCCGTTTGATTGAAACATTCATTCCCTTCTGGCAGTCCGTATGTTCTGCCGCATTACTGACAATATTTCTCCATGCACGCAGCAGATTTTCTTCTATGCAGCAGATTTTTCCCTCAGATTGTATAATATCGAATGATACCGGTATTTTTTCCGCCATTGAAATCTGCTTTGCGGTCTCCCGGAACTGTTCTTCCAAATTTCCGCAGCTTAAAACTGTTTTCGTTTCTTCCTGTTTTCTGCCCTGAAGTACCAGTCTCATCCTCTTCAGATACTGTTCGATTTCCTGCACATTTGTCAAAATATACGATGCACATTCCCTGTCCTCTTCCGGCAGATTACCCTCTTCCAGCAGTTCTGCATTTCCCCGGATGACCGTAAGCGGTGTCTTAATGTCATGGGCAAGTGCAGATAACTGTTCCTGCTTCTGTTTTTCTGTGTCCCACTGCTTTTGCAGCGAATCCTGCAGGGCTTCCTTCATGCGCCCAAGCGACTGCATGACCTCGTTGATCTCCTTAATATCAGACGAGCCTGTCTGAAAATCCAGATCATTTTCTGCAATTTTCTCCGTGATCCCGCTCAACTCCCGCAAACGCACTTTTAATTTTCCCGCAAAACGTCTGGAAAAAAAGATCATATTCAGGACAAACAAAATGACAACCAGAATCGGCATCAAAACTTCCGGGGCAGGAAGCAAAGAATTCAGCTTCTCAGCAGAATATCTCATCCTAATATAATATTTCACAATACAGATTTTCCCGTTATCCATAGAAAAAAAACGGTAATATCCTCCGTCTGAGACATAAAAATGATCACTCTTATACTGTTCCCAGGCATTCTTTTGTTCCTGCGGGTCGAAATTCCCTTCCTGACATACACCGTCCCTGTCATATACCCCAAAGCTGCATCCTGGTGGAATCAGTTCCTCCAATGCTGCACCTGCTTTGCGGATTTCTGCATCATTTTCCGTAAGCCGGGTTTCCGCATAGTTTGCAGGTAAAAAAAGTCCCAGAGCACACAGTCCCAGGAAAAGCAAAAACATCCCGCCTGCCAGAAGCAGGGTATTGATGCAGAAAAGCGCTACATATTTTGAAAATAAGCCTGCCAGTGTATTTTCTCTTTTCTTTATTTCCATCGGTACCCAATCCCCCAGACTGTTTCAATGGGATTCCTGTCAAACTGCTGAAATTTTGCACGGATATTTTTGATATGCTCCGTAATGGCAGAGCTGCTGCTTTCCCCATCGAATCCAAATACATGCTCCAGAATCCTTTCCTTGGAAAATACCTGTCCGCGGTTCAACGCCAGATATTCACAGATACTGTACTCACTTTTCGTAAGCATCAGCTCCGTTTCCTGACAAGATATCTTTTTTTCCTGCAAGGAAAACCGGACATCCCCAAGGGTGATGATATGCTTCTTTTCCCTGTTCTCTCTTCTCAAATGGGCTGCAACTCTTGCGCGCAATTCTCCGATGCCGAATGGCTTTGTAATATAATCATCTCCGCCTATTCCAAGGCCCTTCATCAAATCGCTTTCCTCTGTTTTGGCGGTGACAAAAAGAATGGGGCAGTCTACCTGCTCCCTGATTTCCCGGCACAGACGGAAACCATCCATGCCGGGCATCATCACATCCAAAAGGATCAACTGATACTGATTCAGTTTTTCAGTCTCTACTTTCAAAGGGTCGTTTAAAAGAGTTACTGCATAGCCTTCTCGCTCCAGAGCCCTCCGGATCAGTTCCAGAATTCCCTGATCATCATCGATCGCCAGAATCTTAATCATTGTATTTCCTTCCTTCATAAAAATGAAACCATGTCCTGATTATGGCATAAATCGCAGCGGTTATCAACAGGCATATCACAGCAGATGTTCTCAGTTCTCTGCCCAGAATATCTGACAGTTCCTTCCTTGTGGTGAGCGCCAGAAACAAAGCAGCCCCTCTTGCGCTCCAGGTACATGGAAAAAACTGCCATCTTCCGTCTCCCAGCCCTGTAAGAAACAGGGCGGAAAGCAGAAACTGCGCCACTCCGATTCCCAGTGAGACTGGTCTTGGGAACATGAAATTTAAAAATAAATGTTCCAGATAAAGCGGCACGCTTCCGATACATAAAAGTAAAACCAGAGCCCCATAGTCCGCTATGGAGATTCCCTCTTTTCCAAGCACAAAACGATACCCGAATGCAAACATCACAACTGCCGCCAAAATCGACATCAATGCGAGCAACTCCAGAACCAGCCATTTTGCATGAAATGCGCGCGGTTTACAGACAGAAGCTCCCAGAAAGATCTGAAAATGATTTTCTTCCTCCAGACCGGCGTTTCCTGCGCAGACAAGCGCAGTCAGCAATGGAAGCGCAATGCCGATCATTTCTATAAAGCCGGATATCTGCGCCGTTTCGCTCCATCCGGCTGCGCTGTAATAAAACAGAAAGACCGCACAGCCGATGACCGGCACTGCAATATGAAGGCGGTATAAAAATGTATGCCTCATTTTCAAAAATTCCGCCCCACAGGTTTTCATAAATCCCGGCATTTATACAGTCACCTGCCTTTCAAACCATCTTCTGCTTACCCACCATAAGACAAAAAACCAAAGAAGCGCAGCCGGAATCCCAATCAATAGATTCTGCATTTCCATAAGCTCCGGAGAATAGGTCATCTGTCCTTCCATTGCCGGCAGACCGTTTGGCAGGATCCTAAGCACTGCGCACATCAGCCGGGAAGTAATGGCTCCCGGAAAAAGTGCAAACCAGGATTTCAGGGAAATCGTAGAAGCAACCAAAACATAGCTTCCGATATTCACAAGAAACAGCAGAAACACTCCTATTTTCTGTGACAGCAGCAGGCAGAACGGAATCTGCCACAGAGTTGTGAGCCACATAAGCAGTCCGGCGAAAAGCTGTGCTGCTATAGAAGGACGGATGATAAAGGTATAATGCAGGATATGTTCCATCATCTCTCCAAGGATGATTGTGAAAATAACGATACAAAGCACTGCAATTCCCGAAGCCGCTGCGCCGGTGAGAACCTTCGCATCCCATATTTTCCCCATGCTGCAGGGCAAAGACCAGATGGTAACGTTTTTCTTTCTGCGGTCTTTTCCGCCGATCATACCGCATACAATGCCGAGCATTCCGGGATATAAGCCTATATACCACCAGTTATAGCTGTCAACCGCAAAGTATGCATGTGTCAGCCATGCTGCAAATATCACAGACATCAGCGGCATCAGAACAATGATTCCTTTTAAAAATGTATGCTGATATTTCAATTTTTCAGCCTGAAAATAGTTCTTCATCTGTCCGTCCTCCCTTTCGCCGCAATCTCCATAAAAAGCTCTTCCAGATTCTCATGCTCAGCAACTCTGCCTTCAAAGCCAAGTCTGCCGCCTGCAATGATCCCAATATAATCTGCGGTCTGCTGGATCTCACTTAATATATGACTGGAAATAATGACAGTGATCCCCTTTTCCGGAAAACTGCGTATCAGGTGGCGCAGCTCCTGTATTCCCAGAGGATCGAGACCATTGATCGGTTCGTCCAGTACCAGCAGCTTCGGATTGCCCAGCAATGCCAGGGCAATCCCAAGACGCTGCTTCATTCCCAATGAAAAGGCCCCGGCCTTTTTCTTTTCTGTATCTGCAATATCCGCCAGCTTCAGAGCTTCTCTGATCTTTTTTTCTTCAGCCCCTGTCAGCAATGCTTTCACCTTCATATTTTCCCAGGCAGTCAGATTTTCATATATTGGCGGAGTCTCGATCAACGCTCCAATATCGGACAGGTCCTCCCTTGACCATTTATGTCCCCGAAAGAAAATTTCTCCGGAACTCGGCCGCAAAAGCCCGGTCATGGTTTTTAATAATGTTGACTTTCCGGCACCGTTCGGCCCCAAAAGACCATACACACAATTTTCCGGAATGGCCATGGTGATATTCTTCAGCACCGGCTGCCCTCTGAATTCCTTTGACAAATTCCTGATTTCTATAATATTCTGCTGCATCTGATTAACCTCCTGAATTTGTTCTTTATGAAATCAGGATAAAGGATAATTCTAAGGAATTTATAAGGATTTCTTATTTTTTTAATCATTTATGACAGATCCGCCTTCACGCAATCATCACTGGTCTTTGAATCCAACATCCATCAAAACATCCATGGGTACGGCATATCCTCTTTTCTGGCACTGCTGGTAGATAGAATTATGTACTTTCCCAATCAGTTCCCCATCTTTCATCCTCCATTTATTATACGGCTATCTGCTTCCTGAAGGATTATTGATGTACCGTCTGCGCCGCAGCCAAACGGTGGAATAAGCCGTTTTGTTTCAGAAGTTCTTCAGGCGTTCCCATCTCTGCAACGCGGCCCTGATCCAGAACAACAACCTTATCTACATTTGCAATTGTCCGCATACGGTGTGCAATGACCAATACGGTTTTTCCCCGCAGCAGTACAGACAGGGCCTGCTGGACCAGATTTTCATTCTCCGCATCCATGGAAGCCGTTGCCTCATCCAATATGAC
>JAUNGM010000047.1 GCA_030524545.1 Eubacteriales bacterium
ACTTAAAATCCCGTGGGTAGTGATACCCGTACCGGTTCGATTCCGGTCTGCGGCATTGTAAAAAGGTGAGAGAAATGTTGTAAATTCAACGTTTCTCTTATTTTTTTCCTCAATTTTTTTGAGTACACTTGAGTACACTTCCATGTTTATAAAGACGTCCAGATCTTTCGTATAGTGCGGCATTAGGCTGCTGAGATCTTTTATTCTTTCTGAAATACCCGGCAGTGGTATAACCAGCATCTCCCAGTTATTCTTTTTCTTTTTTGCATATAAAGATCCGGATAGGTTATATAAATCTTAAAAACATACTTGACAGATAGGAATACAAGGAATATAATACCAAACATAAACCTATTAAAAAGATGGGGAATAAAAACGAGGAATATAACGTAATTATCTAGTGGAGAATTGGGAAAGTGATGGATAATTGCAGAACGTTCTTTGGGACGGAGGGAGTGGAGTTGTGGACTTTGAATTTATTAAGAAATTTATTCCCATGTATGTGGAGGCGGCAAAGCTGACAATCAGCATTGGGGGTATAGGGATTTTGATTTCAATTGTGATCGGAATGTTTGGATCTCTGGCGGAATATTACAAAATTCCTGTCCTGAAGCATATCGTAAGTATTTATATAGAACTTTCCAGAAATACACCGCTGCTGGTGCAGTTGTATCTTTTGTATTTCGGACTTCCGAAAGCAGGGATTATCTTGAGCTCGGAAGTATGTGCCATTATTGGATTGGGATTCCTGGGAGGAAGTTACATGGCAGAAGCCTTTCGCAGCAGTCTGGATGCAGTGGAGAAAATCCAGCAGGAATCCGCATTGAGCCTGGGACTTACCACCGGGCAAACCATGAGGTATGTGATCTATCCGCAGGCATTATCGACAGCGGTTCCGGCGATTTGTGCAAATGTAATCTTTTTGATTAAGGAAACATCGGTTTTTAGTGCAGTTGCGCTGGCAGATCTCATGTATGTGGCAAAGGATCTGATCGGGCTTTATTATAAAACAGACGAGGCACTTCTAATGCTTGTAATTGCGTATCTGGTGCTGCTTCTGCCGATTTCCGTTTTTGCCGCATGGCTGGAAAGGAGGCTTCGTTATGCAGGATTTGGGAATTAAAGTTCTGTTTATGGGCAATAATTTCTGGAGGCTTTTGGGAGGCATGTGGATTACTTTGAAAATCTCACTGCTTTCCGTGGCATTGTCTATTATCCTTGGACTATTCCTGGGGATGGTAATGACCCGGAAAAATCCGGTGACGCGATGTATCACTAAGATTTATCTGGAATTTATACGGATTATGCCGCAGCTTGTATTGTTGTTTTTGATGTACTTTGGGGTGACCAAGGCTTTTGGGATCAATCTTTCCGGAGAGGTTTCGGCAGTGTTGGTATTTACGCTGTGGGGGACTGCAGAGATGGGAGATCTGGTGCGGGGTGCGTTGATTTCCATACCGAAGCATCAGTACGAAAGCGGCGAGGCACTGGGATTTGAAAAAAGTCAGATTTATCGTTATATCATCATTCCTCAGACATTAAGGCGCCTGGTTCCTTTGGCAATCAACCTGACTACGAGGATGATTAAAACAACGTCCCTGATTGTTCTGATTGGTGTTGTAGAGGTGCTGAAGATAGCGCAGCAGATTATTGAGGCAAACCGGTATACGGTTCCGACAGCTGCATTGTGGATTTACGGAACAATTTTTTTCCTGTATTTTATTGTCTGCTGGCCTATATCAAAGGCGGCAGGTATTCTGGAAAAACGGTGGTCTGCTATGTAGAGGGCAGATTATTATGAAAAGAGGAGAGTGGAAAGAAAAGTGGATAAGACAGAAAAACTCCTGGAGATACATCATCTTCATAAGGACTATGGAAACGGCGACGTTTTGAAAGATATTTCCCTGGATGTACATAAAGGCGAGGTTATTGTGGTAGTAGGACCCTCCGGCTGCGGAAAAAGTACGTTTCTGCGATGTCAGAACGGGCTGGAACCTATCCAGTCCGGTGAGATCCTTCTGGACGGCCAGGTGATTACATCGGGAAAAACAAAATGGAGCAGTATCCGTCAGAAGATAGGAATGGTGTTCCAGAGCTACGATCTTTTTCCGCATATGACGGTGATAGAGAATATTCTTCTTGCTCCGACAAAGGTTCAAAAAAGAGATAAAAAAGAAGCACAGAAGGAAGCGGAGCAGCTTCTGGAACGTGTAGGACTGGGAGAGAAAAAGGATGCTTATCCAAGGCAGCTTTCCGGCGGGCAGAAGCAGAGAGTGGCTATTGTACGGGCGCTTATTATGAAGCCGGAAATTATGCTTTTTGACGAGGTAACAGCGGCGCTTGATCCGGAGATGGTCCGTGAGGTGCTGGATGTGATGCTGGAGCTTGCCAGAAGCGGATCTACCATGCTGATCGTTACCCACGAAATGTCTTTTGCCAGAGCAGTTGCAGATAAAGTTATTTTTCTGGACGGCGGTGAGATCCTGGAATCGGATACACCGGAAAACTTTTTTACTAAGCCAAAAACCCAGCGAGCACAGCGGTTTTTGAATACATTTACGTTTCAATAAAAGATAATGGAAAGAGAGGAAATTATTATGAGAATCAGAAAATTATTTACAGGAGTACTGGCCGCATCCCTTGCGGTTACCGCATTATTTGTAAACACCACATTTGTAAGCGCAGAGGACAACAATGCGATTTATCGTACTTTGGATGAAATCAGGGAAAGCGGAAAAATCGTGATAGGTGTATTCAGTGATAAGAATCCGTTTGGATATGTAGATGAAAACGGAGATTATCAGGGATATGATGTTTATTTTGCAGAGCGTCTTGCAGAAGACCTGGGCGTAGAACTGGAATATGTTTCCACAGAGCCTGCAAGCCGTGTGGAATATCTGGAGACCGGTAAAGTAGATGTGATCCTTGCGAACTTTACCGTAACGGAGGAACGTGCGGAGGCCGTGGATTTTGCGCTCCCGTATATGAAAGTAGCTCTCGGAGTGGTGTCTCCGGATGATGCCCTGATCACTTCGCCGGAGGATTTAAACGGCAAGACACTGATCGTGGCAAAGGGTACTACTGCTGAAACTTATTTTACGGAAAATTATCCGGATGTGGAACTGCAGAAATATGATCAGTATACGGAGGCTTACAATGCATTGCTGGACGGACGTGGAGATGCACTTTCCACCGATAATACGGAGGTTCTGGCGTGGGCACTTCAGAATAAAGGATTTTCTGTAGGAATTGAATCCCTGGGAGATCTGGATACCATTGCACCTGCAGTATCTAAAGGAAATGAGACTCTTCTGAACTGGATCAATGAGGAAATTAAGTCGCTGGCAGATGAAGAATTCTTCCACGCTGATTATAAAGAAACTCTGGAGCCGGTATATGGCACCGAAGTTGATATTGACAGCCTTGTTGTAGAAGGCGGAGTGGTTGAGGAAAATGCAGATGATAAAGAAACGGACGCAGTAGAAGCAGATGCTGGTGTATAATAAGATTTTTATTTATTTTATAAAATTATTAGAAATTGTACAAATTTTCATCACATTTGTATTGTATGATATATACATCTTAAGAGAAAAACCACTTTTAAGATACCGGTGACACTTCAATGCCGGGAGAGTTACCGGAACTCTTTCCTTTCCCTAAAAAATAAAACCAAGTAAACCGCCGCTTTACTGATAAGATCGTCAGTGGGCGGCGGTTTTATGCTGTCAGGTATACAAAAAAGTCCGGTAAAATAGATCTTTTATGGCCTGCGGAAACGGTTGAAGCAGGAAAAGATTTCCTGGCTGCGTGGCATTGCATAGCCGCAGGGGATATAGGAACCGTCGGCAAAGAAGGAAAGACCGTTTTTCTGAAGCTGGCTGTCCAGATAATGGACGATGTCAGGCAGGGTTCTTTTCCCATCAATGAGATGTTCCGCAGCATATTTCAGCAGCAGGCTGAGGGCTGCTGTTTGTTCGCTGTCGGTGAGCTGTTCAATGTAGCGCAGATCAATTTCCTGTTTGCCGAGGGAGAAACCGTCTTTGCCGTGAACCTTTGTTTTCAGGCGCTCCTGTCTGCCTCCCCTTTCTTTATCAGCATTCTCTTTATTATTTCCCATTTCCACAGGATCTGCCAGTCTGCCATAGGCTTTGTGCATGTCGGAATGATTTCCGCCATGGAATTTGCTTTCATGTTTGGAAAGGGCGGGCATGGACATGATCCGGCGGCTTTGCGGTAACCGGAAATCTGGTGTATCGGAAGAAATCAGCGGATATTCCCTGCACAGTTCCTTTGTGGCTGCAGTGATATCTACGGGCTTATAATTATCCATCTGGATGATGGTATCTGCAATGTGGAAAAAAGCTCCCGAGCTTCCGGCAACCAGGATGGTGGAAATTCCGGCTTTCTGATATAAGTCGCCTGCACGTTCCAGGAATGGCGTGATCGGCTCTTTTTCCCTGCGGATGACTTTTTGCATGAAAGCATCTCTTACCATGAAGTTAGTGGCTGAGGTATCTTCGTCCAGCAGGAAAACCCGGCTTCCGGCTTCCATGCCTTCTATGATTCCGGCTGCCTGGGAAGTGCTGCCGCTGGCATCCTCCGTTGAAAAACGGCGGGTGTCCTTTTTGTTGGGAAGATCATTGATGAAGAGGGAAATATCCACATCTTTGATAAATCGGCCGTCCTCGGAACGGAGTTTCAGTGCTGTTTCATCTGTGATGACATATTCCCGTCCGTCACCGGGGATGTGGTTGTAAACGCCAAGTTCCAGAGCATTCAGCAAAGTGGATTTGCCATGATAGCCGCCGCCTACGATCAGGGTGATTCCACAGGGAATCCCCATGCCGGTAATGTTGCCTTTGTGGGGCAGGTTCAGGGAGATGCGCAGTGTCTCCGGTGAGAGGAAAGGGACGGAATCCTTCATAGGGCGGGTAGAGATTCCGCTTTCACGGGGAAGCACGGCACCGTCAGCAACAAAAGCAGTGAGGGAGCGACTGGCAAGTTCTTTGCGGATAAACTCCTGGTCTTCGGCAAGAAAGATGGCCTGCTCCAGATTTCCGGCATTTATATTGCGGTAAAAGAAGGCTTTCTGTACGCAGACGGGAAGGAAATCAAAAAGAATCTTTTCCAGCTCCGGTGCGTTGATGGTGCGGCCATTGGCAGGAAAGCCGATGAAAAAGCGGGCGGTAATGCCCTTTTCCGTGATCTCGCAGGCTGTACGCTCAAGAACCTCCTGCCCGCAGCGGGTAACGGAAATGAGACCGCTCTTGCCGGAGCCTTTGGCACGGAAGGTATAGCGGTTTACCTGCTGTTCAAACTGCCGGGTCAGATAGTCACAGAGGGTGATCTTGGTAATTTTATCTTTGTAATAGGCGGGCGGGAAGCCTGCATCTTTGTGGGAGATGCGGACGCTGATGTGTGACGGGGAAGCAAAGGGATCGCCCTGTACGTGGTCGATTGACAGCACATAGCGGTCGAACTGGTAGCAGCCTTTGAGAGATTTGTAGGCAGGGTAGCTTTTGCGGTGAATGGAACGAAGTAAATTTTGTAATTCTGAAGAATGAGTCATTTGTTTGCAGCCTCCTTTATGTGGTTTACCATGCCGGAGAAATCCGCGGTAAAAGGCGGAGTCACCGGAATGGGTAATTTTCGGTCTGAATCTAATATAGTAAAAACATGGGAATTAAGCAACTCTTTTTTCGATTTTGGAAATCTCTATTTTGGAAGCAAGTCGTTTTTTCTTAATGCCCGGGAGTTGACAAAACAAATACATAGGGGTAGGCTGATGGAAAAGAGATAAGAGGATAGGCGATCGTACTATGAAGAAAAAGATTATGATAGCAGGAGCCGGAATTTTGGATGTTCTGGTTCGGCCTGTGGAGAGGGATGTTTTTGAGAAAGGGTCCGTTCCGGTAGAGACGATTCAGATTTCTACTGGTGGAGATGCGCTTAATGAGGCTACGGTTCTGGCGAGGCTTCTGGAGGAAGAGAACCAGGTGGAATTGGTAACTGTACTGGGAAAGGACCGGGCGGGAGGCACGATTCTGGAGCATTGCCGAAAAGAGGGAATTGGTACGGAGTTGGTCATAGAGGAGGCTTCTTTGGAAACGGGAGTGAATATCGTGATGGTTGAGAAAAATGGAAGCCGAAGCTTTTTTACCAATCCACGGAGTTCTCTGCGGAAGCTGGCACTTACACATTTTCCGGAGAAATTCCCGAAGGAGACGGGGATTTTTTGTCTGGCTAGTATTTTTGTTTCGCCAAAGCTTGGAGGATCGGAGCTGGCGGAGATTTTTGAAAGAGCAAAGATGCAGGGAAGCTGTGTCTGCGCGGATATGACGAAATGTAAGAATGGAGAGACTGTGGAGGACATCCGGGAAGCTCTGGCTTGCCTGGATTATCTGTTTGTGAATGAAGAAGAGGCGGCGATGGTTACGGGGAAAAAGCAGCCTGATGATATGGCAGAGGAATTTTTGGCCTGCGGCGTAAAAACAGTATTGATCAAATGCGGGGCCAGGGGATGCTATGTGAAGGGCAAAGAGGCGGAAGGACAGTTTCCGGCAGTTCCCGGAACACGCTGTCTGGATACGACCGGGGCCGGGGATTCTTTTGCGGCAGGATTTCTTTGTGCGCTTTCTGAGGGACGGAGCCTGAAGGAATGTATCCGGTGGGCGAATACCTGCGGTGCCCTTGCTACAGAAAAAACAGGTGCATGTGAGGGAATCCAAAACCGCAGGCAGGTACTGGAGAGAATGAAACAATGGGACAGATTATAGTGGAAAAAACAGGCAAACTGTTTTATAATATTTCATGGAAATTTCCAGGCATTTGAAGGATCGTGGAACCGGAAAGAAAATATTTTCCGTACGGCAGATAATCTAAGTGTGTTTGGAAATACTGATAAAAATAGCTGAGCAGTACCGACGCTATTTGCTGCGGTGTGCTTGGCTCAGCAAAATGCAGAGTTTCCCGCAGTTTTCAGGAAGGGGAGGCGCTGTATCATAAAAACTTATAGAAGAAAGGCGGACGAAACATGGAACGACGAAATGCTTGGCTTTCTTATACAGAAGCAGAAGAAAAAGAGCTGGAAGCAACCGCATTGGCGTATCGTCATTTCCTGGATGCAGGTAAGACAGAGCGGGAATGCGTTACCAGAATTGTGGAAGAGGCAGAGGCAGCAGGATATGCATCTCTGGAAGCAAAGCTTGCAGGAGGCGAAACCCTGAAGGCAGGAGACAAGGTGTATGCAGTAGGAATGAAAAAAATCATTGCACTTTTCCAGATCGGGCAGGAGCCGCTGGAGAATGGAATGAATATCCTTGGGGCACATATTGATTCTCCGCGTCTGGATGTGAAGCAGAATCCTCTGTATGAAGACGCAGATCTGGCATATCTGGATACACATTATTACGGCGGTGTAAAGAAATACCAGTGGGTAGCCCTTCCGCTGGCAATTCACGGCGTAATTGCGAAAAAAGACGGAACTGTTGTAGACGTAAATATCGGAGAAGCAGAAGAGGATCCGGTAGTTTATATTACAGACCTTCTTCCGCACCTTGCAGGAAAACAGATGGAGAAAAAGGCATCTGTGGTGATCGAAGGGGAAAATCTGGACATTCTGGTTGGCAGCCGTCCTCTTGCTGACTTGCCTGATGAGAAAAAGAAAGAAGCAGTAAAAGAAAACATTCTGAAGATTTTAAATGAGAAATACGGCGTGGAGGAGGAAGATTTCCTTTCTGCTGAGCTGGAGATCGTGCCGGCAGGGAAAGCCAGGGACTGCGGCCTTGACCGCAGCATGATTGCTGCTTACGGACAGGATGACCGAGTATGCGCATATACTTCCTTCCTGGCTCTTCTGGAAACTGACAGCCCAAGACGTACGAGCTGCTGTCTTCTGACCGATAAGGAGGAAATCGGAAGTGTAGGAGCTACAGGTATGCAGTCCCGCTTCTTTGAAAACAGCGTGGCAGAGCTGATGGAGGCCTGCGGATGCTACAGTGAGCTGGCACTTCGCCGCGCACTTCGTAATTCCCGTATGCTTTCCTCTGATGTAAGCGCAGGATTTGATCCCGCATTTGGAGAATTCTTTGAGAAAAAGAATGCAGCATATGTAGGCAGAGGAATTGTTCTGAATAAATTTACCGGTTCCAGAGGAAAATCCGGCTCTAATGATGCCAATGCAGAATATATTGCGCAGGTAAGAAAGATTTTTGATACCCATAACATTGCTTTCCAGACAGCAGAGCTTGGTAAGGTAGATATTGGCGGAGGCGGAACTATCGCCTTTATTGCCGCACTTTACGGCATGGAAGTCATCGACAGCGGCGTGGCAGTATTAAGTATGCATGCACCCTGGGAGGTGACCAGCAAGGCAGATGTGTATGAGGCAAAGAAAGCGTATAAGGCATTTTTGCTGGATGCATAATAGATCATAAAAAAGTCCCGGAAAAAACAAGAAAAAATAAAAATAAAAAAATTTAAAAAATCCTATTGACAAATGAACGCCAATAGAGTAGAATACTCATTGTTGCGAAGGTGATTCGCAGAAAGATGTGCGTTTAGCTCAGCTGGATAGAGCGTTTGGCTACGGACCAAAAGGTCGGGGGTTCGAATCCTCTAACGCACGCTGATGAGTACGGTCGGAAACCTTGAGAATATCTGGGTTTCCGACTTTTTTGTTGCTGAGTATACGAAAGGAAGCTCCTGTGGAGGTTCCTTTTTTTGGCGGTTGGTTTTGTCGTTGTGCTGTCAAGACAAAATCAGTCTGAAAAGTCTGGTTCATGAGTGGTTTACCATTGAAAGGAATATGTAAAGAGCTGCCGAAGCAGCTCCGATCTATATTATCTCCAGGGCCAGTTATCGTTACGACCGCGTCTGTCATCGTGTCTGTCATCGCGTCTGTCATCACGCCTGTCATCTCTGTGGTCACGGTCACAGCGGCATGGCGGACAAGGCGGACAACCACGTCTGCGGCGATCCTGGAAGAATCGGTCAAAATCATCAGGCATAAGAAATTCTCCTTTTTTATTTAGAATATGCAAAAACAGGGAAAAGGTATCAAGTATGATTTTTTATAGTATTCCCTAACCCATAGTTGACGATTTCCGGAAATAAGCGTAATATTGACAAGTAAAAATTTGCCGGAGGGAAGAGAGTTATGGAAACGAGTGGGAATACAGGCTTTAAGCTTCCTGGAGTCGGCCAGAGGATTGTCCGTTCAGTGGCGGCGGTGGTTTTGTGTTTTGTTGTTTATTTTCTGCGGGGAGAGAAAGGGATTCCGTTTTATTCTGCGCTGGCTGTTTTGCAATGTATGCAGCCATATCAGGACAGCACCATCAAAATGGCGAAAAACAGGCTTACAGGCACCTTTGTGGGTGCTTTTTGGGGACTGGTTGTTCTTCTTGTGAAGGTCTATGGCTTTTCAGGAGGATTTCAGGGGAACTTTTGGGAATACCTTCTGATCTCCCTGTTTGTGGGTGTGGTGCTGTATTCTACAGTGCTTTTGCAGGTGAAGAGTGCGTCGTATTTTTCCTGTGTGGTTTTTTTGAGCATCACGGTAAATCATATCATGGATGAGAATCCATTTCTGTTCATGTTTAACCGTGTGCTGGATACACTGATCGGGGTGGCGCTGGCTTTGATCGTAAACTCGGTTCATCTGCCAAGAAAAAAGAACAGAGATACGCTGTTTGTGTCAGGGATCGATGATACGCTTTTGACCAGTAAAAATGAACTGTCCCCTTACAGCAAGGTGGAATTGAACAGGCTCATTGATTCGGGGGCAAACTTTACAGTTTCCACGATTCGTACGCCGGCTTCCGTGCGGGAGTCCCTTGGCGGTGTAAAATGGAAAATACCGGTGGTCGCCATGGATGGAGCGGTGCTTTATGACATGAACGGGAACTCGTATCTCAGGAAGTGCCAGATGTCAGCGGCTCAGACGAAGAGAATCACGGATTTTCTGGATCAGGAGGGCTTTGGGTATTTTTCCAATACGGTTTTGGATGACCTGCTGGTGATCTATTATCAAAGCTTAAAGAATGAAGCAGAAAAGGATATTTTTGAGACCAAGCGGAAATCTCCTTTTCGGAATTATGTAAAAGCCCAAGGACCCATCTGTGAAAATGTGGTTTATTTGATGTTGATCGACCGGAAGGACAAGGTGGAAGCTCTTTACGGAAAAATGGAGGCTATGCCCTGGTTCAGCGAGTACCGTATGGTTAAGACGGATTCCGAGGATTACCCGGGGTATACGTATATCAAAATTTACCACAGGGATGCAACCAGAGAGCATATGCTGCGCTGCCTGCAGAAAATGCTGAATATCAAAAAGACAGTGACATTCGGCAGTATCGAAGGGAAATATGATGTTTTTGTAAAGGACTGCGACAAAGATACAATGGTAAAGCAGTTAAAAAAGCTGTATGAACCAGTCAGCCTGTCGGCACTGCACCAAAAGAACTAAGAAGCAGCATTTCACTGCAGGAGAAGAATTCCCCGGAATATTCAGAAAGAACCGTTCAGGAAATATTCCGGGGAATGTTTTTATGCATGCACTTTATAGAAGAATCTTCTGATCGATCTTCCCTCTGAAAAACTGGATCAGCGGACCGTTAAAAAGAGAGTTGCAGACGGTTCCGATTCCGATGATCGTCCAGATATTTCCTTTTGCTGCCAGGCAGAAGAGGACACCGATCAGTAGGGCGGTGATGTCAGAGGAAATTCTTGCATACTGGAAGGGGATTTTTTCTTTGGCCAGCTTTGTGATGATCAGGGCTACGCTGTCATAAGGGGAGATTCCCATGTCCGCTTTCATATACAGGGCAACGCCAAGGGAGGCGAACAGGGTTCCGAGGAGCAGGGCCAGGATGCGCAGGGGGAGCGTCATTTCTATTCCGGCGGCATCATTGACCAGCCAGCAGAGGAAATCAGCGATATATCCCACGCATACCATATTAACTACAGTTCCAAGCCCGATGCAGTGGCGTACAGTGAAAAAAACTACGATCAGGATCAGGAAGTTTGCAATAAGCTGCCATGTGCCGAAGCTCATGCCAAGAAATCCGCTGATTCCCAGATTCATACCCGTAAAGGAATCCACGCCGAAGCTGCTGAGACGGTAGCAGGCCACGCAGATGCTGATCAGAAGGATTCCGATGATCATGAGAAAGAAACGTAGAAGCCAGAGATTATTTTTCTTCACTGTTTAACACTCCTTTGCCTTTAGTATATAGATCCTGGACTCGAAATCACCGCAGGCTTTTTCGCCGCTTGGCACCTCACCGGAAGTGGCATCGGATGTCAGAAGGCCGAGATTCATCAGCTCGTCGCCGTAATGGGTGGTGCCGCTGCGGAGATTGGTATAGACCATGTCGGGATTAAGTCCCTGTAATTGTACACGTGTGTAGGGCATATTGACGCCGTTTAATACCCTGTACCATCCTACAAGCGCCGTCTTTTTGTCATCACTGACACTCATCCATACGGTTTCATTTCCTTCAAAAGGGCTTTTCAGCCTGTAGAAGGTGCCGAACTGCAGGATTTCCCTGTATTCTTTCATAAATGCGATCTGTTCTTTCACTTCCCTAAGTTCTTCTTCGGGCAGCCCATTCAGATCCAGCTCATAGCCGAAGGTGCCGAAATATGCCACATTTGCCCGCGTATGAAGAGGTGTTTGCCGGAATACCTGATGATTGGGGCAAACGGAAACATGGCTTCCGATGCTGCTGATGGGGTAGCACATGGAGGTTCCGTACTGAATCTTCAACCGTTCCACTGCATCGGAGTCATCACTTGCCCATCCCTGAGGAGCGTAGTATAAAAGGCCCGGGTCAAACCGTCCGCCCCCGCTGGCACAGGATTCGAACAGTACATGAGGAAATGCGGAAGTCAGGCGCTCATACAGGTCATAGACTCCAAGGATATATCTGTGGAATACTTCACCCTGCCGGTCGGCAGGAAGGGCAGCGGAGTAGCACTCCGTAATGCTCCTGTTCATGTCCCATTTGATGTAGGAGATTTTGGACTGGGACAGGATGGTTTCCATCATGCCGTAGATGCAGTCCACCACTTCCTTTCTGGAAAAGTCAAGGACAAACTGATTGCGGCCGTGGGATGTTCTCCGGCCGGGGGTCTGAAGGATCCAGTCGGGATGTGCGCGGTACAGGTCGGAGTCCTTGTTGACCATTTCCGGTTCGAACCAGAGGCCAAACTTCATGCCAAGCGCTTCAATCCGTTGGGAGAGCCCTGCGATTCCGTTGGGGAGACGGTCTTTGTTGGCAAACCAGTCCCCAAGGCCGGCATAGTCATTGCTTCTTTCGCCGAACCAGCCGTCGTCAAGGACGAACAGTTCTACACCGCATTCCTTTGCTTTGGCGGCGATCTCCACAAGACGGTCTTCCGTAAAATCAAAATAAGTGGCCTCCCAGTTGTTATTCAGGATCGGTCTTGGGCGGTCACGCCAGTAGCCTCGTGCAAGACGCCTGCGGTAGAGGCGGTGGAAGGTCTGGCTCATGTCATTCAGGCCATTTGCGGAATAGACCATAACTGCCTCGGGTGTCTGGAAGTTTTCTCCCGGCTCCAGCTTCCAGTCAAAACCGGAGGGATTGATTCCAACGGTAATCCGGGTGGTGTCATGGGTATCTACCTCTGCCTGGATACGGTAATTGCCGCTGTAGATCAGGCTGAAGCCTAAGACCTCGCCCTGGGTTTCCGTGGCAGAGGGACGCTTTAATACCATAAAAGGATTGTGTTCATGGGAAGAGTTGCCTCTCATACTGTCAATGGCCAGAATTCCCTGTTCCAGCGGACGGTTTTTGATATGGCGTTCTCTTGCCCATGCGCCGGAAAGCTGCATCCAGACATAATCTTTGTCAGGAAGATCCAGGCTGAAGCTCATGGCAGTCAGAAGATGGACAGGCAGTGATCCTTCATTGACCAGGCGTGCGCTTCGTGCAAGTGCGCCTTCCCCTGCAAAGATGGTATAGAGCAGTTCCAGTCTGATCTGTGTTACAGGGTCTTTTAAAGCAATGCATAAGGTTGCGGCTTCGTCATCTGCTTCCGTATAAGTGGCAGGAAGGCCGGGAAGCAGGGGCTTTCCTTCGGATATGGTATGGGATACATACCGGAAATCGGAGATGCGGCTGCCGTTCTCCTGCAGTATCTCTACTGCAGGGTGACGGTAGTCTGTGGAGCCGTAAACAGGATATTCCTGCCGGATATGTTCAAGGGAAAATGTCCTGTCACCTTCGTATACGTAGGAAGTCATCGGCCTGGGTGCTTTTTCTACGAGGTAAGTGAAATCCTCTTTATCATGGATTCTTTTTCCGCAGTATAATTGTCCCAGATGTCCATTTTCCAGGACGCAGATGATATAACTGAGACGGTCATTAAATAGATGAAATGTTTTTGTGGTTTCATGAAATCGGATATTCATTTTGTACATTCCCTTCCTATGATTTTTTGGCAAACGGTTTTGCTGTTTTTATTTTTGTTTATGGAGTTCGTTGATCTTTCTTGTAACTTCTTCCAGTCTTGCGCCTTTTAACTTGTAGCATTTTTTGTAGATGATCAGACTCAGGATCGCAAGGATCACAGGAATGACGATCATCAGGACACGGATGCCTGCGATGGTTCCAGCACTTTGGGATGCTGCGGTTGCGTCATAGCCGACGATCTGGAGCCCCACACCGGTAAGTCCGCCTGCAGCAGCCATGGCAGCTTTCATCAAAAATGTCTGTGCAGAACAGGTGACACTTTCGTTGCGGACACCGAATTTAACTTCTCCGTAGTCGATGACGTCTGCCATACAGCAGGTGGTTACACCGAGGGATAATCCGGAGCCGAAGAAAAGGAGCGTGCAGCAGAGAACAACTAAAACAGGATTTTTCGGTGCAATGTATCCGGCTGCGCCCAGAAGCAGAAATCCGGCTACAGGAAGACAGCAGGCAATGGTGTACACTTTCTCACGGCTGATCTTTGCGGCGATCATCGGGAAGCATACAAGCCCCAGCATTTCAGCAATAATGGCAAATCCGAAGATCGAGTATAAGTATTCATTGCCGCATACATTTTTAAAATAGTATACTGCGAAGCTCTTGGCAATCTGGGTGCATAAGTTGAAGGTGAGCAGCAGTCCGATGAATGCAAGAAGCTGGTCATTTTTAATGATGAGGTTGAAAGCCTGTTTCAGGCTGGTCTTTTCAGAGGACGTTCCGATGGTGGAATCCTCTTTTACATTCAATACGGTAATTCCGATGGTTACGATGAAAACGACCACGATCACGATGGCAAAAATGGTATATCCTGTTTCTGCATAAGGATTCTCTTCGCCGGAAATTTTGTTAAAGTAATTGATGATGTAAAGGCCGAAGGTCGATACGGAAAATCCTGCAAGGCTGGCAAAAAAGCGGGGGATAACGGATACTTTTTCACGTTCTCTGGGATCATTGGTAAGGTTCGGAAGCCATGACCAATATGGTACGTCCATGATCGTATAAGTCATTCCGTATAAAATGTACATGGCGGAAACATAAACATACAATGCTGTTCCGGACAGGTTGAAGCTGTGGAAGAGCAGGATGAAAAATACGGAGTTTACAAGCGTTCCGATGGTGATCCAGATGCGGAACTTGCCGTGTTTGGTGCGGGTATTGTCAACGATCATTCCCATCATGGGGTCATTGACTGCATCCCAGATCCTTGCTACAAAGAACAGCAATCCTACGAAAGCCGGTGAAAGATACAGGGTATCCGTAAAGTAGAGCATCAGGAATGCTCCTACCAGATTACAGATGGCATCTTTTCCGATCGCACCGATGCCGAAGCAATATTTTTCTTTGGCAGACACATGTTTATACTGAACTGCCTGAGTAGTCTTGGAATTCATAAATAGTTCCTCCTTCTGTTGTGGAATTTGTTATTTTGGCGGAGGAATTGTGCACAAGTTCCGTTCCTTGAGTATATTATAGAATGGCTGCAAACAGGTGCGTTAGTGGATTTTGTTCAGTAAAACAGTCAAAATGTTAGATAGTGGCTTTTACTTTATCATTTCGCCTGTTTCGGGGATTTCTCATGAATGTATTTTTTTCCTTTTATCATAAGTTCTTCCAATTCCTTCTGGCTGGCGATCAGCTTATTCTGCGTCTCCGTCCTGTTTTGCTTCCGGTAGTCACTTGGAGTCAGCCCGATCTGGGCTTTAAAGGCCTTGGAAAATACCAGTGCATCATGATAGCCGCAGGAATGAGCAATATGCTCAATGGAAAAATCCGTTAAAGTAAGCTGTTCCTTTGCCCGGGAAACGCGGAACCTGGTCAGGAAGTCTTTGGGTGACATATCCAGGGCATCTTTAAACAGCGTATACAGATAGCTGCGGTTGACATTTAAATGATCGGATATATCCGCTACGCTGATGCCGCGGGCATAGTTGTTCCTGATAAACGAAATGGCTTCCTGGACATAATTGTTTTCCTGAGAGGCTTCCTGTGTGGGCTCCAGTGCGGCGTCACGGGAAAGAACAGAGAAAAATTCATAGAGCTTTCCCTGAAGAAAATAAATATTGTCTGTCGTAGACCGGGTATGCTTCAGCATGCTGAGAACGATCTGTTTCAGGTCATTGCCGTAAGAGCACTGGAATATGAGCTGGCTGCTGTTCAGGCCGATATCATGAATCAGCTGTCCGGCCCTGGTTCCTCCAAAACCGATCCAGAGATAGGTCCAGGGCTCTGCTTCATCTGCCTGGTAAAAGGTCAGTGTCTCCGGCTCGATCAGAAAGCCCTGTCCCTTGGAGAGCTCGTACTTCCGGTCACCGACCTGATAGAAGCCTTTTCCGTCTAAAACATAGTGGATAATATAATTCGGCCGGACGGCCGGGCCGAAGGAGTGCAGGGGATTACACTGCGCATAACCGCAGAAGCAGAGGTGAAATTCTTTAAATTTCGGTTCCAGAAGCTGAAGTACATAAGAGTCTTCCATGGAGAATCGTTCCTTTCGGTTTTTTTTCATCATATGAAAATGAAAGGAAGGAGTCAAGAGGTTTTGATAACCCAATTGTTTTTTGGCAAAACCTTGAAAACCATAGAAAAACCTCGTATAATTGACAGTATCAGAGTGAAATCGACAGAATACGAGGGGGTATCCCATGAAGAAGACCATGACGATCTGTTTTACCAATAATAAGGGCGGCAGCGGGAAGTCTACCACCTGTTCCAATCTGGGAGCTGCAATGGCCCGTGCGGGCAAAAAAGTCCTTATGATCGACGGCGATATGCAGTTGAATCTTTCTCTTTCCTTCTTTTCGGAGGAATGGGTGCTGGAGATGGCTGCAGGTGAGAAGAACCTGTACCATGCCATCGGAAAGCAGCAGGATCTGACGGATTTTATTGTTCATACACCGTATGAAAATCTGGATCTGATTCCGTCCTCTACGCTTATGAGTTCCATTGAATATGAACTTTTTACCAAGTGGCAGAGGGAATTTATCCTGAAGAAATGTCTGCAGAAGGTGAAGGACTCCGGTGTTTATGATTATATTCTCATTGATGCGCCGCCGACGCTGGGCGGATGGGTGATGAACATCCTGTGTGCATCCGACAGGGTAATGATCCCGGTGGAGGCAAGTCCATGGGGCATGTTTGGTCTTGCGAATATGTTTGAATTTCTGGGTGAAGTGAAGCAGATTGCAGAGGGATTGGATGTCCTTGGAATTGTGGTCACCAAGGTGGATACCCGTAAGAATTATTTTAAACAGACGATGGAAACTTTGCGCGAGATGGAGGATATTTATGTATTTGAGACCTGCATCCGGGTGGACAGTGCCATTGAGTGGGCACAGGACAGCAGTACCCCTGTGGTGGAATTTAAGAAGAGCAGCCGCAGCGCGAAGGAATATACAGCATTGGCAGAGGAGGTAATGGAACGTGGCAGTAGGTAAAGCAAGCATCAAACGTGCAGTAAATGCAGGAAAGGCAGCAGCAAAAACAGAAGAAGTAAAAGAGGTTAAGGCACCGGAAAACGCACCGGAAACAAAAGAGGAGCCGGCTGTAAAGGAAACGGCAGCAGAACCCAAAACCAGGAAAGCCGCTTCCGGAACAAAAAAAGCAGCTTCCCCCAAAAAGCCTGCAGCAGAAAAAAAGACAGCCGGAACCAGAAAAACGGCAGCGAAAAAAGCTACGGCTAAGAAAGCAGAAGAAGTAAAAGAGCAGGAGGCCCGGGTCAAGACCAGCCGGCCTGTTCATATAACGGAAGAAATGCCGATTTATCTTCTGTAAATGGTTTGAATGTGTCTGACCAATAAAATCAAAGAAATAAAGATAGAACCGAGCAGAGAAAACCGGAAGCCTGAGACGATAAGTTTCGTTTCAGGTCTCCGGCTTTTGCGTACCCGCTTAAATTCCCAATGAAAGAATGGGATATGAGTGAACTGCGGAAGAGAATGGACGAAATAATCAGGAGGACCAGAGATGATGGAAACAAGAGTAGAGGAAACGATCAAAAAACACGACCAGGGTTATAACTGCGCTCAGGCAGTGGCATGTACCTACTGTGACCTGGTAGGCGTAGATGAGGAAACAATGTTTAAAATAACCGAAGGCTTCGGTGCGGGCATGGGAAATATGCAGGGCGTCTGCGGGGCTGTTTCCGGAGCCTGTGCCCTGGCAGGAATGAAGAACAGCACCGGGAATCTGGCTAAGCCGGACAGCAAGGCACGTACCTACAAGCTTAGCAAGACGATCCTGGAATTATTTAAAACACAGAATTCCTCTATCATCTGCGGAGAATTGAAAGGTATCGGCACAGGCAAAGTCCTGCGTTCCTGTCCGGACTGCATTAAGGATGCGGCACGCATTGCAGAACAGGTTCTGTTTGAAGAATAATTGCCGCAATTCGTGACAGGAAAGGGGCAATATCTGTGGAAAATCTGATTTTCAGCCTGAATGCCACGCTTCCTATTTTCTTTACGATGATCCTGGGATGGTTTTTCCGTAAAGCGGGGCTGATGGATGAATCCTTTGTAAATAAAATGAACAAATTTGTATTCCAGGCGGCGCTGCCGGTGCTGGTGTTTCAGGATCTGGCAACCGTGGACTTTCTGGAGGTATGGGATTTCCGGTTTGTGGCCTTCTGTTTTCTGGCTACATTGTTGAGTATTCTTGGGGTGACAGCCCTGTCTTATCTGTGGAAAGACAGAAGCATCCGGGGAGAGTTTATCCAGGCATCCTACCGCAGCAGTGCGGCAATCCTGGGGATTGCTTTTATCCAGAATATTTATGGTGATGCGGGAATGGCGCCGCTGATGATCATTGCCACCGTGCCGCTGTACAATATTATGGCGGTTGTGGTGCTTTCGGTGCTGAAACCTGGGCGTGGGACAATGAATAAGAAGCTGCTGGCAGATACCTGCAGAGGGATTCTGACCAATCCCATTATTTTGGGAATTGCAGCGGGGGTGGTGTGGTCCCTCCTGAAACTGCCGATGCCGTCCATTCTGGAAAAGACCGTTAAGAATGTAGCCGTGCTGGCAACTCCTCTCGGCCTGATGGCGATGGGCGCTTCCTTTGAATGGAAACAGGCGACGGCGAAGGTGAAGCCTGCCGCTGCCGCATCACTGCTGAAACTGGTGATCCTGGCAGCAATCTTTCTTCCGGTTGCCGTGCAGATGGGATTTCGGGAAGAGAAGCTGATCGCAATTCTTGTAATGCTGGGGTCTGCTACCACCGTAAGCTGCTATATCATGGCAAGAAATATGGGCCACGAAGGAACGCTGACTTCGAGTACCGTAATGCTGACAACGCTTGGAAGTGCATTTACTTTAACGGGATGGCTTTATTTGCTGAAGTCGCTGGCATTGATTTAAAGGAGGATGGGGAAGATGAAAAAGAGAAAAAGTCTGCTGTGGATCTGCTGTCTGTTTGCGGCATTGATGCTGTCCTGTTCTATCAGGGGCACAGAGGTAAAAGCGGCAAAGCTTCCTTCTTTGAAGGTAAGCGGAACCAAAATCGTCAATTCCAAAGGCAAAACCGTACAGTTAAAAGGCGTGAGCACCCACGGGCTGGCCTGGTATCCTGCCTATGTGAATCAGAAGAGCTTTACTTATATGAAAAAGAACTGGAAGATCAATACTGTGCGCCTTGCGATGTATACCAGCGAATATAACGGATACTGTACAGGAAGCGCCAAAAACCGCAAAACCCAGTTGGCTCGTCTGGATAAAGGAATTACCTATGCTACAAATGCCGGACTTTATGTAATTGTGGACTGGCATATTCTAAGTGACGGTAATCCAAAGAAATACGAAAAAGAAGCCATTGCCTTTTTTAAACGGATGGCTTCAAAATATAAAAATCATACGAATATCATTTATGAAATCTGCAATGAACCAAACGGCGGAACCTCATGGAAGACCATCAAATCTTATGCAACAAACGTAATCAAGACTATCCGGAAATATGATAAAAATGCAATCATTCTGGTAGGAACGCCGAACTGGTCCCAGGATGTGGATGCGGCAGCCAAAAGTCCGATCAAAGGCTACAAAAACATCATGTATACCCTGCATTTCTATGCAGGCACCCATGGCTCCTGGCTTCGCGAGAAAGCCCAGACTGCACTTAAGAAAAAACTCCCTCTGTTTGTGTCGGAATTCGGCATCTGTGATGCTTCCGGAAATGGTAACATCAATAAAACAGAGGGAGAACGCTGGATCAGTTTTCTGAATAAGAATAAGATCAGCTATATCGGCTGGAATCTTTCCAACAAAAACGAAAGCTCTGCCCTGATCAAAGCCTCCTGCAAAAAGACAACAGGCTGGAAAAACAGCGAGCTTTCCACATGGGGAAAATGGCTGGTAAAGAAGATGAAGGGATGATCATTCATCCCAGCCTTCATAAAAACGGATATTCACGGAAATATTCCGAACAATGTCTCCTTCCTGAAGCTCCATATCGCTTTCGTCAGAAACCGGGGGAAGTTCTCCGTCTTCGGAAAGCTCCAGGGAAATCCAGTCGTTGGCAGCATCATTGGCTCTGTCAATGGCTTCATCCAGAGTATCGCCTTCTGCATAACAGCATTCCAGATCAGGGAAAAATGCTTGGTAAGTACCTGTTTCGGTTTTGCGGAATACGGCAGGATATATGAATTTCATGGGTCGTCCTCTTTTCTTATAGAATTTGATATTTGTAGAACCCTGAAGTGATACAGGATTTTTGCAGGGCATCGCCTGGTTCACACTGTTCCGGCAGTCCTGAACAGACGGTGCTGAATCTTTATTATTATAAACAGTTTTACGGAGGAAAACAATAGTCAGGACAGGGAAAATAAGGAATGAAAAAGAAGAGTAAAAAGAAGAAAAAAGATAACAAAGAGGGAAAATTATGAGAATTTTATTGATACGTCACGGAGATCCGGATTATGTACATGATACTTTAACAGAAAAGGGGCATAGAGAGGCTGCTCTGCTGGCAGAAACCGCAGAGAAGCTTATGCTTGGGGAATGCTTCATGTCGCCCCTTGGCAGGGCACAGGATACGGCTTCCTATTCCCTGAAAAAAACAGGAAAGAAGGCGCAGGTTCTGGACTGGCTGCGGGAGTTTCCCGCTCTTACGGATATCAACCGTTCCGAAGAGCTGCGCAGGGCTTATCCGGACACAAAGATGGACGGATCAGAGTACCACAAGAGGATTGTGTGGGACATGGTTCCGTCCTATCTGTCATCGCATCCGGAATATTGGACTATAGATGGCTGGAGAAACTCCAAAGTGACCGAATGCGGAGATATGATTTCCGTATATGATTCTCTTGTCCGGAATCTGGATGATTTTCTGGCAGCGCGTGGATATGTGCGGGAAGGCGGCCATTACCGTGTGGAAAAAGAGAGTACGGAGACGGTGACCTTCTTCTGTCATTTCGGTGTGACATGTGCGATTTTGTCCCATTTGTGGAATGTATCGCCCTTTATCCTGTGGCACAGTTTTGCCCTGGCTCCGACTTCTGTTACGGAGGTCGTGACAGAGGAAAGGGAAAAGGGGATTGCAGGATTCCGCGGACTGCGTATAGGAGATATTTCCCATTTGTATGCGGGCGGGGAGGAACCTTCTTTTGCATGCAGGTTCTGCGAAACCTACAGCAACATGGAGCAGAGGCATTAAGGAGAAAGGAATCGGCGGTGCGCTGGCTGAAATTGTAACCTGTGTGCTTCAGGGAGGCATGTTTCGGACGATGATAGGGTGAAAGGCGAAAAATAGCTCGTACGGGGAGAGTCGAAAAATAGTCCGCACAGGGATTGACAAAAAGAGATTCCTGTGGTAAATTAATAAAAGAATTTAGTACGACAAATTAATAACACATCAAACCGTTGAAGCGGAGATAAAAGCAATCATGCGCGCACAGAGAGTCCGGGAAGGTGAGAGCCGGGCCGAGATGCAAATTGCCAAATGGACCGCTGAGGGCGCAGTCAAAGGAGCCTTCTCCGAGTATTCTGCGACGTGGGGCATACGTCAGTTGCCGGGAATATGATGGTATTCCGCAAGGGCACAGCGAAGCTGTGAAGCAAGGTGGCACCGCGGGTGAATAATCGCTTATAACACTCGTCCTTGACAGAACAAGTCTGTTAGGGATGGGTGTTTTTTTCGCGTTGGCAATGAGCCGTGCGGCAGGAAACAAATGAAAATTTCCGTCGTGCTCGCACGTAAGGAAATTTTCATTTGTTTCCTGCCATAGGGCGAAGCCCGCGACTGAACGAAGCGTTAAGCTTCGTGAAGTGCACGGCGCAGTAGTGTGGGAGAGTGCTCGCACGTAAGGAAATTTTCATTTGTTTCCTGCCATAGGGCGAAGCCCGCGACTGAACGAAGCGTTAAGCTTCGTGAAGTGCACGGCGCAGTAGTGTGGGAGAGTGCTCGCACGTAAGGAAATTTTCATTTGTTTCCTGCCATAGGGCGAAGCCCGCGACTGAACGAAGCGTTAAGCTTCGTGAAGTGCACGGCGCAGTAGTG
>JAUNGM010000048.1 GCA_030524545.1 Eubacteriales bacterium
TAAAAATCTGCAAAAAAACGACAAATTTTTTTGGGAATTACTTGACACAGGCGGGAAAGACGATGATTGCCAGGAGAATTCCTACGATCATGCCGGATCTGACTTTTGAGGAGGGGCTGGAACTGACCAGAATTTACAGCATTGCAGGGCTTTTGCAGCCGGAATATCCGTTTATCACAAAGCGTCCTTTCCGCAGTCCGCACCATACCTGTTCTCCGCAGGCGCTGGCCGGAGGAGGTAAGAACCCAAAGCCCGGAGAAGTAACACTTGCCCACAGAGGTGTACTGTTTCTGGATGAGATGCCGGAGTTTGCCAGAAGGAGCCTGGAAATTCTGCGTCAGCCATTGGAAGATAAGACCATTCGGATCTCCAGGGTATACGGAACTTATGAATTTCCTGCCAGTTTTATCCTGTGTGCTGCCATGAACCCCTGCCCCTGCGGGCACTATCCGGATATGAATCTTTGCCGGTGTACGGCAGGGGAGGTTTCGCACTATCTGGGTAAGATCAGCCAGCCGCTGCTGGACCGAATCGACTTATGCGCAGATGTACCGCCTGTGAGCTTTTCCCAGTTAAACGGCAGGGCAGCAGGAGAGAAATCCGCCGATATCCGGAAAAGGGTGGAGGCTGTGCAGCAGATTCAGCAGCAGCGTTACCGGAAGGAAGATATCCGGTTTAATGGAGAACTTCGCGGAAGGCAGATTGAGAAGTACTGCAGGATGGATGGAGCAGGAAAACGTCTCATGGAACGAGCTTTTGAGAAAATTGCTTTAAGTGCCAGGTCATATCATCGGATTCTGAAGGTGGCCCGTACGATTGCGGATATGGATGGTGCGGAGGCAATCGGGAGCCGCCATATAGGGGAGGCGCTGACATATCGGTCATTTGATAAGAAGTATTGGAATTAAACGGTAATACCCATGGCATACCATGATTGGCGCAGCAGGTGCGCCTGAAAAAGAAGTCATAATTTTGGGTGAGAGGAGGTACTTTATATGGAAAGAACAGATACGGACATGATACGATGCATTGACTATGGAAGCTGTGAATATCCGGAAAAACTGCGGAATTATCCTGATATGCCGAAGAAACTTTATGTGAAAGGAAAACTCCCGGTTCCCGGGAGACCTGCGGCGGCGATTGTCGGGGCCAGAATGTGCAGTACATATGGGAGGATGCAGGCGTTCCGTTTCGCAAAGGAACTGAGCTGCGCAGGCGTTCAGGTCATAAGCGGGCTGGCTTATGGAATTGATTCAGAGGGGCATAAAGGAGCACTGGAAGGGGGAACGCCCACGTTTGCAGTATTAGGAAATGGGGCAGACATCTGCTATCCGGCAAGAAACCGTTCTCTTTATCAGCGGATTGTTAGAAATAATGGAGGAATCATCAGTGAATATCCTCCCGGAACCGAAGCCAGAAGCTATTTTTTTCCTGCCCGGAACAGGATTATCAGTGCCCTTTCAGATGTGATCCTGGTAGTGGAAGCAAAGGAGAAAAGCGGCTCGCTGATTACAGCCCGATACGGATTGGAACAGGGCAAATCCGTTTATGCGGTTCCCGGTGCTGTGACGGAGTCCTTAAGCAGAGGGTGTCATATGCTGATTTATGATGGAGCAGGGATTGCCTATTCTCCGGAAATTTTGCTTTCAGAGTGGGGGATTTCATCGGAAAAACAAAAGAAATCCACGGAAAAAACACAGTTAGGACTTGCAAGCGACCTGAATTTGGTGTATAGTTGTCTCGATTTACGACCAAAAATCCCGGATGATTTTATCAGGGAAACAGGTCTTCCTCCGGAAAAAGTGAATCATCTTTTGCTGGAGTTGGAGCTTATGGGGCTTGCCAGAGAGACCGGCAGGCAGCATTATGTGAGGCAGGACTGTGCGGATGGGGGCTGATGCACAGTGCAGTCCATAAAGGATTTAGAAACTAGGAGTGGTAGCATGGCAAAATATCTGGTGATTGTGGAATCACCTGCAAAGGTAAAGACAATAAAGAAATTTCTGGGAACCAATTACGACGTACAGGCTTCAAACGGCCACGTCCGTGATTTTCCCAAAAGCCAGTTCGGAATCGATGTGGAGAACGATTTTGAACCTAAATATATTACGATCCGCGGTAAGGGTGAACTGCTTGCAGGACTTCGAAAGGCAGCCAAAAAAGCCGATAAGATTTATCTCGCAACGGACCCGGACCGTGAGGGAGAAGCAATTTCCTGGCATTTGATGCAGGCATTGAAGGAACCGCCTGAGAAGATGCACAGGATCACCTTTAACGAGATCACCAAGACGGCTGTAAAGGCTTCGATTAAACAGGCCAGAGGCCTGAATATGGATCTGGTGGATGCTCAGCAGGCAAGGCGTATGCTGGACCGTATGGTTGGCTACAGCATCAGCCCCCTTCTCTGGGCAAAAGTAAAACGTGGATTAAGTGCAGGCCGTGTGCAGTCCGTAGCGCTTCGCATCATCTGTGACAGAGAGGAAGAAATCAATTCTTTTATCCCTGAGGAGTACTGGAGCCTGGAAGGTGAGTTTAAAGTAAATGGTGAAAAGAAACCGATCCGGGCCAAATTTTTCGGAACAGATAAAAAGCTTCCTATTCGTAATAAGGCGGAGATGGATGAAATCCTGAAAGTTCTTGAAAACCAGGAATATGAAGTGACAGAGGTAAAAAAGGGCGAGCGTATCAAAAATGCGCCCCTTCCTTTTACGACCAGTACCCTTCAGCAGGAGGCTGCCAAGAACCTGAATTTTTCTACCCAGAAGACGATGCGTCTGGCCCAGCAGCTTTACGAGGGAATTGATATTAAGGGAAATGGAACCGTCGGTGTGATTACCTATCTGAGAACGGATTCTACCAGAATTTCAGAAGAAGCAGACCAGGCAGCAAGAGAATATATTGCGGCAAATTACGGGGAAGCCTATATTTCAACCTCTGAGAAAACGGCAAAGAAAGGGCAGAAGATTCAGGATGCTCATGAGGCTATCCGTCCAACGGATATCAGCAGGACACCTGCAATGCTGAAGGATTCCCTTTCCAGAGACCAGTTCCGTCTTTATCAGCTCATCTGGAAGCGTTTTACAGCAAGCCGCATGTCTCCGGCGCGTTATGAGACAACGTCTGTGAAGATCGGTGCAGGAGAATATATATTTACGGTTGCCGCATCGAAGGTGGCATTTGATGGTTTTATGTCCGTATATACACAGGAAGACGATATGAAAAAAGACAACCTGTTAAGTCAGAGTCTGGAAAAGGGGATGCATCTTACATTACAGGAGCTGAAGCCGGAACAGCATTTTACCCAGCCTCCCGCCCATTATACGGAAGCATCCCTGGTCAAGGCACTGGAAGAGCAGGGCATCGGCCGCCCAAGTACGTATGCGCCTACGATTACCACGATTATCAGCCGCCGTTATGTGGCGAAAGAGCAGAAGAATCTTTATGTCACAGAGCTTGGAGAAGTGGTCAATAATATTATGAAACAGGCATTTCCAAGTATTGTGGATGTGAATTTTACTGCTATGATGGAAGGGCTTTTAGACTGTGTGGAAGCAGGAACCGTACAGTGGAAAACGGTTGTGCGGAATTTTTACCCGGATCTGAAACGTGATGTGGATGAAGCCGAGCGGGAGCTGGAAAAGGTGGATATCCAGGATGAGGTGACAGATGTTCTGTGTGATGTCTGCGGAAGGAATATGGTGATCAAATATGGCCCTCACGGAAGATTTCTGGCATGTCCGGGATTTCCGGAGTGCAGGAACACCAAGCCCTACTACGAAAAAATCGGCGTAGCCTGCCCGAAATGCGGCGGAGATGTAGTGCTTAAGAAGACACAAAAGGGCAGGAAGTATTTCGGCTGTGAAAATCATCCGGACTGTGATTTTATGTCATGGCAGAAACCTTCCGAAAAGAAATGTCCTGCCTGCGGCAGCTACATGGTTGAAAAAGGCAATAAGCTTGTCTGCAGTGAGCCTACCTGCGGTTATGTGGAGCAGAAACCAAAGCAGGATTAGTACGATTGTTGGCGGAAGGTAAATCAGTCAATATACGCTGGAATCAGAAAATTTGATGAATAGTTACAAAAACACAGGACAATTAGAACAGAAGTTGATTGCCCTGTGTTTTTTATACATTTAGAAAAAACAAGATAACGGGAAAAATGGCAAAAATGTCTTGAAATTCCTAAATAAAACATGTAGTATTAGTGTATCAAACTATATTTGTTGTAATCATGGTATTTTATTGATTACGAAAACTCTAACAAATGCGAAAGGAGGACAAAATGAGCGTTCAGTTGCTAGACAAAACAAGAAAGATTAACAAGCTTTTACACAATAGTAGTTCCAGTAAAGTGGTATTCAACGATATTTGTCAGGTATTGATGGAGACCCTGAGTTCCAACATTCTGGTATTGAGTAAAAAAGGTAAAGTTTTGGGCGTGAGTTTGTGTCCTGGTGTAGAAGAAATCACGGAGCTGATTGAGGATAAGGTCGGCGGTTTTGTAGATGCGTTGCTGAACGAGAGATTTCTTGGGGTTCTGTCAACCAAAGAAAATGTGAATCTTCAGACACTGGGATTTGAACATGCAGCTGGGAATTATCAGGGGATTATCAATCCGATTGATATTGCGGGAGAACGTTTGGGAACCGTATTTATGTATCGCAATGACAAACCATATGATATTGAAGATATCATTGTGAGTGAGTACGGAACCACTGTTGTAGGTCTTGAAATGATGCGTGCCGTTCATGAGGAAAATGCTGAAGAAGACAGGAAGCAGCAGGTAGTGAAGTCTGCATTTAACACGTTGTCTTTTTCAGAATTGGAAGCAATTATCCATATATTTGACGAGCTGGACGGAGAGGAAGGAATTCTGGTTGCAAGTAAGATTGCGGACAGAGTTGGAATTACCCGTTCCGTTATTGTCAATGCACTTCGTAAGTTTGAGAGTGCAGGTGTCATCGAGTCCCGTTCTTCCGGTATGAAGGGAACCTATATTAAGGTTTTGAATGAAGTGATTTTTGATGAGCTGGAGGAAATTAAGGCTCAGAGGAATAAAAAAGCATAAATATAACATAAACTGTCTTCTGTGGGGGTGCCTGCGGAGGGCAGTTTTTTTATGGGCTTTTTGCTTTTTGAAAAACCAGGAAGGGAGATCCCCCTGCTTTTTAGAAAAATGAGAAAAATAAGAAAGTGAGAAAACAAAAGAAAAAAAGAGAAAACAAAAGAAAATAAAAGCTTAAATAACAAATAGCGACCATAAAACGAGTTGCAGAAAACAGCCTAATTAAATAATATAAGGACAGTGATTAGCACTCAATAGAAATGAGTGCTAGCAAACAGTAAAACAAGTAGGAAACAGAACATTAAAGGAGGAAAATAGATCATGACATTAGTACCATTAGGCGACAGAGTAGTATTAAAACAGTTAGAAGCAGAAGAAACCACCAAATCCGGAATCGTTCTTCCGGGACAGGCGCAGGAGAAACCGCAGCAGGCTGAAGTAATCGCAGTAGGACCTGGCGGAACAGTAGACGGCAAAGAAGTAAAAATGGAAGTAGTAGTAGGTGATAAAGTTATCTACTCCAAATATGCAGGAACAGAAGTAAAAATGGATGGCGAAGAATACATCATTGTAAAACAGAATGATATTCTTGCAATCGTAAAATAATATCCGAAATATCAACCAGAAAAACAGGAGGACTGAACTATCATGGCAAAAGAAATTAAATTTGGCGCAGAAGCAAGAGCCGCACTGGAAAACGGTGTGAATCAGTTAGCAAATACAGTAAGAGTAACCCTTGGACCGAAAGGAAGAAACGTTGTACTGGACAAGCCATACGGCGCTCCGCTCATCACGAATGACGGTGTTACTATCGCAAAAGAAATCGAACTGGAAGATGCATTCGAAAACATGGGCGCACAGCTGATCAAAGAAGTTGCATCCAAGACCAACGACGTAGCAGGTGATGGAACTACCACAGCAACCGTACTCGCACAGGCAATGGTTCACGAAGGAATGAAGAACCTGGCAGCAGGCGCTAACCCGATCATCTTAAGAAAAGGTATGAAGAAAGCAACTGACACAGCAGTAGAAGCTATTCAGAACATGAGCCAGAAGATCAGCGGCAAACAGCAGATCGCAAACGTTGCATCTATTTCCGCAAGCGATGAAACCGTAGGACAGCTTGTAGCAGACGCAATGGAAAAGGTTTCCAACGACGGCGTAATCACCGTAGAAGAATCCAAAACCATGCATACAGAACTTGACCTGGTAGAAGGTATGCAGTTTGACCGCGGATATATCTCCGCTTACATGTCCACAGACATGGAAAAAATGGAAGCAAATCTGGAAGATCCATACATCCTGATCACAGACAAGAAAATCAGCAACATCCAGGAAATCCTTCCGCTTCTGGAGCAGGTGGTTCAGGCTGGTGCGAAACTCCTGATCATTGCAGAAGATGTAGAAGGCGAAGCCCTGACTACTCTGATCGTAAATAAATTAAGAGGAACCTTCCAGGTAGTAGCTGTAAAAGCTCCTGGCTATGGTGACAGAAGAAAAGAAATGCTGCAGGATATTGCAATCCTGACCGGCGGACAGGTAATCTCCGATGAACTTGGCCTGGATCTCAAAGAAACCACAATGGCTCAGTTAGGCCGTGCAAAATCCGTAAAGGTTGCAAAAGAAACAACCGTTATCGTTGACGGATGCGGAAGCAAAGACGAAATTGCAAACCGTGTAGCAATGATCCGTGCACAGATTGAAGAAACAAAATCTGAATTTGACAAAGAAAAATTACAGGAAAGACTTGCAAAACTGGCAGGCGGCGTAGCTGTTATCCGTGTAGGTGCAGCAACCGAGACAGAAATGAAAGAAGCAAAGCTTCGTCTGGAAGACGCTCTCGCAGCTACCAGAGCAGCCGTTGAAGAAGGAATTATCGCAGGCGGCGGCTCCGCATATATCCATGCATCCAAAGAAGTAGCAAAAATGGCTGCTGACCTGGAAGGGGATGAGAAGACAGGTGCAAACATTATCCTGAAAGCACTGGAAGCTCCTCTGTACCACATTGCTGCAAATGCAGGACTGGAAGGCTCTGTCATCATCAACAAAGTAAAAGAATCCGAAGCAGGAATCGGTTTTGACGCTCTGAACGAAAAATATGTAGATATGGTAGGCGAAGGCATCCTGGATCCGGCTAAGGTTACAAGAAGTGCTCTGCAGAACGCTACCAGCGTTGCATCCACCCTGCTGACAACAGAATCTGTTGTTGCCATCATTAAAGAAGATGCTCCGGCTATGCCGGCAGGAAACCCGGGAATGGGCATGATGTAAAAAAATCCCAAAGTTTTCATAAAATAACGGAACCCGCGTCATAGACGCAGGTTCCGTTTTGTGATATAATCCATATAATCATAAGATGAGCGGAGGTCCAGGGCCGGACAAATGACAAACGGATTCATAGAATCCGGAGCGCATTAGGGCAGACCCCGCATGTCAGAGAATGAAAACACACGAGGAGATGACAAAATGAGCGATTTGTACTATGAATTACTGGTGAAAAAAGAAACCACAGCCAAGGACAAACTGACCAAGTACGGCCTGATCGTCCTGACTGTTCTTGCCGTAGTGGCCGGACTTTTTATCACCCCGCTGCTTCTGCTTGCAGCCATTGCTCTTGGAATTGCATGTTACTTCATCATTCCCAAGACAGATCTGGAATATGAGTACCTGTTTGTGAACGGAGAACTGGACATCGATATGGTAATGTCCAAATCCAAGAGAAAAAAAGCAAAAAGCGTTGACATTACGCAGGCAGACCTGATTGCCCCGGTAAACTCCCACAGAATGGATTACTACAATGGAAATCAGAAAATGAAGACTCTGGATTATTCCTCCGGTAATCCGGATCATAAGCGATTTGCGATCATTACCAGAGATGGAACGGAATCCTGCCGGATCATCATAGAGCCTGATGAAAAAATGGCAGAATCTATCAAAAATTCAGCACCAAGCAAAGTTTTTTTGGATTGACACTCCTGTTGATTTTTGTTACACTAGGGAACAAACTCAAAATCAAAAAATCATATATAGCACAAGGGAGGAAATGCAATGGGTACTATCATTGGTGAAGGCATTACTTTTGACGACGTCCTGTTAGTTCCGGCGTATTCAAAGGTAATTCCAAATCAGGTAGATGTCACAACTTATTTAACAAAAAAAGTAAAACTGAACATTCCTATGATGAGTGCAGGAATGGACACGGTTACAGAGTACCGTATGGCAATCGCCATGGCGAGACAGGGTGGTATCGGCATTATTCATAAGAATATGTCTATTGAAGCCCAGGCAGATGAAGTAGACAAGGTGAAGCGTTCCGAGAATGGCGTTATCACAGACCCGTTTTTCTTATCCGCAGAACATACACTGAAGGATGCCAATGATTTAATGGCCAAATACCGTATCTCCGGTGTTCCGATTACGGAAGGCAAGAAGCTGGTGGGCATCATCACCAACCGCGATCTTAAATTTGAAACAGACTTTTCCAAACAGATTAAAGAAAGCATGACTTCCGAAGGTCTGGTAACAGCTAAGGAAGGAATCACTCTGGAAGAGGCGAAACAGATTCTTGCGAAATCCCGCAAGGAAAAATTACCCATTGTAGATGACGATTTTAATTTAAAAGGCCTGATCACCATTAAGGACATTGAGAAGCAGATCAAATATCCTCTGGCAGCAAAAGATGCACAGGGACGTCTGCTCTGCGGTGCAGCCGTTGGTATTACAGCGAACGTTCTGGCTCGTGTAGATGCACTTGTAAAAGCAAATGTAGATGTTATTGTAGTGGACTCTGCACACGGACATTCCGAGAACATTTTAAGAGCAGTCCGCCAGATCAAGGATGCTTATCCGGAACTGCAGGTAATCGCAGGTAATGTTGCAACAGGAGCTGCTACCAAGGCATTGATCGATGCCGGTGCAGATGCTGTTAAGGTTGGTATCGGACCTGGTTCCATTTGTACCACCCGTGTTGTTGCAGGTATCGGTGTTCCGCAGGTAACAGCCGTTATGGATTGCTATGAAGTGGCTAACCGCTTCGGTATCCCGATCATTGCAGACGGCGGTATTAAGTATTCCGGAGATATCACCAAGGCCATTGCAGCAGGTGCTAATGTATGTATGATGGGAAGCATCTTTGCAGGATGTGACGAGAGCCCGGGAACCTTTGAATTATACCAGGGAAGAAAATACAAAGTATACCGCGGCATGGGATCCATTGCAGCTATGGAGAACGGAAGCAAAGACCGTTACTTCCAGGAAAATGCCAAGAAGCTTGTTCCGGAAGGGGTGGAAGGTCGTGTGGCATACAAGGGCAAAGTGGAAGACACCGTATTCCAGTTAATGGGCGGTCTCCGTTCCGGTATGGGATACTGCGGCGCAGAGAACATCGAAGCCCTGAAGACTACCGGCAAATTCGTGAAGATTTCCGCTGCCTCCCTGAAAGAGTCTCATCCTCATGATATCCACATCACAAAAGAGGCTCCGAACTACAGCGTAGACGAATAATAGTAAGCAGATACGATTTTTAGGTTACAGAACCTATTTGAAAAGATGGCACAGAAGAAAACCGGAAAAAAAATAAAACCAGAAAAATCAGCAAGACCTGCCAATGCGCGCAGGTCTTCTGCTGTTAAAAAGAAAAGGCTTACCAGAAGGCAGCGCAGGAATCTGAACGTCTTGCTCTTTATTGTCTGTGCGGCAGCCTTGATCGGAATGCTGTATACAGGAATTTCTGCCTGGAGGTACGCAGGAGAGCGGGAAGATGCACGTCGGGCTTCCCTGGTGCTGCAGGAACAGTCATCAGCGGACAGCGGGCCTGCACGCTGGGAGCAGGAGGGGGCACCTTACATAGATGTCCAGCTTCTGACGCCAAATGAATATTCCCGGCCGCAGATCGGAATCGAATATGTCAATTATATTGCCATTCATTATACTGCCAATCCGGGTTCTACTGCCCAGGCGAACCGCAACTACTTCGAAAACCTGGCAGCCACCCATGAAACAAAGGTGAGCAGTCATTTTGTCGTGGGCCTGGAGGGCGAGGTGATCCAGTGCATTCCCACATCAGAGATGTCTTATGCCACCAATTCCAGAAATGTGGACAGCGTTTCCATTGAATGCTGCCATATGGACGAAACAGGAGTGTTTGAGAATGCAACTTATCAGTCCGTAGTAAAGCTGGCTGCATGGCTCTGCACGCGGTTTGGCCTGACTGAGGAGAATGTCATCCGTCATTATGATGTAACAGGGAAGAGCTGCCCAAAGTATTATGTAGATCATCCGGAAGCCTGGACACAGATGAAAGCAGACATTGCCGCACAGATTCAGGAGGATTATGTTCTCCAGGAAAACCTGAATCAGGGATAAGAGAGGTTTTTGGCATTTTTTGGAAAATTTAGACAATATAAGGAAGAAAACCCGGTATAAAATTCTCTTCTTTATGCCCTTGCAAGTTCTTTGAAATTATTGTACTATAAATACAGTGACTGCATGACTGGCGGAAGTAGGAGTACCTACAGGGAGTGCAGTGAAGTATTGTGCCGACCGCCTGGGCAGCCTTTTAGGCTACTCAGGCGTTTTTTTAGCTATGAAGACCCTAAAGGAGCTTTTTACACCATCACAGATTCAATTTATGAAAAGGAGAGCAGACTATGGAAATGTTATCACTGGAAAAAGAATTAAAAGAGAATTCCTATCCCGGCAGAGGTATTGTGATCGGCCGTTCTGCTGACGGAACCAAGGCAGTGACAGCTTATTTCATCATGGGCAGAAGCGAGAACAGCAGAAACCGTGTATTCGTGGAAGACGGAGAAGGAATCCGTACCCAGGCATTTGACCCGTCCAAGCTTACTGACCCGAGCCTCATCATCTATGCCCCGGTACGCGTACTGGGAAATAAAACCATCGTAACCAACGGAGATCAGACGGACACTATTTATGAAGGAATGGACAAACAGCTTACTTTTGAGCAATCTTTAAGATGCAGGGAATTTGAGCCGGATGCCCCGAACTACACCCCTCGTATTTCCGGTATCCTGCATGTGGAGAACGGCAAATACAGCTATGCAATGTCCATCTTAAAGAGCAATAACGGAAGCCCTGAGTCCTGCAACCGCTATACCTTCGCTTACGAAAACGCAGCAGCAGGAGAGGGACATTTTATTCATACCTACAAGTGCGACGGAAATCCTCTGCCAAGCTTCGAAGGAGAACCGAAGCTGGTAGCTATTCCGGACGATATGGATGCGTTCACAGAGCTGCTGTGGAACAGCCTGAACGAGGATAATAAAGTTTCTCTGTTTGTAAGATATATTGATATTGCAACAGGAAAGTATGAAACAAAAATTGTAAATAAAAATCACTAAGTGTTTCGGGATAAGGCATACAAAGCAAGGAGGAATTTATTCATGAAAGAATTAGAATTGAAATATGGCTGCAACCCCAATCAGAAACCATCCAAAATTTATCTGGCAGACGGCGGCGACCTTCCTATTAAGGTATTAAGCGGCAGACCCGGATACATCAACTTTCTGGATGCCTTTAACGGCTGGCAGCTTGTACGCGACCTGAAAAAAGCAACCGGACTTCCGGCAGCTACTTCCTTTAAGCATGTATCTCCTGCAGGCGCTTCCGTAGGCCTTCCGCTGACAGAAACCCTGGCTAAGATCTACTGGGTGGATGATATGGACTGGCAGAACTTTTCCCCGATTGCCTGCGCATATGCAAGAGCGAGAGGTGCTGACCGCATGTCTTCCTTTGGTGATTTTATTTCTTTATCGGATGTATGTGATAAAGACACAGCAATGCTGATCAAAAGAGAGGTTTCCGATGGTGTCATTGCCCCCGGCTATACGGAGGAGGCCCTGGAAATCCTGAAACAGAAGAAAAAAGGCAATTATAATGTCATCGAGATCGATCCGGATTACGTTCCTGCACCGCTGGAGCACAAGGAAGTGTTCGGCATAACCTTTGAGCAGGGCCGCCAGGAGCTTTTGATTGATGACGATCTGATCTCCAATATTGTGACAGAGAATAAAGAACTTTCCGAAGAAGCCAAACGCGATCTGAAAGTATCCCTCATTATCCTGAAATACACCCAGTCCAATTCCGTATGCTTTGTCAAAGACGGACAGGCCATCGGTGTAGGTGCAGGCCAGCAGTCCCGTGTACACTGCACCAGACTGGCAGGCCAGAAGGCAGACAACTGGTTCCTGCGTCAGTGTCCGAAGGTTCTGAACCTGCCGTTTAAAGACACGATCAGTCGTGCAGAGCGTGACAATGCCATTGACGTCTATATCGGAGAAGAGTACATGGATGTTCTTGCAGACGGCGCATGGGAGAATATTTTCACAGAAAAACCGGAAGTCTTCACCCGTGAGGAAAAACGTGCATGGCTTGACAAGCTTACAGATGTGACTCTTGGCTCCGATGCATTCTTCCCGTTCAGCGATAATATCGAACGTGCCCACAAAAGCGGCGTAAAATATATCGCAGAGCCGGGCGGCTCCGTGAGAGATGACGCAGTCATCGAAACATGTAATAAATACGGAATGGTAATGGCCTTTACAGGTATCCGTCTGTTCCACCACTAAGGACAGAAGAAAGCCTGCAGAAAGCTTTATCCGGACTATTTGGAGAGATTTGGCACTATGATATGGTGCCAAATCTCTTTTTCTATTTATTGAAAATCAGCAGAAATTCCGGCTATAATAAACACATTAAGAGAGAGTGATCGGCCAATCATACCTCAGCATAGAAAAGAACGAATTTTAAAATCCATAAGAACGTATACCCGAAAGGGACAGATTTTGAAAAAATGGGAGAATAAGCTATGGAAAAAATAAAGGTAGAGAAAACCGCATCGAGAGGCATTGCCATTGCACCCGTCTATTATTATCAGGAGCCGGATCTGACACCGGATTCCCGGGACATCCAAAAAGAACTGGTATCTGCGGAAACAGAAAGATTTGAGAATGCCAGAGCGGCAGTGCTTGAAGAACTGGAAATTCTGGCAGAAAAAAATGAGATATTTGCGGCTCATCAGGAAATCGCAGGAGACTTTATGCTTCAGGAAGGAGTAACTTCCAAAATCCAGGGAGAGTTGAAAAATGCAGAAGCAGCGCTGGATGCTACGATACAGGAGCTTGCGGCTATTTTTGCCGGTATGGATGATGCTTATATGAAGGAACGTGCAGCAGATGTAAAAGATGTTGGAAAGCGTCTGATGGCAAGAATGAAGGGAATGGACCTTCCTGATCTGGGCAATATGGCAAGTGAGGCAATCGTGGTGGCAAGGGACCTGTTTCCTTCCGATACGGTAAAGATGAATCCGGAATTTGTGAAGGGAATTCTCACGGAAGAGGGCGGTGTTACCAGTCACGTTTCCATTATGGCAAAAAGCATGAATATTCCTACTCTGGTTGGTGTAAAAGGTATTATGTCAAAGGTGAAGGACGGCGGACTTGTCTGCATGGATGCAGAAAGCGGAACAATCGTTGTAGAGCCGGATCAGGACACCAGAGACGAATATGCATCTAAGAAGGAAGCATATGAAAAAGAACGGGAAATGCTCATACAGCTTCGTACCAGGGAAGCAGTGACAAAATCAGGAAAAAGGGTATTCCTGTGTGCAAATGTAGGAAATCTGGAGGATATTAAGCGTGCTCTCGAAATGAATATTGACGGAGTGGGACTGTTCCGAAGCGAATTTTTGTATATGGAGAATACCCACTTCCCGACGGAGGAAGAGCAGTTTGAGGTGTATCGGGAAGCTGCGTCCCTGTGCCCGCAGGAGCTGACGATCCGCACACTTGATATCGGTGGGGACAAAGAGCTTTCTTATTTTGAGTTTGACAAAGAGGACAATCCTTTCCTGGGCTGGAGAGCTATCCGTATCTCTTTGGAAATGAAAGAAATGTTTAAAGAGCAGCTTCGCGCGATTTTAAGAGCAAGTGCATTCGGTCATGTACGGATTATGTTTCCGATGATCATTTCTCTTTCAGAATTGCAGGAGGCCAAGGCTCTGGTAGAAGAGTGCAAAGGAGAACTGAAGGCAGAAGGCAAAGAATTTGATGAAAATATAGAAACCGGTATGATGATGGAAACCCCGGCCAGTGTCCTTCTGGCAGAAGAGTTTGCAAAGGAAGCGGACTTTTTCAGCATCGGTACAAATGATCTGACACAGTATCTTCTTGCTGTAGACCGCGGAAACAAAAAGATTTCCCATAAATATGACTTCATGCATCCGGCAGTATTAAAGGCCATCCGCCAGATTATTGAAGCCGGACATAAGGAAAATATCAAAGTTGGTATGTGCGGTGAAATGGCAGGCAATACCCAGGCAGTCCCGGTACTTCTGGAAATGGGACTGGATGAATTCAGTATGTCAGCAGGCAGCATTGACTATGTACGCAGGCTGGTACTGGAATTTGACGCATAGAATCCAAGGAAAACCAATTCCTGTATCCAAAACACCTTCCGTGAGCAATTGACGGAAGGTGTTTTCATCTGTCCCGTATTATCCTCAAGCGTAACTGGATATCTGCTCTGTACAGAGGTTCAGAGTCCTGATATAATGGGTGCAAAAGGTGTTGAAAATTTCAAGATGAAATTCTCGTACAGGCATCATATCAGAGAAAGCGTTTTTCAGGAATGCCGCCCATTATGGGAAAGGATGTGCCATGGAAATATTTGTATGAGAGCAACAGGAAAATAATTTTGGAGGAAAGATATATGAGTAAAAAATATCAGATTGAAACAGAGGAAAATAAACAGTTTTTGAAGGAACTGACAGAGGGATTGTTATCCTTTGGACATCAGTTTCCGTCTCCGGGAGGCTCCTCCTATTATTTGGGAGATGACGGAACACCGTGGAAAGAGCGCAGCCGGGAGACCTGGATCACAAGCCGTATGGCTCATGTGTACAGTATCGGAATCTTCCTTGGTCATGAAGGAAGCCGGGAGCTGGCAGCTGCAGCCATCAGAGGGCTTAGAGGCGAGCTTCATGATGAGCGGAATGGCGGATGGTATGCCGGACTGACTGCAGAGGGCGGGATTCTGCCGAATAAGCAGTGCTATGCCCATGCGTTCGTAATCCTGGCAGCCACCTCGGCAATGCTGGCGGATGTTCCGGGAGCCAGGGAGCTTTTTGATGAAGCCTTAGAACTGTATGACCTGCGCTTTTGGAACGAGGAAGAGGGGCTTTCCTGCGATACATGGAATACGGAGTTCACGGTGCTGGATGACTACAGAGGCCTGAATGCCAATATGCATAGTGTTGAGGCATTTCTGGCTGTAGCGGATGCAGCAGGAAAAGAAGAATACAGGGTAAGGGCAGGACGTATTATTGACCAGGTACTTACATGGGCTTCCGGAAATAACTGGAGAATTCCGGAGCATTTTACAAAGGAATGGGAAGCAGATCTGGAATGCAATAGGGAGAAGCCGGATGACCAGTTTAAGCCTTACGGGGCAACCCCGGGACATGGGATTGAATGGTCCAGGCTGATTACTCAGTGGGCCCTTTCCACCTTCAGGGAGGATGCTTTGGGAGCCGGGAAATATATGGAGGCTGCCGAAAACCTGTACAACAGAGCAGTGGAAGATGCGTGGAACGCAGACGGAGCGCCCGGAATCGTTTATACGACCGATTGGGAAGGAAACCCTGTCGTCCATGACAGAATGCACTGGACTCTGGCAGAAGCAATCAATACTTCGGCCACCCTTTATCATGTGACAGGGAAGCAGAAGTATGCAGAGGATTATGAGCAGTTTATGAAATATCTGGACGAAAAGGTAGCAGATCATGAAACCGGCTCCTGGTTCCATCAGCTTGATCGGAACAACTGTGTGATCGGAACCGTATGGCCCGGAAAATCCGATATTTACCATGCGCTGCAGGCAACACTCATTCCTTATTCTGTATCCGATGTTTCCATTGCGATGGCTGTAAAGCAGAAATTCTTTGATTAAATTCATCACTGTTTATGCCGAAGGCGTGAACAGTAATATTGGAGATGGCCCGGATTAAGTAAACAAGGTGTTTACCTTACTGAAAATCCATAGTATACTATGCAAATGAGATTAAATTTTAACACAGGAGTATAGATTATGCCAGTATTTGATTTTCGAAACACACCAGATGAGAAACATCCTTCTGAATGTACGTACACCACATTTTCATCCGGACAGCCGGAGGCTTCGCCGGAGAAACCAATCATGATCCTGGATAACCGTATGCGCCAATGGAAGCATCATTCCTGCGGTGTTTTTACGAATCCAAATAAACGTACGGCTTTTGAATTCAATGAGGAGGACGGGACAGTCAGTGCAGATATCCTGAAAATTGATGCCCGCTTTGTCAGCCTTCTGCGATGGCTTGGAGAGAACCACATTAACGTGCGTTTGTCCGGTGCCAACCGGGAAGAGGGATATGCGGTCTACAGGATCCGTGAGATTGCGTTCGGAGGCGGAACCAAGCTCTCCGCAGAGGACGGTTTTCTCCAGTTTATGATTGAACGATTATTTGCCGGCAGTGCACCTGCAGAGGAAGCGGAAGATGAGGATCAGGAAGAGACCGGGGATAATATGAAACTCACCAGTCTGCAGAGCATTACGGACTTTATCACCTGTGCAGGCAGGACATTGCCTGATAATATCCGGCTCTGGGCGCGGAGAAATCTTGCAGTGGCCCGCTCGCATGAGGTTACGCCGGAAGAACGGCGTCATGCCCAGCGTGCGCTTTCCATCATGCTGAATGTTCAGTGGAAAAATAACTATTTTGAATCCATTGATCCAAAGGAGGCGCGGAGAATTCTGGATGAAGAATTGTATGGTATGGAACGTGTGAAACAGCGGATCATGGAAACGATCATTCAGATTAACCGTACACATACGCTGCCTGCATACGGACTTCTGCTGGCCGGTCCTGCCGGAACCGGCAAATCCCAGATCGCCTATGCAGTTGCCCGGATTCTGAAGCTTCCCTGGACCACTCTGGATATGAGCTCCATCAACGATCCGGAGCAGCTGACCGGAAGCTCCCGTATCTATTCCAATGCGAAACCGGGTATTATTATGGAAGCATTTTCCATGGCAGGGGAATCCAATCTTGTTTTCATTATTAATGAGCTGGACAAAGCTTCTTCCGGAAAGGGCAACGGAAATCCTGCAGATGTCCTTTTAACGCTTCTGGATAACCTTGGTTTCACGGACAATTACATGGAGTGTATGATTCCGACGGTGGGCGTCTATCCGATTGCAACGGCCAATGACAAAAACCAGATTAGTGCACCTCTGATGTCCCGTTTTGCAGTGATTGATATTCCGGATTATACAGCCCGGGAAAAGAAAATCATTTTCTCAAAATTTGCACTGCCGAAGGTTCTGAAACGAATGGGACTGCGGGAAGACGAATGTATCGTAACAGAAGAAGCGCTGGATGCGGTAATCGAAAAATATGCGGACACCACCGGTATCCGTGACCTGGAACAGGCAGCAGAACATATGGTGGCAAATGCTCTTTACCAGATTGAGGTGGATCATGTACCGAAAGTGGTCTTTGACGGAGAGATGGTGCGGAATCTGCTGGCTTAAGTGCGGATTGCAGAAAGAAAAGAGAATGAAAATAATATAAGAGTTTTATGATGAAAGATCTCCCGGAGCAGCAGGGCTATTCACTCAGGGAGATCTTTTGGTAAAAGTAAGGTTATGAAACAAAAAAATCCCTTGCAGATGCAAGGGATTTAAGAGCGATAGACGGGGCTCGAACCCGCGGTCTCGACCTTGGCAAGGTCGCGCGTTACCAACTACGCCACTATCGCATTTGTCTTTCACTATGAGGTTCTTACCTCAGCGACAAAATATACTATACTACAGAAAGCTTTATTTGTCAAATGTTTTTTGAAAAAAATTTATTTATTTTTTTGGTAATACTGAAGGACGTGTTCCGGATACCGCTGGTCACCGTAATCCCACGGGCCTGCAGGATCGCGGAACGGATCATCTTCGGCCCGCTCTTTTCCTCCGCTGGCCATCCGGGCAAAAGCTTCCGCACTTTCCTGACTCCAGGAGGTTTCATGGTGTTCCTCCATATAGGAAAAATAAGCATCCGCGCCAAAGTTATAGGCCTGCAGGGCAAGACGGATGTTCTTAAGATCGGAAGGACTTTGTACACCGGCTTTGTCCATGGCATATTTCAGCTCCTGAATTCCGCATTCAATGGAATACTCCGTATCCGTGATGCCGTTAGGTGTTTGGGGATACTGTGTATTAAAGGCACCTTCGGAAGACTGCATTACATCAGGGCCGACACCGGAGCTTTCCTGCATCATCAGGGCAAGGATAAGATCTACATAGTCAGCCATCCCGTAATTGGCTGAAATTCGCTCTACATCTGTCCGAAAAGATTCACAGGCATCATTGATATGCTTCACCGTGTTCCTGCTCTTTCCGGGCAGGAGGAGAAACAGCAGAAACAGAAAGATAACCACAAGGCCAGCAGCAAGAAAAATCTTCTGTCTGCGTACCTGAGCTGCCCGAAGGGCTTTCCGTTGTTTGGTTGTAAGTTTATGATAGGATCGTTTTTGTTTTTTCATACTTCCATTGTAACGTGAAATTGCGGGTTTGGAAAGAAAAAGGTGTGTTTACATTTCTTAAAAAAAACTAAAAACCCTGTGCGAAATTGCAAATACGAAAGTGGTGTGCTATGATAGAAAATCATACAGGTGCAGAAGGCTTAAGAATCAGACAGAAAGGAATCGCATGTCTATGAAAAAATATGGTTGTGCCGTAATACTGTGCGCGGCACTTTTTTTGCATACATCAGTTGTTTTTGGAGATGTACTGGATTTTGCGGGGGTGGAGGCCTCAGCTAAGGAGAATGATCAAATACCGGGGTATTATGAAATCGGTGATGGAAAGGGAGGAACTGTTCAGGTTCTTGATTACGAAGACGTTCTCTACGTAACTACCAGGGAGGCAGTAATACGCATGGTGCCAAGTGAGACAGGCAGGGAACTCCATACGGTACTTTTGGGAACGAAGCTTACTCAGGCTTCCGTTTGCAGCAATGGCTGGAGCAAGGTGGTTTATCAGGAGGAAGGAGAGCAGACAGTCATTGGTTATGTGGAGACAGGGTCCCTGAGTGACCGATCGCTTATGACGAAGATGGAGGATACCGTAACTGTAGAAGAGGATACGGATATCCTGGACTATCCAAGTATGAAAGACGGTGAGACGGTAGGAGAAGCACTGGAGTTTGATGAATTGCCCAGAACAGCTACGGTGAACGGTGTCTGGAGCAGGATCCTCTATGAAGATGATGGCGGCAGGGAGCAGATCGGATATGTTCCCACCAGCGCTCTGAAAGACCAGGACGAAGAGATCACGGTTGTAGCCAGAACAGATTCCGGGGATGATGAGGAGCAGGAGGGAACTCTTTCCGCAAGTGACGGTGAAGGAGTTTTTGCGGCAGCGGTGGATGGGGTGAAGGAAGTTTCCGACGAGGAGTCTACTGTAGCTGAAATTGGAGTAAAGATCGGCTCTCCGGTTTCCGTATCCTCGGATGCATCCCTGATACCTTTGGGAGTGTTCCGTATTACCCATTATTGCCCCTGCAGCCTTTGCTGCGGACCGTGGGCAGACGGAATTACTTCCACCGGAATCACGGCTGTCACCAATCATACGATTGCCGTTGACCCTGCACAGATTCCGTATGGTACAAAGGTGGTCATCAACGGACAGGTATACGTAGCAGAAGACTGCGGCGGTGCGATCAAAAAGGACTGTATTGATATATACGTAGCCAGCCACGCAGAAGGACAGGCAAAGGGCGTGTATTATACAGATGTGTATGCGATCCAATAAGAGCAGACTAACTGACTTAAATAAAAAATCTCCGGAAGCCGGCCGGAGATTTTTTATTTTTGCCATTATGCATTTTCCAGAGCTTTGGAAAGGTCTGCAAGGATGTCATCAATATGTTCAATTCCAACAGAAAGTCGAATCATTCCGGGAGAAACACCGGCTTCTGCAAGCTGTTCGTCATTCATCTGACGGTGTGTATGGCTGGCAGGATGAAGAACCATGGTCTTGGAAGCTGCTACATGGGTACAGATATTGGCCAGTTCCAGACTGTCCATGAAACGGACGGCAGCTTCACGGCCGCCCTTCAGCTCAAAAGAGATCACACCGCAGGTGCCGTTCGGAAGATATTTCTGGGCGAGTTCATAATATTTATCATTTGGAAGACCTGCAAAATTAACAGAAGAAACTTTTTCGTGTGCGTTTAAAAACTCAGCAACCTTCTGTGCATTGGAGCAATGGCGTTCCATACGAAGCGGCAGAGTTTCCAGTCCGACATTCAGGAGAAAGCAGTTCATGGGAGACGGAATGGAGCCAAGGTCACGCATCAACTGGGAAGTCGCTTTCATAATATAGGCTTTTTTGCCAAACTGCCTGGTGTAGACAACTCCATGATAGGATTCGTCCGGTTCAGTCAGTCCATGATATTTATGACCGTAAGCATCCCAGTCAAAATTACCGCTGTCAACGATCACGCCGCCAACCTGAAGGCCGTGTCCATCCATATATTTCGTAGTGGAATGCGTTACAATATCGGCGCCCCATTCAAACGGACGGCAGTTTACGGGAGTGGCGAAGGTATTGTCCACGATCAGCGGAACCTCATGTTCATGGGCAACTTTAGCAAATTTCTCAATATCGAGTACAACCAACGCCGGGTTCGCAATCGTTTCAGCAAAAAGAACCTTAGTATTGGGGCGGAATGCAGCAGCGATTTCCTCCGCGCTTGCATCTGTGTCCACGAAGGTACAATCAATACCAAGCTTCTTTAAAGTAACACCCAGAAGATTAAAGGTACCTCCATAAATAGTAGAGGCAGCTACCACATGATCGCCGGCCTCGCAGATGTTAAACACAGCATAAAAGTTAGCAGCCTGTCCGGAAGAAGTAAGAATTGCCGCAACACCGCCTTCCAGAGCCGCAATCTTAGCCGCAACTGCATCATTGGTCGGATTCTGAAGACGCGTATAAAAATATCCCTCAGCCTTCAGATCAAAAAGCTGTCCCATCTCGTCAGTCGTATCATATTTAAACGTAGTACTCTGATAAATAGGAAGTGCACACGGCTCTCCCTTAGAAGGAGAGTAGCCTGCATGAAGACAATTTGTTTCTAATTTAAAGTCACTCATTTCATCGTGTCCTTTCTTCATATAAAATATATTACAGAAATCATACCACAAAAATGATGTCGAAACAATGTCCTTATCCGAGAATTCCGATATAATTAAAATACTTTAGAGAGGGGAAAAGAGTAAAAAAAGTAAAAAAAGATGCCCAGGCATTTTCGAACCAGCCTGGACATGAAAAGATGCCCAGGCATTTTCGAACCAGCCTGG
>JAUNGM010000049.1 GCA_030524545.1 Eubacteriales bacterium
TTAGGGTAGTTCATCGATGGACAGCACCTTGAAAACAGAATGACCGTCCGAAAAGAGAATACCACGGCTGGGGAAGCACCGCCAGGAGCCGGACTTTTGGACACTTTGTCCAGAGGTCACTTCGGGACAAAACGTCCCGAAGCTGCGGGGAGCGTGCCAACGCCGGAATACGCCGCTATTGTCGGGGCCCCCGCAAAGCCGCATGGCTTTGTGGGGAGAGGAGGAGCAGCGGAGCGAGTGAGTTTTGCCGCTTGCGGCGAAACGAGCGATACGCAGCTTGCGACGACGAGGCAGGAAACCTTTTCGGGGAGAACGGCAATGGAAAGCAAAATGGAGGGAACGCATGAGAGATAACCCCTATAAAGACTTGCCGCCGCTGGAACGCAGGCCGGACGGTTCCCTTTACCGCATGACACCGGCGCAGAAGAAACAGGCGGCCAGCCTGATACGCCGGGAGTGCTGTTGCTGTGAGGACGGCAACTGCATTGTCCTTGACGATGGGGACGCCTGCACCTGCCCGCAGACGGTTTCTTTCTCGGTCTGCTGTAAGTGGTTCCGCTGGGCGGTCTTGCCGCTGGACGGGACGCTGAAAGCGGAGATTTTCCGGGATAAGGACATGAAACGCTGTGCGGTTTGCGGCGGCGTGTTCGTCCCCAAATCCAACCGGGCTAAATACTGCCCGGACTGCGCCGCCAGAGTTCACAGGCGGCAGAAAACAGAAAGTGAACGGAAAAGGAGGTCTGCTGTGGACAGTTAGGAGCGGAAAAGCCTTGATTTATAAGGCTTCGCAGGCCCCAAACCGGGGCAGGTGGTATAAAGTATCGCCCGCCCCGGAAAACGGGCTTCTAACCGTCCACAAAACACGATATGACAAACACGATTTACATTCACCAGCCGGAACAGGCGTTCAGCTTCACCCGGCTCCCGAATTTTCTCTTTGAAGCCCCTACATTCAAGCCCCTGTCCAACGAGGCAAAGGTGTTGTACGCCTTTATCCTGCGCCGGACAGAGTTATCCCGCAAGAATGGGTGGGCGGACGAGTACGGGCGGATTTACCTGTACTATCCCATCTGCGAGGTAGTTGACCTGCTCCGCTGTGGGCGGCAGAAAGCGGTAAATACCATGCGGGAACTGCAATATGCCGGACTGGTGGAGATCCAGAAGCAGGGCTGTGGAAAACCCAACCGCATTTTCCCAAAATCCTATGAAGCGGTTCCGAACACCGACTTCAAGAAATCCCGTTCTGGTACGCCGGAGGGCTGAAAACCGTACCCATGAAGTACGGAAATCACTCCTGAGAAGTACGAAAACCGGACGGTATATAGAAATACAAAGATTAAAAAGATTGATTTATATTCTATCCATTCCAATCCTATCCGAGCTATTTTCTGCGGGATTTTCCCTGTGGAAAACCCCGGATAGGAAAGGAATGGGGAAAGGAGCAGAATGGCACAGCACGCAATTTTGCGTTTTGAGAAGCACAAGGGCAACCCGGCAAGGCCGCTGGAAGCCCATCACGAACGGCAGAAAGACCAATACGCCAGCAACCCTGATATTGACACCAGCCGGAGCAAATACAACTTCCATATCGTCAAGCCGGAGGGACGCTATTACCACTTCATTCAGAGCCGGATTGAGCAGGCCGGGTGCCGAACCCGCAAGGACAGCACACGGTTTGTCGATACGCTGATAACCGCCAGCCCGGAGTTTTTCAAGGGGAAATCCCCAAAGGAGATACAGGCGTTCTTCCAAAGGGCGGCAGATTTCCTCATTGGCCGGGTAGGGCGGGAAAATATCGTGTCGGCGGTGGTACACATGGACGAGAAAACGCCCCACCTGCATTTGACCTTTGTTCCGCTGACAAAGGACAACCGCCTGTGCGCTAAGGAGATTATCGGCAACCGGGCAAACCTGACGAAGTGGCAGGATGATTTTCACGCCTACATGGTGGAGAAATATCCCGACTTGGAGCGTGGGGAAAGCGCCAGCAAGACAGGCCGGAAGCATATCCCCACCCGGCTTTTCAAACAGGCGGTTTCCCTCTCCCGGCAGGCAAGAGCCATTGAAGCCACACTGGACGGCATTAACCCGCTGAACGCCGGAAAGAAAAAAGAGGAAGCCCTCTCCATGCTGAAAAAGTGGTTCCCGCAGATGGAGAATTTCTCCGGGCAGTTGAAAAAGTACAAGGTCACAATCAATGACCTGCTGGCAGAAAATGAGAAGCTGGAAGCACGAGCCAGAGCCAGCGAGAGCGGCAAAATCAAAGACCGCATGGAGCGGGCAAAGCTGGAAAGCGAACTGCACGATATGCAAAGGCTGGTTGACCGTATCCCGCCGGATATACTGGCGGAACTGAAACGGCAGCAGCGGCAGTATGGAAAGGAAAGGTGATTTTATAAGTAACAATATCAGATACAAAAAGGAAACAGAAGTCGTGACTTTTCAGGGAAAGGAAATCACGCTGGAAAACCTCTCCCCGGTGTTCACGCCGGAGCAGGAAGCGACCAAACGCCGGGAACTGGAGCAGCAGCTTTATGAGGTGTTCCGCAAATATGCCGATAAGCGGCAGAAAGAGGAAGCCGGGGCATAAATCCCGAAGCCATCGTTGATTTGCGGGGCTGCTGGCGGTATAATAGAACTGTCAGCAGCTCCGTTTCTTTTTAAGAAAAGGAGCGACAAAATGAATAACAGGATAGACGCGATCTATGCAAGGCAATCGGTAGACAAAAAGGACAGCATTTCCATTGAAAGCCAGATTGAGTTTTGCAAATACGAATTGAAAGGCGGGAACTGTAAGGAATACACAGACAAAGGGTACAGCGGCAAGAACACAGACCGCCCGAAGTTTCAGGAACTGGTGCGGGATATTAAGCGGGGCTTGATTGCAAAGGTCATTGTTTACAAACTTGACCGTATCAGCCGTTCCATTCTGGACTTTGCAAACATGATGGAACTGTTCCAGCAGTACAACGTGGAGTTTGTTTCCTCTACGGAGAAGTTTGACACCTCCACTCCTATGGGGCGGGCTATGCTGAATATCTGTATCGTGTTCGCCCAGCTTGAACGGGAAACGATACAGAAGCGGGTGACGGACGCTTATTACTCCCGCAGTCAGCGGGGCTTCAAAATGGGCGGCAAGGCTCCTTATGGCTTCCACACCGAGCCTATCAAAATGGACGGTATCAACACAAAGAAGCTGGTGGTAAACCCGGACGAAGCGGCCAATATCCGGCTGATATTTGAGATGTACGCCCAGCCCACAACCTCTTACGGGGACATTACCCGGTACTTTGCCGAACAGGGGATTTTGTTCTACGGCAAGGAACTGATACGCCCCACACTGGCGCAGATGTTACGCAATCCCGTCTATGTGCAGGCGGACTTGGATGTGTACGAATTTTTCAAAAGCCAGGGTACGGTTATCGTCAATGACGCCGCCGACTTTACGGGGACAAACGGCTGTTATCTGTATCAGGGGCGGGATGTGAAGCCCAGCAAGAAAAACGACTTGAAAGACCAAATGCTGGTGCTGGCTCCCCATGAGGGCATTGTTCCGGCGGATATATGGCTGGCTTGCCGCAAGAAGCTGATGAACAACATGAAAATCCAGTCCGCCCGAAAAGCCACCCACACATGGCTGGCGGGGAAAATCAAGTGCGGGAACTGCGGATATGCGCTTATGAGTATCTTCAATCCGTCCGGCAGGCAATATCTCCGCTGTACGAAACGGCTGGACAATAAAAGCTGTCCGGGCTGTGGGAAAATCATCACTTCCGAACTGGAAGCGGTGGTTTACCAGCAGATGGTGAAGAAGCTGGAAAAGCACAAGACGCTGACGGGCAGGAAGAAAGCGGCAAAGGCCAATCCCAAAATCGCCGCCCTGCAAGTAGAGCTTCTCCATGTGGACAGCGAGATTGAAAAGCTGGTGGACAGTCTGACGGGCGCGAACAATGTCCTGCTCTCCTATGTGAATGTGAAGATAGCGGAACTGGACGGGCGCAAGCAGGAACTTGTGAAGCAGATAGCCGAGCTGACGGTGGAAACCATCAGCCCGGGACAGGTCAACCAGATTTCCGGCTACCTCGACACATGGGACGATGTATCCTTTGACGACAAGCGGCGGGTGGTGGATTTGATGATTACCACCGTTGCCGCCACAAGCGACAGCTTGAACATTACATGGAAAATCTGACGGGCGGTAATCCTCCCGTCAGACCGTTACCCTGTGTAGTCCCTTGTAAACTGTACTTTTGAAAACATTAAATATCACCTCAATTCTGCTACTGGTCTGTCTCCTGTATTCTTTCACTGTGCGGACTGCAATTTCCGCCGCCTTATCATTAGGAAAATGAAATTCTCCGGTTGAAATACAACAGAAGGCAATGCTTTTTACATGATTTTTTTCTGCAAGCTCCAGACAGGAACGATAGCAGGAAGCCAGCAGCCTTTTGTCATTGTCTGTGAGTTTTCCCCTGATGATCGGCCCAACGGTGTGAAGGACATATTTGCAGGGCAGATTAAATGCAGGGGTTATCTTGGCTTCCCCTGTTTTTTCTTCATGCCCCTGCTCCTCCATCAGTTCCCCGCATGCCGCCCGAAGCTGTATGCCGGAAAAGGTATGGATCGCATTGTCGATACAACCATGGTTCGGGCAGAAACAGCCCAGCATCTGACTGTTGGCAGCGTTCACAATGGCATCACACCTCAGCGTGGTAATATCTCCCTGCCAGAGATAGATCCCATCCCGAACCGGTACAAGGCTATCTATTTCTGTGATTCCTTTCCGTCTTATTTCTTCCTGCAGATACTCATCCTGTATTTTAAAAAATTCTTCTCCTGCCAGTCCGGGCATCCGGATATTCATAAGCCCGCGCAAAAGCTGTTTTTGTTCCCCGGATGTCTCAGGAATTTTTATTTCACGATATGTCTTATTTTCTTTTAACAGTTCCTGAATTAAATAGATTCTCCGCTCCTGCTGGTTCATCCCTTCTCACCTCTTTTCAATCACCTGTTTCGGACAGATTTCCGCACAACGCCCGCAGTGCAGGCAGTGATTCTGCTCGATCACAACTGGTTTTTGAGAAATATCAATACATTTCTGCGGGCACACAGAGTAACATAGCTTACAGCCAATACATCCTTCACCCACAAAATAGCCTCCCTGTTTCTTCTGGATATTTCCAATCACAAAACTGTCCCGCGTCACATGGGAAGGATCGCTGATATCAAAGAACTCCCCTTCCGCTTCATAAACCGCAAAAACCTCCAGCGCACTGCGGGTATCTTCCGGATAGATCTGCTTCATATAAGGATTCTTTTCAAAAATCTCATCCAGTTTTTCACTTCCGATGTTGGTAATCTCTCCCCGCAATGAAACAGAATATTTATCCTTTGTGGCAGACAGGGAAATATAGTTCTGTCTCATCAACTGTTCATAAAATGCCTTTCCTTTTGCTGTCAGAAAATATACTCCCCTGTCATCCCACAGCATCATATCGATCACGCGGGTCTGAGGATGTCCGTCAGCGCCGATTGTGGCAATCACAGCAGAATGTATCTGTTCCACCAATAATCTCAAATAATCTTTTGTCTGCATTTGAAGCACCCCTTTCAACGGTTCCCCTTCAGCACAGGTGTCAGGCGCTTATAGACCATCATAGTAAACGCTCCGATCACCAGTCCTTTTAACAGGTTAAATGGAAAAGCATTATATAATACCACATCCAGTTTTGTATTGATAAACGGAATAAACATTCCGAAAGATTCAATGAGCTGATCCATTGGCATAAACACTTCAAACATGGGAAGCAGGATAAAATAATTTGTGACCGCTGCTGTAATCCCCATGACTACGCTCCCGGCAATGCAGGAAATCACTGCTGTTTTCTTTGATTTATGCCATTTATAGATAAGGCCCGCGGTCAGGACATAAGAGGAACCCATCAGAAAATTAGCAAGCTCTCCCACACCTCCTGTAGAAGTTGATAACAACTGAAGGCCGTTTTTTACAAGTTCAATCATCACTCCGATAGATGGCCCAAACGCAAATGCCCCGATCAGAGCGGGAAAATCAGATAAATCCATTCGTGCGAAAGACGGCGAAAGCGGAACCGGAAATTCCGCAAAAGCCATAATATACGATATTGCGGCAAGCATGGCCGTCATAGTGACTTTTCTTACTGCTGGCGTTGTATTCTGTTTTTTTACTGATAATGAAATTGTCTTACTCATAATTCTCCTGTTTGAGATATGATTTGGATTAAGAGAAGAGCCCCGCAGGTTCCTTTTTCTGCGGGGCTTCTCCTGTCATATCTTCTTCCATCCGGACTATCACCGTCGGTAGTGGAATTTCACCACATCAGCCGTTTATCGCGGTTCGCAGACTTTACTGCCGGTCAGGGATTGCACCTTGCCCCGAAGATTACTTCTCTTTTTTTGCTGAATCAATCAGCATTTTCTTAAAATTCATAAGGCGGATTGCCGGAAAAATCTGCGATCACACCATGAGGATTTTCCAGATAAAACACCTCAAAAATCGGGTTATCTGCGGTCTGATACTGTCCCTTGACGATCGGGTTTGCGATGCACATTTCCTTTGCCGCCATGTTGTTTTCAAACACAGCCTTGCCATGCAGACGAATCCACGCATAGGACGGACTGGAAACAGAAATCTCAATTTCAGGATTCTCCAGCATATCCTTGTAAACATCCTTTGTGTTGTTGGTGCAGAACCACAGCTTACCGTCCATTTCCCCCGCAAACATGAACGGGCGGCACTTTGCTTTTCCATCACGTCCTACGGTTGCCAGATACTGAACAGGATTCTCATTTAAAAATTCGATTACTTTTTTCATTATACTTACCTCCAAATTTGTTTTATTTTGTTTGTGGGCTTTCGCCTTTGTTGATCATATTGTAGCAATCCTTCTTTTTTCTGTGAAGTACGCACAATATTGTGGTATAGTTACCAGCAGGAAACCATGCTTTTGCCGGACTGCCTTTTTCTGTTCGGAATTGCTTGCTTTTCCTTCCTGATGATCCTATAATAAAACCGTACAGCCATTTCGTAAAGTAAGCACAATATTGTGCCATAGTTACCTATAAGATACTATGAAAGGAGTGCATTACATGGAAAACACAAAAGAAATTGCCGGTAAACCAGCAAAGGCATTACCGGATTGTCCGGTAGAGACAACTTTAACCTTAATCAGTGATAAATGGAAAGTGCTGATTCTGCGTGATTTATTACCCGGAACTAAACGCTTCGGAGAATTAAAAAAATCCATCGGACATGTGACGCAAAAAGTTCTAACTGCACAACTTCGCCAGATGGAAGAAAGCGGTCTGGTTATCCGTACCGTTTTCCCGGAAGTTCCTCCCCATGTAGAATACACACTGACAGAGCTTGGTTACAGTCTCAAGCCTGTTCTGGATGCCATGTGGGATTGGGGCGAAGATTACAAAGCTAAAAACTCACAATAACCAGCATCCGACTAAAAATTGGCGATAGAGGATATCTTCTATTAATCATAATTCTACTTTCGTCCCGTGGTATCCATTTCCCCAAATACCACGGAACAAAACCCTGTTTCTTCATATTTCTTTATTGCCATAAATCGTATTTTCCCGATAAGTAAGCAGACGGACATATATCTGGCCAAATGAGCTGTCAGATACAGAACGTGACTGTCCTGTGAAAAGAAAAAGGACTTCAATCAGCATCCGGCATTTCCGCCAGAGCGAATCAAAGTCCTATCTTTGTATCTTCTTTTAAAACCTTCCCCTTCTCCAAAGCCAGTACCTCCGCTATTCACAGAGTCCCATTTGACTTTTAGTATAGTAGGTGGTTATCATTTTTTATTGTCTTTAATATTGCCGGGTGAATTCCACGCCAATCACCTCTCCATTTAACATCCATGCCAATATAGCATTTAATTTCGTTATCAATGTCAAATCGAGTAACATCTAGAATATTTATTCATCAAACTTCAAATCGGGCTAATAGTAAGCCTTTTTATGAATTACACGAATCAAGTCACCCGTCCATACAATTTCACCTAATCTAGGTTGTGCTGTTTCGTCCGTTATGCGTCAATTAATACGTCACAAATGGACTAAATAGCACATAAAAGCACCGTTTTTTCAACTTTTCCATAGTAGGAGACAAAGTACTCCACCGCATTCTCCGGGAAGAACTCCTTAAACTCGCCGTAGAGCTGCGCGGCGAGGGTTTTGTTGTGGGCTAAAATCAGGGTCGGCTTGTTCAAAGCCTGGATGACATTTGCCATCGTAAAAGTCTTGCCAGAGCCCGTAACCCCTAGTAAAGTCTGGCATTGGTTGCCTTCTTTGAACCCCTGGACCAGCTTCTCAATGGCCTGTGGCTGGTCTCCGGTGGGCTGAAATTCTGCGTGCAATTTGAACTTCATAATGTGCTTTTCACCTCCAAGTGACCTAAAAAAAGTTCGAGTATAGGCCAGAAATTCGTAAAACATTCAAAATAAGGTGTTCATATGGCTAGCCAATAGACGAACTTTTGTCATTTTACGAATGCAGGTCACTAAAATCTTTTTTGGCTACACAATAACTCCTAATCGCGCTAGATGAGTTTATATATCATTTCTCCTCTCGTGTTTTCTCATCCAAGCACGATATAATCTATACATTTCATAGTGATAAGGAAATTTGTAAGCACCTCAAATTTCCTAAATATTAGGCAAGTATAATTTAATCTATATTAAGCTATATTTTATTATGCCTGTGCGATAGCAATTTCTGTAAGCGCATCCACTTTTTCTCGGCCCTCAGTAGCACTTACTTTTACCATCAACTCATTTGCCACCTCTTCTCTATCATAATTTAATCGTTCTAACAATGGTTTATGCTTTATTTCAAAACTTTTGAATACATCATCCCAAGTAAGGGCATATACTTCGCAATTATCAACTTGAAATACCAAGCCAACCTTTCCTTTGTCTTCAAAAGCTTTATATTGACTTTTAACATAATCATCTACATCTTTACATACAGCGATAAACTTCCATTTACGAAATTCACTATTAAATTGTGGCTGTCGTCTGACGTAATCCATATAATCTTCTATCTGTCGTAATACTTTCTTTGTTAATGGAACTCTAGGGGCTTTCAATTCAACAACAATATTTTCTTCCAACGTTGTTTCAAATGTTGTTTCAACATTTCTTGTGTTGCACAAGAAGATATCCATACGTCTCTCATTTTCCGCATCAGGACTCAACGTTGCTGTAATATCCTCTTCCCCATATAAAATATTTCTATATCGTTCCAGTGCCTTCTGCATTCTCTGATCGGCACTCGCAAGATTATACTGCTCACCAAACAACCAAAAATGCTTTTCTATTATTTTCTGTACATGGTCACGTTCATTGGCAAATTTAGTCAAATCATATACTATGCTTTTTAGCAATTCTATAATTTTATACCTATCCTCAATAAATTTGATAGTATCAATAATGTTCTCCAAAGAAGTCTTCTTAAGTATTTTTGAAAAATCATCTCGCTGTTGAGGCGATAGTTCTACAATTTGCTCTATAATCGTTAAAACATTTTCCCTTTCTTCAGAGCTCAGAAGTAAATTCAAAAATCCCAACAACGATTTTTCTTGAACATGTTTCAATTTATGAAAAATCAATGGCTCCAGTTTAAAGATTTCTATTGTTACTTTCTTTAAATCATTTTTCCGCATTTGACCGTATACATCATTTGGAAATTCCGGAAAAGTTTTTCTTTCTGTTATCATTGCTTCTACAGCTTCTTCCGCCTTATCTGATAAATATACACTAATTTTTTTCTCAATAAGTTTTCGAATCTCTTTATGCAATTTTTTCAAAATCATTTTTTCATCCTGAGATTCAAACATATTAATTTGTGCATCATCTTGAACCTCTAAAATTTTTTCTTTATCATCAAAAAATTCAGATTTCACAAATACGCTATGATTAAAATTGATGGTATTTCTATTAAAAGTTGTTGTACGATTTCCTTTCAACACATCCTTGTTATCAAAATAATAACAACAAAATTTTTCAGAAATTGACTCTCGCCATACAACTAAATTAATTTCAAATCTATATCCATCTATTGTAACCATAGATTTTTCACTTAATGCTGTATTGATATATTTTTCATAATCAATCTTTACACCATTTACTACTATTTCTACGTTCTTATTTTTATATAAGTATAAAAACCAGGCAAAATCTTTCAACAATGCTGGCTCCAAAACTTCAAATCCCATATTCTCCGCAGTCAATGTATTAATGCTACTAAATTTCACTTCTGTTCCAGTTTCAATTTCTTCTGATAACTGCGGCTCTGAACAGTCAATTACCTCTTTTTTATCACTAGACATGATGATGACATATTCTTTATAAACATCATTGTCCTTATAAACAGTATGCCACTCTGCATTATTGGAAAAAGCTATAAAAGAGAATCTTCCTTTTCCCTTATTTGCCTTTGATTTCATTTGTAATGACAGCAGATTTTTCTTCGATGCTAGAAATGCTCCAAAAGTCTCCGTTAACTCATCATAGTTTATTCCATCGCCATTATCTTTTATAATTAGCTCCTTAACGCCAAATGCCTCATTAAAAGTGTATTCTACACTAATTCTTGTAGCATGTGCTTCAAATCCATTCCAAACATATTCACTTATGGCTGCTTTGTAATCACTTGTAATGCCAGAGGAATCAATACTTTGGTTCTTTACGCTTACAGGTATAATCATGTCATTCTCCCCCATGTTTCATCATATTCTCTTGTTTCAGCTCGCGCCTTTATCCACGAAGCCATCTCTTTCTTTTTCCTTCTGTTGGAGATAAAATATCTCTTTTTGGGTCTCAATCTCCGCCCTCAATTCCTCCTCTGTCGGTAAATAGAGCTTGTATTTCGATGCAAAAAGTTGTTCACTTCCGTTCATGACAGAATACCTCGCTATATCCTCATCCGTGTCAGAGCAGAGAACAATACCGATTGTCGGATTGTCCCCGTCCCCTCGTTTCAGTTCATCATACATACGGATATACATATCCATCTGCCCTACATCCTGATGTGTTATTTTGCTCGTTTTTAAATCAATCAAAACAAAGCATTTCAATATATAGTTATAAAATACCAAATCGATGTAATAATCCTGTTTTTCTGTGTGAATATGCTGCTGCCGTGATACAAAAGCATATCCTTTTCCCAACTCCATAAGAAATTTCTGGATGTTGGAAATAATGCTAGACTCCAGCTCCGTTTCTGTAAATTCTACATTGGATGCCATTCCAAGAAATTCTGCTATCAATGGATTCTTGATAAACTCCAGCTTATCTTGCTGATAAGAATCTGTCAACTGCTGCATTTCATTTTTGACCGCTAATGGATTCTGTGTTTTTAACATACGATAATAATACTGTGAAGAAATATTCCGTTGCAAAGTTCGAACGCTCCATGTCTGTTCTGCTGCTTCATTCGCATACCAATTTCTAGCAGACTCATCTGTAACTTGCAGTAATACCCGATAATGTGTCCAAGAAAGAATCGGATAAGATTTTCCACTCAATGAGTGGAAAATCTCCGGGAACTTCTTATAAAACGAATAAAAGCTATACAAATTTGTTTTTGTAAAGCCTTTCCCATATATTTCTCCTAACTCTCTGGAAAGCTTTTTCATCACCTGTGCTCCATAATCTGCCCGGTCCTTCCCATCCATTTCTTCCTCTGCAATCCGGTATCCAATCAACCAATTTCTCTGCACCAGAGCTAGATTCACAAGCTGATGTGCCATGTTTTGAGAAGAGTCAATAATTCCTCTCATATCCTGCACAATATCATCCGTTTTTTGGAATTGAATACTCACACTATTAGGCAAATCTAATCTCATTATCTTGTTCGCCATTCTCTCACCACCTTCAAATCGTAATTTTGTTTTCGACTATAGTAAGCTATGTAATTTATATAAGATTTCTTCTTGTCCCAAAATCCGAAGCATTGATTCGGATTTTGAATTTTATCGTCTTTCTTCGGCTCAAATTCATCTTTTTCATTTTCGTCACTTCTGTCTCCTGAACACTCATCATTCTACGCCCTCTTTACGAATGAAAGTCACTAAATTCATTCAGTCCAGGGCGTTTTATCCCGTCCATTCAATCCATATCGTCCACAAAATATGGGATAAATAACACCGAATAACACTAAATAACGGGTCTGAAACCCCCGACGCTTAGTAGGACACAAAATACTCCACCGCGTTTTCCGGGAAGAACTCCTTAAACTCGCCGTAGAGCTGCGCAGCGAGGGTTTTGTTGTGGGCTAAAATCAGGGTCGGCTTGTTCAAAGCCTGTATCACATTCGCCATCGTAAAAGTCTGGCCAGAGCCCGTAACCCCTAGTAAAGTCTGGCATTGGTTGCCTTCCTTGAACCCCTGGACCAGCTTCTCAATGGCCTGTGGCTGGTCGCCGGTGGGCTTGTATGGTGCTTCTAATTTGAATAGTTTTTCATTTGACATAGACCATTCTCCCAGTGTTTTTATAGGTGAATTACACGAATTTTTCGTGTAAAACGAGATTTTGCCATGTTTCAAAAATGGTTCTGAACGAATTATGTCCTGATAGTTATTACAAAATACTCTGTTGAATTTCGCTTTGCAGAACAAATGTTCTTTTAGATTTTACTCCATATTCCTATCGGTGTCAATCAGTATTCACAAATTTCCAACAGCAATTTCACTTCACCTGGCTACGTATAATTTAACAAAATCTGCCCTCACACTGGAATGCTTCCAAGATGAGGGTAGATATTATACTTTACTTTGTATTCTTCCTTTTTGCAACTCATACAGATGAGCAAATTGTTCCAAGTGAACCCCCATCTTTACATCAATTTGCTTCTCAAATAATTCTCCAATTTTTATGTTCCTTCAAAAAATTCAATACTCTGTTTTACCGATACGGGATAAAAGCCATTTGCAGCCACACTCGCATCATATTTTCTGATACCTACAATTTTATTTTCCATATTATACATTTCATCACTATGAATATGTCCATGTAACTGAATACTGCCATTGTTCTTCTTAGTCCACAACAACATTGGATAATGCATCAATGCCAAATATACCCCATTTAATGAAATCGTCTTAAAATCACAAACTTCGTCAAATAGATTCGTGTCGTATATTTTGTCATGATTTCCCTTAACAAATATTTTCTTACCTTTCATTTTCCCAATCAATTCATTGGCTTGTTCTACCGGCATATGATGACAGATATCACCTAAAATATATACTATATCATTCTTCTGTACTAGCGCATTGTAATTCCCAAGCAAAACCAAGCAAAATATGATTCATTTCCTCCACATTCTCAAAAGGACCATTTTGTATTTCTATTATTCCACGATGCCCCAGATACAAGTCACTTGTAAAATACCCCCCCCCGCGTCATCCCCTCACTTTCATTCAAGAAAATCTTCATAATCTCACCTCTTTGTTCAATTATTTTCTAATATCAACAGATCGTTCTCTTTTTTACTAACCACTCCCCGCGGCACATAAAAATCAGATACATTCCCCAACCACCCTCCAGAACTGGATTGTAAACGGTCCGTCCAACGGATTGTTGGATCAAGAGTCTCTCTGTAATCCCCAAAATACTCCTTTTCGATAAGAATTGTCATATCTGAATTCTCACCAAAAAGGAGCCATTTTCTTCCAGAATCACAAACCATTTTACACTACCCTGATAACCGCCCTGAAAGCCCCGTCAGCTCCGAATCCTTTTTCATGTCCGGATTTTTTGTCAGCAATCGAACGTTTCTGTCCACTCCCGCCATTTCCCGCTTGTACACGTATGTTGTGTCTTAACTACACTCTGGTCAGATAATTCATACATATAAAAACTGTTGTCATAATAAAAATCATGATAAAATACACCACCATTGAAAATTTTGGCGTCGTTAACCATATTTTTGAGGTCTGAAGTTTCGTGCGTGTGACCACATAGAATCAAATCTGACATACGGCTTACAATTTCCCAGGTATTCGTAGTGTACCTATAGTTGAAACACTCTTCCTCTTCCCATTCTTTTACCGGGTGATGCATCAGTGTGACAACCGGTACCTTCCGCGTTTTATCCTTTCTGTCGGCAATTTCATTTTTAATCGCGACGGCATAAGTCTTTCCTATCCAGACTTTTTTTGTTGCGTCATTCTTTGAAAACCAGGCAGTATTCAGGCATACTATCGTAAAATTTTCACAAAACTGAACACCAGTCAGATAACCGGTATGATGTCCAACTGAATATGGAGTGCATCCAAGTCGCCTGCAGAATGCAGTATAATTCCGGAACGCTCCTGCATGTTTATCCAGCTTTTCAAGTGACAAATACTTATCTGCTACTTTCTGATTTTCGGGATAGTGGATATCCTCCAGCAACTCCCGCTCCACATCATGATTACCCGGACAAAGAAACAGTCTGTCAGAATCAAGTTGGCAAATCTCCATAAGATCCCTGATAAGCATTTCTGCCTCTGTATAATCCTTTTTCCGAGCTTCCCAGCCAATATCTCCAGTGATGAAGATATAATCAATCACTTTTTTCTGACATATCTGAGCTACGTGCTCCTTAAAGCTGTGGATATAAGCTTTGCGCAGTTCCCTTTCTGAATCATTCTTATCAGACCCGAAATGCATATCCGAGAGATGCAGAATCCGTAATACATTACTGTCTGCACAGATTTCTTCTCTCTCTAAAATGTTTTCAATCATCTCTTTCATAACCGGAATAGCCGGCGCAGTAATATAGCCCGCGGAATTTTTCCGGCTAAGCAGAATCTTCATATCAAAAAGCGGCTTGCGCGCAATACTATAGGCTGTTGAAGACGGATTTTTGAGTGCTGTCTCAAGCGCGGTCATCCCGTCACCCTGTATATCCTGTACACTCCGCATAATGCGCATCATATGTTCATCCATCTGTCTGCGGCAAAGTCTGTACGCATGGTCCACCAGTGCCTCTCCGCTCATAAGGCTCCACTGGTCTGCGCCTAAATCAGACTGTAAATCACTCAGTGCATTAAACAAAATCGACAATCGTCTGGGATTATTGCCGCAGTAATACAGCAGCTTCTCCCTGACAGTTTCTGTCACAACAATCCCAAATACTGATTCTACCTGCTCATACACTAATTTCAGCCTAGCATCACTGAACCCTTCTATAGAAATAGGATCAAAAAGAGACGCAAATTCTGAAAAAGCTTTAACAGCCAAGGCAATTATATCCAGAGTCCTGTGGCTCGTGATCGTGATTCCCAGCCATTCTGTATAGTTCTCACACACTTCCTTAAAAAGCATCGCGTAATCAACATCGCGATTAAACAGCAGTCTGGCATTATCAAAACCGGTGATAAACAGTCTGACATTAATTTCTTTACGGAAGCTGCCGCAGGAACCAAGCGATTTCAAAACGTACTCCCTCAGCATCTCATAAGAAATTTCAGTTTCCCGGTTTACACTACTGACCACATTGCAGCACTCTTCAAGAATACTCAGATCTGCCGCCCGCTCTTCCGGCAAGTCGACCTCCCTGAACACGTCATGAAAAAGAATATTCATTTCCCGGACAATGCGCACAAACAGGTTTATCGGATAATCCTTCGGGCACTGAATGACACTGCAGTAAATATTCTGCTGATTTTTCAATATCGGACCATATTTTTGAACAAAGGATTTTACAAACAGATCAAGCCCGGCTCCGGGCAAACCGTTGATTTGAAAACAACGCCCCCATCCAAAACTGTTTAATCTCCTGTAAAAAGTCTCCAGTTCCTCTTCATAAGCAAAGTATTGTAAAGGCACCTTTATCTCCTCCGTACTCTATCAGATATCTGTCCGTATATCATGATATCCTAATTCAAAACGGTTCTCCCATATCCATGCTTCATACAGCCTGACAACAATTCTGAGTTCTCCATGCACTTCTTCCACAATTTTCCTGCTGATAAGTTCTGCAATAATCGCTGCGACAGGCTTCTGCGTCTTTTCTTCCAGATCCCTGATAATGTCGTCACGCGTGCTCTTTCTTCTGCTGCCCTTCCGCAGAGCAATCTGAATCAGCACCCTGTCATTATCCTCTGGAGACGCCGCTTCTTCTCTGGAGTCCAGAGAATCATACAGACAATTGAACTTGTCGTGCTTCACATATCCTTTTTTATACAGTGAATCAATGATCATCTGCTTATTGGCATAAACTCTTTTCTGATCATTGAGATCATCAATCAGATTTTTACAGATCAGCTGAATAAAAAAGGGGCTTCCGGCAGAAAGCTTATATATTTCATCTTTGACATAGATAAAAGGATTATTTCTTCCGCTCTTTTTCTGTATCGGTTCACAAATCAGATTTTCAGCATATTCTTCTGATAAATATTCTACGCGCATCTGTGCGGCCGCTGAAAAAGTATTTCCAAACCGAATATCATGGATGAACGGAATCATCGGTTCACAGCCCACCAGCAACAGTGAAAACCCGTATTCCTCCGTGAAGGCTTTGATAAAACCCACAAATTCAGACCGAAGCACTCCTCTCAGGATATTAAGATAATATTGCTGGAATTCGTCAAACCAAAGCAAAATACGAGTTCCCCGCCAACAATCCTCCCGCTCAAATGCCAGCTGTAAATCTAATATAATTTCCTGGAACAGCAGCGAATTAACTGAGGATACAGACAATTCTGACGTTCCGCAAACCGCTCTCTTCATCTTCTGTATCTCATTTTGCAGGAAAGATGCACGACCGCCTTCTTTTTCAATCGCATTGGCCAATTTTTGCAGTACAGTTCCGTAAAAAGTTCCGACTATCGCATCCGTAAGATCCTCTTTACCGTCCTGCAGTACCTGCAAATTTGAATTTCCGCATTTTACGACGAGAAACTTCTCATCACTGTTTTTTATTCTGGCGGTCACATAATTGGAAACAGACGTTTTCCCGACTCTCCTCTGACCATACAATATGACAATTGACGCAGGAAAATCGTAAAAATTCCGGCATATCTTGTCTACAAGCATATCCCTTCCATAGAAGGTGTACTTTGACATCGCATGTCCGACATCAAGTGCGCTGTTTGTGTTGTACATCTGCTCATAGTTCTCGCACAGTCTCAAATCCTTCAGCATTACGCTCAGACTGCGGATAACAGTCCTTTTTTCTCCAGTCAAATCAACAGTATAATTAAATTCCGTTTCAAACTGCAGATATTCTCCGGCGATGACTGCCTCCGTCAGATGTACGCATATAAACGCATATTCCGGAGCACCCTGTTCCACCCACAGGCACAGTTTCTGGCATTTTCCTTCTGATATATACTCCGATTCCGGCACACACGCGGTCAGGTTTCGAATTGCCGCTTTTCCCCCGCTGCTGCTCAATCGCACATAGACATTGACCGCATCGGCATCCTCATAGACACACTCTGCAAAAAGCGCTTCCGCATTCAGTTCAGGCTCCAGGGCAGTGTAAAGTTTCCTATATATACCATTTAGATATTCACGGAGCAGATCCGCACATTCATATACATATTCAAGCCCAAAAGAACATGGTTTCTTGTCCAGCTTTTCCAGCAGTGATGCGCATTCCTCCCTGTATCGACACAGCAGTAAAAAATCCTGTATTTCTGTGTTTTCCAAGACTTTATCAAGAAGACTGCCAAAACAATCTATATATCCGCGGTCCAACTCAGCTAAAATACAGTATAAGTTTTTTTCCTTTATTTTCCGCACCCATTTCGCAACTTTCCGCAGTTCCCCCTGCATGGCTTTCAGGTTTCCCGAATCTCCGCATATTGCAAAACCGCAGGTGTTAAATTCCATCGTAATATTATCCCGGTATTTCCGCAATGCGGCAGTTATATCACTCTGCATATCAGATGGTTCTATCATCTTCACATATGTAATAAGCATATGCTGAACTTCCGCATCGGACTGCCACAAATTCAGAATGTTCGGCATATTCAGAATGTCCGGGTAATATACTGCCAAACGTATCAGGCGGCTGCCGAACTCTTCCTTTGACACGGTTGATGTTTTAGCCATATATTTTACTGCTTCAGCCAACGAATCATCGTCATGACCTGACCGGCTTTTGAAATATCTTTTTACTGCGTCCTCAAGGGCATTGCTCAGACTGTCATCCGGATAATTAGGATTCAGCTGACCGCTCAGACGCAGCGCCTGTTCCAGATAGCTTCTCTGCACATCATAATCACAATGCAGCGAACCAACTTCCTGATAACTTAAATTGCAAAAAGCATAAATCAAGCACTCAATCATTGTCTCATCCATATCGAGACTGTCAAAAGAGATCCGCCGTCTGTTTAATATGGCTGCCGCTTTGAGATAATTCTCCGTCTGCTGCTTCTTCTGGTTGACAGAATAAGCATTTTCCTGCATCATTTGAGTCGCCATATTCTGCAAATCGGCACTGCTCATCTCATCCAGATTATTTCCGTCACTCTGGATCATCCCTGATCCGAGCTTCAGAAAGTGCGCCGCAAAGTTTCCGTATCCACCACAAACCGGAATAGGACTCCACTGTATATTCGGCAATTTCTTTTCGGTGACAGTACCGTTTCTAAACCTTTCCAGATACTCTATAAGCTGCTTCTGAGTCTGCGGAAAATAGAAATCTCCCAGTCTGTTTTTGTATTTCTGTGCAAACTTTTTCGCGGATTCATAATCATTGACATGAAGGTAATAATTAAAAAATGTCATCAGCCTGTTGGCCGGATGTTTCTTCTCCTCGCTCTTCAGTAGCGACTGCATGATTTTCATCCCGATAGTCTGATCATGCCAATTGTATGTTATATATTTTTGGAATATTTTACATCGTTCCTCAAAAGTCCCAGAAAATTCTTCATAATGCTCGGCAGCTTCAAATGAAGAATCAATCTGGTCATATTCGTAAAGTGACAAACAGGCGCCTGCCAGACCAGGATCGTTCTGAATTTTACGCAGCTCCTTCATCCGTCCGACAAGCCATCTGATTTCCGTCCGATCCGGCTTTTTAGATTTCTTTATTTCAATCATCTGTTCAGCGCTATGCGTGTATTCAACCTTCCTTAGCAGATGCCTTTGGTGATTCCCCTGTAAGACCGTTACGATCCGTCGTGTATCAGCCTCAGCCAAGTCATAATGAATCATAGCTCCCGTATCAAGAAGAACTGACTGGACTCTGTCCGGCCTATAAACAAAATATCCAATCCGCACACATCCCGCATACACCTGTTCAAATTTTTCTTTTCTGCCGCACCATTCCGGTGCATCAGACCTGCGGCTTATATCATTTTCCAGTGACAGCGCAGCCTTACCGTACCGTTCTAACAATTTTTCAACTACTGCAGGATAGCTGCTGATTCTGTCAAGTTCCTCCGCCAACTGCTGCTGTTCTTCTGTGCCGCTTCTGCAGACATTCACATAGAGAAAGGCACATACAGCTCTGAGCAGAAAAGGCGGAAGCTGCTCCGGTTCCTGAATTCCATAAATAATAGCCAACAATATTCTGCTCCTCTGTTCCCTGCTGCGGTAAAAAGTACGGAACTGACAGGTAAGCGCAGCCAGAATAAGTTCAGAATTCCATCCTGGGAGTGCAAGATGCTGCACGTTAATTTTTTTCTCCCGGTCAATTAACGGCATATGCTCAAACAGCAGACTCTCAATATCCGGTAATTCAAGAGACTCAAAAGCATATAGACACGCACTCTTATAGTCACCGCCAAGCCTAAGCAGATTGATAATTGCCATCCGTACTTTGGGGGGCGGATTTTCATAAGACAGATAAAAGTACAGCGCTCCATGAATTAGTTCACTTTCTTTTGGTATGCTCTTTTCCAGCGCGCAATAAGTTTCCATACCGATTTTGAAAAATGCTTTCTGATTGGGCGGGAAATTTTTCTCTGTCTCTGACAATTCGCCGCTGTTCGGAAATACAGCCTTTTTTTCGTAGTGTTTTACAATTTCAACCGCCTTTGGCAGCAGAGATGTCATTCTTTCAATAAAAGCTGCCATATTACTCCTTGTATAATGTATTTAGGTTATTCAAGGGATACCTATAAACCCTTAGACC
>JAUNGM010000050.1 GCA_030524545.1 Eubacteriales bacterium
TAAATCTTATCAGAAAGATTCACTTTCCAAAGACACAAGATTTTTTACATCCTCGCTAAGGACGGGTTTTGTAATTCCTTTCTTCTCTAAAACAGACATGACCAGACCGATGATTCCAAAGATACTGATAACGCCAATCGTAATAAAATCCATGTTTTCCATCTCTTAGTTTGCGCCTTTTTTTATAAAACCATAAATAGATTTTCTTTTTCTATATTTAATTCCATTATATCGAAAACGATAGGTTCTGTACAGATAAAAAGGATACCACGAGACAATAAGTCCGCAGATATCCTTTTTTATCATCATTTATCCTTTCAGTTACAGAAATCCTAATAGTCCTAGAAATTCCAGTACTCCTGCTGTATTGCTGTATTTATGCGTCTTTTTCGCCCTTTTTCTCCAGATTCTTCACTGCTGTGGAGAGCATCAGCTTGATTCTGTTAAGCTGGTTGACCTCGCTGGCACCCGGGTCGTAGTCGATGGCTACGATATTTGCTTCCGGATGTGTCCGGCGGATTTCTTTGATGACGCCTTTTCCGACAATGTGGTTCGGCAGGCAGGCAAACGGCTGGATACATACGATATTCGGCACGCCGCCGTGAATCAGCTCCATCATCTCGCCGGTCAGGAACCATCCCTCACCTGTCTGATTGCCCGGAGATACGATTGGTGATGCCATTTTGGCCAGGTCCCGGATATCTGCGGAAGGAGTGAAGTGACGGCTTTCTGCAAACGCCTCATTGGCTGTCTTTCTGATCCATTCGATTCCCTTAATGCCGAGATTGCCCATCGTGGCCTTGGACTTCTTAAAGCCAAGGTATTCCACCTTGAAATTCTGGTTGTAGAAGCAGTAGTTAAAGAAGTCGATCAGATCCGGGCAAACGGCTTCTGCTCCTTCGGCTTCCAGAAGCTCTGCCAGATGGTTGTTGGCAGCAGGAAGGAATTTTACCAGGATCTCGCCTACGATACCTACCCGAGGCTTCTTCTCGTCACTGATGGGAATGGTGTCAAAATCATGTACCATTTCCCTGCACATTTTCTTAAACTGGCCGTGGCTGACACTGCCTCCCTGGATAAATGCGATCACACGCTGCTCCCAGATCTTATGCTTCCGGTTGACAATACCCTTCTCCAGTTCATAAGGACGCATACGGTAAACGCATTTCATCAGGATATCTCCGAATACGGCACCGTATACGGCACGTTTTACCAGCGGCAGGCTCAGCTTAAAGCCGGGATTGCTTTCCAGTCCGCTTAAGTTGGCGGAGATGACCGGAACCTGCTCCATACCGGCCTTTTTGAGGGCACGGCGGATAAAGGCGATATAATTGGAAGCACGGCATCCGCCTCCTGTCTGAGACATGATGACGGCAGTTTTATTCAGGTCATATTTACCGGAGAGAAGTGCATCCATGATCTGCCCTACCACGATCAGAGATGGATAGCAGGCATCGTTATTGACATATTTCAGGCCGACATCCACTGCATGTTTGTTGTCGTTCGGCAGCACTTCCAGATGATAGCCGCAGGTATTTAATGCAGCCTGGATAATGCTGAAATGGAACGGTGACATCTGCGGGCAGAGGATGGTGTAATCCTTGCGCATTTCTTTGGTAAATACCACCTTTTCGATAGAAGAGGGCTGTATTTTTCTTGGTTTGTGCCGGGCTTCCTTTGCCCGGATCGCAGCCAGAAGGGAACGCACACGGATACGTGCGGCACCCAGGTTATTGACCTCGTCAATCTTCAGGCAGGTGTAAATCTTGCCGCTTCCCTCCAGGATCTCGTAGACCTCGTCTGTGGTGACCGCATCCAGACCGCATCCGAAGGAGTTGAGCTGGATCAGATCCAGATCCTCCCTTGTTTTCACAAAGTTTGCTGCCGCATACAGGCGGGAGTGGTACATCCACTGGTCATTGACACGGATCGGGCGTTCAATGGAAGCCAGATGGGAAATGGAATCCTCTGTAAGCACGGCAATGCCGTAGCTGTTGATCAGATCCGGAATGCCGTGATGAATCTCCGGGTCAATATGGTAGGGACGTCCTGCAAGGACAATGCCCCGGCGTCCTGTTTCCTTCAGATAGGCGAGGGTTTCTTCCCCCTTTTTCTGGACATCTTTATGTACCTGTGCCAGTTCCTCCCAGGCTTTGTGGGCGGCGGCTTTTACTTCTTCAGCAGGAATATCCTTAAATTCTTTTACAAGACGTTCTGTCAGGATTCCTTCGGAAGTAAATGCCAGGAACGGATTACGGAAATCAATCTCCGGATCCTGCAATTCGTCCACATTGTTTTTGATGTTCTCCGCATAGGAGGTGACGATCGGGCAGTTATAGTGGTTGACCGCATCCGGGAATTCATTTCTTTCGTAAGGAATACATGGATAGAAGATGAACTTCACACCTTTTTTCAACAGCCAGCTAATGTGTCCGTGGGCCAGCTTGGCGGGATAGCATTCCGATTCGCTGGGGATGGATTCGATGCCCAGCTCGTAAATCTTTCTGGTGGAAGTGGGCGAAAGCACCACTTTATACTTCAGTTCCGTGAAGAACGTGAACCAGAACGGATAATTTTCGAACATGTTCAGGACGCGCGGGATGCCTACTGTACCCCGGGTAGCTTTATCCTCGGACAGCGGTTCATAAGAAAACAGCCGTTTGTACTTGTATTCGTAAAGGTTCGGAACATGGTCTTTATTCTTTTCTTTTCCGATGCCCCGCTCGCAGCGGTTGCCGCTGACAAACTGGCGTCCGCCTGTGAATTTGTTGATGGTCAGACGGCAGTTATTGGTACATCCGCGGCAGTTTGCCATGGAGGTGGTGTATTTCAGGTCATTGATCTTGTCAATAGAAAGCATGGTGGTTTCTTTGCCTTCCTCATACCGCTCCCTTGCGATCAGTGCAGCACCGAAGGCACCCATGATTCCGGCAATATCCGGACGGATGGCTTCGCAGTCTGCAATCCGCTCAAAGCTTCGGAGAACTGCGTCGTTGTAGAACGTACCGCCCTGTACGACAATGTGTTTCCCAAGCTCTGTGGCATCGGATACCTTAATTACTTTGTATAATGCATTCTTGATGACAGAGTAAGCGAGTCCTGCGGAAATGTCGGATACTTCGGCGCCTTCCTTCTGGGCCTGTTTTACCTTGGAGTTCATAAATACGGTGCACCGTGTACCGAGATCGATAGGGTGCTCTGCAAAAAGAGCTGCTTTGGCAAAATCCTGTACACTGTAGTTCAGAGATTTGGCAAAAGTTTCAATAAAAGAACCGCAGCCGGAGGAGCAGGCTTCGTTAAGCTGTACGCTGTCTACGGTCTGGTTCTTGATCTTGATGCACTTCATATCCTGACCGCCGATGTCCAGAATACAGTCTACTTCCGGATCAAAGAAAGCGGCGGCATAATAATGGGAAACCGTTTCAACTTCGCCTTCATCCAGCAGCAGGGCGGCTTTGACAAGCGCTTCACCGTAGCCTGTGGAACAGGAATAAGCAATGTGCGCGTCTGACGGCAGCAGGGAGTAGATCTCCTGGATGGAACGGATAGCAGTCTTTAAAGGACTTCCGTTATTGTTGCTGTAGAAGGAATACAGAAGGCTTCCGTCTTCCCCTACAAGGGCCGTCTTGGTGGTGGTGGAGCCAGCGTCGATTCCCAGATAGCAGTTGCCTTTGTAAGAAGAAAGGTCATCTGTGGTAACCTTATAATTGTCCTGGCGTATGCGGAATGTCTCATAGTCGGCCTGTGTGGCAAACAGCGGCTCCATACGTTCCACTTCAAAGTCCAGCTTAATGGACTTGCGAAGACGGTCTTTCATTTCTGTCAGGGAAACGATCGTCTCTTTTTTCGAATTCAGGGCGGAGCCGATGGCTGCGAACAGGTGGGAGTTTTCCGGGACAATGGTGTGCTCCTTATCCAGCTTCAGAGTACGGATAAAAGATGCCTTCAGTTCTGACAGGAAATGAAGGGGACCGCCCAGGAATGCCACGTGTCCGCGGATGGGTTTGCCGCAGGCCAGACCGGAAATTGTCTGGTTGACAACCGCCTGGAAAATGGAAGCAGCCAGGTCTTCCTTCGTAGCGCCCTCATTGATCAGGGGCTGGATGTCTGTCTTGGCAAAAACACCGCAGCGTGCTGCGATGGGGTAAAGGGCCTTATAGCTTTTGGCATATTCATTTAAGCCGGATGCATCGGTCTGAAGAAGGGATGCCATCTGGTCAATGAAAGAACCGGTACCTCCGGCACAGATACCGTTCATACGCTGCTCAATGTTGCCGCCCTCAAAATAAATGATTTTTGCGTCTTCGCCTCCAAGCTCAATGGCAACGTCCGTCTGGGGTGCCATCTTCTGGAGAGAGGTGGAAACTGCGATGACCTCCTGTACAAATGGAACTTCCAGATGTGTCGCAAGGGTGAGGCCGCCGGAGCCGGTGATCACCGGACTTAAGGACAGTTCACCAAGCTTGCCGTATGCCCGTTCCAACAGGTCGGCCAGGGTTTCCTGAATGTTGGCAAAATGTCTTTCGTAGTCTGCAAACATCAGATTATCCTGTTCGTCCAGGATGGCGATCTTGACGGTAGTAGACCCGATATCAATTCCCAACGTATAGGTATTTGTATTGCTCATATAAATCAGTATTGCCTCCTCATCTTGTCACATAAAAAAATCGGTTCGATTTCTTTCCAATCATATTGACATATATTGCAAATCACTTCTTATTAAAAAGTGTGTTTGCAGATATTCCGTAACATTATACGACAATCTTCGCAAAATGACAATGTAAAAGTTTAACAATGATTCTTTTCTCTAAAGGTTGAAATTTAGCTGATTTCAAGATATACTTTTAAGGTATGTTCGAAAACTGCAGGAAAGAAGTTTCAAACATGTTTCGGCCTGAAACTTCAGTCAGGAATGAAATCAGCAGAGAGAGGAAAAACAATGGCAGAATATAAATTGTTAAAAACAGAGGGCAGGGCTAAGCGTGCGGAGTTCCATACGGTACATGGAACCATCCAGACACCTGTCTTTATGAATGTAGGTACCATTGCTGCGATCAAAGGCGCTGTTTCCACCCGGGATCTACAGGAGATCGGCACCCAGGTGGAGCTTTCCAATACGTATCATCTCCATGTCCGCCCGGGAGATAAGATTGTGAAGCAGCTTGGCGGACTTCACAAATTTATGGTGTGGGATAAGCCGATCCTGACAGACTCCGGCGGATTCCAGGTGTTTTCTCTGGCGGGGCTCCGCAAGATTAAAGAGGAGGGTGTCTATTTTCGTTCCCACATTGACGGGCATAAGATTTTCATGGGACCGGAGGAAAGTATGCAGATCCAGTCGAATCTTGCCTCCACCATTGCCATGGCCTTTGACGAATGTCCGAGCAGTGTGGCGGACAGGGACTATGTGCAGAAATCCGTTGACCGTACCACCCGCTGGCTTGCACGGTGCAAGGCAGAGATGGACAGGCTGAACAGCCTGCCGGATACCATCAATAAAGAACAGCTCCTTTTCGGCATTAACCAGGGCGCAGTTTATGAAGATATCCGTATCGCTCATGCACAGGCGATTTCTGAAATGAATCTGGATGGTTATGCCATCGGCGGGCTTGCCGTAGGAGAAACCCATGCAGAGATGTATCGGATCCTGGATGAGGTGGTGCCGTATCTGCCGCAGAATAAGCCAACTTATCTGATGGGGGTAGGAACGCCTGCCAATATTCTGGAAGGTGTTGAGCGCGGTGTGGACTTCTTTGACTGTGTATATCCCAGCAGAAACGGACGTCACGGACATGTTTACACCAACCAGGGCAAGCTGAATCTTTTTAATGCACAGTATGAGCTTGATCAGAGGCCCATTGAGGAGGGATGCCAGTGTCCTGCATGCCGCCATTACAGCAGGGCATATATCCGTCATCTTTTAAAAGCAAAGGAAATGCTTGGCATGCGCCTTTGCGTCCTTCACAATCTGTATTTCTACAATCATATGATGGAAGAAATCAGGGATGCACTGGATGCAGGGAATTTTGCGGAATACAAAAAGATGCGCCTGGAGGGCTTTGAACAGGGAAAGATTAACAGCAACCGCTAAGGATCACGGGATTCTGAAGTTATAGAGAAAAAATGCGAAAAGCACTTGAAGAATCGCAGGTTTTTGTGTATGATATCCTATAGCGTTTCTGTAAATTGAATAGCAATACAAAACAGGAGGAAGTAACATGGACGCACAGAGCGGAGCAAGTTTAGGAATGATGATTGTATGGATGGTTGTCATCTTCGGTATGATGTACTTTTTGATGATCCGTCCTCAGAAGAAAGAGCAGAAGAGACTTCAGGCCATGCTGAACAGCATGGAGGTCGGCGACAGCATCGTGACAACCGGCGGCTTCTACGGCGTGATCATTGACATGACCGATGAAGATGTGATCGTAGAATTCGGTAATAACAAGAACTGCCGTATCCCAATGAGAAAACAGGCCATTGCGGAAGTAGAGAAGGCTGAGCAGGCATCTGCTTAATCGCCGGACATACTGTAATGATGGAGAAAGTAAGTGCTGCAGAGAATGCGGCGCTTATTTTTTTGCATCATAGAAAATTTGTTTAGGTGGAGTCTATGGAATTGCTGCCGGATACTGGATAAACTGTGTTGACAATACGGTTTTTATCGGGGATAATTAAGAAAAAGAAGGAGGGACGGCATATGGAGAAGGAAAACAGACAATACCATTTGTTAGAGAAAAAGCGGTGGCTTCCGGGCATTTTTCTCGTATTTGCCATTGTATTCGGGCTGTCGGCGGCGGGAAATATCCGACAGGTTCATGCCGCAGAAAAAGAACAAATCCGCTTTGCACGGGGAGTGGCATATGACAGTGAAGGAAATCGGCTGATTCTCAAAGGCAACTCCGCAGGCCTGGGGCCTGCCTATGGGGCTTATGATATCATTGTACAAACATATTGGGTAAGCAGCAACTCCGGTATTATAAGGATTGAAGGGAGAAAAGACGGGCTGAACTGTAATGTAAAGGCTGTTTCCCCGGGTTTCTGCAGTATAACGGCTACTACCGTTTCAAACTACTATTTGAATGGGCTTTTGAAGGATGTTCAGACAGAAGAGAATCTTCCTTATAAATTCCGGGTGGTGGACACGATCTCTTCCATAAAACTGGGAAAGAAAACGCTTTCCATGAATCTGAACAGCACGGCACAGTTAAGCTATACAACGGTTCCCTCGGACTTATATTCCAGATATATGAATGATTTCCGGTTTCGTTCTTCAAACACAAAAGTTGCGGCAGTGGACGAAGGCGGAAAAATCACGGCTGTAGGTACAGGAACCGCAACGATTACTGCAAGTACATCCCAGGGGGTAACGGCCACCTGTAAAGTAACGGTAAAGAGGCCGAAAGCTGCTGCGATCAAGCTGAACCAGACAAAAGTGACCCTTGGTGTCGGGGAAACACAGAAGCTTACAGGATCTCTTTCCCCGAAAGGTGCTTCCGGGAAAATCACCTGGAGTAGCAGCAATCCCAAAGCGGCCGGCGTAAGCTCCTCCGGAACGGTAAAGGCAAAAGCTTTGGGAAAAACAACGATTACAGCGAAGCTGGCATCAGGAGTACGTGCATCCTGCACCGTCACTGTTGTAAAAAGACCGTCCTCTGTTAAATTGAACAAAAAAAGTCTGACATTGGTTCGTGGAAGCAGCCAGAAGCTGACGTATACGCTTTCACCGAAAAATACAGTTGCATCTGTTACCTGGAGCAGCAGCAATCCGAAAGTTGCCAGTGTAGATAAAAACGGAAAAGTAAAAGCAGTAAAAGTCGGTACTGCATCCATTACAGTAAAAACGGTCAATGGAAAAAAGGCAGTTTGCAAAGTGAAAATCACCCCTCCTCCTGCTGCAAAAATCAGGCTCAGTTCCACCAGTCTCACAGTTTTGACAGGAGAGAAAACAAAGCTTGCATATACACTGACACCGTCGGATTCGGCGGACAAACCAAAATGGTCCAGCAGCAATCCAAAGGTGGCAGCAGTGGACAGCAAGGGAAACGTGACGGCAAAAGCAGCAGGTACAGCAACAATCACAGCGAAAATTTCCTCAAAGGTTTTTGCAAAATGTAAGATTAAGGTAAATAAGAAGGTACCTGCCTCATCCATCAGTATTCGTGCTTCCGTACCTTATCTGGGTGTTGGGGAAACCATAAAACTGAAGGCAGCTGTCTCTCCGTCCAATACCACGGATCAGATGAAATGGTCATCTGAGAATCCCTCCGTTGCCACTGTGGCACAGGATGGAACAGTCAGGGGAATGAAGGCAGGCGGTACGGTTATCAGGGCTTCTGCCGGAAAGATTACGAAATCCTATCGTATTGCGGTGGTAAGCGGAGATATCTATGATATTTCGAAAGGCAATATTACAGTTGGGGACGGCAAGGTTACGCAGGCAGGAAGAACGTATTCCTATAATACGGCAGGCGGAATTACGGTTGTGCAGAGTACGGCGTCAACAAACAACATGATTTCCGTAAATAATCTGGGAAACACCATTATGGAATCTCCGAAAAAACTGACACCGATCAAAATTGTATTGGCAAATGTCTGTCTGACATCCTCGGAAGCGATTCATACGGTCAGTGATAAAGATGTGACTCTGGAACTTATGGCAGGTACAAGAAATATCCTTTCTGCTCCGTGGTTTGGAATTATGGCAAACGGAGCGAACCGGGCAAATCTGGTCATTCAGGGAAGCGGCAGCCTGGAAGTGGATGCCGGGTCTACGGCAATCCGCTGCCGGAAGCTTTTGATCCGGAGCGGTACGGTCGTTGTCCGGACAGAGAGCAGCAAACATACGGTGATCGGAGATACGGGCGCATATGGTTTTGATGATATGGATTACAGTCTGTCGGTTTTGTCCGGCGCAAAGGTTACCGCATATGGCGGCAGCAGAGCAATCGGTACGGATGAAGATGCTCCTCAATATCCGATAAATATTTCGGTTGCCCAGGGAAGCCTTACCTACTATAAAACTTATAAGAAATAGTCCTTTTATCAGTATTTCTGTCATTTGAAAAAGGATAGTATTCTTTACAAAAAGGTTCTTTGGAGACGGTATTGCCGCTCTGAAGAACCTTTTTTTATTCTATAGGCGGTATGATAGAAAAAAATGCCCTTATTAAAATAAAGATTTGTGAACCTTTTTCCACTTTAATAGGTTGAAATCTGAGAAAAAGTGCGTTATTATAATAACGATACTCTTGAGGAAAGGAAATGAGGTTATGGATTATAAGATTGCATTGATTCCGGGAGACGGAATCGGACCGGAAATTGTAAGAGAAGCCAAAAAAGTTCTTGATAAGGTCTGTGAAAAATATCATCATACATTTACATATTCAGAGGTTCTTCTTGGCGGAGCATCCATTGATGCTCACGGTGTACCCCTGACGGACGAAGCGATTGCAGAAGCAAAAGCATCCGACGCAGTGCTGATGGGCTCCATCGGCGGAGATGCCAAAACCTCCCCATGGTACAAACTGGAACCGTCCAAAAGACCGGAAGCAGGCCTTCTTGCCATCCGCAAGGCCCTGAATCTTTTCGCAAATCTTCGTCCGGCCTATTTATATAACGAGTTAAAAGCCGCCTGCCCTCTTCGTGAGGATATTATCGGGGACGGATTTGATATGATCATTGTCCGTGAACTGACCGGAGGCCTTTATTTCGGAGAGCGTAAGACCATTGAAGAAAATGGAGTGAAAAAGGCCATTGACACTCTCGCATACAATGAGAATGAGATTCGCCGCATTGCGGTAAAAGCATTCGAGATCGCCATGAAGCGCTCTAAAAAGGTCACGAGTGTAGACAAAGCGAACGTGCTGGATTCCTCCCGCCTCTGGAGAAGCGTGGTGGAAGAGGTTGCCAAAGATTATCCGGAAGTAACCTTAGAGCATATGCTGGTAGACAACTGCGCAATGCAGCTTGTCCGTGACCCGAAGCAGTTTGATGTCATCCTGACGGAGAACATGTTCGGAGATATTCTTTCCGATGAAGCCAGCATGGTGACCGGTTCCATCGGCATGCTGTCCTCCGCAAGCCTGAATGAAACAAAGTTCGGCCTTTATGAGCCGAGCCACGGTTCCGCACCGGACATTGCAGGACAGGACAAAGCCAATCCCATTGCCACGATCCTGTCAGCAGCCATGATGCTCCGCTATTCCCTGGATCTGGATGAGGAAGCAGATGCGGTGGAAGCAGCAGTGCAGAAAGTACTCACAGACGGATACCGTACAGGCGATATTATGTCAGAGGGCTGTAAGCAGGTTGGCACTGTGGAAATGGGTGATCTGATCGCAGCGGCAGTCTGATAATGAAAAATACCTGCCGGACATCATTCAGATAAAGTGAAAACGGCAGTTTATGATAAACACATAAAAACAAACACGGATACTATAGAGATAGATAAAGGAGTGGAAACATCAAAATGAGAAGCGACGCAGTGAAAAAGGGCTCTCAGCAGGCACCTCACAGGTCCCTGTTTAATGCCCTTGGAATGACAAAAGAAGAGATGGAACGCCCGCTGGTGGGAATCGTAAGCTCTTACAATGAAATCGTACCGGGCCATATGAACCTGGACAAAATCGTAAATGCAGTAAAACAGGGTGTAGCCATGGCAGGCGGTACTCCGGTGGTATTTCCGGCAATTGCAGTCTGTGACGGTATTGCCATGGGACATATCGGAATGAAGTATTCCCTGGTAACCCGTGACCTGATTGCAGACTCCACGGAATCCATGGCACTGGCACATCAGTTTGACGCACTTGTGATGGTACCGAATTGTGATAAAAACGTTCCGGGACTTCTGATGGCAGCAGCCAGGATCAACGTACCTACTGTATTTGTAAGCGGCGGCCCTATGATGGCAGGCCACATTCACGGACATAAGACCAGTCTTTCCAGCATGTTTGAGGCAGTCGGCTCTTATGCGGCAGGCAAGATCACAGAAGACGAGCTGACTGAATATGAAAACAAGACCTGTCCTACCTGCGGTTCCTGTTCCGGTATGTATACCGCCAACAGCATGAACTGCCTGACAGAAGCACTTGGCATGGGCCTTCGCGGCAACGGAACCATCCCGGCAGTTTACTCCGAGAGAATCCGTCTTGCCAAACATGCAGGCATGCAGGTCATGGAGCTTTACCGTAAGAATATCCGTCCGAGAGACATCATGACAAAAGAAGCCGTATTAAATGCCCTGACAGTGGATATGGCACTTGGCTGCTCCACCAACAGCATGCTGCATCTTCCGGCGATCGCCCATGAGATCGGCATGGATTTTGATATCAGCTTTGCAAACGAGATCAGCGAGAAGACCCCGAACCTGTGCCATCTGGCACCGGCAGGCCCGACCTATATGGAAGACCTGAACGAAGCAGGCGGTGTTTATGCTGTGATGAATGAACTGAATAAAAAAGGACTCCTTCACACAGACTGTATGACTGTTACAGGTAAGACCGTTGGTGAGAACATCGAAGGCTGTGTGAACCTGAATCCGGAAGTCATCCGTCCGCTGGAAAACCCATACAGCCAGACAGGCGGCCTTGCTGTACTGAAAGGCAACCTTGCTCCTGACGGCGGCGTGGTAAAACGTTCCGCAGTGGTGGAGGAAATGATGGTTCATGAAGGGCCTGCCCGCGTCTTTGACTGCGAGGAAGATGCCATTGAAGCCATCAAAGGCGGTAAGATCGTGGCAGGTGATGTGGTTGTCATCCGTTACGAAGGACCGAAAGGCGGCCCCGGTATGAGAGAAATGCTGAATCCGACTTCTGCTATTGCAGGAATGGGACTCGGCTCTTCCGTGGCATTGATCACGGACGGACGTTTCAGCGGTGCTTCCAGAGGCGCTTCCATCGGCCATGTTTCTCCGGAAGCAGCCGTAGGCGGCCCGATCGCACTGATCGAAGAAGGGGACATCATCAGCATCAACATTCCGGAACTGAAGCTGGAAGTGAAGGTATCTGATGAAGAAATGCAGGCAAGAAAAGAAAAATGGCAGCCGCGCGAGCCGAAGGTTACAACTGGCTATCTGGCCAGATACGCGGCAATGGTAACCTCCGGCAACAGAGGAGCCATTCTGGAAATACCAAAGGCAAGATAAGGAGGAAATAAAATGCAGCTTACAGGTGCAGAGATCATTGTGGAATGTCTCAAGGAACAGGGAGTAGACACTGTTTTCGGATATCCGGGCGGAGCAATTCTGAACGTATATGATGCACTTTATGAATACAAAGATGAGATCAATCATATTTTAACATCCCATGAGCAGGGAGCGTCCCATGCAGCGGACGGCTATGCACGCGCAACCGGCAAGGTCGGCGTGTGTCTGGCAACCTCCGGCCCGGGAGCCACAAACCTGGTAACCGGTATCGCAACTGCATACATGGATTCCGTACCGATGGTGGCAATTACGGCCAACGTAGGCAGACCGCTTCTTGGAAGGGACTCTTTCCAGGAGGTAGACATTGCCGGAATTGTGATGCCGATCACAAAACACAGCTATATTGTAAAAGATATCGAGAAGCTTGCAGATACCATCCGCAAAGCATTCTACATTGCCAAGAGCGGCCGTCCCGGCCCTGTGCTTGTGGACGTTACCAAGGATGTGACAGCGGCGAAGATGGAATATTCTCCGCGCCGTCCGGCTACGGTAAACAGAGAGACAAGCGAGATTCATAAAGAGGATGTGGAGACAGCCGTAAAGATGATCAAGGCTGCCGAGAAGCCATTTATTTTTGTTGGCGGCGGCGGTGTCATCTCCGGTGCATCGAAAGAAATCACAGAGCTTGCGCACAGAATCCAGGCTCCTGTCTGCGACAGTCTGATGGGTAAGGGCGCATTTTCCGGAGAAGATGAGCTGTATACCGGTATGCTCGGTATGCACGGAACAAAGACAGCCAATCTGGGAGTCAGCAAGGCAGACCTTTTGATTGTTCTCGGTGCACGTTTCAGTGACCGTGTGACCGGAAATGCCAATACTTTTGCGAAAAATGCCAAAATCCTGCAGATTGATATTGATGCGGCAGAGATCAATAAGAATGTTATGGTGGATGCTTCGATTGAAGGCGACATCAGGGAAGTTTTAAGAAGACTGCTGGAGGCAATTCCGGAAAAACAGCATCCGGAATGGATTGCAGAAATTCAGGAAATGAAGGCAAAATATCCGCTGAGATATGATCACAGCCAGCTTACAGGTCCGTACGTGATCGAAAAGCTGTATGAACTGACGAAAGGCGATGCTATTATTTCTACAGATGTAGGGCAGCATCAGATGTGGACAGCACAGTATTATAAATTCAAAGAGCCGAGAACCCTTCTCACCTCCGGAGGCCTTGGAACCATGGGCTACGGCCTTGGTGCAGCAATCGGAGCCAAGATGGGAAGACCGGACAAAACCGTTGTAAACATTGCAGGTGACGGCTGCTTCCGTATGAACATGAATGAGATCGCAACAGCAGTGCGCTGCGGCAAACCTCTGGTTCAGATCGTTCTGAATAATCATGTTCTCGGTATGGTACGCCAGTGGCAGACCCTGTTCTATGATCACAGATATTCTCATACCATTCTGAACGACGCAGTGGATTTTGTGAAGATTTCAGAAGGAATGGGAGCAAAAGCAATCCGTGTGACAAAGATGGAAGAGGTTGAGCCTGCGCTGAAGGAAGCACTTGCGGCGGACGGCCCGGTTGTTCTGGACTGCTGGATCGACCAGGATTTGAGCGTATTCCCGATGGTTCCCGCAGGCGCGAACATTGATGATGTATTTGACGAGGAGGATATGAAGAAAGATGAGCAGAGTATATAATTTTTCCGCAGGACCCGCGGTTCTTCCGGAAGAAGTCTTAAAAGAAGTTGCAGCAGAAATGATGGATTATAACGGAACCGGCATGTCCGTAATGGAAATGAGCCACAGAAGCGCAGCATTCCAGCAGATCATTGATGATGCGGAGCAGGATCTGCGTGACCTGATGAACATTCCGGATAATTACAAGGTACTGTTTCTTCAGGGCGGAGCATCCCAGCAGTTTGCCATGATTCCCATGAACCTTATGAAGAATAAGTCAGCAGATTATATTGTGACAGGACAGTGGGCAAAGAAGGCATACCAGGAAGCGCAGAAATACGGTAAAGCCAATAAGATCGCATCCTCCGAAGACAAAACCTTCTCCTACATTCCGGACTGCAGCGACCTTCCGGTCAGCCCGGATGCGGATTATGTTTACATCTGCGAAAACAATACGATTTACGGAACCAAATTTAAAGAACTTCCGAATACCAAGGGCAAGCTTCTGGTGTCGGATGTTTCCTCCTGTTTCTTGTCCGAGCCTGTGGATGTTTCCAAATACGGCATCATCTACGGCGGTGTACAGAAGAACATCGGACCGGCCGGTATGGTCATTGTGATCATCCGCGAAGACCTGATCACAGAGGATGTCCTTCCCGGAACACCTACCATGCTGACCTATAAGACCCATGCAGATGCAGGTTCTCTTTATAATACCCCGAATGCATACTGCATTTATGTCTGCGGCAAAGTCTTCAAATGGCTGAAGGCTATGGGCGGTCTGGAAGAAATGAAGAGAAGAAACGAAGAAAAGGCAAAGATCCTTTACGATTTTCTTGATCAGAGCAGGCTGTTCAAAGGAACGGTTGTTGCAAAAGACCGTTCACTTATGAATGTACCGTTTGTCACAGGTGACAAGGAAATGGATGCCAAATTTGTGAAAGAGGCAGCCGCAGCAGGCCTTGTGAACCTGAAAGGCCACCGCTCCGTAGGCGGTATGCGTGCAAGCATCTATAATGCCATGCCGAAGGCCGGCGTAGAAGCACTGGTTGCTTTTATGAAAAAGTTTGAGGAGGAGAATGCGTAATGTTTCAGTATCATTGCCTGAATCCCATTGCAGATAAAGGATTAAATATTTTTACAGATAATTATAAAAAAACCGATACCCTGGAACATGCAGATGCCGTACTGGTAAGAAGTGCAAAGATGCATGACATGGATCTTCCGGACAGCGTAAAAGCAATCGCCCGTGCCGGTGCCGGAGTAAATAATATTCCGGTGAAGGAGTGTGCGGAAAAAGGAATCGTTGTGTTTAATACACCGGGCGCCAATGCAAATGGTGTAAAAGAGCTGGTGCTTGCAGGCATGCTTCTTGCGTCCCGTGATATCGTGGGTGGTATTGAATGGGTCGCACAGCAGAAAGACAAAGAGGATATCGACAAGCTTGCGGAAAAGCAGAAAAAGCAGTTTGCAGGCTGCGAGATCAGCGGCAAGAAGCTGGGTATCATCGGCCTTGGAGCCATCGGAGCCATGGTTGCAAATTCCGCATCCCATCTGGGAATGGAAGTTTACGGGTATGACCCGTATATTTCCATTGATGCCGCATGGAACCTTTCCCGTACGATCAAACACAGCAAGAGCCTTGATGAGATTTATACCCAGTGTGATTATATTACCATTCATGTGCCGCTTCTGGACAGCACGAAGAAGATGATCAACAAAGAGGCATTCGGCAAGATGAAAGAGGGCGTAGTGCTCCTGAACTTTGCCCGTGACCTTCTGGTTGATGAAGAGGCACTGATCGAAGCACTGGAAAGCGGCAAAGTCAAGAAGTACGTGACAGACTTTGCCAACCCGATCGTGGCAGGCCGCGAGGGGATTCTGGTGACTCCGCATCTTGGCGCATCCACGGAGGAATCTGAGGAGAACTGTGCCGAGATGGCAGTTAAGGAAATCCGTGATTTCCTGGAGAACGGAAATATCAAAAATTCCGTAAACTTCCCCAACTGCGACATGGGAACCTGCGTATCCGTTGGAAGAATTGCGATCACTCACAGGAATATCCCGAATATGATCAGCCAGTTTACCAAGATCCTTGGTGAGGAAGGTGTCAATATTGCGGACATGACCAATAAGAGCAAGGGCGAGTTCGCCTATACTCTGATCGATCTGGAAACTTCTGTTTCGAAAGGTGCGCTTGATGAACTTCAGGCTGTGGAAGGCGTTGCGAAGGTACGAGTGGTAAAATAAAAGGAGTGTGCTTTTTTATGAAATTGGATAAAGCTGTAAGTGCAGCAAAGAATTTAAAGATTTATACGGAATGGAGTAAAAAAGCAAAGAGATGGAGTAAGAGAAAGAAGCGTCTGAAATGGATTCCCAGGATCTACCGGAAAAGGAAGCATTTGGGGAATATCGTTTACAGCGTGATGTATCTTACAACGAGAAAAGACTGAAGAATATACCATATTTTAGAAAACCCGAAAGGACTGTACAGGAATACAGGCCTTTCGGGTTTTCTATATTTAAGAAGTATGGTTTTCTGTTTTTTGTAGACTAACGTCCGCTTTCTGCGATAAAGTCCAGGACATTCTGACGGGACGGCATTACGCGGAGTGCGCCCTTGCGGGTGGTGATAAGGGATGCGGCTGCGTTTGCAAAGGTCAGAAGCTCCATCAGATTCTCTTCGGTGAGATCCTCAAGGCCGTGCTCCAGGACATAGTTCAGGGTGCTTGCACAGAAGGTATCACCTGCTCCTGTTGTCTCAATGGTGTGTTCCTGAAGGAAAGGAGCGGCTTCTACACGAAGGTCTTTATAGTAAGCACGGCTGCCGTCCTTGCCCATGGTGATGAGAACCAGCGGGATGTTGTATTTTTCACGGATCAGGGCCGCACCTTTGTCATAATCGGTGGTACCGAAAAGGAACTCTACTTCGTTGTCGGAAATCTTCAGGACATCGCATTTCGTCATGCCGTATTCAATCTCGGCCTTGGCATCATCCAGGGATTTCCAGAGAGGAGGGCGGAGATTCGGGTCGAAAGTGATGATACATCCGGCTTCTTTCGCTATCTCAATGGCGTGGCGTGTTGCTTCACGGACACCCTCGTGTGTGGAAGACAGTGTGCCGAAATGGAAAATACGGGAATTCCGGATCAGGTCTTCCTGTACTTCGGATTTGTCCAGCATCATATCCGCACCAGGATTGCGGTAGAAGGAGAAATCTCTGTCTCCGTCCGGATAGGTATGTACAAAAGCAAGGGTGGTATGCACTTCCTCGTCCATGATCAGGTTGCGCGTGTCAATACCCACTTCCTCTACGGCATTCTTTAACTGGGTACCGAACATGTCCTTGCCTACCTTGCCGATAAAAGCGGTTTTTTTGCCAAGGCGTTCCAGCATGGCAAGTACATTGCAGGGAGCACCTCCCGGATTGGCTTCCATGATTGGGTTGCCCTGGGAACTGGTTCCGTTTTCCGTAAAATCGATCAATAACTCGCCAAGGGCGGTTACATCATATAATCTGTTTTCCATTGCAAAAATCCTCCTTTAGTTCCTGAAAACAAGTGCTACTTCCAATTTATCGCAGGAAGCGATGTTTGTCAAACAATTTCCTTTATTTTTCATGACAAAAATGCTAAACTAAAAAGAGAAATGCGGAATGTACGAAAAGCATCCGATGAACGGTGATGTATGAGAAATGCAGGATAGAATCCGGGAGGGAAGACAAAGATGAACGAAAAATGTTATGGATATATGGATTGGCCGAGAATTGAGGCTGTTGTTTATGCAGAGGAGGCTTCTCCGAGAGATGTGATGAGTCCGAGAATCACACCGGACGGGATTTTGATCCAGGGATATTTTGCAGATGCAGATTCTGCAGAAGTGTTGGCAGACGGCAGATCTTATCCCATGGAACAGGAAGATGAGGCTGGCTATTTTGCTGCTATGATTCCGGGAAGGAAGATTCCGGGCTATCGGTTCCTTGTGAAATGGGGCGAAAGAACTGCGGAGTTTGCTGATCCGTATGCGTATCCCTGCCAGATCTCCGAAGACGAGGAAAGGGCGTTCTGTGCAGGTGTTTACTACCATGCATATGAGATGCTTGGGGCGCACCCCGTGAATGTCAACGGCACAGAGGGCACTGCTTTTGCAGTATGGGCACCAAATGCCATGCGTGTGAGTGTAGTGGGGGATTTTAACCACTGGGACGGACGGTGCCACATGATGCACAGGATGCCCATGTCCGGAATTTTTGAATTATTTATTCCCGGAGTAAAAGCCGGTGATTCCTATAAATATGAGATTAAGATCAAAAGCGGCGAACTTCGTTTGAAGGCGGATCCCTATGCAGCAGGCACGGGCATTCCGGATGGAGATCATTCTGTAGTTGCAGACATCGTCAGCCTGTCAGATCCGTCCGTATGGCATGACGGGAAGTGGATGGAGAACCGTAAGGCTTACGCTGACCGGAAACAGCCGGTATCGATTTACGAAACAAGCCTGACGGAGTGGGAGAGCGGCGAACAGCTCATTGCCTTTATAAAGGACCTGGGATATACCCATGTGGAATTACAGCCTGTGATGGAATATCTGGACGATCAGGCAGGCGCCTACTCCACCTTTGCTTATTTTGCTCCTACCGCAAGATTCGGCACGGCAAAGGACTTTCAGCGGCTTGTGGACGGGCTGCATCAGGAAGGAATCGGGGTGATCCTGGACTGGACGCCAGCACAGTTTCCGCGTGCGGAAGCCGGTCTGGAAGCATTCGACGGCACACCTCTTTATGAAGTTCCGAATCCGGCAGAAGCCGTTCATCCGAAATGGGGAACCCTGCTTTACAATTATGCCAGCCCTATGGTGAGGGATTTCCTGATCTCCAATGCATTTTACTGGCTGGAGTTTTTCCATGCGGACGGTCTTCGCATGGATGATGTGGATGCGATGCTTTATCTGGATTACGGGAGAAATCCGGGAGAGTGGACGCCGAACCTTTTTGGGACAAACGAGAACCTTTATGCCATGGAATTTTTGAAACACCTGAATTCCATTGTGAAGAAACGCCTTCCCGGCGTCCTTCTCATTGCCCAGGAAGACGGTCTCTGGCCGGAACTGACGGACAGCGTGGAAAATGACCATCTGGGATTTGATTATAAATGGAATGGGGCATGGACACAGGATTTGCTGAACTATCTTTCCTGTGATCCCATCATGCGCAGAGAGCATCATGATGAGCTGACGCTTTCCATGCTTTATGCATACTGTGAACACTATGTTCTGACTCTGGGAAGCAGGGATGTGGGAGATCTTGCAGCATTTATGGAAAAACTTCCGGGAGATGAGAGCCGTAAGCTTGCCCAGATCCGTGCTGCATATGCCTATCAGATGCTGCATCCGGGCTGCAAAATGTCAGCACCGGATAAGGAGATGCCTGAGACCATGAAGGCTTGTATCCGTGACCTGAACACACTTTATCAAACACATCCGGCATTGTCTGTAAAGGACGACGATTATGACGGCTTTGAGTGGATTCAGCTGATGAAATATGAGGAAAATGTCATTGCCTTTGTAAGAAAAACGGATAAACCGGAGGAGACGATTCTGGCGGTATGCAATTTTTCTGCGATTCCCTGCGGGGATTATGAGGTAGGAGTTCCTTTTTACGGTAAATACAAAGAAATCTTCAATTCGGATCAGAAAATTTATGGCGGTGAGGGCGTGGTAAATCCACGGGCAAAGACGTGCAGAACCAGGGAATGTGACGAGAGGAAATATTCGATCAAACTGAAACTCCCGGCACTGGGAGTCAGCATTTTCTCCTGTACTCCTGCCAAAGAGCCAAAGGAAGAGAGAAAAATTCGAAATAAATAAAAAATGTCTTGCTTTTTTTGAAAAATACGGTATAATATCAGTTGTGTCAAGCACAAGCTGGAATAGCTCAGTCGGTAGAGCACTTCACTCGTAATGAAGGGGTCGA
>JAUNGM010000051.1 GCA_030524545.1 Eubacteriales bacterium
AGAAAGGGGAATTATAATGGTTCGAAAACACGTCGCATTCCCACGGTTCAGCCATTACAACCTCTGCATCAAATATTTTGTGGAGCAGGCACTGGATGCGGAATATATCATGCAGCCGCCCATGACTAACCGGACAATGGAGATCGGCTCACGCTACAGCCCGGATTCTGTCTGTACGCCCTTTAAGACCTCCCTTGGGAGTATGGTAGATGCACTGGAAGCCGGTGCGGACACATTAGTCATGACACTGGGGTTGTGCCGCCTTGGCTATTATGGGGAATTACAGGAAAAGATACTGCGGGAACTGGGGTATGAATTTGACTTTGTCAACCTTTCGGAATACTCCACTGGAAATCCGAAAGATTATCTGAAGGCGCTCCGGAAGATCGGGCCGAAAGCTTCCGTGGCAAAAATGACACGGGTGGGCGCAGAGACACTGAAAATGCTGTCCTGCCTTGATGAGATAGAGGCGGAATATTATAAAAACTGCGGTTTTGAGCTGTACCACGGTGACTTCAGGCAGGTGTGGAATCAGTTCCTGGCTGAAATGGAAACAGCGGAAAACCTGCACGAAATAGAAGCTGCCTTTAAAACGGCCAAAAAGGAGTTTTCCGCCATCCCTGTCAATAAGCCGGAACACCCGCTTCGGGTAGGTGTCATCGGGGAATACTATACTGCTGTCGATGCCTTTTCCAACCTGAATCTGGAACAAAAGCTTGCAGACATGGGTGTGGAGGTGCACCGCTGGATGAGTGTGACAAACCGTAACCTGCACTACCATGGTAAAAACTTAAGTGTAGAAATCAAAGACTACTGCAAATATGAGATGGGACCAACCTCCACGGCAAACATCTGGTGTGCCAAATACTATGCATCCCATGGTTTCGATGGCATCATCCATGCAAAATCAGCAGGCTGCACCCCGGAGATTGATATTATGCCCGTGCTGCAGAACATCAGCTCCGATTACAAAGTCCCCATCCTCTACCTCTCCTATGATTCTCAGACCAGTGACACTGGTACACTAAGGGGAGGCCGGAGATGAATTTACCCAATAAGCTTACGGTATTGCGTGTATGCATGGTACCACTGTTTGTATTTCTGATGCTATGGGATGATCTCGGTAAAAATGGAAATTATGCAGCGGCCGCAGTCTTTATTCTCGCAAGTGTCACTGACTGGCTGGACGGATACATTGCACGAAAAAACAAGATGCTCACGAAAAAATTGTAAGTTTAAAAGATGAAATGGAATCCCTGTAAGAACATTTATAAGTTCTCACAGGGATTCTTTCATTTATAGAATATTATATTTTTAATATTCAAAATATCAGAATGAGCAGAAAGAAAATAATGACAGCCACCACACTTCCAAGCAAAAATTCCTGAACCGTATGACGCTTCAACCTGATTGATGCCCAAAATTCTGCCAGATACAGCAGGACACAAATTATGGCTGCTTTCATCCCAAACCAATAACAAAAAAACAAATACGGCAAGACACAGCTGCAGGCATGACCGCTGGCCCTGATCTTAAATACTTTATTGATGACCGTTAAAACCACCACTGCTATAAAATACCCTGTCAAAATGATTCGAAGCATCTGGCTGCACCTGTTGATAATACCAACCAGAAGTGCAAACGCATATCCCGAAAAATTCATAATAAATGCCAGTCTTCTCTGCTGTTCCCTTGCATTTTTTCCCTCCTCTTTTTTTAAATTTGAAAGGGGATATGCACTGACTGGAACAATCACTAAAAACAGTATTTCTAAGATCAGTACCGGAATTGTGGCAAATTCATTTCCATACGCAAACCGGAAAATCAGCAGCATCGCTATTGCCAGTATCGGCGGCACCGTTGCAGTTCTGATAGCTTTTGCAATTGTATCTTTCATCGTAATCCTATCCTTTTCCATCCACTTTTTTTACCATCAGAAAGTGCTACTCTTGCTTCATACATCGGACAGCACTTCTTCTATTCCTATATTCTATATCCAAGCTTAGATATTTCTGGCCAGCTCATAAGCGTTCCAAATGGAATACATGATATTATGTACCTTACTGGAGTCGCCAATATTATAAACCGGAGTTTCCATATCCTTCAAAGATTTATAGATTGCATCATTTTCCTTATAGCCAACCGAAGCGATCAGTGTATCGGCTGCGATCTTCTTTTCACCGTCTGCATTTCTGATTGTCACGCTTCCCTTTTCAGAGCTTACAATCCTGATTTTTCATTCTGTCATTCAGGCAAAGACAGCCATCCTGTAGGCTTTCCGCGGCTGTTTCCGCAATAAAACGGCTGTTTCCGGACGCGCTGAAATACAAAATCATGAAACCTCTCCCTCTTTCAATTCCTTTACATCTTGTAAGGATATTTCCGGATGATGGTACTGCGGCCGTTTGCTTAATGTGGGGACTTTCAATTTTACTGCATGTTTCGGGCACCAGTGGAGGCAGGCATAACATGCTGCACATTGCTCCCTATGTACTGCTTTTCCACCGTTTATGACGATATTGTCTGTCGGACAGACCGAAGCACAGACCCCACAGCCTATGCAGTCCTTGGTGATCCTAAAATTTTTCATAAGCGTCAGACGTTTCAGGGAATGGGTTCCGTAAAAATAGCTTTTCTCAACAAAACCGGTTTCAGCTTTTTTGCCTGATGGCTCATAAAGCATGCGCTTCCTGCATATTGCCTCACTAATTTCCTTTATGACAGATGGGGCCTGAGCCAGCCTTTTTTGATTTTCTTCTGCAGAACTGATCAGACAGTTTCCAGGCATCTGCAGATCAAAACCGGCACATAAATGGCCCCCGTTTATCTGCAGGGCTTCATCCACGCTTTGAAAAGATCTGCCGCTCTGCCCATTATTGGAAGTCATTACAAGGAACACATAGCTGTCCGCCCTGACTTTCACCTTCACAAGAATCTCTTTTACAATCCATGGAATATCTCCCATATAGGTAGGGAAAACAAAACCTACCATATCATCCGGGCATTCCAATGGCATGTTCCTGTACTTTATAAGCCCTTCAACTGGTGTCTCCAGGATTTTTCCAAGCTCTTTTGCTGCCCAGAGTGAATTTCCGGTTCCTGTAAAACAATAAATCATATTTTCCCTTCTTTCTCACAATATAATCTTATGCGGTTTTATTTCCGGATCATGGGTTGCCAAAATCTCCATACATTCTTCTTTCTGTGACATGTCATGAACCCATTTTAATGATGCTTCTGCCTTGTCTCTGTTTACCGTAATGCCGGGTAGGCACATCTGTTCCCAGGACTGGCGATTGTAACAGGCATCCGCAGTAATCAGGACAAACTTCCCCTTATTTTGGATAAGCACACCCGTTGTCCCTGCCGAATGCCCGGACACATCAACGAATTGCACCGTTCCATCCTGAAAGACATCAAAGCTTCTCCCATGTGGGCCTAATCCTGTATTTTCCATATGAATCGGCTGAATGGCTATGTTTTCCCACAACTTCCTGTTATATCGGATGTCTCCTTTATCAACCGCACGCAGTTCTGCAGCACTGGCACAAATACACTTTGCGTCTTTTACAAGCTCCAGTCCACTGACATGATCCACATCCAGATGAGTCAGCAGCACATAGTCCAGTTCTTCAGAAGATAATCCCAACGCTTTTAATTGTTCAGTAACCGCTTCTCCAGCCGGAAGAAGTGCTTTGCTGGCAATGTTCAATTTCCATGAAAGATGCTTTCTCTGATCCTGCCGTACCTGTGTATGCCACCCTGTATCTACCAAAATTTTTCCCTTTGGATGCACGATCAGATATGCATATACCGGAAGCCATACCTGATGCTTTTTTCCCCTCAGTACACCCGAATAGGCATAAGGATTTCTGGATTTCCTTTTATCTGGTATTGTCTCGTCTGTTCCCACTGTCCCGCAGCGCATTGCATAAATTTCTATCTGGTTCATTCCATCACTCTCCATCAAAAGTTTCTGCTGATCCATTTTTCATTCCCCATTATCCATAATTAATTATAATCATAATGATACTCATAGCAGCAAGGCCAAATCCAAGGGTACGGTTCATAACCTTTGCCGAAGCTTTATTTGCAAATTTTGCTGTGAGCATTGCACCAATTAACGTAAAAATAATGCATAGGACAAGAATCGAATAATCCGTCACCCCACCCCCGATTGCAAAATGAGAAACAGCTCCGGTCAAAGCAGTAAAGGTCATAATAAATACACTTGTTCCTACAGCGGTTTTCAGTTCATAGCCCAATACACTGACCAGAACCAGAAGCATCATCATGCCTCCACCTGCACCTACAAATCCGCAGATCAGCCCGACCGCCATTCCACAAACAACAGATTGTATAGCCGCTTTCTTTTTACTCCGGTTCTTGTTGCTTTCCTTCGCCTCCATGACTGGCCGGAAAATGAACTTCACGCCTGCAAACAGTGTCATAAACATTGAAAATCCACCCATCGTAGTCTGTGGGAGAAAAGAGGCGGCATAGCTGCCGATAAGGGTAAAGATCAAAACGGAAATAAGCATAATCAGCCCATTTTTAACATCAATATTTTTGTTTTTCTTATAGGTGTACGCCGATGCCGCCGAAGCAAGCACGTCCGAGGCCAACGCAATACCAACGGCTTCATAGGCATTCACGTGAAGAAACGTAATCAGCATCGGCGAAATCACCGCGGCTGCAGAGAGACCCGCAAGACCGGTTCCGAAACCAGCTCCGGCTCCTGCTATGAAACAGACAATCATCTTCTCTATCATAAGTAATCTCCATCTCCTTTACATTTTTACAAATTTTCACCGCTCCGGTCCGGCAGTTGTTCCATAATACGCTTCGCATGTCCGAGCATTTGCAGAAGTCTGTTTATTGCTTCTGTATCCGCATCAAAATAATAATAATTCTTTGTTCCCTCACGACGCATTTTCAGGATACCGGCATCCTTAAGTATCTGTATATGGTGAGACACAGCAGGACGGGAAAGGTGGGTCCTCTCCGTGATCGTGCCTACCCGAACGCCGCCACAATGCTCCATCCGCATCATTTCCAGCATAAGATGCTGACGATTCTCGTCCCCAAGGGCCAGCAGGATCTTCCGGCAGCTTTCAAATTCCTGCGCCAGCCGATTGATATCTTCTCTGTGTTCTGACATAAGCGCAACCTCCTTTGTTCATTTACTCAAACCATTGTACTATACTTTTTAAAAAAATACTTATTTGTAAAGAAAATCGAGACGATTAAATAATCCATTGACTTATGTCCGATTTCGTACTATATTAAAAAGTATGATTTCGTACTTTGGAGGTATATTATGAAAGAATTGCTGACAGTTCAATTAAAAAGATTTAACCATTTATCAAGCGAAATAGAAGCTGCCTATCATGAGGCTTCCCAAAGGCTCGGTCTGTCCGACAGTGCAATGCAGGTCTTATATACCATCTGCAACAATGGAGAGAAGTGTTTACTCAGTGATATCTGCAATCTATCCGGTACAAGCAAGCAAACCATCAATTCCGCTCTCCGCAAATTAGAATCAGAAGGCATCGTATATCTGGAAACATTCAGCGGCAAAAAGAAGAACGTATGCCTTACGGCTAAAGGAAAAAATTTAATAAATAACACGGTAGTACGCCTGATCGAGATTGAAAATGACATTTTCTCTTCCTGGACAAAACCGGAACAAGAATTGTATCTTGAATTGACACAGAGATATTTAACTTCTTTTAAAGATAAGATCAAGGAGCTTTAGAATAAAAATGAAAAACATCCAATTATCAGATCATTTCGATCACAAAAAACTATTACGCTACACATTTCCGTCCATCATTATGATGATCTTTACATCAATTTACAGCGTGGTGGATGGCTTCTTCGTCTCAAATTTTGTTGGCAAGACCCCCTTTGCCGCAGTGAATTTCATTATGCCGTTTCTCATGATTCTTGGTTCCGTTGGCTTTATGTTCGGAACCGGCGGAGGCGCTCTCATTGCAAAAACAATGGGAGAAGGCAGACCTGACAGAGCGAAGCAGTTGTTTTCCCTGTTTATCTATGTGACGCTTGTCTGCGGTGTCATAATCGCCATATTGGGAGTTCTGTTTATCCGGCCCATTGCCGTCCTCCTTGGTGCAGAGGGCCCTATGCTGGATAACTGTGTAATCTATGGCCGCGTCATTTTAATTGCCCTTCCGGCATTTATGCTTCAGTACGAATTTCAAAGCTTTTTCGCCACTGCGGAAAAACCTCAATTAGGACTGTATTTTACCATTGCAGCCGGCATTACCAATATGGGATTGGACGCTCTTTTTGTCGCTGTATTCAAATGGGGCCTCATCGGTGCAGCAGCCGCCACCGCATTCAGCCAGGCTGTAGGAGGTATCGCCCCGTTGGTTTACTTCTTCCGTCCAAATACCAGTCTTTTGCGGCTTACTAAAACAAAATATGACGGAAGGGCTTTGCTCAAAGCCTGCACCAATGGTTCCTCCGAACTGATGTCCAATATTTCCATGTCCATTGTCAGTATACTTTACAATGTTCAGTTGATGAAGTATGCCGGAGAAGATGGGATTGCCGCATATGGTGTACTGATGTATGTTAATATGATCTTTCTTGCCGCCTTCATCGGCTATTCCGTTGGAACGGCCCCTGTCATCAGTTATCACTATGGTGCAGGAAATCATATGGAACTAAAGAGCCTTCTAAGAAAAAGTCTTATCATTATCGGCACCTTCTCGTTGATTATGCTTGGACTTGCAGAAGGATTAGCCAGGCCGCTTGCGATGATTTTTGTGGGATACGACCATGCACTTATGAATCTGACGCTACGTGGTTTTATAATCTATTCCTTCTCATTTCTTTTTTCGGGTATTGCTATTTATGGTTCCTCCTTTTTTACCGCACTTAACAATGGCCTCATTTCTGCTTTGATTTCTTTTCTGCGTACTTTACTGTTCCAGGTGACTGCAGTGCTGATTTTTCCGATGTTTTGGGGCATTGATGGCATCTGGATATCCATTGTAGCCGCCGAACTGATGGCAGCGATAGTCACTGTTTTGTTTCTGATCGGCAAACGGGCAACGTATAAATATTAAAATAATAAGAATTTTTGAAAAATGAAATATACACTACTGGCAAGCAATGCATCTGGATAGCCATTTTGTTACCAGATGCTGCTTGTTGGTGATTCCAATTGTGGAGTTTGTGTCCCGCTTATCAGAATACATTTTCCGTATACAGATTAAGACCGGCACTCTTTCGCGAGTTTCCGGCCTTAACCTGCAAATCTATGAAACTATGATAATAAGAAAGCGTTATTGTCACTGCTCACGCCCAAGCCTTTCAACCGCTGCAAGGCTATGGGTTGTAACGTGTTATTTTACGATCATACCTGTCTTTCTGTCACTGAACAGAGCTACTTCAACCAGGAAGATGATACCCAGGATGAGCTGCTGAAGCTGGGTCGGGATCATCAGCATAACAAGTCCGCTGGCGAGAACTTTATAGGTCAGTACACCAAGTATGATATTGTAAAATTTTACTTTTGCGCCGCCGTTAACAGGCATTCCGCCAAGAACCAGAGCGATCATGATCTGTGTTTCCAACTGATTGCCTGCCGTAGAGGTTACGGAGCCTACTTTTACGGAGTTTACAAAGGCTGCAAGTCCGGTAATACAGCCGGCAGCCATATATACCAGCATTTTTGTGCGTTCTACACGGATACCTGCAAATCTTGCTGCAGTTTCGCCTGCACCGATGGCTTTCAGTCTGGAGCCAAGTCCGGTAAAGGTGAATACCATATAAGCAACCACAAAAATGATCACCGTAAAGGTCAGCATAAATGGCAGTGTGTTATATTTGGAAATATCGCTTGCGCCGTAAACCGGTGATGAAGTGGTCGCATAAGCACACACACCGCGGAACAGGTACATGCTGCAGATCGTAACAATAAAACTGGTAATTTTTCTTTTTACATTAAAGAATCCATTCATCAGTCCGATCAGTCCGCCTGTCACTACTCCGCCGATCAAAGCAAGAATAATATTGTAATGTGACAAATAGCAGACTACGATGGATGCCACGCCAAGCATGGAACCCTGGGAAAAGTCCAGACCGCCCATGGTCATTACCATAAATACGCCGATGGAAGAGATCAGCAGCATATAGGACTGGCTGAGGAGCAGCGAAATATTCTTCGGCTGAAACAACCTGCCGTCTGTCAGGACCGCAAACAGCACACAGATCAGAACAAAGCCTGCAATGGGAAGGACGGTACGCACAATGGGCCGCTCCAGAAATGGCACTTTTTCAGCCGATTCTTTTTTTACGTTTGTATCCATTTTTTTACCCCCTTATATCATCTTCTCGATTAGATCCGTGTCTTTCAGATCTTTCGAACGAAGAAACTCACCGTTGATTTTACCGTCTTTCATGATCAGAATACGGTCCGCCATACCAAGAAGCTCCATAATTTCTTCAGAGATCATGATAATGGATTTGCCGTTCTTTCTCATATCGTTCATCATGGCATAGATGTCTGCCTTAACCTTAACATCGATACCACGGGTAGGAGAATCCAGAATGATCAGGTCAGAATCCTTTCCAACCCAGCGCGCCAGAACAACCTTCTGCTTGTTGCCGCCGGACAGTGCAGATACAAACTGATCCACGCCTGTCATTTTGGTACTCATCTGTTTTGCGAATTTATTTGCAAACTCCTTCATGGAGCTGCTTCGCAGGAAGCCGTTTGTTTTCAGATCTTCCAGAGAAGGAAGGCAAATATTTTCGCAGATCGTATCATTGATGACCAGAGATTCGTTATCTCTGTCCTTGGAAGCATAGGCAATGCTGTGCTTGATCGCATCCGGGATAGAATTGATCGGGGTTCCGTCCCCCAGAGTTACCGTACCCTCACGGAAATAGGAAGCGCCGAAGAGAGCTTTTCCCACTTCATGCATACCGCACTCGGAAAGTCCGCCGATTCCAAGGATTTCGCCCTTGTGAAGGTCCAGAGACAGATTGTCGATCTGCCCTTTGACAGACAGATTCTTTCCGGAAAGAACCACTTCGTCGGAAATTTTTTCGCCGTAATCTGTACGATAGTAATTGTCCCCGATCTCACGACCTACCATCAGGCTCTTCAGTCTGTCCGGAGTAGCCTCTTCCTTGGTGATGGAGCCGATATACACGCCGTCACGAAGCACGCTGATATTGTCGGACTGCTCAATAACCTCTTCCAGGTCGTGAGAGATAAAGATAATGCAGCTTCCCTCATCTCTCAGTCTGTGCATAACTTTAAACAGTTCCTCACGTCCTTTTTGTCCTAAGGCGGTGGTCGTTTCATCTACAACCAGTACCTTTGGATGGAAGTAGGTAGATTTTACGATCTCGATCAGCTTTCTGTCCTCAAAATTGTAATCATCAATAACTCTTGTGGAATCGATATAGTCAAATCCGTATTCGTTAAGATACTCCTGCGCTTTTTTATTCATAGCGGAGGTATTTTTGATTCCATGGCTTGTAAACTTGTCCTCATTGCCGAGGAAAATATTTTCAGCAACGGTCAGTCCTGAAAGTGTACCGATTTCCTGTACGATAATCGCCACGCCCTGATGATTTGCCTCTACCTGGTTGTTTGCTGTGATCTCTTTTCCTTCCAGAGTAAAGGTACCGGAATCTTTTTTGTAAATACCGGTCAGGCAGGAGGTAAGTGTAGACTTACCGGAACCATTTTCACCGATCAATGCATGGATCTCGCCCTTTTCGAAGGTAAGCGTCACATGGTCCAGAGCATGTGTGATTCCAAAATGTTTATCTATTTTTTCTGCTTTTAATAATAATTCACCCATGATCGTCCTCCTATTTCACCACAAGACCTTTAACCGGCTTGGTTGTCAATGCAACGATGATCAGCAGAGCTGCGCCTGTTACCACGTTCTGAATGGTAGTCGGAGCACCCAGTGCAACGAAACCGTTGAACATCAACTGAATGATCATCTCACCAATTACGATGGCGATTACCGGATGTCCGTATTTCTTAAATGCCAGTCCGAAGAAAGTACCCATCAACGGGGTAAAGTTACGGCTCATAGAGGACAGGTTGGAAGCGGAAGTCATAGAGGTACCGAAGCTGATAGTCAGGATCGCCTGAAGTCCGAAGAAAAATCCTGCCAGTGTAAAGGCAACTACCTTATACTTCGGGACGTTCACACCCATGTTCTTTGCAACAACCTCGTTGCTTCCGATTGCATATGTATAGGTACCTACCTTGGTATATTTCAGAATGAATCCGCACAGGAAATATGCAACCAGTGCCAGGATCAGGTTTGCCGGATAATCACCGAATGCTCTGTAGTTCATATCCAGAATAACGTTTTTTCCGTTGGTAGCATATACGCTCAAAGCCTCATAGATCAACGAAAGCGCTACTGTTACGATCAGAGAAGAAATATGCAGCTTAATATAAACAATACCGTTGATCAGACCGATCAGTGTACCGCAGATCAGCGGAGCAATGATCAGACCCACATATCCGAATTTCACACTTGCATTGCAGGCGATGATCGAGGAAAGTACAATATTCGCACCAACACTCATATCAAAAGGACCCATTACGCAGATAAAATAAAGGCCGCATCCGCCGACTGCATAGATCAGAGCCGACTTCATATAGGTAGCCAGCTTGTCCGGGGAACCGAAGGTCTCAGGTGCAAGAACTTTAAATACTGCCCAGAAAACCACAAGCATAACAAGCAAAAGCACGATCCCGTAATACTGGCTTTGTTTCAGTTTTTTCATAACCATTCTCCTTATTCATTTATTCGCCCGCCAAAAGCCAAAGGTCAAACACCGTGTTGCTTGGCCTTAGGCTTCAGGCGGGCGCAATCAGAACTATCTGTTGTTCTCTGCCTTTTGCAAGGCAGAGAACTTTGAATATCTCAGTATGCAAAAAGGCCGCCTGCGGCAGGCCTTTTTTGCATGATCACGATCAGTTGCTGTGACGGGAAATAACGTCTTCGATAGAAAGGGATGTTGCTGCTTTGTTCAGGTCTTCAAAGCTGTAGCCTGCCATCTCGATGATTTCTTCATCAGTATAAGGCTCGTCATCTACAAAGTACTGCTGATAATTTGCATAGTCTTCGGAAGAGGATACATACAGATATGGGAACAGGATTTCATATCCAAAGGTGCCTTCATCTTTTACATAGTTGCCTGTTACTGCATTGTAGGTGATCAGGAATGCATACAGAGGATCGCAGAAATGTCCGCCGGATTCTGCAAACATGCCGCCGGTCTCTAACTGCTGAGCCAGGTCATCCAGGAAGTCTGTGGAAACAACATCGATCTTGCCTGTAAGTCCTTCATTTGCCAGAGCGCCGATGGAACCAACCAGCGGGTCTCCGCCGCCGCCTGCAACGATCAGAGCATCCATATCAGGATTGGAGTTGTAAAGGGAAAGAGCTGCTGCTGCGCCTTCCTCAGAAGAGGTGTTTGCATAAACCGGCTCGGTAATGGTTGCCTGATCATCCGGATTTGCTTTGTTCCACTCATCAATTGCCTGTTTGTATCCTTCCCATCTCTGCTGGAAAGTAGCATCGCCAACGGTCCACGCTTCAAGGCCGATATGTCTGTCGCCGTTTTCAAGAAGAAGATTTACAAGTGTATATCCGTTTGTAACCTCATCCTCATGAACTGCACCGAGATAATACTGGGAATTGCAGGCTGTCTGGTATACTTCCGGGCTGTTTTCCTCAGAAATGATACGGAAGAACTGGGTCAGGTAAACACCGTTTGCATCACAGGTCTGGATTGCGGATGTCATCTCGGAATCTGCGGAGTTACAGATAACGATACCGTCACAGCCTGCTGCACAAAGCTGTTCAACAGAAGAGGTAACCTGCTCAGATACATGTCCCTGGTCAACGTACATTACGTTTACATCAAGAGCTGCTGCAGCCTTGTCAATGATCTTCTTGCACTGGCTTCCCAGAACGTCTGTGGAACTCCAGATAGAAACACCGATAGTAACGTCATCGGCTGCAGATACTGTGGTTGCTCCGGCAATCGGAAGAGAGCCAATCATGGCTGCTGTTGCTGCCAGTGCAACAAATTTTTTCGTTCTTTTTTTCATAGTGTAAACCCTCCTATTATAATAATAATATAGAATTATGAAAAGCCGGATTATGATTTCTAAGCACCCCGACTTAACTACGAGTATATTAAATCATAATCCGGCCTTTGACCGTTAGGACAAATTTGCAAATTTTAGTCGTACTTTTTTGACAGTTTTTGGATAGTTAGCATAAAAATCACTGCTTTTTAAGCATATGGCTTCGGTACTCACTCGGACTGACTCCCAGCTTTTTGCGGAATACCCGGCTGAAATAATTATAGTCATCGTATCCCACCAAAAATGAGATCGTCTCCAGCTTTTTATCCGGATCCCGCATCAGTTCTACCGCATGCTCCATCCTCACTCTTGTCAGAAATGTAATGATCGTCTCTCCGTATTTCTGGCTGAATACCCGTGAGAGATAGCTGGCATCAATATGATATTCGGCCGCCAGTGAGGTCAGTGTAATATTTTCAAAGTAATGCCTGCTGATATACTGCTGCACCTGCTCCACCTGACGGATGACTGAATCTGTATTGCTCTGTTCATTCTTTTCCCACAGACTGTCCAGGATGATATTCATGGTCATGATCATTGCTTTTGCATCGAGGCACTTCATATAGTAATCAATACTATCCATAGCTTCCTCGATCTGCACGATCATCTCCGGGCGCTCATCCCGCACATACCGGAAGAGAGTGCCTGTGATCCTTCCCACATACTGCTTTACCTCCAGATAGGACCAGCCGTTTTTGTCACAGGATGCAAAATCAGAGGTTTTAAATATCAGTTTTTCAGCTTCTGTCTTTTGTCTGGTAGCCAGCAGATGATACAGTTCTCCCTCCAGTCGGGCAGAGCCGTATTTTCCGATGGTGGAAGACGAATCTGCCTTTCCCGTTTCAGGGCAGCGCAGAATACAGTGTTCACGACGGAACTGCCGCGTTACAAGCACCGTAATAATTTCCCGGTAAACAGCGGCTATATCATCCAGCGAGCTGGTCTGCTCATGAAGCACCACCGAAACCGGTCCATAATCCTCCGCAGGAAATCTCTCCAGTACCTGCTCTGCAAACCGTTTCAGCATTCCTGCTTCTGCCGTACCCACAAGAAGAAATTCGCTCATTTTGCTGCTGTAATTGAATATGACGGCATTGCTCCCTTTTCCAAAAAGTTCTCTCAGAGTGGACTTAATACTCCAGGACATCTGAAGAATATCGTGGTCAAATCTAGCCGCGATCTCGGTGATATCATAAAACTTTACAAGTACGGTAGCCACCTCTGAAAAGGTCTGTGTACTGGAAACATGAGGTTGTGTCTTCACCTGTCCATACAGCTTTTCTGACAGCAATGCCGAATATTCACTGTCCTCCAGAAAAGAAGAAATCTTATGCTCCTGAAGCCGCCTGTTTTCATTGTGCTCCTTTGCGGCCTCACGCTCTTCCAGAATCCCCAGCGCCTTTGTGAGAACGTTTACCAGCTCCTCCTTTCCCACAGGCTTCAGCAGATAGTCAATTCCTCCTGATATAAATACACCTTTTACTTTTTCAAAATCATCATATCCGCTTACTGCCACCGTTATGATCTCCGGATACTCCGCATTCAGCCGTTCCAGCATCTCAAGTCCGCTCAGGAAAGGCATATTGATATCCGTGAGAATAATATCCGGGTGTTCCTCAGGGATACGTTCCATCACTTCTTCTCCATCACAGGCAGGCTCCAGAAATTCTATGGAATATTCCTCCCACGGAAGCAGATTCCGGATATTTTCTCTGCTCCAGTATTCATCATCCGCTGCAAGAACTTTATATTTCTTTATCTGCACAGCTATACCTCCTTGTCCTCCAGAGGAATGGCGGGCACGGTCAGTATCACCGTAGTCCCTTCTCCCATCTGGCTTTCTATCCTGAGTCCGTATTCCTCTCCGAAAAGTTTCTTCAAGCGTGCATTTACATTCAGGATGCCGATGGAAACGCCGCTTTCCACACGTTTGAGATCATTTTTTTCCAATTGTCTGTTCATATCTTCCGCATCCATACCGATTCCATTGTCCTGTACAGTGACCACCAGATTTCCGTTCACATGCTCCGAACGGATGAGCAGCTTTTTATCTTTTCGCCGCACATTGCGAAGGCCGTGGGTAATGGCATTTTCCACTACAGGCTGAATACATATCCGCGGCAGGCTGTCCTGCATAGTATCACTGTCGATCTGATAATCATAGGCCACGGAAAAGCCATTCCGCACATCCATTACATACAGATAGTTTCTGACGTGTGCCATCTCCTTCTGCATGGTGGACAGCTCGTCCGTCATATTCATGCTATACCGGAAGATTGCGGAAAGGGAATGGCACAGGCCGCTGACCAGCGTACAGTTCTGGGCATTGGCGATTCCGCTCATAGTATCCAGTGTATTATAGAGAAAATGAGGATTGATCTGCGCCTGGAGCATTTTATATTCTGTCCGCTCGATCAGCAGCTTGCGCCTGTATTCTTCCTGCACCATATTCTCTATCCGGTCAAGCATCTCATTAAATTCTGTTCCAAGAACCTCCAGTTCTTCAGACCATCCCACCGGCTGCACACGCAGTTCGGTCTCACCGTTTTTGATCCGGACAATGCTGTCACGCATCTCCTCCACCGGCTTTGTCATCCATCTGGAAAGAAGAAATACAAATGCTATGATCGTCACGATCATGGCAGCCATTATAATAAGAAGGGAACGGGTCAGAGACTTCTGAGCTGCTGTCAGCAGGGACTGGGAGACCAGCACATATGCATCCAGATTGTAGTCCTCCTGTCCTACATGGATCAGATAATTGTCCTCGTATTCCTCTTCAAGCTCCACATCATCATACTGTTCCTTAATGGATTCTGCCAACTCTTCCTGTATCTGCTGCTGGTTGGAAGAGGCATTCCCCGTTATGGCGATCACCTGGTCCTCTGCCGGCTGCAGCCACAGAAGCACCTGATCCACATCCACATATTTTTCCATAATAGAGGTAAGAGCAGCACTGTCAATTTCGCAGATCAGCGAACCGATCTGTGCGCGCTCCTCATCATAATTGTGAAGTTTTAACACAAAACGCACAACGTCTCTGTCTTCCCTGGGATTATAATAGCCGGAGACCATAATGTCCGTACGGTCACTATGTACGTACTCCGCCACCCGTTCCGTATTCATATCATATTCCGCCTGATAAATATCTCTTGGAAAGGTGGACGAGTTATGCCGATAGGCGCTGACCAGATTGTCATTTACATCATACAGATACAAAGCCAGAAGCTGATCGTCCTTTGTAAATCTTTTTCTTCCGAAATACCAGCCCCTCCAATAATATTCTTTCATATCAACATCGCTGACCATGGCTTCTCTCAGTCCGACGATCAGGTCCCGTTCATTGTAGATCGTCAGCATTTCGTTCTTCAGATTCCGTATAAAGGAGCCGATGTCCGCCTGCATCTTATTCAGGGAGAGTTCATGATTTTCCACACTGTCTGTTCGAATCTGTCTCCTTAAGGACTGCTGAAACAAAAAGGTCTGCAGCAAAAGTGCAAATACCACAATGCCAATGCAAAAAAACAGGAGCACTTTCCGCATGGTCCATTTTCTGTGATCCATTTTTAATTTCCTCCAAAATGAGTATAAACTCACCACATTATATTCTATTTTACAACATGTCCCTCCATATGGAAATTTGTTTTTTAGAAATCTCTCTACCTTTTTTTAACTTTCACTCAATAAGAAAGCCTGCTGCCCTTCACCTACATCTGGACAATGTGCGGCATTTAAATTGACAATTTATATAAAGCGTTTCAACAACCTGGTTAGAAGGTCATCCGCATCGCTTTCACTGCTTACCTGCCGGTTTTAAAAACACGCATTCTCCGTCCCTATGTCTGCTTTTTGGGCATTTTCCTGAAAATGTCTGAAAATGCGTTTTTTTTAGTCATCCCCCACATGAATGTCCATATCTTTTTCTTTCCCGGTGGATATAATTCTGTCCCTGATCGGGAAATGTGGTTATATGCTTTTCCAACATACTGCCACTTCTCCGATATTCATTAAATGTAAAAAAACGCCCGAACCGCACAAGCAGTTCGGGCGTATCGTTCGTAGTTATGCTCCTACCTTCCAACCGGCGGCCTGGCGGCGCTCCACCACAAAGCGGCGGTAAATGCCATCCTGACCAACCAATTCATCGTGAGTTCCCTGCTGTACGATTTCTCAATCTCCCTTTACTTTTAGATACATACTGTCTTTTTCGGTGATTTCACGAATAACCTTGCACGGATTTCCAGCCGCTAAAACACCTGCCGGAATATCCCTTGTTACAACACTGCCTGCACCGATAACGCTGCCGTCACCGATTGTAACGCCGCCGCAAACCGTTACATTCGAGGCTATCCAAACATCATTCCCGATTATTATGGGTTTACCATATTCAAAATCGTGTGCAACTCCATTTTCATCAACGCTGATTCTACGTTCCTCTGCGATTAAGGAATGGATGCCCGTTGCAAGTGTGCAATAAGGACCGATAAAGACATTATGGCCAATCTCGACGGTATTGCCAGCGATAAACGAAAAATGGATGTTTGAATAAAAATTTTTGCCTATTCTTATTTCCTTGCAATTGTCAATAAAAATAGGTGTTTCCATTGAACGATAACCACCAAAATCATCATTTGGAAAAAGTTGATGAAGTATCTTTTGCTTTTCATCGCCATCATCAACACCGAGTTTATTATACTGTTCACAAAGACGATGACTATACTTTTGTACTTCGCCTAATTCTTCTGTAAGGCAATCATAAATCATACCATTGTGCATTTTTTCATATTCGGTCATAAATAACACCTCTCAAATTAAGTTTTTATCAGCTTTTTGCCCATTATGTTCAAGCCATTTGCAATCGGTCAACTCCATATTTGTAAAGGTAGCCTTAAATGACGAATCTTCAGGGCTACATGCATAGATTCCAAACTGAATCTCATCGGATGCTTTCCACATATGGCATACTCTCATCTGAGAATAGTTAACACCATCTTCTGAACATTCAATACAGTAATCATCCTCACGTCTGCTGAAACGGTATCACATTGACTTGACATCAGCTGAGATTGCTGTGGTTGCCCAGTCTGAATATCCCATATTGGTTGCAACGCTTCCCAGATGCTGAAACTGTTCATTTTCATATTCTATGGAACCTTTCAGCCAGTTTTCACTATCCAGATACATCACGATTCCACACTGGTCAAAACGATGATGGCTTTCCGGGAATTCTGTTTGTCTCCTGTTCTTTTCTGTTATAATATCTTATTATCAACTGCGATCTGAAACATTCCCCGGAACAGATACTCATCAAAGCCGGAAACAATAATAAACTCCGGCATGTACTTTTCAGGAACACTTCTTTTACAATAAGTAATCAGGTCTGCTACAATATTACGGTTGATCAGATCTCCCGTAAGAACAATCTCATTCGGGTTAAGAAACGCAATAATAGATCCGATGGTTTTGGCTATAATATCAAAACATTTTCCCTCTGCCATCATACCTGGAATTTCAACGACATCAACATCAAACGGCATAAAGCCGACAAGACCTGCAATCCCATTACTGCCACTGATAACCTGACCTTTATGCATTGTCACTGTGCCTGGAAGAAGATGACTGGTAAATCCTGCAAGTGTTACAACGCTTTTTTCATCCTTCCGCTCTGCCTGATATCCATAGACAATTCCGTGCATATCATTAATTACTGAAATCATACAGACAGTTGCTCCGGTAAAATGTGATGCAATTTTTACCCCTTCGAGTTCTTCTATATCACAAAACTTAACCTCGTCCTCGTCTATTACACCAGGTACAGAAATGACAATCTGCTTTACATTTCCATATTTAACATTCATGATATTCACTACAAGAATTATCTCATCCAGATCAAAACTATCGTAAGTATTTTGCCTTTTTTCAACAATGGTTCCTATTGCATTCACCAGATAGAAATCGGCAATCCTTTTCCCTTTGCTAACATGAATATTTATCAGAATATAATATTCATGTTCTGAATTGATTGCAAAGAGAGTAGATCCCCTGCCAACACCGCGAAGTTCTTTCTCTTCATCAACATCAAGCTCTTTTTTTGATTTCATATCATTAAGCAAAGTATTACAGGTAGCAATGCTTAACCCTGTTAAAGTTGATATCTGCTGTTTCGTATAATGGCGACCATCAAGCATTGTTTTGTATATAGTCTTTTTATTCTCTTTTCTAATATCAGATGAATTAATCATAATAATGCACCTTTTTGTTCGTATTGTTCTTCAAACAATTCCTTTGCTTTTTTCATTCTTTCTGAAATAGAAACGTTAAATGGACATCTTGTTTCACATGCATGGCATTCCAGACATTCCGATGCCTTATGCTCAAGCAACATATAATGCGATTTTATTGTTGCAGGTACCTCAGGCTGCATAATAGCCAGATCATAATACTTATTTATCATTGCGATATCCAGATCTACCGGACAAGGCTTACAATGTCCACAATAAGTACACTCCCCCTTATAGGAGTGAAGTGGTGCGTTTGCGAGAACTGATGCATAATCTTTTTCAGTTTCTCTGGCCTCTTCATAATACAAAGCCTCTTCAACCTGCTCCACTGTATCATATCCGCACATGATAGATGCAACTCCCGGTCTCGTAAGGGCATAATGAATACACTGTAAAGGTGTAAGGCTAACTCCAAAAGGCGAGCGGTCCGCATCAAAAAGCCGGCCTCCGGCAAACCCTTTCATCACAGTTATACCTATATTTTCTTCTTCGCATAATCTATATAATTCTGCCCTTTCCGTATCAATCCCCGAAAGATTTTCTCCGTATTGGTAATTCTCTGATAATAGATCATCCAGTTTTTCACCTGCCGGAAGCATATCAAAAGCAGGATTTACACTGAAAAGAAGCATTTCAATCAATCCTGATTTAACAGCAATTTTAGCAACCGCAGGATTATGTGAACTCATTCCTATATGCCTGATAATCCCTTTCTTCTGAAGCTCTTTAACATATTTAAGGAAATCAGAGGTCTGAATATACTCCCAGTCTTCTAACGTATCAACAAAGTGAATCATACCAAGATCTATATAATCTGTCTGCAGTCTTGCAAGTAAATCCTCAAAGGCAGGTTTTACATACTTCATCTCTCTTGTTCTAACATACTGCCCATCCTGCCATGTTGAACCCAGGTGTCCCTGAACGTACCATTGTTCCCTGTTTCCCTGAATTGCCTTTCCAATAATGTCTCTGGACTTTGGATCAGGCATCCAACAATCAATTATATTGATTCCTTTTTTTGAGGCATATCTGATAAGCTCTATAGACTCTTCTTCCGAATGTCGTTCCAGCCATTCACCACCAAATCCAATCTCGCTTACAAGAAGCCCTGTTTTACCTAGCATTCTCTTATTCATAGATTATTCATCCTCCACTCT
>JAUNGM010000052.1 GCA_030524545.1 Eubacteriales bacterium
AAGTGTTTGTTTCCACTCAAGATAACTACTAGCTATCTCTCGTTTTTACTGTTTTTGAAGATTCTTCTTCGTTTAAATGAATGTAAAGAATTTTCGAGAATCGTATGTGTTTCACTGTTTAGTTATCAAGGTTTCTGTCTTGTGACAGCTTATTAAGATTATCACATCTTCGTCCGTCTGTCAACAACTTTTTTAAGTTTTTTTCAACTGCTTTGTCGATAAAACTTAAACGGAGAAGGAGGGATTTGAACCCTCGCGCCGCTATTAACGACCTACTCCCTTTCCAGGGGAGCCCCTTCGGCCAGCTTGGGTACTTCTCCAAATTGCCCTACTTACTTATCTTGTTTCGTCTTTTTCGCGACTCAACAGCAAGTATTATACATTTTTATTTTTCCTTTGTCAAGCACTTTTTAGAATTTTTTGTAATTTCTTTTGTGCTCAACGAGCGGAGAGAGTGGGATTCGAACCCACGCGCCCTTGCGGACAAACGGTTTTCAAGACCGCCTCGTTATGACCACTTCGATATCTCTCCAGATGCGTCTTTATCGCCATTTATCAGCGTATCACTGTCAGCGCAAGTTGTATTCTATCATCATTCATCCGGCATGTCAATAAGGAATTTCAGTTTTTTCCAATAATTTTTTCCTGCGTCAGAAAAGACTCTGCTACGGACAAATCTTCCGGAGTTGTGATCTTTATATTCTGATAAGAACCTTCTACAAGACGGATCCTGGCTCCTGTTTCCTGCTCGACGACCATAGCGTCATCTGTAATTGACGTCATGTCTTTCCGACGGATACGTTCATGAGCCTCACGAATTAATGAATACGAAAAAATCTGCGGTGTCTGGATTGTCCATACACTGCTGCGCTCCGGGGTTTCTTTAACAAAGCCGTCTGTGCCGGCAAGCTTTACCGTATCTTTGGAAGGCATACCAATCACGCAGGCCCCTGTAGCGCGCACGCCTTCAAGCCCCCTTTTCAGAATCTCTTCTGTAATAAAAGGCCTTGCGCCATCATGAATAAACACGTAGCCGCAATCTTCACAGGCAAGAAGTCCTGCATATACGGAATCATAGCGTTCTTTTCCACCGGGTATAATTCTGGTCACTTTGGAAAAACCATATTTCTCCACAATTTCACTTTTACAATAGGAAAGAACACTTTCACCCGTTACCAAGATAATGTCGTGAATCAGTGAACTTTCCTGAAAGCACCGCAGTGAATAGTACAAAATCGGATGACCCTGTACTTCCAAAAACTGTTTCTGAATTTTCGTATTCATTCGTTTTCCCTGGCCTGCAGCCAAAACGATTGCCGTACATTTTTCTGCTTCCATGGCTCCTCCTGTTTCTCTATGACAGAATTCCTTGCCCTTTTACCGTTCTCCAAGCTTCAAATTCGGCACTGCATTCAGATCCCAGCCGTGCCTGGTTCCTTTCTTGTATTCATAATACGCAGCCACGCCAATCATTGCTGCATTATCCGTGCAAAAAACAGGGGACGGATGATAAAATTGATACTTTCTGTCCTCACAGGCTTTTTTCATGGCTTCCCGAAGTGTTCCGTTAGACGCCACCCCTCCTGCAATCGCAACTTTATCCATTCCATAATCCCTGGCGGCCAGCATGGTATGATCCACCAGAACATCTACCACTGCTTTCTGGAAAGAAGCAGCCAAATCTGCAGGATTGACCTCTTCCCCCTTCATTTTTGCATTATTCAGATAATTCAGCACAGCAGACTTTACACCGCTGAAGCTGAAATCATAAGGGCAGTCGCCAATTTTGGCGCGGGGGAATTCAATAGCATTGGGATTCCCCTCTTTTGACAGTTTATCAATCTTCGGTCCGCCGGGATATCCGAGTCCGATTGCTCTTGCCACTTTGTCAAAAGCCTCGCCTGCAGCATCATCTCTGGTCCGGCCGAGAATTTCAAACTCTCCGTAATCCTTTACGATGACAAGGTGAGTATGTCCGCCCGAAACGATCAAACACAAAAACGGCGGTTCTAGATCCGGATGTTCAATATAATTGGCAGAAACGTGCCCCTCAATATGATGTACGCCTACTAACGGAAGCTTTTTGGCATAGGCAATGGCTTTGGCTTCTGCAACGCCGACGAGAAGAGCACCTACCAGTCCGGGACCATAGGTTACACCAATGGCATCCATATCATCCAGGGTCATTCCAGCCACGCTTAACGCCTCCCCGATTACCTGATTGATTTTTTCGATATGCTTACGGGAAGCGATTTCCGGAACGACACCCCCATATAATTTATGAAGCTCAATCTGAGACGAGATCACATTGGACAGAATCGTCCTGCCATTTTTTACAACGGATGCTGCTGTTTCATCGCAGGAGCTTTCAATTGCAAGAATCAATGTATCTTTCATAATGTATCCTTAATCCTCCTCAAATTTCAGATCCACACTCTTACCATCTTTGCCCGGATAAGCGTTTGGAAAAATACTGCGGACTCCTTCCATGTAATCATCCGGACGGATCAGGGACGGGCTGTAATGTGTCAGCCACATCTCATTCACGTCAGCATCTCTGGCAAGAACAGCCGCTTCCTTAAACGTCATATGCTTGTAACCTTTTGCCTTATCAGCCTTTTCCTCTTCTCCATACATTCCTTCGCAGATAAACAGATCAGAGCCTGCTGCATTCCGCAAAATAGACTCCGTTGGTCTGGTATCTGTGGTATAGGTCAGTTTAATTCCTTTCCGGTCTGGGCCAAGTACCATATCCGGGGTATAGGTTTTTCCTTCATCTTCTACTGTCTGCCCTTTTTGCAGCGGATTCCAGAATTTCAGAGGAATTCCATGTTCTCTGGCACTCTCCGCAGAAAAACGTCCCTGACGAAGAATCTCCAATGTATAACCGTAACAAAGCACGTTGTGATTCACTTTAAACGCAGTAATGCGATATCCGTTCAGTTCAAACACTTCTTCCGGCTTGGTGATTTCTATAAATTTCAATTCAAAAGGAAGCTCCGGTGCAATGATACGCAATGCATTTACAACTCGTTCCAGTCCTTTTGGCCCTACCAGTGTCAGGGGTTCCGTACGGTCCGCATTGCCCATAGTAAGCAGAAGCCCCGGCAGACCGCTGATATGATCCCCATGATAATGGGTAAAACAAATGACATCAATAGGCTTAAAGCTCCAGCCCTTTTCTTTAATTGCTATCTGGGTGCCTTCTCCGCAGTCGATCAGGAGACTGCTTCCATTATACCGGGTCATCAATGCCGTCAGCCATCTCCTTGGCAGGGGCATCATGCCGCCGGTCCCCAACAAACAAACATCTAACATATTTCCTCCTTCATGCTGCACTCGCTGCAGCAATATTGGTATACCCGGTTGAGCATCCCATAATCCTTGCTCCTGCGGAGCCGGCGCTGCGCCATAAGGTATGGGTCTGCCATTTTCCCCTCACTGCGGATATCTGGTCATGAGAATTGCATCTTCTACGGGATTTTCATAATATTTTTTCCGTATTCCGTCCCTTCTAAAGCCGATTCGTTCATAAAGCCGGACAGCACCTTCGTTGCTCTCCCGGACTTCCAGGTGGATCGTCCTGACACCAAGCCCTTCAGACAGACGAACCAGGCTTTCCATAAGAAAATTTCCGATTCCTTCTTTCTGCCTGTCTCTGCGCACGGCAACATTCGTGACATCCCCCTCGTCAAGAACCATCAACAGCCCGCAATAACCAAGAATCTGCCCCTTTTCTTCCACCACAAGGAACATGGCGTCCTTTCTGGTCAGGAATGTAAAATATCCCTCGCGGGTCCATGGCACATGAAATAAATCCTGTTCAATCTCCATTACCTGATCCAGGTCATCTACCGTCATTTCCCTGAGTATCATTTCTCTTCCCCCTCTGATTTATGTGAGGAAGCTGCCTGCTCTGCAGCCTGTTCTCTCTTGGCACGCTCCCGCTCTGCCTGGGAAACACGAAGATAATCCGGACAATGCGCCTCTGCTGTCTGGACTCTGCCCTCTTTATAGTATTCCATTCCAAGAGCAGCCACTGCGGCGGCTCTTTGTTTATTTACATGTGCCGGTGCAAAAGAATAAGGCACTTTTAAAATTTCTGCGATCGTATTCCTGAATACAGGTACTCCGTCACCGAGAAAGGTTACAGGTTCACCGAGGCCATTCAGCTCCTCAAGCAGCTCTGTAACAGCACCTGCCCACTGATCCTTTACGGTCACAAGCCTGTGCTCACAAAAGCGGTAGATACCTGTATACGCCTGATTTCTTCTCGCATCCATCACCGGACAGATGACACCCTTTGTATCATAAAGATTGTAAGCCAGAGCTTCTACGGTCGGAACTGCCACAAGAGGCTTTTCCAGAGCCAGTCCAAGGCCCTTGGCCGTGGCAGAACCAATACGCAGTCCTGTAAAAGATCCCGGGCCTGCGGCAACAGCAATGGCGTCTACCGTATCCAGATCAAGTTCTATCATTCTCACAATCTCATCCAGCATGGGAAGCAGGGTTTGTGAATGTGTTTTCTTATAATTTACCGTATATTCCGCCAGCAATATATCATCTTCCACAACAGCAACCGATGCCACGATTCCTGAGCTGTCTAATGCTAAAATTTTCATTTCGTTTCCTCCAAATATTCCTGAAAAACCAATCTACGGCATCAGCTTCTCTTCATCCAGGCCACAGATGGTGATTTTCCGGTAATCAAAACCCTGATTCAGGTCTTTCTCAATCGTAACACGGATCAGATTCTCCGGCAGAATCTCCTCGATCAGATTTGCCCACTCAATAAGACAGATTCCTTCCCCAAAGAAATAATCGTCATAACCAATCTCGTCCATTTCTTCAATATCACCGATACGGTACACGTCAAAATGATAAAACGGCATTCTTCCCTCTTCGTATACCTGAATGATGGTAAAGGTCGGGCTGCTGATTGGTTCCGTAATATCAAGACCCGCCGCAACCCCCTGGGTAAATACGGTTTTTCCCACGCCAAGATCCCCTGTCAGTGTATAAATCTGACCCGGATACGCAGCCCTGCCAATTCTTTTTCCTAATTCAAATGTCTCTTCCGGTGCTCTAGTCTCTACGATCATATCATCTATTTCCTTTTATATTTTTCAGCCTTTCCACCTTTTTCTTGCAGAATTGTTCTCCGCATATTATAATAGAGCGAACAGAGAAAAACAATACTTTTTGAAAAGGAGACCTAAAATATGGCAAATCCAGTTGTTACAATCACTATGGAAAACGGCGATGTCATGAAAGCAGAACTGTATCCGGAAATTGCCCCAAATACCGTAAACAATTTTATCAGCCTTGTAAAAAAAGGTTTTTATAACGGCCTGATCTTTCACCGTGTAATCAATGGTTTTATGATCCAGGGCGGATGCCCGGACGGAACCGGCATGGGCGGCCCGGGATACTCCATCAAAGGGGAATTTGCTCAGAACAGAGTGAAAAACGACCTGAAGCATACTCCGGGCGTACTTTCCATGGCACGGGCTATGAATCCCAATTCCGGCGGAAGCCAGTTCTTCATCATGCATAAGGCTGCTCCTCATCTTGATGGAAGCTATGCGGCTTTCGGAAAAATCATCGAAGGTATGGATGTTGTAAACCGTATTGCCGAGGAGGATACTGATTACAGCGACAGACCGCTGGACGAACAGAAAATGAGCACCGTAACGGTTGAGACTTTCGGAGTTGATTACCCGGAACCGGAGAAATGCTGATTTAAAGTATTCATTTGAGAAAAAACGCACCGGGAGGACAGACCGCAGGCTGTCACTCATGTATGCCGGCACCAGAATGCTGCTCCGTTTTGTGAGCAGCATTCTTTAGGTATACCAAAAAAGCTGCCGTAGCCGGACAGATCTCTACTTTTCAAACAAATAAACTTCTCCGTCTAATACGGCAAAGTACAAATCTTTTTCCTTCCGCATCTTCGCACGGCCGCTGGTTCCCTCGGTAATAGCCTTCTCTACGGATGCAAATTCACAGGCCGGCACCAGAAGCTTCAGCATCACTTTATCCGTATACTCAGAATCCAAAATAGGAAGTCTGCGCTCTCCCGCAATGTACTGGATTTTTCCGATTCCTGTATAGTCCGTTATGACCTCCAGTGAGATTCCGTACTGTTTTTCAATGATCCGGCTGCCACGCAGCCCTTCCTGAACAGCTTTGGAATAAGCCCGCACAAGCCCTCCTGTTCCCAGAAGAATCCCTCCGAAATAACGGGTCACCACTACTGCAACATTATAAATATCTTCTCCAAGAATCACATCCAGCATCGGTCTCCCTGCTGTTCCGGACGGTTCCCCGTCATCACTGCAGCGGGTATATTCCCGGTTGGTGCCTACGGAATAGACATAACAATTGTGTCGTGCATCCCAGTATTTTTTCTTCATTTCCTCTATAAATGCCAATGCTTCTTCTTCCGTCTCCACCAGCCGGACATTCGCAATAAACCTGGATTTCTTTTCCACGATCTCTCCTGCCCCGCCTTCCAGTATGGTCTTATATTTTTCCAACATCAGCCTCTGCCTCCGGTATTTTTAAATTACAGTGCAAAATAACTGTACAAGTATAATTATTGTACATTTTCCCCATGGATTCTGTCAATCCTAATAAAAATATGAAGTTTTTAATTGGGGGCTTTATTTACTTATTTTTATTTGATATAATAGAACGGATTATAAAGGAGGAATATCATGAATTACGGAAAAAAAATGACCTCAAAGAAACGAAACTCCCTGATTTCCAGTTCGTCCATGATGGGAAAGCGTGCGCATGTTTCGTTTATCAGAGTTTTATTCATATCCCTGATTGCACTCTGTGTCATCTGCGTATGTCTTGGTCTCGGTGCCTTCAGAGGCGTTATTGACAATGCACCGGATGTGGATGATGTGGATATCATGCCTCTCGGATATGCCTCTTTCCTCTATGATGACCAGGGTAATCAGCTCCGTAAGCTGGCGGCTCCCGATTCCAACCGTCTGCCCGTTTCCATCGAACAGATTCCGGAAGACCTGCAGCATGCGGTGGTTGCCATTGAGGATGAACGTTTTTATGAACATAACGGTATTGACGTGAAGGGTATTCTCCGTGCATTTGTCCGGAATATTACTTCCCGGGATCTTTCTGAAGGTGCCAGTACGATTACCCAGCAGCTTTTGAAGAACAACGTATTTACCAACTGGACTCAGGAATCCACCTGGCTGGAGCGTTTTACACGTAAGTTCCAGGAACAGTACCTGGCAATCCAAATCGAAGAAAAGATCAACGACAAGAATGTAATCCTTGAGAACTACCTGAATACCATCAACCTTGGTGCAGGTGCCTACGGTGTGCAGGCCGCTGCCCGCCAGTATTTCAACAAGGACGTATGGGATCTGAATCTTTCGGAATGCGCGACTCTGGCTGGAATCACCCAGAACCCCAGCCGTTTTAATCCGATTGAAAACCCCAAGGACAATGCCAAACGTAAAAAAGAGGTTCTGCAGCATATGCTGGATCAGAACTATATCTCCCAGGAGGAATACAACACCGCATTAAATGATGATGTTTACTCCCGTATTCAGGCCGCACAGGAAGCAAGCTCCGGCACCAGCCAGGTTTATACCTATTTTGAAGATGAACTTACCGATCAGGTTATCAGCGATCTGATGAATATCAAAGGCTACACCAGAACACAGGCACGCAACATGCTCTACAGCGGCGGTCTGAAGATCTACACTACCCAGGATCCCAACATTCAGGCTATCCTGGATGAAGAATATGCGAACCCGGATAACTATCCTTCCGTTGTTCAGTATCTTCTTGATTTTGCACTGACCGTTACCGATGCGGACGGCAATGAAGTCAACTACAGCAAAGAAATGATGACCCTCTATTTCAGAAATGAAGATTCGGAATTTGACCTGCTGTTTGATTCTCCTGAAGAGGGGCAGGCATATGTGGACCGTTATAAAGAAAATATCCTTGCCGGCGGCGGTAAGGTTGTGGCAGAACGGGTCAGCTTTGCTCCTCAGCCCCAGTCCTCCATGAGTGTCATCGACCAGTACACTGGTTATGTAAAAGCCATCGTGGGCGGCCGCGGTGAAAAAACCGCCAGCCTTACACTGAACCGCGCAACGGACAGTACGCGCCAGCCCGGTTCCACATTTAAGATCGTATCTACTTATGCACCTGCCCTTAATGAACTGGGCATGTCGCTGGCAACCACTTATGACGATGAGGAAGGCTATACCTATCCGGATGGTTCACCTGTCAATAACGCCTCCCGTACCTACAACGGTACCACTACGATCCGAACTGCAATCCGTAACTCCGTCAATGTTGTCGCTGTCAAGTGCCTGGCCGATGTGACTCCGGAGCTTGGCCTGAAATATCTGGACAACTTTGGATTTACCACGCTTGCCCACGGTACAGAAGCCGACAGGGATGAAAACGGTTCCGTCTGGACGGATGCACAGCTTCCTACCGCCCTAGGCGGTATCACCCATGGTGTTACCAACGTAGAGCTTTGTGCCTCCTATGCTGCAATTGCAAATGGCGGCAATTATATTAAACCGATTTATTACACCAAGATTCTGGATCATAACGGCAATGTTCTCATCGAAAATACTTCTGTTGAGCGATCCGTTATCAAAGAATCTACCGCATGGCTCCTGACAAATGCCATGGAAGACGTTGTCAAATACGGTACAGGTACTGCCTGCCAGCTTGATAATATGTCTGTTGCAGGTAAGACAGGTACTACAGAAGCATACAACGACCTTTGGTTTGTCGGCTATACTCCATACTATACCTGCGCTGTATGGTCCGGTTACGATGACAACGAAAAACTTCCGGAATATGCACGCGACTTCCACAAGAACCTATGGAAGAGAGTCATGAGCCGTATTCATGAAGGATTGGAATATATGGAATTTCCACAGCCTTCCAGTGTCGAAAAAGCAAGTATCTGTGAAGAAACGGGACTTCTCCCAAGAGCTGGCTGTCCGGTCATTACGGAATATTTTGATATCGGCACCATGCCTACGGAATATTGTGATCAGCATTTCTATGAAGTAGAAGAAGAAACTTATGATCCGGAAAATCCGGAACTGACTCCTACACCGGAAGCGGAAAATCCAAATGGAGAAGGTGAAGGAACAGGCGAAAATGGTGAAGGCGGCACCGGCGAAGGTGGCACCGGCGAAGGCACCACCCGCGAACGTGGCCGAGAACGCGGTACCGGCGAAGGCGGCGGTGAAGGCGAAGGCGGTACTGGCGAAGGCGGCGGTGAAACTGACTGGGTTGAAGAACCCGGTGAATGGGACGAAGAAACAGGACAGTACTATTACTACTATTGATTCTATACCAGGTTGAACTATTTTTCGTAAGAAATGATAATGTCATATAAAAAGGATGCTTTCCAACCGGAAGGCATCCTTTTTATTATACGCTTACACGCTTTTATTGCATTTTTTCGTTTTACAAAACAGAGATTTATTATGCATCCTGTAATACAAGACGCGCAGCACCATAGATTCCGGCATCATTTCCCAGCTTCGCTGTAACAATCGGAGTCTCTTTGCAGAGAGAAAATGCATATTTTCTGTAATATTTTTGAATACAGTCAATCAGAGGCTGTCCCGCTTTAGAAACGCCGCCCCCCACAACAATCGTCTCCGGGTCTACCACACAGGAGAAAACAGCCAATGCTCCGCCAAGCTGATCGCCTACTTTCTCCATAATACGGATGGCAACGGCATCTCCGGCCTTATAAGCGTCAAGAACATTTTTGGCAGATATTCTTTCCAGTTTTCTGAGAGTACTGTCATCCTGGCAGGCAGCCAGTTCTTTTTTCGCAACACGCACAATACCGGTCGCGGAAGCCACCTGTTCCAGGCAGCCTTTATTGCCGCAGTTGCAGGATTCCTCTTCGTCATGATCCACTGCAGCATGTCCAACCTCGCCGCCGGCCCCATGGTGACCGGATACGATTCTGCCATTTACGATGATGCCGCCGCCGACTCCGGTGCCAAGAGTTACAAGAACCACATCTTTAGACCCCTCTGCCGCACCCTTCCAGGCTTCCCCAAGAGCTGCCACATTGGCATCATTACCTGCCTTCGCCGGCAGTCCGGTAAGCTCACTGAGTTCTTTCGCTACAGGAGTAAATCCCCAGAAAAGGTTTACTGCACAGAACGCATCTCCGTTTTCATTGACCGGACCGGGGATACCGATTCCGACACCTTGTACATCTTCTTTTGCAATGCCCCGTTCGGCGATTTTGGCTTTAATGGTTTCTGCAACATCAGGAAGAATGGCTTTTCCATTCTCTTCTGTTCTTGTAGGGATTTCCCATTTTTCCACCAGTGTTCCATCTGTCAGAAACAGGCCGCACTTTACTGTAGTTCCTCCAACATCAATTCCAAAGCAATATGTTCCCATTTATCTTTCTTTCCTTTCTGTATTTTCTTTTCTTCAGATTTTCAGCTTTTTCTCTATTCCATCTCTTCACAGATACCGCAGAGGAAACGCTGCTAATCTTCCCTTTTTCTGGCAATATTCGCCTGTACGCGCTTATACAGTTCTTCTGCCGCATTATATCCCATCTTCTTCTGTCTGTGGTTGACTGCCGCTGACTCTACGATAATTGCCAGATTCCTGCCGGGGCGGATCGGGAGAGAATGGCATACAATCTTATTTCCCAGATACTCCGTATATTCCTCATGAAGTCCAAGACGGTCATACTCCTTGTCGCGGTCCCACTCTTCCAGCTTAATTACCAGATCTACGGACTGGGTATCTTTCACGCTCTCTACACCAAACAAGGTTTTTACATCAATAATACCGATACCGCGCAGTTCAATAAAGTGCCGGGTAATATCAGGTGCAGACCCTACCAAAGTGACATCACTTACCTTACGCAGTTCCACAACATCATCACTGACAAGACGATGGCCTCGTTTAATTAATTCCAGAGCAGCTTCGCTCTTACCGATTCCGCTCTCACCCGTGATCAGAACACCCTCGCCGTAAACATCCACCAGTACTCCATGGATGGAAATACACGGTGCAAGCTGGACACCAAGCCAACGGATAGTTTCTGCCATCACACTGGAAGTCGTCCGCTCCGTAACAAACGTCGGAACATTGTATTTCAGGGCCATATCGATCATTTCCTGGGAAGGCCTTGTCATTGTACTGAAGATCACACAGGGAATCTTGCTGGAAATAAATCTTTCGTATTTGAATCTCCGTTCCTCATCACTCAACTGCATCAGATAAGTAAACTCCACATAACCGATGATCTGCACACGTTCATTGGCGAAATGCTCCAGATACCCGGTAAGCTGCAATGCAGGACGGTTAATTTCCGCAGTCATGACACGCATTCCAGCCAGGTCAATCTCAGGAGTTAAATTAGTAAGATTCAGCTCCTGCATCATTTTTGTCAACTCTACACCTTTCATATATTTATCTCCTTTATTTACTTCCGCTTATCAGCTCTGCCAGCTTTCATTATATCAAATCCACCTTTAAACTTCAACGAATGCAGATAATTTTGTCAAGAATTGACTGCATGGAAAAAATCGTACACCTGGCGGGCACTTGCAGCATTCATGGATTCTGTCTGCGCCAGTTCCTCCAGCGAGGCATCACGAATATGCTCTATCGATTTAAACCGTCTCATAAGTGCTTTCCGTCTGGTATCACCAATTCCGGGAATATCATCCAGCAGGGAATGCACCTGTTCACGGCTTCGCAGGGAACGGTGATATTCAATGGCAAAACGATGAGCTTCATCCTGAATCCTGGTGATCAGACGAAAGCCTTCGCTGGAGGTATCAATAGGAATCTCTTCATTATTGAAATAGAGCCCTCTGGTCCGATGGTGGTCATCCTTTACCATTCCGCAGACAGGGATTGAAAGTCCAAGCTTCTCCAGTACCTGAAGCGCAATATTGACCTGTCCTCTGCCGCCGTCCATCAGAATGAGATCCGGTTTTCTCGCAAAGCTGTCAAATTCACCGTTGCTTTCGTGCGTAAAACGCCTTGTAAGGACTTCTTCCATACTGGCGTAATCATTCGGCCCCTGAACCCATTTGATCTTGAATTTGCGGTAATCACTGCGTTTCGGACGTCCTTTTTCATAGACGACCATAGATCCTACGGATTCAAAGCCGCTGATATTGGAGATATCATAAGCCTCCATGCGCATGATTCCTTCAAAACCAAGCCACTCTTCCACTTCCTTCACAGCACCTATGGTTCTTCCCTCTTCCCGTTTGATCCGCTCCCGGTCTTTGCTTAATACCATTATTGCATTTTCTTCTGCAAGCTCTACCAGCTTTTCTTTTGTACCTTTCTTAGGTACGCGGATGTGAACCTTCTGTTTTCTTCGGGAAGTCAGCCATTCCTCAATAATTTCTGCATCCTCGATTTCTTTCTGAAGCATGATTTCCCTGGGGATAAACGGAGTTCCTGCATAAAACTGCTTCATGAAGCTGGAAAGCACCTGTTCCTTCGTGTCTCCACGGGCCACGCGAAGATAAAAGTGATCCCGTCCAATCAGCTTGCCTCCCCGAATAAAAAATACCTGTACAACGGCATCCTGCTCCCGCAGATCCTGGCTCTCATCCATCGCTACGGCTATGACATCCCGGTCATCTCCGCCATATCCTGTAATTTTCTGACGTTCACCGATCTTACGGATGCTTTGAATAAGGTCACGATATTCCATGGCTTCCTCAAAACGCAGCTCTTCTGATGCCTGCTGCATTTTTTCCGTCAGGCTGTCTATGGTATCTTTAAAGTCACCGTTCAGGAACTGGATGACTTTCTGGATGTTTTTTTTGTATTCTTCCGGAGAAATTTTTCCCTGGCAGGGGGCAGTACACTGATTCATATGATAATACAGGCACGGACGATCCCTACCGGTATCTCTGGGCAGTACGCGATTACAGGAACGTACCTGATAAAGCTTACGGACAAGCTCTATAACATCTTTTACTGCTCCTGCACTGGTGTAAGGGCCGAAATAGCGGTTTTTGTCCTTTTTCATTCTTCTTGCAAAAAGAACCCGGGGATATGGCTCCTGGACAGTAACTTTGATAAATGGGTAGCTTTTATCGTCCTTGAGCATGGTGTTGTATTTTGGGCGGTGCTCTTTGATCAGATTACATTCCAGGACAAGGGCCTCCAGTTCGGAATCGGTAATGATATATTCAAATCGGGTAATATGTGTGACCATCTGCTCAATCTTAGGGCCTTTATTCCGGCTGGACTGGAAATACTGGCGAACCCGGTTTTTCAGGCTGATGGCCTTTCCGACATAAATGATTTCGTCTGATTCGCCGTGCATGATGTAAACGCCAGGCTTGGCGGGGAGTTTTTTTAGTTCTTCTTCTATCTGGAACATAACATGGCTCCTTTCGGTGAATGGTAACGCAAAAGAAATGGATAGAATCCCATGAACAGCAGACCCCGGGTTGGGTATCCAATCCGGGGCTGGTTTTCTATGTTCTACGATTCTGATGCGGGCCTTTCTAAGCTTTCGCCTGCTTCCCTGTTATCTGTTTCCGGAAGCTCTGTAATTGCCGGAACAGAGTCGGCTTCAGGCTGTTTTCCTGTCTGCGGGTCGGGAAGGTCATCCAGGTTTTCCGGAACTTCCAATCCCTGCTGAACGGCACGGAAGATCTTCATGAATTCCCTGCCTGTAATAGTTTCTTTTTTGATCAGGTATTCTGCAATCTTATCCAGCGCAGTCCGATGACTTGAAAGAAGATTCTTGGCTTCCTCGTAGGATACATGGAGAAGCTTCATGACTTCGTGGTCAATCTCCGTAGCCGTATCGTCACCGCAGTTGAGGACTGCCCTGCCGCTTAAGTACTGGTTTTCCTGGGTGGCCAGCCCCATAAGGCCAAACTTTTCGGACATGCCGTACTGAGTGATCATGGCACGGGCAACCTTTGTTGCCTGCTCGATGTCGTTGGCTGCTCCTGTTGTAACCGTATCAAACACGATTTCTTCAGCAGCACGGCCTCCAAGATAGCCTACCAGCATAGCCTCCAGCTCTTTCTTGGTATTCAGGAATTTTTCTTCTTCCGGTACATGCATGACATAGCCTAAGGCTCCCATAGTACGGGGCACAATAGTAATCTTCTGCACCGGTTCCGCATCTTTCTGAAGTGCGCTGACAAGTGCATGTCCTACCTCGTGGTAGGATACGATTCTGCGCTCCTGCGGGCTCAGGATACGGTCTTTCTTTTCTTTTCCTACCAGAACTACCTCTACAGATTCCAGAAGGTCTTTCTGGGAAACAGAATTTCTTCCGTTCTTGACTGCAAGGATGGCTGCCTCGTTGATCATATTGGCAAGATCGGAACCTACAGCTCCGGAGGTTGCCAGGGCAATGGCATCAAAATCCACGGTATCATCAAGAAGTACATCCTTGGCATGTACTTTCAGAATTTCCACACGGCCTTTCAGATCCGGGCGGTCTACAATGACACGGCGGTCAAAACGGCCCGGACGCAGAAGCGCCGGATCCAGCACCTCCGGACGGTTCGTAGCAGCCAGTATCAAAAGGCCCTTAGAGGTATCAAATCCATCCATTTCCGCCAGAAGCTGGTTCAGTGTCTGCTCACGCTCGTCATTGCCGCCTCCGTAGTGGGAATCACGGCTCTTGCCGATGGCGTCGATTTCATCAATGAACACGATACAGGGAGCATTTTTCTTGGCCTCCTCAAACAGGGCTCTTACACGGGATGCGCCCACACCCACAAACATTTCCACAAATTCCGAACCGGACAGTGAAAAAAACGGAACATGTGCCTCTCCTGCTACGGCTTTGGCAAGAAGTGTCTTACCTGTTCCCGGAGGCCCCACAAGAAGGGCTCCTTTGGGAAGCTTGGCCCCAATCGTGGTATATTTCCCCGGATTATGCAGGAAATCCACTACCTCCTGCAGGGATTCCTTCGCTTCATCCTGTCCTGCCACATCCTTAAAGGTGATTCCCGTTTCTTTCTGGATGTAAGCCTTGGCGCGGCTCTTGCCAACCCCCATCATGCCTCCGCCCTTGTTCATACGGCGCATGAAGAACATCAGCATTCCAAACAGAAGTACGGTAGGAAGCAGGACACTTAAAATCATCGCAAGGAACTCGCCCATAGCATCAGGCGGCTCGGAGCTGAAAATAATATCCTTCCCTTCCAGACGTTTTGTCAGAGAATCTTCATCTTCCATCTGATTGGTATAATAGGTCATTTCCTGATAAGCGGAATACTGCTTTCTTGGCACAATGGTCAGAGTGCCGGACTGCAGGGTCACTTCCTTAATCTGGTCCTTTTCCACCATTTCGATAAATTTATCATAGGTAATCTCACTGGAATTGTCTTTCAGCATGTTGGTGAACAGGCTCAGGCACACCAGAGTGACCAGAAGGCAGATCAGAAATGCAAGTATTGACTGATGATTTTTATTTGGCCCCGGTTTGTTATTGGGGTTTTGGTTGTCAGGACGTTTTCCATTTGGCTGATTGTCCATATGATTATCCATTCTGTTCCTCCTCTTGTTGTCCTATTCCGGCTGTACCGGAAAAGCGGCGGAAAATCCGTTACTACTCACACCTGCGGTGTAACCGGTAACGAAAATCCGCGCATAACTATTTCCTATTATAAAGAGATTTCGGGGATAAATCAACTGGCATATGAGAAAAAATCCTCTCAAAAAATATTTCCACTCCTGCTTGTTTTGTAGTATACTTATAAAATAGTTTGCAATTCATTTTATAATAGATAAATCACCCAAAGGAAAGGATCAGTGACAAATGAAAACAGGATTTGATAACCAAAAGTATCTTACGATGCAGTCCCAGCATATTCGGGAGCGTATCAGCCAGTTTGACAATAAGCTTTATCTGGAATTTGGCGGTAAATTATTTGATGATTTCCACGCATCCAGGGTTCTTCCGGGATTCGAACCGGACAGTAAGCTCCGTATGCTGATGCAGCTCAGTGACCAGGCGGAGATCGTCATCGTCATCAGCGCTGCCGACATTGATAAGAATAAAATGCGCGGTGATCTCGGCATCACATATGATACGGATGTTCTCCGTCTGATTGATGAATTCACAGAAAGAGGTCTCTATGTAGGAAGCGTTTGTATCACCCGCTACGCAGGCCAGGAAAGCGCTGATCTTTTCAGAAACCGTCTGGAAAAAATGGGAATCCGTGTATACCTCCATTACTCCATCCCTGGTTATCCAAGCAATACTTCCTTGATCGTCAGTGACGAAGGCTACGGTAAGAATGACTATATCGAAACCTCCCGTCCGTTAGTCGTCATCACAGCACCGGGGCCCGGCAGCGGCAAAATGGCAACCTGTCTTTCCCAGTTATATCATGAATATAAGCGGGGCATCAGCGCCGGCTATGCCAAATTTGAGACTTTCCCCATCTGGAATATTCCTTTGAAACATCCGGTGAACCTTGCATATGAGGCTGCTACGGCAGACTTGAACGACGTCAATATGATCGACCCTTTCCATCTCGAGGCTTATGGCGAAACTACGGTCAATTATAATCGTGATGTGGAGATCTTCCCTGTCCTTCAGGCCATGTTTGAGAAGATCATCGGCGAATGCCCCTACAAGTCTCCTACGGATATGGGAGTCAATATGGCAGGCAATTGTATTGTAGATGACGAAGCCTGCAGAGAAGCTTCGAGGCAGGAGATCATCCGCAGATACTATAAGAGCATGGATGCTCTGGTATCCGGCAACGGCACGGAGGAAGAAGCGTATAAGATCGAACTTCTTCTGAAACAGGCACACGCCTCAGTGGAAGACCGCAAGGTCGTACCTGCCTGCATGGATAAAGCTGAGGAGACCGGCGCTCCTGCAGCCGCGATGGAACTGTTGGACGGAACGATCATTTACGGAAAAACCTCTGATCTTCTGGGAGCCTCTTCCGCACTGCTGCTCAACGCCCTGAAGGAACTCGCCGGAATTGATCATGAGCACCATGTAATCTCCCCCGATGCCATCCGCCCTATTCAGGAACTGAAGACCAAATACCTTGGAAGCAAGAACCCTCGTCTCCACTCAGACGAGACGCTTATCGCCCTTTCTGTCAGTGCTGCCAGCAATCCGGAGGCACGGCTTGCCCTGGAGCAGCTTCCCAAACTGAAAGGCTGTCAGGCACATACTTCCGTTATGCTTTCCTCTGTTGATATCTGGGAATTCCGTAAGCTCGGCGTAGAACTTACCTGTGAACCCAAATTTGAAAAGGAACGTAAATTTCAGTAAACTAACGCAATTTCCGGCGAAATAATGCAACTTCCGGCAAAACAATGGGGCACCTGCCGCAGCTAAATGCAGCAGGTACCCCATTGTTTATATTCAAACCTGTTTTTCGATTTCATTTTGCCTTTTACGCTCTGTATTTATCCACGATCAACCGCATTGTCGGAAGCTTTTCTTCCATATCCTTCACCAGTTTAAACTGTGTGCGGCATCGGTCAAGATTATGTCCTTCTCTAAGTAAACCGGCTTATCACTTCCTGTTCTATTCCGTTCTTATTCCCTTATGCTTCCTCCCACAAATTCTGCGGATACAGCCCTCCATCTTTCATACTCTGGATAGCATTGACCACCACAGGTTTATCTTCTTTATAAGTCACACCGTACCATCTGTCCATGGATTTCAGAACTTTAACGGTCGCTTTTCCTTCGCCCAGCAGTTCATCTACCACAAACGGCAGGAAATATTCACATTTCAGCGGATTGCTCTCAAGGTTCGCATCCAGGAATGCACTGAAACGTGCCTTCAGTTCCTTCAGAATGCCGGCAGAAAAGCCCCACATATTCATGGATACCGTGCTTCCCTCCGGAATTTCTACCCAGGTTGCGCCGTCATCTTCCGTATATGCCGCACCTCCGTCTCTTTTTTCAATATGGGTGCGCTCATTAATCTTTACAAGATGGCCTTCCTCATCTGTTACACACACACCGCGGGCTACATGACCGTTTTCGGTCAGTGTGTTCTCCAGCTTATAGCCCACCATCATATATCTGTAGATTCCATCCTCCTCATGATTGGAGGAAAGGAAGTCATATGCCATCTGGAATGCATGTCTTCCATAATAATCATCCGCATTGATCACGGCAAATGGCCCGCTGATCTCATCAATGCAGCTTAATACCGCATGTCCGGTCCCCCATGGCTTCACTCTTCCCTCCGGAACCTCATAGCCTTCCGGAAGATTATGCAGATCCTGGAACACGTAAGCCACCTCGATCTGATTGCTGAGTCTGTCGCCGATAGCCGCCCGGAAGTCTGCCTCGTTTTCTTTTTTTATGATGAAAACCACTTTTTGAAAACCTGCCCTCACTGCATCAAAAACGGAAAAATCCATAATGATGTGTCCCTGCGGATCTACAGGGTCTATCTGCTTGAGCCCGCCGTAACGGCTTCCCATTCCTGCTGCCATAACTACTAATACCGGTTTTTCCATAATAGTATCCTCCTGAATCTTTTATCTTTTAATACCGCCTACTGCCCGGTCCATACGGGATTTTTTACTTCCGTCTTCTTCTTGAAGCTGAGGTTTGTTGTTTCCCGGATGCCGATACAGGACGGCGGTTCTCTTCGGCCGCTCTTTTCTGCCGTTCCGCACGCCTCTTTGCCATCCTTCTGCGGCGAAATTCCTCTTCGATCTCATCAGGGAAAACATCATCCAGATTCTCCCTGCGGATGACCGAATCCTGTCCCCGTTCCGTGCTTTTTCTGACTGCGCTGACCGCACCCAGAATCAAAAGCACAAACAGCAGGACTGCCAGTACGCATACACCGTAGATAAATCCGATGATTTCCGTCAGGCCGTAGATCATCAAAAGCACAAGAGACATGCCGATCAGAAGACAGGCTGTTGCCGAAACATAATAGGCACGTTTCGTCCGAAGCCGTTTTCTTTCTTTCTGTGAAGAAGCGATATATTCCGCAGACCATATCGGTCCCCGGCAGCGGTACTGCATCACTGCGCCCACCAGAAAAAGGACGCCGATTATTCCGGATAATATAGTTCCTATCATCGATTTTTCCTCTTTTCCTACATTTTTTAACACTCCACCACCTATCATTACGTTACTTTATTATAGCATGGCGCCCTTTCCTCTGCACTATCTTTTTTCATGGTTTTGTGATACATTAGATTAGTAGGAGGATCATTACTGTTCACCGTTGTTTTGCAGCCCCATAATACATATATTAAATCAAAACCCCTTTATTCTT
>JAUNGM010000053.1 GCA_030524545.1 Eubacteriales bacterium
AAATTTCTTTTGATTTTTTCAATCATCTACTTGACTTTTAATAGTTGGTCTTTCTTATATTTTTACAATAAAAGTGGACAAAAACGGTTTACTATTAAGCATATTATAACTTATTTTCCACAGAATTACAATGAATGTTTTTTTGAATATTTTTCTGAATGTTTTCTGAAATGTTTTTTTAGTGTACTATTTAGTGATGCTTTATGATGGAAAAATAGAGGTAAGGCGGCCGAAACTGAAAAAGGGGAATTGGTTTTGCGCATTATGTATATTTTTGTATGAAAATATACGTTTAGACTGGATAATATGGCTAATCTGTGATATAATTATCGCGTATTAATTGCAGAACTAAGTTATTTGTTTATTATTCTTTTATTATTTTTTTCTTCAAGGTGCGGAGGTTGAAAGAATAATAAAAACAGATAAAAATAAGGTTTGTAAATAAACTATAAGGAAGGTGAGCAATTGGAAAACTATACCAAGTATAAGTTGAAAGGGAACGACGAACTGGTATCCTTATTGGCCGGCAAGGACAATCTGTTTATCGTTGCCTGCAACAAGTGCTTCAAGGAATTTGAAACTATTGACGAACCGGATTGCGGTGAGTTTGAGAAGATCGTCACTGAACAGGGAAAAACGATCACAGGCAGTGCCAAAGTTGATTTTCTGTGCAACAAGACCCAAACTGAAAAAAAATTGCAGGACATGATCCCGGAAGGAACGGAAAATGTTTTTGTAATCTCCTGCGGTCTGGGAATTCAGACAGTTGCGGATTTGGCAGGGAAACCCGTATATGCGGCCAGCAATTCATTGAATTATACGGGACATCACGGTATGGCGCTGACCAAGAAAAGCTGTGATGCATGTGCGCAGTGCTACCTGAATATCACCGGCGGAGTCTGTCCTATCGTTGACTGCTCGAAGAGCCTGGTCAACGGACAATGCGGAGGTGCAAAAAACGGAAAATGCGAAGTGGACAGCAATAAAGACTGTGCATGGGAAAAGATATACAAACGGCTGGAAAAACAGGGCCGTCTTGAAGAGTTTTTAAACCAGCCGGTACAGCTTCGGGATTATTCAAAGGTTAATTTCAAGGTAATCAATGATTATGTGAAATCCATCCGCGAAAACAGACTGGAAGGCTATTACGGCGGCGTTCATCCTTCAGAGCGCAAAGAATTCACGGAACATCTGGCACTGGAAAGATTTCCTGATCCGGAAGTTGTGGTTATTCCGCTGTCTATGCATGCAGGCGCTCCGGCGAATCCTGTTGTGCAGGTGGGAGACACTGTGAAAGTCGGCCAGAAGATTGGTGAAGCGGCAGCCTTTATCAGCAGTCCGGTACATTCCAGCGTCAGCGGAACCGTCATTGCGATTGAGCCGCATAAACATGCAACAAGAGGCGAGTGCCTGTCTGTTGTTATCCGATCCGATGGAAAAAATACCCTGCACGAATCCGTACAGCCTCATAAGGATCTTGACAGCCTGACCCCGGATGAAATCGTGGAAATTGTTCGCGAGGCCGGAATCGTTGGTATGGGTGGTGCCGGTTTCCCGACCTCTGTCAAATTAAAACCTGCCAAGCCGGTAGATACGATCCTGCTGAACGGCTGTGAATGTGAGCCGCTTTTGACTGCAGACCACAGAGTGCTCTTAGAGTATGCAGATGATGTGATCTATGGCCTTAAGGCAATGATCAAAACAGTAGGCGCTGAAAAGGGTATTATTGTCATTGAAGACAATAAGCCGGATGCCATTGAACTTATGGAAGCCAAGACTGCAGAATGCAGTGATATAGAAGTTGTCGTAGCGAAGACCAAATACCCTCAGGGCGCTGAGAAGATGCTGATCAAGCGCGTGATGGGTAGACAGGTGCCGCGCGGAGGCCTGCCGGCAGATGTAGGCTGTGTTGTAAGCAATATCAGCACTACAAAGGCCATTTCCGATGCCATTCAGACGGGTATGCCGCTGATTGAACGTGTTGTAACCGTCACCGGTGAAAATCTGAAGAAGCCGGGCAATTATATTGTGAAGATCGGTACGAATACAAAGGATCTGATCGATTACTGCGGCGGCATCACAGGCGAGGACGTTACAATTAAGGCAGGCGGACCGATGATGGGATTTGTCATTCCTGATACGAATGTGCCGATCATGAAGGGCTCCAATGGAATCATTGCCGTTGATACCGACCATACGGCAGAACAGCCATGTATTAAGTGCGGACGCTGTATGGATGTATGTCCGATGGAACTTTCTCCGCTGTATTACGCAAAATATGCGGATGAGGAGAACTGGCAGGGCATGAAGGACAAAAATGTTATGGATTGCCTTGAGTGCCGGTGCTGTGAGTACATCTGTTCCTCCAAGATTCCGTTAGTCAGCAAGATCAAAGCCGGAAAAAATGCAGTAAGGGGGATGAAGTGATATGTTAATTACCCAATTAAAAGCAAAGGAAACGATCGTATCACTGGCAGACGGAAAAAAGGTTTTTATCATTAACTGCCATGGGTGCAAGGAAGTCCATTTTCCGGAAAAAGAAGCTGCAGAACTTCAGAAAGAACTGGGAGCTTCCGGAAATGTGACCGGAATTATTACAACTGATTACATATGCAATCCGGAAAATATGAAGTTACGTCTCCAGAAACATATGAGCGAGATTGAAGCTGCCGATCTGGTACTTGTATTCTCCTGCGGCGTTGGCGTACAGACCGTTGCTGAGTATCTGGAGGATAAAAAGGTGTGTGCAGCCTGTGACACCTATCCATTGCCGGGATTTCAGGGTGTGACCCCGTTAGAATATGATTGTGACCAATGCGGGGAATGTTACCTGAATTTAACCGGAGGGATTTGCCCGATTACTGCTTGTTCCAAGAGCCTTGTCAACGGACAGTGCGGCGGCTCTAAAAACGGCAAATGCGAAGTGGACAGTGAAATGGAATGTGGATGGGAACGTATCTACAGACGCCTTAAACAGTTAGGCCGTCTGGATGCATTGAAATGCCCGACACAGGTGCGTAATTTCGCAACAGATAAAGAAGTATCTGAGTAAGAGAACTGTTAAAATTTATAAGAAGTAGGAGTAAAGTATAATGAAAATTACTGAAGCATTTGAACGTGGTGAATTTGTAGTTACTGCGGAAGTAGGACCGCCAAAAGGATTTCATATTGAACATATGCTGGAAGAAGCGAAGACTTATCTGAGCGGAATTACCGCGGTTAATGTAACAGATAATCAGTCCTCCGTTATGCGTCTTGGCTCTCTGGCAACCTGCAAGGCTCTGAAGGATGAAGGGCTGACCCCTATTTTCCAGATGACCTGCCGTGACAGAAACCGTATCGCACTGGAGTCAGACCTTTTAAGTGCGGCTCTGTTCGGAATTGAGAACCTGCTGCTTTTAACAGGTGACCATACCAAACTTGGCGATCATCCTCAGGCAAAACCTGTTTTTGACTTGGATTCCGTATCTCTGATCCATGCAGTAAAGCAGCTGGAAGCAGGCGTAGACCTGGGCGGAAACGAACTGGTTGGCGAGCCGCCTAAATTTGCAAAGGGTGCTGTTGTGTCACCCTGCAGCGATTCCCTTGATGCACAGCTTGCAAAAATGGAGAGAAAGGTTGCTGCAGGTGCAGAGTATTTCCAGACACAGGCTGTTTATGAGCCGGAGAAATTTATCCAGTTCATGGAAAAAGCAAAACAGTTCGGCAAACCGATTCAGCTTGGAATCGTAATCCCGAAATCTGTAGGAATGTGCAGATACATGAATGCAAACGTTGCCGGTGTTCATATTCCGGAGGAAATGATCAATGAACTGAAAGCCGACAAGGAAAAAACCAAAGCAGGTATTACCGGTGTAGAGATTTCCGCACGTATTATCAGAGAATGTAAGCCGTATTGCCAGGGCGTACATATCATGGCCATGGGCTGGGAGTCCAAAGTACCGGAGATTCTTAAACTGGCTGGAATTTAACCCTTTTATTCTGAATTTTCAAATGACCGAAAGTCTTGCCGGGCTTTCGGTCATTTTTTCGATAAAAGAGATAGAAAACAGTCGCATATTCCGTAGTTATCATGTATAATGAATCCCATATATAAAAGACAGGAAAAATAGGACTTCCTGTTGTAATGGGGGAGAGGAAATGGAATTACTGAAGAAACTGTTTGCTCCTGTGGATATGACTCTCGGGCGTCCATGGGAGAAAATCCTGCTGTTCACGATTCCGATGCTTGTGGGAAATATTGCCCAGCAGCTTTATAATACGGTGGACAGCGTGGTGGTAGGAAAATATGTGGGGGATAATGCCCTGGCAGCAGTGGGAAGTGCAGGGCCGATCGTGAATCTTCTGATCGTGCTGTTTGTAGGAATCAGTATCGGAGCCAGCATTATGGTTTCCCAGTATTTCGGTGCCAGAGACAGAGAGGGACTGTCGCATACCATCGGCAACTGCATCGTGCTGACAGTCATTGCATCCCTGCTGATGATGGTCATCGGTATAGTGATTTCAAGGCCGATGCTGGTACTGCTGAAAACACCGGACACCATTCTGGACTGGTGTACTTCCTATCTTCATATTATGTTTATCGGAGGTGCGGGACTTGCTTTTTATAATATCCTGAGCGGTGTTTTAAGAGGGCTTGGAGACTCCATTTCCGCATTGCTTTATCTGGTTGTGGCAAGTGTGCTGAATATTGTCCTGGATCTTGTATTTGTGGTGAATTTTCATATGGGCGTAAGCGGCGTGGCCCTGGCCACTGTGATTGCCCAGGGAATTTCAGCAATCCTGTGTGTATATAAGCTGTATCGAATGAAACATCTGTTTGATCTGAAGCTGGACTATATCAGATGGAACCGGAAATATGCCATGAACATCATTCGTCTTGGGCTTCCTTCAGGGGTGACTCAGGCAATCATGTCTATGTCCATGATCATTGTGCAGTCCCTGACTAACAGCTTCGGGGAGCAGTTTATTGCAGCAAACGTCATTGTTATGCGTGTAGACGGGTTTGCCATGCTGCCGAATTTTTCATTCGGAACAGCAATGACGACTTATGCAGGTCAGAACGTCGGCGCAGGTTCTTATGACCGCGTGAGCAAAGGTGCAAAACAGGGAACCGTCCTTGCAATGGGGGTATCGACTGTGATTACCGGGATGATCCTGATTTTTGGAAAAGGACTTATGGGAATCTTTACGAACACTCCGGAGCTTGTGGAACTGAGTTTCCGGATGATGCGGATCCTGGCTGTAGGGTACATTGCCATGGCTGTGCTTCAGAGCCTTTCGGGCGTGATGAGAGGTGCCGGGGATACAATGACGCCTATGTGGATTTCAATTTTCCAGACAGTGTTCCTGCGTGTCCCGCTGGCCTATGGATTGTGTTATCTTACCAGAACACCGGAGCTTCCCAACGGAAGAAAAGAGTGTATCTTCCTTTCTCTTCTGATCGCATGGCTGATCGGCGCCTTCATTACAGGCATCTTCTATGCAAAGGGCGGCTGGAAAAAGAAAGCAATTTCCTGACAGCATAGAGGAGAAGGAGTCAAAGCAGGATCAAATGCGCCCGGAGCATAAAGAAATACGGAAGAATATTTTTGCAGAATCAGGGAAATATTATATATGATGATTTAAAAGCATTCGCAGTACATAGCATTCTGGATGGTTATGTGCGGCGGATGCTTTTTTGTGATATAGGAAAGTTCTCACTTTCCTATATCATAAAAAAGCACTTCGTGCAATGATGCGCACTCGCACGAGAGGAAAATATTGCTTTGCAATCGTGCTCGGCGCGGCAAAAATGTGCTTCTTTGGAAGAAATGGAAACCGCGAGGATGTGCGAAGCACATTTTTGTTCTATCATAGCATACCCCAAAAGAGAGGAGAAGAGCCAGATGAAAGATAAAATTTTTGGTGTTTTGCAGCGTGTGGGGCGAAGCTTTATGCTGCCGATCGCGATTCTTCCGGTGGCAGGTCTGCTGCTTGGAATCGGAAGCTCTTTTACAAATGAAACGACCATTGCCACTTACAGACTGGGACGGATATTGGGAGAAGGAACGCTCCTTCATGCACTTCTGATTATTATGAATAAAGTAGGCAGTGCTGTATTCGATAACCTTCCGCTGATCTTTGCCGTAGGTGTGGCGATCGGTATGGCAAAAAAGGAGAAAGAGGTTGCTGCTCTTTCGGCTGTGATCGCGTATTTTGTTATGAATACGGCAATCAGTGCAATGCTTCTGCTCAATGGGAAAATTATGAATGATGGTACCATTGCAGCGGATGTCCTGGAGGGGACAGTTGCCTCCGCCTGTGGGATTCCGACGCTTCAGACGGGGGTTTTTGGAGGAATTATCGTGGGACTTGGTGTTGCCGCACTGCACAACCGCTTCTACAAGATTGTGCTGCCCAATGCCCTGTCTTTCTTTGGAGGAACCAGGTTTGTGCCTGTTATTTCTACCCTTGTATATATGTTTGCGGGAATCCTTCTGTACTTTGTCTGGCCGGCGGTTCAAAGCGGCATCTATGCACTTGGAGGGCTGGTTACCGGAAGCGGATATGTGGGTACGCTGATCTTCGGACTGATTAAAAGAGCGCTGATTCCTTTCGGGCTGCATCATGTATTTTATATGCCGTTCTGGCAGACAGCAGTGGGAGGTTCCATGGAAGTGGCGGGACAGCTTGTGCAGGGCGGGCAGAATATTTTCTTTGCCCAGCTTGCGGATTCCGCCAATGTTGCACATTTCAGCGCCGATGCGGCGAGATACTTTTCCGGGGAATTTATCTTTATGATTTTCGGACTTCCGGGTGCAGCACTGGCGATGTACCAGTGCGCAAGGCCGGAGAAAAAGAAGGCTGCCGGAGGGCTGCTGTTATCCGCATCCCTTGCCTGCATGCTGACAGGTATTACAGAGCCGATTGAGTTTTCCTTCCTGTTTGTGGCTCCGGCATTATTTATTGTTCAGGTGATACTGGCAGGATCGGCCTATATGGTTGCACACATGCTGAATATTGCGGTTGGGCTGACTTTTTCGGGCGGTTTTCTGGACTTTTTCCTTTTCGGAATCCTTCAGGGAAATGCAAAAACAAGCTGGGTACGTGTGATTCCGGCAGGAATCATTTACTTCTTCCTGTACTACTTTATCTTCCGGTTTATGATTCGGAAATTCGATTTTAAGACTCCGGGAAGGGAAGAGGATGATACGGAAATAAAGCTTTACACAAGGGCTGATGTCAATGCAGGAAAGGAAAGAAATGCCTCCGGCGTGGCAGCTGCGGATACGGTCAGCCGGACGATCACCCGGGGACTTGGAGGTAAGAAGAACATCAGTGATGTGGATTGCTGTGCAACGAGGCTGCGCTGCACGGTCTATGATGCGGGACTGGTAAATGATGCTTTGCTAAAATCAACCGGAGCTTCCGGCGTTGTGCATAAGGGAAACGGAGTGCAGATCATTTATGGCCCGCATGTAACGGTGGTCAAGTCTGATCTGGAAGATTATCTGGAGAAGGCTGCAGATGATATTCCGTATGATGAGGAGGAGAAAGACGCAGACACTGCTGCTGTAACAGGCAGCGCAGAAAGTAAGGATAACAGCGCGGCCAATCCCATAAAAGCCATCATTATTTCAAGCCCTGTCACTGGTCTGGCGGCAGATTTATCGACTGCGCCGGACGAGGCTTTTGCAGAGAAAATGATGGGGGACGGTGCAGTGGTGATTCCAGAGGATCCCTTTGTGCGTGCCCCGGAAGACGGTGAGATCAGCTTTTTATTTGATACGAAACATGCCGTCGGCTTTGTGACCGATTCCGGCGTTTCCCTTCTCATCCATATGGGAATTGACACCGTAAAACTAAAGGGAAAAGGCTTCCAGGCTCTGATCGAAACCGGACAGAAAGTAACCAAAGGAACACCTCTTCTGAAACTGGACCTGGATTACCTGAGGACAAAAGCTCCTTCTATGGTGTCCCCGGTTCTCTGCACGGAGCTGGAAGACAACCAGAAGATCCGCTTGCTGAAGAGAGGCAAAATTACGTCTGGCGAGCCTCTTTTTGCAGTAGATATTTATGATACAGAGAAATAAAATACGGTATACGAAGCCCTCCGGTCAGGATGTGACCAGATGCATTGGGAATTGCCTGCGGCAACATGCATCTGGCACGCAAAGAGGAGCAAGGTCTTCGCTCCGCTGCGGTCGGCGCTAAGCGAACATCTCCCAGATGCCCGGCGCCCCTCATGAGGGAGGGACCTGGGATACATAATAGACAAAGAAAGAATAAGAAAATTATCACTTTTTCCACTTTACAATAGTTGGAAGAATGATATATAATTGCAATAAAGTGAAATCGATTACATAAAATGTGGCTTTCTAAAAAATAGAATGGTAATGTACAGGAGGATCGAAATGGAACGAAAAGTTATCTTTTTGGATATAGACGGAACACTGACGGAACCGGGAAGCAATGAACCGCCGGAGTCCGCGCTGCGTGCCATCGAAAATGCCAGAAAGCTTGGGCATTATGTGTATTTATGTACAGGGAGAAATTATGCAATGCTGTCCCCGCTGCTGAAATATGAGTTTGACGGTATTGTTGCCAGCGCCGGCGGCTATATTAAATGTGGGGAGGAAGTCATTTATGACTGCCCTATGACAGAAGAACAGAAGAATACGGCAATGGAGGTCCTGAAGAAAAACGGGGTTTTCCATACAGTAGAATGCATGGATGGGTCTTACACGGACGAAGGATTTAAGGATTTTCTGCGGGAACATGCTTCGGAAGGCAGCAACAGCGAACTGCTCCGCTGGAGGGAACAGATTGAGAAATCCCTGAATATCCTTCCTATGGAAGCATACCATAACCAGCCGGTATATAAAATCGTGATCATGAGTCCCACTGCAGAACAGATTGAAGAACCCAGGGAGGTTTTAAAAAAGGATTTTCAATTCTGCATTCAGGGCAGAGATAAGCATGGCTTTGTCAACGGTGAGATCATCAACCGGCTGTTTGACAAGGGCAGAGCTGTGGAACGGGTATGCAGTCATCTGAATATCCCCATTTACGATTCCGTAGGCATCGGGGACAGTATGAATGACAAAGAGATGCTTCAGACAGTAGGCTTGAGTATCTGCATGAGTAATGGAAGTGAAGAACTGAAACCTCTGGTGGATGATATCTGCCCGTCTGTGCAGGAGGGCGGCATCCGGTACGCCTTTCTGAAACATCACCTGATCCGCAATTAGAAGGTTCCTCCGTGTAAGCGGAGTCAGCCGGACAGTCATCCTGCATTTGATCTCTGTTAAAGGTATTTGCAGGATATTTTTATAAGTTAAATGAAATCGATTACATAATAATGCACAAAAATGAGATTGAATATTTGGAATGTATGCCAATTTACAAATGCATAAAAATGGGATATATTAAAAGCACGATAAGTGTAATCGATTTCACATTGATAAAAAAGCAGAAAAAGAGTAAAATGTAACGAGAAAAGAAAAAGGGGAAAGAAAAATGGCAATGGATTACGCAAAATGCGCAAAAGAGATTTATGAAACTCTCGGCGGCAGAAGCAATCTGGTAAGTGCCGCACACTGTGCCACCAGACTCCGTCTGGTAACAGTAGACAACAGCAGTATTGATATGAAGAAGCTGGAGAACATCGACGGTGTCAAAGGTGTTTTCAGCAACAACGGACAGCTTCAGCTGATCATCGGAACAGGTACTGTCAATAAGGTATATGATGAATTTCTGAAAGTCAGCGGCATGACCGCAGCCACCAAAGAAGAGGTAAAGGCAGCCGCCGCAGCACAGCAGCCGATCTTTAAACGGATGATCAAGGCTCTGGGTGACGTATTTGTTCCGATTCTCCCGGCCATCGTAGCCTCCGGCCTGATGATGGGACTGGTAGAAGCCCTCGGCAAGGCCATTCCTTCCTTTGCAGGAAGTGACTGGTACGGCATTCTGGACATGTTTGCCAACACCGCGTTCACCTTCCTTCCGATTTTGATCGCAGTATCGGCAGCGAGGGTATTCGGCGGAAATATTTTCCTCGGTGCAGTCATCGGTATGATCATGATTCATCCGAGTCTGATCAATGCATGGTCCATAAGTTCTATGGAAGCTTCCGAGATTCCTGTATGGCATCTCCTGGGATTCCCGATTCGTCAGGTTGGTTATCAGGGACATGTCATCCCGGTAATTATAGCCGTATGGCTGATGTGTAAGATCGAAAAGTGGCTTCACAGGCATGTACCGGAAATGATCGACCTGTTTGTGACCCCGCTCTGCACGGTCATTATCACCGCGTTTCTTACCATCGGAATTATTGGCCCTGTATTCTCTACGGCAGAGACTTATGTTCTTGAATTTGCCGGATGGATTATTACGGTAGGACACGGCATTGGTGCCATGATCATGGGTGCGCTGTATCCGCTGACTGTTGTCTGTGGTATCCACCATATGTACAATGTAATTGAAGCAGGCATGCTTTCCGCAGCAGACGGCTTAAATACCTGGATGCCGATTGCTTCCGCAGCCAACTTCGCACAGGGAGCAGCCTGCCTTGCAGTCGGCCTGAAAGCAAAAAATATGAAGACCAAATCCGTGGCAATCCCGTCTTCCCTGTCAGCGGCACTTGGAATCACGGAGCCGGCCATCTTCGGTGTTAACCTCCGCTTTGTAAAACCGCTTGTCTGCGGCATGATCGGCGGTGCTGCAGGAGCACTCCTCGGTTCTATTTTCCATATCGGCGCGACCTCATACGGAGTTACCGGTCTCCCGGGATTTTTGATCACTCTTGACTATACCGTACAGTATGCGATCGTCCTGGCAGTAGCCTTTGGCATCTCCTTTGCTCTTACCTGGGTTGTATGGAAAGAAGATCCGGAAGACGCAGGACAGGCAAAGAAAACAGAAACGAACAAAATTCAGGAGACTTCCTCAGTTGTACAGCCGTCCAACGCAGCAGATACCCCGGCAGTTACAGCGGATAACGCAGAAAAAGCATTGTTTGCTCCTGTAAAAGGCCTTGTGATTCCAAGAGAAGAGATTCCGGATTCCACTTTTGCATCCGGTGTTCTGGGTGACGGTGTAGGTATTGAGCCGGAAGAGGGAGAAGTGGCAGCACCTTTTGACGGCGAGATCTCCTCCGTTACAGAAACCCGTCATGCCATTGGAATCACCGGTCCGGACGGCATGGAAGTCCTGATTCACGTAGGTGTAGATACGGTGAAAATGAACGGAGACGGTTTTGAACTTCACGTTTCTGAGGGAGATCAGGTAAAAGCCGGACAGAAGCTGATCACTTTCGATATCAGTAAGATCAAGGCAGCCGGGTACCCGGCTACAACTGCGGTGCTTCTGACAAACAGCGAAGATTATCCGGATTTTAAAATTTTGAAAACCGGACATACTGAGATTATGGAGAAGCTGTTTACAATTGAATAAAAAATGATCAAAATAACCCGGAAACAATAAACAAAAATTATAAAAATATCCAGGAGGAAATGGACATGCAGAAATTTACTTATGTAATCAAAGACGAAATCGGTATTCACGCAAGACCGGCAGGACTTCTTGTAAAAGAAGCCAAGAAATACGAAAGCAAGATTCAGATCGTAAAAGGCGGAAAGGCAGCCGCAGCTACGAAACTGATGGCAGTAATGGGACTTGGTGTAAAATGCGGAGATGCCGTAGAAGTTGAGGTGGAAGGGGCTGATGAAGCAGCAGCTCTGGAAGGAATCAAAGCATTTTTTGAAGAGAATCTGTAAAATAAATCATTTGTGACAAAACCGGACGTCTCAGAGGAGCACCATACCCCTCTGAGGCGTTCTTCTTTTTTTTGAACGGAATGTAAAAAGTGTTCGATTTCTTTTGACAAATACACCTTCACTGGTTACAATAGCAGATGTATCTATGTAAAATGTGAATTGGACTTCTGTGAGCGGAATCCCCGCTTATGGAAGAAAGGAGAGATTATGAAGACCTGGGAGGAGAATATCCGCAGGGTGGTTCCTTATACACCGGGAGAACAGCCCGACCAGCCGGATATGATCAAATTAAATACCAACGAAAACCCTTATCCGCCTGCTCCGGGTGTCACACGCGTCCTGCAGGAGATGAATACGAATGTACTGCGGCTTTATCCGGATCCGACAGCAGGTGACCTGGTACGGGCTATCGCCTCTTATTATCATCTGGACGAGAGCCAGGTATTTGCAGGAGTAGGCTCCGATGACGTGCTGGCTATGTGTTTTCTTACTTTCTTTAATGGTAAGAAGCCGATTCTGTTTCCGGATATCACATATTCTTTCTATGATGTCTGGGCAGATCTGTTCCGTATTCCATATGAGCGTCCGGCACTGGATGAGGATTTCCGCATCTGTAAGGAAGATTATTTCAGAGAAAACGGCGGAATCATTTTTCCGAATCCAAATGCTCCCACAGGGGTAGAGCTTCCTTTGGCAGATATTGAAGAAATCATCAGGAAGAATCAGGATTCTATCGTCATTGTAGATGAGGCCTATGTGGATTTCGGTGCCGTATCGGCATTACCTCTTATTGAAAAATATGAGAATCTTCTGGTCGTGCAGACATTTTCCAAATCAAGATCCCTGGCGGGGATGCGTATCGGGTTTGCCTGCGGCAGCCCGGTACTGATCAAATATCTGAATGATGTGAAATATTCCTTCAACTCCTACACGATGGACAGGACAGCCCTGGCAGCAGGTGTGGAGGCTATGAAGGACGAGGCATATTTCCGCGAAACCTGCCGTAAAATTATAGAGACGAGAGAATGGGCAAAAACAGAATTAAAGAAGCTGGGATTTTCCTTCGGTGATTCCAGGTCCAACTTTATATTTGCGTCACATGAGACCTGCCCGGCTTCGGAGTTGTTCCAGGCTCTTCGGGAACAGCATATTTATGTGCGTTATTTCCCGAAGGGAAGGACAGCCAACCATCTGCGCATCACCATCGGAACACGGGAAGAGATGCAAACATTTTTTGAGTTTTTGGAAAAATATCTGAGTAATCGTTAGGAGGTATTATGGAAGCACTGGTACAGTGGTTTGCAGCAAATTTGGCACAGTTTATTTCACCGGAAGCGGCGGTATTTATTATTTCTATGGTTCCTATTCTGGAATTAAGAGGCGGTCTGCTTGCAGCTTCTCTTTTGAAAATTCCGGAGACGGTTTCCATTCCTTTGTGTGTGGTGGGAAATATTATTCCGATTCCGTTTATCCTGCTTTTTATCCGTCAGATTTTTAAGCTTCTCAAAAAAACGAAGCTCTTCCGCGGCCTGATCATTAAACTGGAAAACCGGGCAATGGGAAAAAGCGACCAGATAAAGAAATATGAGTTTTGGGGTCTTGTGCTGTTTGTCGGGATTCCTTTGCCGGGAACCGGAGCATGGACAGGTGCACTGATCGCATCTCTGCTGGATGTGGATATCAAGAAATCCTCACTGGCGATTTTGCTGGGAATCACGATGGCAACCGTGATCATGTATATTTTTTCCTATGTACTTGTGGGAAATATCGTAAGCTGAGAATTTGATAACCAGAAAAGACAGAAGCTGTTTCCGATAAAGAAACCGGCTTCTGTCTTTTTGAATTTACGGATATATTAAAGTGACAGTCCGGCAGACGGTCATCGCAGCCGTGCGGGTTACATCAGTTTTCTTTTCAGCATCTCTGCGTTGGTGGCGTAAGTCAGTGCAGTCTCTTTAGTGATTCTTCTCTGCCGGAACAGTTCCAGAAGACTCTGATCCATGGAACGCATCTGGTACTGGGAAGAAGAGTAGATGATACCGTCGATCTGATGTACCTTATTGTCGCGGATCATGTTCCGGATCGCAGGAGTCAGACGCATGACTTCAAATGCGGGAATGGTGTGTCCGTCTACATCCGGTATCAACTGCTGTGAAATTACGGCCTGCAGAATCATGGAAAGCTGAATGGCTATCTGATGCTGCTGGTTGGGCTCAAATACATCCATGATTCGCCCGATGGTATTTGCGGCACCGATGGTATGCAGGCTGGAAAGCACGAGATGGCCTGTTTCGGCTGCGGTCATGGCAGTCTGGATAGTCTCATAGTCACGCATTTCTCCAAGGAGAATCACATCCGGGCTTTGGCGCAGGGTAGCACGCAGGGATACCAGGTAGCTCTCCGTGTCCGTACAGATCTCGCGCTGGCTGATAATGCATTTTTTGTGCCTGTGCAGGTATTCCAAAGGATCTTCCAGTGTGATGATATGGCCTTCGCGGTTGTTGTTGATACGGTCTACCAGACAGGCCATTGTGGTGGATTTTCCGCTTCCCGCCGGCCCTGTAACAAGAACCATGCCCTTTGTAAAATCAGCGGCTTCCATGACCTCCTCCGGAATATTGAGCTGAGACGGATCGGGCAGTTCAAATGCAATGACACGGATCACCGCTGCCAGGGAGCCTCTCTGGCGGTAGGTGTTCACACGGAAACGGGACAGACCTGGAATAGAAAAGGAAAAGTCATCATCCCCGCTTTCCAGGAAATGTTTCATATCGCGGCCTCCTGCAAGTTCGTAAATCTTATGGATAATGGCACCGGTGTCTTCAGGCATAAGCCTTTCTCCCACACGCTGGAGCTGTCCGCTGATTTTGATGGACAGAGGAAGGCCGGCAATGATAAAAATATCGGAAGCGTGCTGCTGTGCTGCTGTAGTGAGAAAATCAAGTACAAAGTTTTCGGTCATGGGGTAATCTCCTTTGTGTAAACAGGTTGTTTCGTATCAGGATTCCAGGTTCCGGTGGACAGCGTCTGCCATGTAAGAAGTTCCAGAAAAGGGCCGTTTGCAGTACCTGGATAAAGAACTTCTGCTTCTACGTGAAGTGTCTGCGTATCTGAAAAAGATACGTCAAACGACAATATCCGGCTGTCCTGCTCCCAGAGAAATCCCCGGCTTGTAAGAGAGGCTGTTTCTTTCAGATAGTCTTTTTCATTGGAAGTCCGGTCATAAATCGTCTGTAAATATTCTTCTGCCTGCAGACAGAGATCCGAAGCCGACCCGCAGGCATCGTAATAGGCGGTAGTCTGCTCCATAGAACGCCTGCTCATACGAAGATCCGAGCGGGAACTTCCGAGCGTGAGCAGAGACAGAATGACCATGCAGAGTACGGCAAATATTAAAAATAACGAAGTGATTCCAAGGGTGACCATGGAACTATGATTCCTTTTCAAAGACAGTCCCCCTTTCCTTTATTTGGCCGAAGGGCCATAATGGTATCCTCTCCGGAGTCCGCTGTAAGGGACGCTTCGGAACCGAGAACCGGAAAACGGATCGACTGTTCATAAAGAATATCGCCCTGAGCGTTCCGGAAGTTCAGAACAGCCTGTTTTTCCTTGTCTGTGACAGACAGTGTAATGGAAAAGCGGTACACAGCATCCCCGGCTCCGCAGGGCTGCCACTGGCTGTCAAAGGTATAGAGAAGGCCTCCCTCTGAAATACTTCCGCCCGGCAGCAGTTCCAGAAAGGCCTCCCGGCTGCCGTCGCTGCCTTCCAGGATTTCTCCGGCAGAGGTGGTCAGTTCCTGAATATGGTTCCATTCCCTGGCCTCTCTGCGGCAGGTGCGTGCGGCAGCAAATACTTGTACACAAGCCGCTGCTGTCAGGGACAGGATGAGCAGAGAAAGAATCATTTCCATCAGAAAAAGCCCTGATTTTGAATGTGAGGTTATTTTTTTCATGGCAAATCTCCTTCCGGCATTATACAGCAGGAGCACCCGGATGAATCAGGAAGGTGCCGGTACTGCCGTTTATATCCTCCATGGAAATCCGGTAAAATTCCTCCGGTGTTTCTTCTATTATAAAGGAATTCAGAGAAGCAATCGCAGTTCCCATAGAAAGAGAAGCCCTGCTTTCGTCTGAAGTGAAAAGTTCCTTTAGTTGACCGTCATAAAGATAGATATAAGTCGTATATGTTTTTCCGTCAATGTCATCTGTGAGACACAAAGCCTCAGTTCCCTGGATTTCACCGAGGAAAACGTCCTGTCCGTTGTCATGCTGACGGATCTTTACAGTGATATAGGACATGGCAGTACGCAGATGATAGTTTTCGTCCGTTCCCTTTACTGCGTTCCGGTAGGCCTTTGCGGCAAAAAGAAGCATCAGAAGGAGAAACAGGACATATGTGCCGAAGAGCAGTATGGAAAAAAGGAGATCGACAGAATGATCCCTTCCGGAAGTACGGTTCATTGAAGTCCTCCTTTCCCGCTGTTTCGCGGCAGGACGGAAATCATAGGAAACAGATTGGAGCCATTGGGCACATATTCCACGATGAATTTCTCCTTATCATAGGTGATTCGGTATTCGTCCAAAAGCTGAGAAAGACTTTCCGGATAATTCCCTGTCAGCGCATAGGTATAGACCGCGCCGTTCTCCAGGGCCTGGGTAAGCGTGGCCTGCTCTTTGGCAATCGTATCATCGGATGTCCGGGAAATTGCCAAAAGAAATATGGCGCATAACAGGACGGGAAGTACCGCAGGAAGCAGGAAGCGAAGCGAACGGACGATCCGTTTTCTGCGTGGTTCAAAAATATCTTCCATAAGATTCACCTCATACGATCATGTCCGAGAGAATGCCGAGAAGCGGCATCATAACAGAAAGCAGAACCAGCCCCACAAGAACGGAAAGAAGAATGACAATGGTAGGCTCCACAACGGAAATCGTCCGCTCTACAATGGAGATAGACTCCTGGCGGTAACGGTCGGAAAGCTTTCCCATGACTTCATCCGCAGCACCGGCACGGACGCTGATAGAAATCAGCCTTGCATCCATTCCCTGAAAAAGCCCGGACTCTGTCATGGCATCTGCAAAGAGTGCACCTTCGTTCAAAAGCTTTTGTGCTTTGACAAGGCGGGACTTTATGAGAGGATGGGAGATGAGGTGATCTGCCAGCTCCAGGCTGGTTTCCGGTCCAAGGCCGCTTCGAAGCCCCATAGACATCGCCTGTGTGAGACGGCCGTAATCCATGGCAACAGGAATATCCCTGATCTGAGGGATTCGGGCAGCGAATCTGCCGAGCATTTCACGCCCCTTCTCCGTACAGCAGAGAAAAATAATACAGAGGATCAATACTGCCAGAACAGTGAAGAATACGGCGGAATAGCGGCTGATGGCAGATCCGGTTTTAAGCAGTCCGGAGGACAGGCCGGTCATTTCCAGGCCCATCTGACGGAATACCTGCTGAAAAACAGGCAGGACTTTTACAAGGAGAATGATAATGACAGCACCCATCATCCCCAGCATGATGAGGGGGTATGTGACGGCACTGCGGATACTTTGGGAAATTTCCATTTCCTGTTCGTAATGGTCAGCCAGACTTGCCATGACCTCGTCAAGACAGCCTGTTTCTTCCCCGGCTTTTACATAGGAAATCATGGAATCAGGAAAAATCCCCGCATCGGTGAGAGCCTGAGAAAGACTTCCGGTCTCTTCCTGGCTCTTGATCAGTGATTCAAAAATCTCCCTGCTTCTTTGGGATTTGCTGTCATCATATAAAATATGAAGCCCTTCCGCGCCGGAAATCCCCGAGCGCAGGATAATGGAAAACTGTTCACAGAAATGGAACAGTTCCTGATTGGTAAGCATATGGTTCATATAGTAATACTCCTTTCGGCAAAAGTCAGGACGAAACAGTGCAGTCCGGCTTTCAGCAGGGCCGTAGCTGTACTGATCTGTAATTAAAAAATATCTAGCGGGTAAACTGGGTTGTATAGTTGTCTCCGTCACCAATATAATCCTGCATGGATTCGGCATCTTCAGCATTGGACTCAAAGGTGGGATCCATACGGGTCCAGGTTTCTCCGTCAAAGGAAATAGCCTGGTTTACCCAGCCCCTGGAACGGATGTAAACATCGATCCAAGCGTGTTTGATATCGCTGGTATATCCGATCTGCAGCTTACAGGGGATATCCCGTGCCCGAAGCATGGCAGTGATAAGCGCTGCATAATCGAAGCAGATTCCCGTGCCTGTATGCAGGGTTTCATCAATATCGGGAAGATATCCTGCTTCTACGGTCTGTGCTTTTTCCTCATCATATGTAATATTGGATGTTACATAGGTGTAAATTGCATCCAGTGCCTCCACATCCGTTGCGTCTTCCGGAAGCATGGACTGTGCCAGAATACAGGCTTCGGATTCCGGAGAAAAGTCCACATACTGATTGGGATACAGGAATGGAAGATAAGGATTCTCAAGGGCAATCTCCAGCGTATTGCTGTAGAGGGCGGCGTACTTGTCACCGCCGATCTGTTCATAACAGAGAATCTGGTAGCTGCCGTCTCCGCTGGTAAATGGGATAACGGCATCTTCTCCCGGATCTACAAAATAGGAATAAAGTACCCCGTCCGGGCCGGTCATCTGAATGTTTACACGCGAAGAAGAGGCATCCGTCTGTACGACCATGTATCCCTGCTCTTTATTGGAGACATCCAGTATAACGGGGGCGTTTCCGATGACCTCTTTTCCGTCGGCAGCAGGTACCAGAACCTGAAGCGGTGAAAAAACAGGCGGTTCATCTGAAGCGCCTTCGCTTCCAAAACTGCATCCCGAAGTAAAGAGCAGAAAGAAAATGAAAAGGAAAAGCGAACGGGTCAATGGTGATTTCTTCATTTAACCGATCCTTCCTGTTATTTTTTGAATTGCGGCAGAGCTACTGCCACAGTTTAAGTATAGCAGATTTACGGCAAAAAGAAAGAAAAATAAATTTAAGTTACCATTCACAGCCCCCTTAAGAGATTCTTCAATGGATAGTTTGTTGTGCG